>JAGWZE010000024.1 GCA_018969015.1 Alphaproteobacteria bacterium
TCGATCGTCGCGGTCGCGCGGTCGATGGCGTCACGCAGAACGCTCTGGGACGACAGGCGCGAACGCTGGTCCTGGGCGATGGCGAAGACCGCGCCGTTATCACGGGCCGAAGAGACCTTCAGGCCAGTGTTGATGCGGTCTTGAACCTCGGAAAGGTCCGATTGAGTGGAGCGAAGGGATTGGAGCGCGACGAGCGCGCCATAATTCGTGTTAACGCTAGTCATAGGACACCCGGTTCTGAGTTATCCCTAGCCATTCGGGCCAGGGACCGCGTTTCGCGGCCGGTCGTCTCTAATTGGATTTAGTAAAAGCTCCCCAAACTGGGGCCCGCTTTGGGGATTTCACTTATATTATGGTGAATTTGACTTAACCGGCGTCGCCGGCAAGGCCCTGCATGATCGTGCGGTTGATGTCGATCAGCACGTCGATGTCGGCGTTCGAGCGGATCACCGCGCTCGTGTGTTTGTCGACGAAAATGGACAGGGAGATGATCCCGGCGCGCAGCGACTGGGGCAGCTCGTTGGTCGGCTGGGCGCAATCCGTCGCCAGGATCGACCACAGGCGGCGATTTTTGTGCAGGGCGTCGATGACGAATTGCAGGTCGGCGCGATTTTCGTTGGCGGCGATCAAGCCGCGCGTCGTCTCGGCGAACGCGCGGTACTCGGTGGCCCGAGGCGGTTCAGCCTGTTGGTTGACGCGTTGATAAGCCTGGATCGACATCCGCCATCCCAAGTCGTTCGTCTTCGTAGACGATCAGTTTTCGACACCGCATGAGCGCCTTGTAGTACTCACCGGCCATGACTTCGGCGGAAATGTTCAAACATTCCGTCAAGATCACGGGGTTTCGCACCGCGCCCATGAATTCTGCCAAGCGCTCGGCAAATTCTCCGTAAAGAGCGCTCTGGCTCCCTTCGTCGAGATACATGAGCATGACGGGGAAATAGATCCGCCGTGCCGGCGAATTCGCCTCCTCGGGCTGCATGATGTCCTTTTCGCGCAGGACGGACGCCTTGTTCTGGAGGACCAGCGCGGACCGTCGATCCCCGTTTTGCACGACGGCCCCGTTGACGACGAAGCGTTCCCCCGGGCGGAGCGACAGTTTCAAGGGCATGGCGTTCTGGCCTTTCCTTCGCTGGATACCCACTCCGCTGCTGGGTTGCTTCGGTTAACGGAACCTTTCCAAACAGCCGCCGGCGCCTCTACGTCAGCTTGCAAGCCGCGCCGGGCGCCCTACCCTGGCGGCGACAGCACACTCGCCGGGATCAGGACCTCACATGCGCTTCGAAGGCACCCAGGATTATGTCGCGACCGAAGATCTGAAGGTCGCCGTCAACGCCGCCGTCACTCTGCAGCGGCCGCTGCTCGTGAAAGGCGAACCCGGCACCGGCAAGACGGTGCTGGCCGTCGAGGTCGCCAAGGCGCTGGGCGCGCCGCTGATCGAGTGGCACATCAAGTCGACGACGAAGGCCAACCAGGGCCTCTACGAGTACGACGCGGTCATGCGCCTGCGCGACAGCCAGCTCGGCGACCCGCGCGCGACCGAAATCCGCAACTACATCAAGAAGGGCAAGCTCTGGGAGGCGTTCGTCTCCGAGAAGCGGCCGGTGCTGCTGATCGACGAAATCGACAAGGCCGACATCGAGTTCCCGAACGACCTCCTGCAGGAGCTCGATCGGATGGAGTTCTACGTCTACGAGACGAACGAGACCGTGAAGGCGCAGGTTCGCCCGATCGTCATCATCACCTCGAACAACGAGAAGGAGCTGCCGGACGCCTTCCTGCGCCGCTGCTTCTTCCACTACATCCGCTTCCCCGACGAAGACACGATGCAAAAGATCGTCGAGGTGCACTTCCCGAAGGTGAAGCAGCGCCTCGTCTCGGAAGCGCTGAAAATCTTCTACGACATGCGCAAAGTGCCGGGCCTGAAGAAGAAGCCGTCGACGAGCGAGCTCCTGGACTGGCTGAAGCTGCTTCTCACCGACGACATCGATCCGGACGTTCTCAAGAACAAGGATCCGTCCAAGCTCATCCCGCCGCTGCACGGTGCGCTGCTGAAGAACGAGCAGGACGTGCAGCTGTTCGAACGTCTGGCCTTTCTGGCCCGCCGCGAGCAGCGCGGAAGCTGAGACGCCCGGAGGCGGACGGAACCAGGCCGTTCCCCCCGCGCGCGAACCACCTGCGACAGGCCACGAGCACAAGGCCCCTCCCCAGCGTGGAGGGGTTTGGGGTGGGGAGAGCGCGCGCCGGCGCTTAACGCCCAGGCGCGCAGTCCCGCTCTCCCCCTCCCAACCCTCCCCCGCTGGGGGAGGGATTCATCGGGAACCGGATTGCGCAGCGGGCTCACTCGCAGGGAAGCATGCGGCTTTGACGGGGGGGCAGAAGCGCGCCGGGGTAGGTGCGGCCTGCCCGACGCGGCAGGGTAAGGTCAGCCCACGAAGTCTGCGATCCGAGCCACGATGTCCGCATCGCGGGCGACGTCCCGGTGCCCCAGGCCGTCGGCCAAGAGAAGATCTGCCCCGCCAGCCCAATTGTCGGCGACGGCGCGGACCTGATCAAAGGGGCAGACGTCGTCGTCGAGCGAATGGACGACGAGCGCACGGGACCGCATGTCGTGCGCAGCGCGGCGCAGATCGAACCAATCGACACTCCGGCCGGTGGCGGCCTCGAGGCGCGCGATCATCGCCTCGACGGCGCCGGGCGGCGCTTCGTAGCGCTCCGCGCGCCGCTGCATCTGGTCGCGCTGCGCAACCGGCGCGCCGATCAGCACGATGCGCTCGGGCGCGAAGTCCGTCGTCTCGATGGCGGCGACCGTGCACGGCGCGCCGTAGGAATGCGTCACGACGGCGTCGATCGGGCCGCAGGCGGCGGCGACGGCGGCGATGCTGCGGGCGACGTCGATCATCGAGCCCATCGGCGCCGGCGAAAAGCCGTGGCCCGGCAGATCAAGCGCCACGACCGGGCGCGCGGTGCGGTCGAGCGCCTCGATGACGGGATCCCAAAGCGAATTGTCGTCCTCCCAGCCGTGCACGAGCAGCACGGCGGGGCCAGGCCCGGTGCGCCAGGTGGCGACGCCCTCGATGATCTGATGCTCGGCGTCGAGCAGGCGGTTGGCCATGCGCGGGCGTGCGCGCCGGCGCGGACCGTTCATGCCCTCCAGGAAGGCGCGGACGTCATCGGAAATCTCGGTCATGCCAGACACTGCGCCGGGCGACGCAGCGGCGGTCAAGCCCCTGCCCGTCCTCGCGTCGGCACAAATGCAAACGCCCCGGCCGAAGCCGGGGCGTCGCGTCACGCTCGCCGTGCGGCGGGCGGGATCAGTACTTCGCCTTCAGCGTCACGCCGTAGGTGCGCGGATCGCCGAGGAACGCGCCGCGCGAGTTGCCCTGCAGCGGAATGTTGAACGCGATCTGCTGGTAGGCCTCGTCCGTGATGTTGCGGCCCCAGAACTCGATGCCCCAGCGCTCGTCCGCCGTGCTCAGGCCGAGACGCGCGTTGACCAGGAAGAAGCCCGGCTGGACCTTCGTCGGCTCGAGATCCGAGCCCGTGACCTGATCGGACACGTAGCGGAAGTCGAGATACGCGAGGCCTTCGGCCTTATCGCCGAACATGCTCTTCTTGTAGGTGAACGCGTTCGTGACCGTCCACAGCGGGGCGTTCGTCAGACGCGAGCCCGGCAGGCGCACGTTGACCGGCGCCGCCGCCGGGTTCAGCGGGTTGCGCGACAGCGCCACCCAGCCCGAGTCGTCGCCGTATTCGGCTTCGACGTAGGCCAGGCCGCCTTGCATCGACAGGCCGTCGACGGGCGTCTGCCAGATCGCGTCGAGTTCGACACCTTGCGACGTGACTTCCGGGATGCTCGACACCTGGAAGCTGACGCCGTTGAAGGTGTTCAGCTGGAAGTTCGTGTACTCGTTGTAGTACGTCGCGAGGTTGAGCAGCAGGTCGCCGCCGAACCACTGCGTCTTCACGCCGAACTCGTAGGCGTCGACCAGTTCGGCCGGGAACGACGTGTTCGGCGCGCCGCCCGCGATGACGAAGTCGAACGAGCGATCGAGGTTGAAGCCGCCGCCCTTGTAGCCGCGCGAGAAGCTGAGATACGCGCTCGCGTTGTCGGTGATGTCACGGCGGGCCGACACGACGCCAGACCACTCGTTCTCATCACGCGACTGGTTGTAGCCGACGGCGTCGAGTTCGCGGCGCACAGTCGGGATGCAGTACACCGCGCGACCGCCGACGATCGCCGGCGTCAGGCCGGCGAGCGGCGACGTCGAAGCCGGCAGTGCGGTCGTGCAGTTGGCGTACAGCGAGGCCGCCGTGGCGCCCGTCGTTCCGCCGCCCGCGAGCGTGGAGATCGTCGCGGCGAAGGCCGGTTGCGCGTTGTAGGACGTGAAGAACTTCGCCTTGAGGTCCTTCTCTTCCTTCGTGTAGCGCAGGCCGATCGTGAGATCGGTCTTGTCGTCGATCGACCAGATATTGTGCGTGAAGAAGGCGAGCGACTTGCCTTCCTGGCGATAGCGGTCCTGCACGAAGGAGTTCGCGACGGTCGCGCCGAGCGCCGGGTTGTTCAGCGCGCCGAACAGCGAGTTCAACGCCCCGAAGTAGAGGCCGAACTGCGAACCGTTGGTGAGGTTGTCGCGGCGGCCAAGCGTTTCGTCGGAGTAGAACCCGCCAACGAGCCAGTTGACCGGGCCCAGGTCGCCCTGCAGGCGCAGTTCCTGTGTCCACACCGAGAAGTCGAAGCCCGAGAGGCCGTTCGACGGACGGTACCAGAGATCGGCGCCGGAGAAGTCGGCGTCCTGGCCCTGGTCGTACGTCCAGTCGCGGTAGGCCGTGACGGAGGTGAGCTGCGCGCCGCCGAGATCGACGTTCACTTCGGCGGACACGCCGGAGTCGCGGAGCTTCTGCGTGCTGTCGCGGTTGGCGAAGGCGAAGCGATCGGAGATGTCGCCGGTGCCGAGCGCGGCGAGCCCGGTCGGGCCGTAGCCGCCGAACGCCGCGACGGCGCCGGCCTGCGGAACGGTCGCGCCGAAGAAGTTGCCGACGAAGCCGTTCAGAAGTTGCGGGTTGTAGACCTTCGCACCGCAGCAGATTTCATCGCGCTCGGACAGGTCGGCGATGACGCGGACGTTGATGGCGTCAGACGGGATGAACTCGAGCTGGCCGCGGACGGTCCAGACGTCGCGGTTGTTCCAGTCCTTCACACGGCCCGTCGGGTAGCGAGCGTCGATGAAGCCGTCGCGCTTACCGACCGCGCCGAACAGACGGAAGCCGAGCTTGTCCTCGACGATCGGGCCCGTGATGTGGCCGGCGAGGCGCTGCTCGTTGTAGTTTCCGTACGTCGCTTCGAGATCGCCGCCGAACGCGGAGAGATCCGGGCCAGCCGTGCGGATCGAGATCAGACCGGCCGACGTGTTGCGGCCGAACAGCGTGCCTTGCGGGCCGCGCAGGACTTCGACCTGGCTGATTTCGCCGAGGTCGGTCAGCGCGACGCCGTTGCGGGCGCGATAGACGCCGTCGACGAAGATGCCGACCGCCGACTCGAGACCCGGGTTCGAGCCTTGCGTGCCGATGCCGCGCAGACGCGCCGTGGCCGACGTTTCGTTTTCCGACACGTTGAATTGCAGAGACGGGGCGACGCTCGTCAGATCCTGGACGTCGCGGATGCCCGAGTTCTGGATCATCTGCGCCGTGATCGGCGTGACGGCGACCGGAACGTCCTGCAGGCGCGCTTCGCGGCGCGTGGCCGTGACGATGATGTCTTCGTTCGCCGCAGCGGCTTGCTGCGCGGCCGCTTCGGTCACGAGCGCAGCGCTCGCTGCAGCCGCAAACAACCAGAACTTACGGCCAGAAATGCCCGCCATCTGAACAACCCTCCCTGGGAATTCGGAACAATAAAGTTAAGCGCGCTTCATTGAGCAAAGGCCCTAACGGACCCCTAACGCGTCGAGTCGTGCTGGTGATTAACGGCCCACCGTGCGCGCGTCGAGCGGTTGCGAGATCACGAATGCATTGCAACAAGTCGTGTGGCCGCGCCGACACATGCATGAATTATCGGTTATTTCCTCATGACTGATGAGGGATCGACGAGGTGCGCGGCAATGAACGCGCTCCAGTCTTTCGGCGCCGCCGCGCGGCCTTCGACGACGTCGAGCGCAGCGGCCAGCGCAGCCGCCCACCGCATGGTCGCCGCCGAGCCGAACACACCGGGATCGGGCGCCTGCACGGCAGCGTCGAGGAACGGCGCGAGCCCGGTCGGCGCCGCGGCTTCGACGCGCGCGCGCAACAGCGCGAGCAGCGGCCCAGGAAGACCGGCGCCGGCAAGCCCGATCGTGAGCGGGCCAATGGCGGCCGTTTCGCCGACGGTGACGTCCGCGCCGGGGCCGCTGTCGAGCGCCATGAACACGGCCTTCGCCGCCTTGGCGGAGGCGCGCGCGCGGGCCATGCGGCGCTCGTCGCAGCCGGCCGCCACGAGCGCGGCGTTGCGGAAATCGACAGCGCGCCAGTTCCGGCGGATAAGTCGCACGCCCGCCACCGTCTCCATTTCGGGGCCCGGACGGGCGCAGATGACGGTGACGCCGGCCCCGGCGCGGACGCAGTCCGCCGCCAGTTTGGCCGCATGCCGGTCGCCCGCGAGGATCACCACGGCCCGCCCGACCAGGTCCATGAATACCGGGAGCGCGGGGAACAACGACGTCATGGCCACCAAGACTGGGGCGCTTCGCGCAGCCGCGCCAGGGGGAATGGACGTTGCGCGGGCCGCAGTCAGGGCCGGTGCGTCAGCGGGCAATGCAACAGAGCGAAAGAAACATTGATGCGGCTCAGGCTTGTCCCGAGACGCCACAAAAGCGAGTTACTGCGCTGCACAATCACGGGAGGGGAACCGTGCGTGCGGCGGGGGTCCGCCTTTGCGGGCCGAGGACTGGTCGGGCGGGATCGGAGTACGGCGGGGATGGACGGTTTCGGGTTCAGTAACGGGCGATCGGCCCCCGACCTCGAGGGAGCAGGTCACGGCGCCGCGGCGGTGCTGCGGACCGGTGTGGTCGGCGCCGGCGCGTTCGGCAACTACCACGCGGGCAAGCTCGCAGCCGCCACGTGCAGCGCCTTCCAGGGCGTCTATGATCCGGATCCGGCGCGCGCCGACGCGATCGCCGGGAAGCATGGCGGCCGCGCCTATGGCTCGCTGGCCGATCTCATCGACGACTGCGACGCCCTGATCGTCGCCTCCCCCGCCATGACTCATGCCGCCGCCGCAGCCCAGGCGCTCGAGGCCGGCCGCCACGTGCTCGTGGAAAAGCCGCTCGCCGCGACGCCGGAAGACGCCGAGCGCCTCGTGCGCCTCGCCTATCGCAACGGCGTCGTGCTGCAGGCCGGCCACCAGGAACGGTTCGTGATGGACGCGATCGGCCTGCTGCGCACGCCGCAGCCGCCGCTGCGCATCGAGAGCGTTCGCGAAGGCCCGCCGAGCGGCCGCGGCCTCGACGTCTCCGTCACGCTCGACCTCATGATCCACGACCTCGACCTGATCGCGATGGTCTTCGGCGCCACGCCGCTCGCCATCCAAGCGGAAGCGACGGGCCGTCCGGGCCTGTGGGACAGCGTGGAGGCGCGCCTCACCTTCGCCGCCGGCTCGGCGACTTTGGTGGCGAGCCGCGTTGCCCCCGCGCGCCGCCGCACGATGCGGGCGGAGTTCGCGACGGGCGCCGTGCAGATTGATTTCCTCACGCGCACGATGCGCAACGCGAGCGGCCTCGCGCTCAACGAAAACTTCGCCGATCTCGCGCCCGATCCGCTCGGCATGAGCGTGGACGCGTTCCTGGCGGCGGCGCGGGGCATCGCGCCCTGCGCAGCGCCCGGCGAAGCCGGCGCGGCGGCGGTGCGCCTCGCAGCGGCGATCGACCAGGCGGCGATGCGCCTGGCCGCCTGAGACGGCGCGCGGGGTTTCTTTGATTTGCTAGACGCCGACGCGCCCGTTGCCGGCGCGCACGAGGAGCGGCGCGTCGAGCGCGGCGCCTTCGATCGTGGCTGCGCCGCCCGCGGCCTTCACCAGCGCGCAGCCGCCGGCGACGTCCCACAGCATCGCGCCGGTCTCGCGATAGGCGTCGGCGCGCCCCGCCGCGACATAGGCCAACGCCGCCGCCGCCGAGCCGATCATCCGCACTTTGCGCCACGCGAGCATGCTGCTCATGAACGCGGAGAAGCCGGCCTCGTCCGTCTTGGCGCGGGCGGGGATGCCGGTGACGAGCACGCCCCGACCGGGATGGTCGACCGTGGACACCGAAATCGGCCGGCCGTTGAGCGTCGCGCCGAAGCCGACGGCGCCGACGAAGCACTCGTCGAGCGCCGGCAGATGCACGACGCCGAGAACGGGATCGCCGTCGCGCAGCAACGCGATCGACACGCCCCAATGCGGGAAGTTCTGGAGATAGTTCACGCTGCCGTCGAGCGGATCGAGCGCCCAGGCATAGGCCCCCTCTTCGCCGCCGGCGATCCAGCCCGTCTCTTCCGAGAGGATCTTGTAGGGCGCGAGCGCGCGCAGCCGTGCGACGATGAGATCTTCCGCCTTGCGATCGGCGGCGAGTTTCACTTCGCGGCCCTGCACGTCGTCGATCGTGGCCCAGGCGGCGCGGTGGTCGAGCAGGGCTGCGCCGGCGTCCCGCGCGATGGCGGCGGCATGCGTCAACAGCGAGGCGAGATCGGGCGCGGCGGTCATGGCGCGTCTCCTTACGCGGAACCACGGGAGCCCGCCACCGCTCTCGGGTGCGCGGACTCGCGGATCTTCGGACTGGGCGGCAGCTTCCGATTCTGAGCGACGGACCGTTCGTCCGGGGCTTGAGCATGCGTCCGCGTCGGCCGATACCGGCGCCGTGAGACCGCGCGCGGGGCGCGGCGATCGGGGATCGGCATGGCGGGCAAACGTCAGGGCGCATGGCTCCCCATCACCGTGGCCGTGCTGATCGCCGCGGTCGCGGCGGGCGCATGGTTTTTGTGGCGCTCCGGCGCAGGCAACCTCGATCCCGCAACGGGATGCGCGCGCACGACGCCGCCGGCCCGGCACCTCATCGTGTTGGTCGACGTCGCCGGCGACTACGACCCGCGCGAACGCCGGCGCGCGGCGGCCGCGCTGCGGGAGGCGCGCGCAGGGCTTGCGGGGGGCGATCGGATCACGATCGCGGCGCCGACGGACGCTGATCCGGCGCGCGCCGCAATCCTGTTCTCGCGCTGCGCGCCCGCCCGAATGGAGATGAGCGCCGTGGAGGCGTTCGACTCCGCCTACGCGGACGCCGCGACGGCCGCCGCCGCGGGCCGCCCGGGCGACACGGCGCCGGTGACGGAGGCGTTGCGCATGCTGGCGGCCTCTGAGACGGCCCGGACGCCCACTCTGCGGCGGGACTGGCTCTTCGTCTCCGACATGATGGAGAACCGGCCCGGCGTGTTTTCGCTCTACGCCGCCGGCGCGACGTTCGAAACCTTCCGCGCATCGGAGGCGGGCTTGCGTCCTGTCGCGGATTTGAACGGCGCCGTGGTGCGGGTGGTACAGCTCGAACGCACCGACCGCGGCGCGCGCCAG
This sequence comes from Alphaproteobacteria bacterium, assembly GCA_018969015.1. Lineage (GTDB taxonomy): Bacteria > Pseudomonadota > Alphaproteobacteria > Caulobacterales > Aquidulcibacteraceae > REEB506. Next base: position 9,569 of record JAGWZE010000024.1, read on the forward strand.
CGGGATGCGAGAGATTTGTTCTGGCGGCCCTATTTCGAGGCGGCTGGGGTTCGATCGGCGGAATGGACGCCCTAGCGGCGCACAGGCTGTCCCCAAAATTCGGCAGTGGGCGATGCGCCGCCCTCTTCCGTGCGCGTGTGGTGATGATATGTCGAACCTGTGACGCCGCCGCCGCGATTCAGGTCGATGCGGCGCCGGACGATGGGACGACGAGATGCTGTTTTCGTGGCAAGGCGCGAGCGGACGTTGGTACGAGTTCGATGTGGCCCGGACGAAGCGCGCCTGGGAGCCCGTCGGCGGCATCTACATGTTCGTGAAGCCCGGCGACTACCCGACGATGGAGGCCGGCGGCCCCATCGCCCTTTACATCTCGCAGACCCACAGCCTCGCCGAAAGCCTCGCTCGCCATGACGTGTGGGCCGCGGCGCAAGCGCTCGGCGCAGCCGAAATCCATCTCCTGATCATGCCGGACGCCTCGCAGCGCGTGATGATCGAGAAGGACATCGTCAAGGCGCAGAGCCCGATCCTCAACCGCCTGGCGCAGCCGCCGCGCGCGGCGTGATCTCGCCCGCGAGGGGCGTCAGACCAGACTCCCTCACTCCCGTTTTCCGTTATCCTCGACCGAGCAAAGCGAGGTCGGGGATCCAGAGGCCCTAGTGCAGTTCTGGATCCCCGACGCGCCTACAGCGCGTCGAGGATGACGGACAGGTTGGGTTTGGATGGCAGGCGTCTTGCGCACGCCCTCCTGTCATAAGCCGCGCGATCCGCTCACAGCGGCGTCCACTCCTCCGCATCCGGCAACGGCGCGAAAATCTCGTCGAGCAGCGCGTCCGTGACTCCCGCAAGCGTGTCGGGACTCCAGCGCGGGGCGTTGTCCTTGTCGATGATGACCGCGCGCACGCCTTCCTGGAAATCGTGACGGGCGACGACGCGCGCGCCGATCCGGTACTCCATGCGCATCACGTCGGCGAACCGGGTCATGCGCGCGCCCGCGCGCAGCTGGCGCAGCGCCACCTTCATGGTCTGCAGCGACTTGGTGCGCAGCGCCGCGAGTTGGGCCTGCGGCCACTCGCCGGAATCCGCCTCCAGCGCGGCGACGATCGCCTCGACGGTGTCGAAGCCGAAGAACTTCGCCGCGAGGCCGGCCGGCGCGGCGGGCGCGCCGGAGGATTCATCGAGCGCGGCGAGGCCGGAGCGTAACGCCGCGAGCGGCGTGTCCGTCGCGGCGGCGCCGGCGATCTGCGCGCGCACGGCGTCGAGCAGTTCGCTCGGCACATAGTGCGTGGCGACGCCGGCCGACACGCACGCCTGCCCTTTCAGCCGCGCGCCGGTGAGCGCCAGCCACGTGCCGAGTTCGGCTTCGGGCAACCGCGGCAGGAACCAGCCGCCGCCGACGTCGGGAAACAGGCCGATGCCGGTTTCCGGCATAGCGAACACGGTCCGCTCGGTGGCGATGCGGAACGGGCCGTGCACGGAGATGCCGACGCCGCCGCCCATCGTCACGCCGTCGATCAGCGCGACCACCGGCTTTGGGTAGCCCTGCAAGAGCGCATTGAGGCGGTATTCGGTGTGGAAGAAGGCGCGCGCCTCGCGACCGTCGGCGGCGCCGCTTTCGGCGAGCATGCGGATGTCGCCGCCGGCGCAGAAGCCGCGCGCGCCGGTATGGTCGATCTGCACGACGGTGATGGCGGGATCGTCGCGCCAGGCCAAGAGCGCATCGATCATCAGCACGCACATCGGCGTGGTCAGCGCGTGCAGCGCTTCGGGGCGGTTGAGCGTGAGGCGGCCGACGCGGCCGTCCACGCGCACGAGCACCGGCGGCGCGCCGGCGGTGGAAACGTCAGAGCTCATGTCAGGTCCTTGCGGCGAGGGCGGCGGCGGGGAAGTCGCAGAACATGCCGTCGATGCCGAGTGCGAGGAAGGTTTTCAGCTCGACCTGCAGAAGGCCGTGCTGGCGCTGATATTCCGGCGCGGCGGGATCGCCGAGGCGCAATTCGGTGGGGAGGAAGACGTTCTCGGCGCGGAACGTCCAGGGATGCACGAGCAGCCCCGCCGCATGCGCCTTGCCGACGAGGTCCGTTGGCGGGCGCGAGGCGCCGGTCGCGTCCCGCGGGATCAGCAGGCCCTTGTGCGGGCCGATGCCGTCGACCACGCGCCGCAGCGCGCGCAACGCCGGCATTGCGAGAAAATCGGCGTAGCTGCGGGGATCGCCCGAGGCGACGAAATCGGCGGGCCGGCCCTCGACGTCCATCAGGAAAACGAGGCGCACGCTCGTCATGCTGCGCAACTTCTGGAGCGTGCCGAGCTCGAAGCACTGCACGAACACCGGCGAATCGCGGCGGTCGAAGCCGTTGCGGTTCAGGTCCGCGACGAGCGGGATCGTGACGTCCACGCCGCGGGCGGCGAAATAGGTCGGGTGCTTTAGTTCGGGATAGACCCCGATCGAGCGGCCGCCGCGCACGCTTTCCGCCAACGCGAGGTCCAGGATTTCGGCGAAGGTCGGGATCGCTTCGATGTTGTCGTATTCGCGGTTCTGCGGGCGCAGCTGCGGCAGGCGCTCGCGGCAACGCAGCGTCTTGATCTCCTCGAGCGTGAAGTCCTCGACGAACCAGCCGCTGACGCTCTGGCCGTCCACCACGCGCGTCGTTCGCCGCCCCGCGAACTCGGGACGGTCGGCGACGTCCGTGGTGCCGCTGATCTCGTTCTCGTGGCGGGCGACGAGCACGCCGTCCTTCGTGGGCACGAGGTCGGGCTCGATGAAGTCGGCGCCCTGCGCGATGGCCAGCCGATAGGCGGCCATGGTGTGTTCGGGGCGTTCCCCGCTCGCGCCGCGATGGGCGATGACGATCGGTCGCGCGGTCATCGGTGTCTTCCCTCGTCCGCGCTCAGGTTCGACCGATGCACAGCCGACCGCAAGCCCGAGGCCGGCGGCAAGCGCGGCGCGACGGGAGAGATCGGCAGGCGCCGGGGGCCTCAGAGCCGCTCGTCCTTCGGCGCAAGCCGCGTGAGATAGAGGCCGGTCAGCAGGATCGAGGCATATCCGACCAGCATCACAGCGCCGAACGAGCCGGCGAGCGTCGGATCGAGATTGGGAAAGACCGTCTCGAACTCGTTCACGGCAATGGCGTCGAGCAGCATGCCGGGAAAGGCGAGGCCGATGGCCGCCTCCGCCCGATCGGAGGGCGCCTCGCCCAGCAGGCCGAGCACCAGCACCGTGAGCGGCACGACGACGATGGGCGTCGCGACGAGCAGGATCAGCATCTGCATGTCGCCCGGAAAGAACACGAGCTGGCCGAAGAAGCGGATCGCGAGGGTGGCGACGAGCCACAAGAGCAGGCCAACGCCGGCCGATTTCAGGATCATGGCGGTCTCCCTGCCCGCCGTATGGCGCGGGGCGGCGCGAGAGTCGAGAGCGGGGTGGCGTTCGCGCCCGGCTTGGGTCAAAGCTTGCGGCGAGTTTCGACCGAGGGGTCAGGGAGATGTCCGTGTCGCAGTCCGCTTTCCGTTCGGCGCTCGCCGCAGCAGGCTTGGGTCTCGCCGTGGCGCTGGCGGCGTGCAGCCCGCCGGCCGCGAAGACCGAGCCCGCCCCCGCGCCGCAGGCCGCCGCCGATTGCGCGGCGAGCGCGGCGCGCACCTGGACGGCCGGCGGCGTGAGCTATGCGGTGACCATCGCCACCACCGGCGCGACCTGCGCCGAGGCGCAGGCGGCGTTGAAGGTCGCAGCGCCCGATGGCGCCGTGGTCCATGAGGAAGTGCTGCCTGCCGCAACGACGTTCGAACTGCGCGACGCGACGACGGTCGAGGCGATGTCGAAGGGCTTGGCGGCGGTTCTCGACGCCGGCGTCGACATGGCCGACACGGGCGCGTTACCCGCCTGGGACAAGGGCGCGGACGGCCCCGACGGCGAGTTCCCGTTCATCCCGGAAGACGGCGTCGATCGCGCCGCCTACGAAAAGCTGCGCGCGGCCAAGAGCCCGATGTTTTGCTACATCCAGGGCGGCGAGAGCATCGGCTGCTGGCGGCTCGAAGGCGCCAAGATGATCAAGATCGGCGCGCAGACGTTCCCCGGCTGAGCGCCGGGGTTCGCCTTCACCGGGATTGCGGTCAGCCGACTTTCTCGGCGCCGCCCTCGTCCAGCCCGTATTCGCGCAGCTTGCGATAGAGCGTCGAGCGGCCGATGCCGAGACGGCGCGCCACTTCGCTCATGTGGTTCGCGTAGTGATCGATCGCGAGCTGGATGAGATCGCGTTCGATCGCCTCGAGCGGACGCACGTGGCCGCGGTCGTCATAGACCGGGACGGGCGGTGTTGGCGGCGCGAAGCTCGCAAACGCCTGCGGCAGCGTGAACCGCTCCACCGGCGCGCTGTCGTTCGCCGGAGCGCCGAGCATCGGCGGGTGGCCGTCATTGGCGGGCTCGAGCGCCGCGACGCGGCGCGTGCCGGCGATCTGCGGGAAATCGTCCGGTTGCAGAAGATCGCCTTCGCACAGGATCACCGCGCGGAACACGGCGTTCTCGAGCTGGCGCACGTTGCCGGGCCAATCGAACTCCTGGAGCATCGCCATCGTCTCGGCGGCGCAGCCGCGGATGGCGCGTCCCTCTTCCGCATTGAAGCGCGTGACGAAGCGCGACACGAGCTTCGGGATGTCCTCGCGGCGCTCGCGCAGCGGCGGCGCCTCGATGGGGAACACGTTGAGGCGGTAGTAGAGGTCTTCGCGGAAGCGGCCTTCGGCGACGAGCTTGGCGAGATCCTTGTTCGTCGCGGAGATGATGCGCACGTCGACCTTCACCGGGCGCTTGGCGCCGACGGGATCGACTTCGCTCTCCTGCAGCACGCGCAGCAGCTTCACCTGCGCATCGAGCGGCAGTTCGCCGACCTCGTCGAGGAACAGCGTGCCGCCATTCGCCTCGACGAACTTGCCGGCGTGGTTGTCCGTTGCGCCGGTGAAGGCACCTTTGACGTGCCCGAACAGGATGCTCTCGACGAGATTTTCCGGGATCGCGCCGCAATTCACAGTGATGAACGGGCGGCCGGCGCGTTCGCTCGCGCTCTGGATGGCGCGCGCCAGCACTTCCTTGCCGACGCCGCTCTCGCCGAGGATCAGCACCGGGATGTTGGAGGTCGCGGCGCGTTGGCCCATGCGCACGACGGGGCGCATCGAGGGGGCGTCGGCGACCATGTCCTCGAAACCGAGGGCGTTGACGGCCTTCTTCTTCAGGCGCGTCACTTCGGCCTTGAGGCCGGACGTTTCCAGCGCGTTGCGGATGGAGACGACGATCCGCTCCGGGCTTGCGGGCTTGACGAAGAAGTCGGCCGCCCCGGCCTGCATGGCCTTGACGACGGTGTCGACGCCGCCGGACGCCGTGAGCACGATCACCGGCAGCTCGGGCCGACGGGTGCGGATGTCGGCCAGAACGTCCATGCCGGTCATGCCGGGCATGACGAGATCGAGCAGCATGAGATCGACCGTATCGCACTGTGCGAGCGCGGACGGGCCGTCGGCGGCGGTTTTGGAGGCGTAGCCGGCGCGCTCCACGGCAGCCTGCAAGAGGCGGCGTTGCGCCGGGTCGTCGTCAACGACCAGGATCGTCTTCGTCATCTTTTGACACCCCGTCGCCGCTATCCGGCGATCTGTTGGGGGTGACGATAGGCGCCGGGGGTCAAGGGCGCGTTAAAATGGCACAAGATTTTCGGGTGCGACCGCAGGAAGGGTCGACCTTCGGCGCGCCGGCCCCATCTATATGGCGCCTCGCAGAAGGCCGCGCCGCCCTGGCGCGGCAGGGATCGCTCCGGATCGTTGACGATGAGTAAAGACCCCGAACGGGATCGGTTGGCGGCGCGCATGGGGCGCATCGCGACGGTGGGCGCCAACGTGGCGGGCGCCGCCGCGGCGGTGGGCGCAGCGCGCCTGTTCGGCGGCGACGACGCGGACCGGCAGATGGCGGTGGCCATCAAGGCCGCGCTCGGGCGCTCCAAGGGCCCGCTGATGAAGGTGGCGCAGATCATGGCCACCATCCCGGACCTGTTGCCCAAGGAGTTCGCCGACGAGCTCGCCCAGCTGCAGACCAACGCCCCCTCGATGGGCTGGCCCTTCGTGCAGCGCCGGATGCGCGGCGAACTCGGGGCGGACTGGGACACGAAGTTCAAGAGCTTCGAGCGCGAGGCGATCGCGGCCGCCTCGCTTGGACAGGTGCACCGCGCAACGGGCCTCGACGGCGCGGCCCTCGCCTGCAAGCTGCAGTACCCGGAGATGGCGAGCGCGGTTGAGGCCGACATCACGCAGCTCAACAATCTCGTCGGCGTGTACCGGCGCTTCGGCAAGGTCGTGGATCCCTCCGAGATCACGATCGAGCTGACGGACAGATTGCGGGAGGAGCTCGACTACGAGCGCGAGGCGCGCCACATGGCGCTCTATCGCCGGATGCTCGCCGACCATCCCGAAGTGCGCGTGCCCGAGCCCATTCCCGCGCTGTCGACGAAGCGGCTCCTGACGATGACGTGGCTCGACGGGCGGCCGCTGCGCAGCTTCCTCGACGAGCCGCAGGCGGTGCGCAACCGGATCGCGGAACTGCTGTTCCAGGCCTGGTGGGGGCCGATGGCGCATTACGGCGTGATCCACGGCGATCCCCATCTCGGCAACTACACCTTCACCGACGGCGCAGCGCAGTTGAACCTGCTCGATTTCGGCTGTGTCCGGATCTTCCCGCCGCGCTTCGTGCTCGGCGTCGTGCGGCTCTATCGCGCGTTGCAGCGAGACGACATGGACGCCGTCGCCGAAGCCTATCGCGACTGGGGCTTCGGGGATCTGTCGCGCCCCGCCGTGGAGGCGCTGACGATCTGGGCGCGCTTCATCTACGCCCCGATGCTCGACGACCGCGTGCGCACCGCCGCGGACGGCGTGGCGCCCGGCGAATACGGCCGCAAAGAGATCATGCGCGTGAAGGACGAACTGCAGGCGCACGGCCCCGTGAAGGTGCCGCGCGAGTTCGTCTTCATGGACCGCGCGGCGATCGGGCTTGGCGCAGCGTTCCTGCACCTGCGCGCGGAGCTGAACTTCTACGAGATGTTCAACGCGCAGATCGATGGGTTCGACGTGGACGCGGTGAAAGCGCGGCAGGTCGAGGCCGTGGGAGCCGTGGGGCTCGAGCCGGGGTGAGCTGGCCGGTTGGTGGCGCGCCCGTCATCCTCCGCGGCGAAGATGCGGAGGGTCCAACCGTGCGCGCCTCGACTCTGGATCCCCGCCCTCGCTGCGCTCAGGCGAGGATGACGGACGGCAGGACGGCAGCGCGATCCTTCCCGCTCCGCCCGTCATCCTCCGCGGCGAAGCCGCGGGGGATCCAGACGTGGACGCATACTCTCTGGATCCCCGCCCTCGCGCCGCTCGGGCGAGGATGACGGAGGTTAGGGCGGCAGCAGGAAATCTTCGTAGAGGTCGCGCCACTCCGGGTTCGCCCCTTCGATCAGAGCCAGCTTTGCCCGCCGCCCGAGCTTCTTGATCCTCTTCTCTGCGGCGATCGCGGCTTGCATGTCGCCGAATTGCGCCCACCAGACGAGCCTCGTGCAACCATACTTCGCAGCGAACTCCGAGCCGCGGCGTTCGCGGTGCTCAAGCCCCCGCGCGAGAAGGTCACTGGTTACGCCAGCGTACAGTGTCCCGTTGCGACGGCTCGCGACGATGTAGACGGCGATCAGGTCATAGCGTGCCATCCCTCACGATCGGACTTACGCACCTCGCGGGCGAGATGCGCGCTGCTCAGGCTGGGCGCCACGATCCGCGTCGTCGAGCCCCAAAGAAAAGGGCGCCGGATTGCTCCGGCGCCCCAGGCTCTTCCGACGGGACGAGCGTCGATCAGTATTTCAGGCTGGCTTCGATGCCCCAGATGCGGGGGTTGTTCACGAAGCCGGTGAGGTTGTTGAAGTCGATGCCGCCGACGAGGCGTTCTTCGTCGGTGATGTTGCGGCCGTAGAGCGCGATCTGCTTCTTCGCATCGGCGGTTTCGTAGCCCACGCGCAGGCCGCCTTCCCAGTAGCCGTCTTCACGGAATTCCTTGCTCTCGTAGAGGAAGAAATTCGTGTCGCCCTTGTAGGCCCAGTCGGTGAACGCGAACAGGCGCGCGCCGCTCGCGAGCGGGTAGACGTATTCGGCCGTCAACGAGCCCGTCCATTCCGGCGCGTTCGGGAAGCTGTTGCCGTTGATGCGGACGATGCCGCCGACCACCGGATTGGTGACCGTGCAAGGCGCGCCGCACGGCTGCGTGCCCAACGCCGGATCCTTGATCTCGGTGTTGTTGTAACCGAACGCGGCCGAGAGCGTGAGGTTCTCGGTCGGGCGTGCGCGCAGATCGGCTTCGAAGCCGTAGCCGCGGCCTTCCTTGGCGTTGACGAGGCGGTTGAAGTTCTGGCCGCCGCCGACCGCCGTGAGCTGCTGGTCGTCGATCGTGTAGGTATAGACCGACACGTCCGCGAGCAGGCGGCGCTCGAAGGCCGAGCCCTTCACGCCGGCTTCGTAGGACGTCAGGAACTCGGAGTTGGCCGTCGTCACGTCATCGCCGAACAGGATGCGGCCCTGGATCGACGGGGCGCGGAAGCCGCGGGCGATCCGTCCGTACACGTTGGTCGTATCGGAGAGCGCATAGACCGCCGACACGTCCCAGCTCACCGCCGAGTCGCCCACGGAGACCGCGCGCGTGATGTTCGGCGCGCCGAACGGGCTCTGCGTGCGGCGACCGCGGAAGTCCTTGTTGTCGTCCGAATAGCGCAGGCCGGCGGTGAGAGTCAGCTTGTCGGTGGCCTTGTAGGAGGCCGAGCCGAACAGCGCCCAGGCTTCCGTCTTCTGGTTCTGCTGGGCGAAGCCGTCCTGCGGCTGGCCCGGCGCGAAGGTGTCGTAGTCATAGGACGAGATCGTCACGTCCTCGTTGAAGTAATAGAGACCGCCAAGCCACGAGAACGGTCCAGAGCCGTCGCTGGCGAAGCGGAGCTCCTGGCTCCACTGGTCGAGGCCGTCGATGCCGTCGGCCGTTTGCGCCGGGAACGGAATGAGACCCGGACGCGAGCCGGTCGGCAGGAAAGCGGCGCCCGCGCCGCCATCGATGTCGCCCCGGCCGAAGAACTCGACGTGCTCGTAGCCGGTGACGCTCGTCATCACGACGTCGCCGAAATCATAGGTGACGCGGCCCGTCACGCCGTAGGTGTCGAGCGACTGGTTGTTGCCGGCGCCGCCGTCATAGAAGACCTTGTCGCGGTCGAAGTTCGCGTTGAGGCCCGTCGTCCCCCGCGTGATGACGTTGGCGCGGAAGATCTGCGAGGTGCCGTCGAAGGTGCGGCCGTGCACGTTCAGGAGCGCGTCGAGCTGCGCGTTCGGCTGGTAGCGAAGCTGCAGGCGGCCGGCGATGTCGCGGTAGTCGCCGGTGAAGTCCTTCTGGCCGGTGAAGCCATTGTCGATCCAGGCGTCCTGCGTCTGCACGAGGAGCGAGGCGCGGGCGGAGAGGCCGTCCGCGATCTTGCCGCCGACGGCGCCTTCGAAGTCGAAGCCGTTGAACGTGCGGTAGCCGGCCCGAACCTTGGCGTCGAACTGCTCGGTGGGCTTCACCGAGTCGAACTTGACGACGCCAGCCGGCGTGTTGCGGCCGAACAGCGTGCCCTGCGGGCCGCGGAGCACTTCCACGCGCTCGACGTCGAAGGCCGGGAAGCCCTTAAGCACCGGGTTCTCGAAGACCACGTCGTCATAGACGAGCGAGACGGGCTGGGAGGCGTTGAGGTCGAAATCGGTGTTGCCGAGGCCGCGGATATAGAAGCGCGGGAACGTCCGGCCGAAGGAGGATTCGACGTTCACGGACGGTACGCGGGCCGAGAGGAAGCTGATGTCGGCGCCGCCGGCGGAAACCGCCTCGAGCGTCGCGCCCGAAAGCGCCGTGACCGAAGACGGAACGTCCTTGGCGGATTCTTCCTTCTTGCGGGCAGTGACGATCACTTCGCCCATCCCGGCCACGCCGACGCCGCTGGCCGAGGGCGTTCCCGTCTGGGCAAACGCCGGAACCGGAGCAAACGCGCACGCCAACGCCAACAAACTCGCGCACGCCATAAGCGTCGCGGCCGACTTCTGCGTCATGACTACCTCGTTCTGAAGTGAAGGGCCCCGCGCCCTACGTGCCTGCTCATGTGGCGGGGGCGCGCCAGCGCGCAACCGCTTATGCGCCCGGGCTTCGCAATTCGGCCCGAGCGTGACCGCACGGCCACGGAAAAGATGGATAACCACTCAAGTATGGGCGCGCAGGCGGCCAACGCGGCGAGACCGACCGCACGTCCAGGGGCGGAGCCGCCCCCCTCGCGGATCTCTGGGCCTTGCCCCGAAGGGCCGTTTCGGCTATCAGCCCCGCTTCGCGGCGGTTCCCGCCCCCTTTTTGCCCGCAACCTGGCGAGCCGATCATGAAGTCCGAAGGTCATCCCGATTACCACTTCATCACCGTTCAGATGACGGACGGGACGACCTACAAGACCCGCTCGACCTACGGGAAAGAGGGCGTGACGCTGGCGCTCGACATCGATCCGAAGTCGCACCCGGCCTGGACCGGCGACAGCAAGGTCAACATGGACCGCGGCGGCCGCGTTGCGAAGTTCAACGACAAGTTCGGCGGCTTCACGCGCAAGAAGTGATCGCGCCGGCAAGGCCGATCTTTCGAGCCCCTGCGGTCACCGCGGGGGCTTTTTGCGTCTGAGGGATGGAGTGAGGGCGCAGGCGCGGCAAGTTGGCCGGCCGGCCCTTTAGCCGCCGAAAGCGTCGCGCAGGCGCGCGAGCTGGGCGGCGGCGCCGGCCGGGGCCTCTTCGGGCGCCTTGGGGTCGTACATCGTCTCGTCGAGGCGGCGGACCCGCTCGAACAGGCTTTCCGACTGACGGATCAGCTCTTTCAGCTCGCCGGGCAGTTCATCGGCGGCGGCGAACGGATCATCCGGGCGGCGACGGGCGGAGAAGCGGTACTTCTCGTCGGCGGCGTCGCGGATCTGGATCTCCCCGTCCCGCACGGCGCGCTGGACGAGCAGCCAGGACGCGACCTGCATCAGACGGGTGGTGAGGCGCATGCTCTCGCCGGCATAGGCGAGCGCGGCGGTGCGGGAGAGGCGCTTGGAGGCGGCGCGACCGGGGCCGTCCAGGTAGGCGGCCGTCTCCTCGACGAGGCCCATGCCCTCGGCATAGGTCCGATCGAACACTTCCGATCGGGCGAACTCCATGATCCGGCGGACCTGCTCGGCGTCGAGCGCGGGCGCGGCGGGGCGGGCTTCGGGCGGGGTCGTCTCGGTCATGCCGCGCATCTGTGCAAACCTCGGGCCTGCCCCTTCAGGTAGGGTTGATCTACGACGTCGGCGGGCCGCCGAACAGGCCGTCGGCGGCCGAGCGGTGGGCTTTTTTTCGCGCGACGAGCTCCTCGCACTGCGCGATTTCCCCTTTCAGGCGAGCGATCCGCGCCTCCAGCTCGTCCACGGACAGGCCATCGAGCGCGAGCGGCGGCGGCGGCTTGGGGCGGTCATCCTCGATCATGGCGGCTCCCCTCAGTGTGGGTGTGGCGTGCGGTCCTGGGCCATCCTACCCTGTGCCAAACGAGAAGACAGGGACACATCATGGCCGTTTCCGGGACAATGCGCGTCGTTGGCTACACACCGCGCGAGCCGCTGTTTTTCGAGGAGCGGCCGATCCCATCACCCAAACCGGGCGAGGTCCTGATCAAGGTGCATGCGGCGGGGATCAACCGCCCCGACCTGTTGCAGCGGGGCGGCTTCTATCCGCCGCCGCCGGGCGCATCCGACCTTCTGGGGCTGGAGGCCTCCGGGGAGATCGTGGCCGTCGGCGAGGGCACGCAGCGCTGGCGCGTGGGCGACAAGGTGACGGCGCTGCTCAATGGCGGGGGCTATGCGGAGTACGCCGTGGCGCCGGGCGGCCAGGTCCTGCCGGCGCCGGCGGCGTTGTCGCTGGAGGATGCGGCGGCGCTGCCCGAAACGGTGTTCACGGTCTGGGCCAACGTGTTCGAGGACGCGGCGCTCAAACCGGGCGAACGCTTTCTCGTGCATGGCGGCGCGAGCGGCATCGGCACCACGGCGATCCAGATGGCCGCGGCCCACGGCGCGCAGGTCTACGCCACCGCCGGCGATGCGGCGAAGTGTGCGCTGTGCGCCCGCCTCGGGGCCGACCGCGCCATCAACTACAAGGACGAGGATTTCGGGAAGATCCTGGCCGAACGCGACGGCGTGGACGTCATCCTCGACATGGTCGGCGCGCCCTATCTGGCGCGCAATCTCGACATCCTGCGCGAGCGTGGCCGCCTCGCCTACATCGCCTTCCTGCAAGGGCCGCGCGCCGAAATCGATCTTTCCCTCGTCATGCGCAAGCGGATCGTGCTCACCGGCTCGACCCTGCGGCCGCGCTCGACGCCGGAAAAGGCCCGGCTCGGCACGGCGATCGAAGCGCACGTGTGGCCCTGGATCGAAAAAGGCCGCCTCAAGCCGGTGATCGACATGGTCTACCCGCTCGCGCGCGTCGAGGAGGCGCACGCCCGCATGGCGCAGGGCCAGCACGCGGGGAAGATCATCCTGAAACTGTAGAGGCCTGCGGGCGCCGGCGCGGTCGCAACGTCCAGGCGAGCCATGCGACCGTCAAAACGAGCGGCGCAAATCCCAGCGCGAGCTGCAAGGGCCCGCCCCGCAGCCAGCTGGGCAGCACCTGCTCCTGGCCGAAGAAGAACGAGCCGGCCGCAATGAAGAGCGACATCCCCATGCGCCAGAGGTGGCGGGCGATGCGGTGCGCGCCGTCGAGCCGGCGGCGCAGGAGCGCGTGCGCCTCGCCCAGCGCAGCGAGACTGCCGACGACGGTGAAGAGGATGAACGCCTGCGGCGGCGAGCCGTCGATCGTGCCTTCGGCCGTCCGGCTGGCCAGGGCCATGAACGCGCCCCCGAGCCCCACGACGGCGAGCGCCGTGACGAGGCCGGCAGCCTCGCCCGCGCCGGCGACGAAGGCGCGGCGCCGAGCGGTCCCCCATCCGCTGAGGAGCAGATACAGCGCGAGGCAGCCGGCGGTGGCGTTGACGCGCTGGCCCGTCTCCAGGAACGGCGCAGTTGCAGCGCCGATCGCGTAGCACAGCCCCATCGCGGCCACGAACGCGAGGCCGATGCGGCGATGCAGGCGACTGCCTTTCGGCGCCATGAAGGCCAGCGCGCCCAGGACGATTCCCGCACCGCCGCCGCCGATGTGCAGCGCGAGGAGCGCGTCGGTGGCGACGTGCGCGATCCAGGGCGCGTCCGCCGGCGCCGTCAGCGTGTCGGCAGTCGCGGGCCCAGCCATGGCGAGCAGGCCCGCTAGGCCCGCGGCCAGAGCAATCACGACCGTTCGGGCGGCGAGAATTCGCTTCATCATGCGCCGAGTGTCGGTGATCATCCCGGGGCAGGCCATGACGGCTGGGTGCGCCCGCATGATCCTGTGGCTCAGGAGGACGACGCGCGATGCCCGCGTTCACCATCGCCGCCACGTTGGCCCGCGGCTTCGTCGAGTTCGCCGTGGCGCGCGGCGCCGATCGCGCATCGATCGAGACGGCGGCGGGCGTGCGCCTCGCGGCGGACGATGACCTCGACGCGCGGATCGACCTCGAGGCCTATCGCCGCCTCGTGCGTTCCGCCGAGGCGGCCTGCAATGACCGCGCACTCTCGCTGCGCTATGGCGCTCAGGTGGACATGGCGCAGGTGTCGATCGTCGGGCTGATCATGGTTTCGGCCGCCACGATGGGCGAAGCCTTCGCGCAGATGCAGCGCTACGGGCGGCTCGCCGTCGAGCTCGAAGGCCCGGTCGATCAGCCGCGCTACACGCTCGCCGCCCGCGACGGCCAGCTATGGATCGTGGACAACAGCGTCGACGCGGCCGGCTTTCCGGAACTGAGCGAAAGCGCGTTGGCGCGGCTCACCTGCGGGCCGCGGCGGTTCCTGTCGCAGCCGCACGTGCTGGAGGCGCACTTCGCCTGGCCGCGCCCCGCATATGCGGACGTCTACGAGGACGTGTTCCAGTGCCCGCTGCGCTTCGACGCGGGGTGGACCGCGCTGCGCATGCACCCGGAAACGGCGTCATGGCCCGTGGCGCAGCAGCCGCGCTACGCGTTCGGCGTCCTGATCGAAAAAGCGGACGCCCTCCTCGCCGCGCTGGACGCCGCCAAGACGGTGCGCGGTCGCGTGGAGGCGCTTCTGTTGCCCCGGCTCCATATGGGGGACTGCTCCATCGACGCGATCGCGGCGGCGTTCGGCGTAAGCCGGCAAACCCTCACGCGCCGCCTGAAGCGCGAAGGCGCCACGTTCGAGACCGTGCTCGATGATCTGCGCCGTCAAATGGCGGAACGGTATCTTGCGGGTCGGCGCACCTCGGTGAACGAGACGGCCTATCTGGTCGGTTTTTCCGAACCCGCCGCATTCTCCCGCGCCTACAAACGCTGGACGGGCCACAGTCCGGGCAAGGCGCGCCGCGACTGACGTCGATCCGATCTGCCCAAAAGAAAGCGGGCGGCCGAAGCGGCCGCCCGAAGTTTGGCGTCGGCTGGGGAGGGGTCAGCCGTCGATGTTGGAGTTCTTCGTTTCCGGCACGAACAGCAGGCCGATCACCAGCGTCACGGCGGCGATGACGATCGGATACCAGAGGCCGAAATAGATGTTCCCGTTGTTGGTGATCATCATGAAGGTGATCGCCGGGAGAAGCCCGCCCGCCCAGCCGTTGCCGATATGGTAGGGCAGCGACATCGAGGTGTAGCGGATGCGCGTCGGGAACATCTCGACGAGCATGGCCGCGATCGGGCCATAGACCATCGTCACGTAGATCACGAGCAGCGCCAGGATCGCGACGACGATCGGGCGGTTGATCGCGGCGCTGTCGGCCTTCGGCGGATAGCCGGCCGCTTTCAGCGCGGCGCCGACGCCGTCCTTGAAGGACTTTTGCGCCGCCTTCGCCGCATCCGGCGCAAGCCCCGCGCCTTCATAGCTTGCGATCACCACCTCGCCGACCTTGATCTGCGCCACCGAACCCGCGGGCGCCGCGACGTTGGTGTACGAGACCCCCGCCTTCGTGAGGTACGATTTGGCGATGTCGCACGACTTCAGGAACTTCGCCTTGCCGACCGGATCGAACTGCGAGGAGCACTGGGCGGGATCGGCCACGACGGTCACCGGCGCGCTTTGCTGCGCGGCGTAGAGCGCCGGGTTGGCGTACTTCGTGAGCGCCTCGAACAGCGGGAAGTACGTCACGATCGCGAGCGCCATCCCGGCCAGGATGATCGGTTTGCGGCCGATCTTGTCGGACAGCCACCCGAAGAACAGGAAACCCGGCGTGCCGATGAGAAGGCCCAGCGCGATCAGCTGGTAGGCGACGTTTGAGTCCACCTTCAGCATCTTCTCGAGGAAGAACAGCGCGTAGAATTGGCCCGTGTACCAGACCACCGCCTGACCGGCGACGACGCCGAACAGCGCGAGCAGCACGACCTTGAGGTTGCCCCATTGCCCGAACGCTTCGGCGAGCGGCGCCTTGGAGTGCGTGCCCTCTTCCTTCATCGCGGCGAAGACGGGGCTTTCCTCGAGCTGCATGCGGATCCACAGCGACACCGCGAGCAGCGCCATGGAGAACAGGAACGGCACGCGCCAGCCCCATTCCTTGAAGGCGTCCTCGCTCATGTTCATGCGCGTGACCATGATGACGCCGAGCGCGAGGAACAGGCCGAGCGTCGCCGTCGTCTGGATCCACGCCGTGTAGGCGCCGCGCTTGTTGTTGGGGGCATGCTCCGCGACATAGGTCGCCGCGCCGCCATACTCGCCACCGAGCGCCAGCCCCTGAACCATCCGCAGGGCGACGAGAATGATCGGCGCGGCGATCCCGATCTGCGCGTACGTGGGCAGCACGCCGACCAGGAAGGTGGACAGGCCCATCAGGCCCATCGTCACGAGAAACGTGTATTTGCGGCCGACGAGATCGCCGAGACGCCCGAAAACGAGGGCGCCGAACGGCCGCACGAGGAAGCCCGCGGCGAACGCCAACAGGGCGAAGATGAATCCGGTCGCTTCGTTGATGCCTTTGGCTTCGAAGAAGTGCGCCCCCATGATCGAGGCGAGCGTGCCGAAGATGTAGAAATCATACCATTCGAAGACCGTGCCGAGCGACGAGGCGCCGATGACGAGCTTTTCGCTCTTCGTCGCCTTGTGGTGCTTCGGCAAGGCGCCGGCCGAAACGTCGGTCATGAGTGCCTCCCGGGGTAGTGCCGAACCAGACCTGCGCCTGGCCAAGGTGTCGCTAGGGACGCCTTGCATGAGCGCCCGGGTCAACCGTACGATGAGCGCTGTTCGGCGGCTTCCGCGACTTTGGTCGAGGCCATTCGCCGCAGGGGTCGCCGGCGGCGCCGTCCGGCGCCGGGAACCTGCCCTAGCGAGAGCCGCCTTGGACCTGACTTTTTCCGCCGCCGACGAAGCCTTCCGCGCCGAAGTGCGCGACTTCCTGGAGAAGAACCTCTCCGCCGACCTGCGCGCCTATGCCGCCAAGATGACGAGCGTCTATGCGGACAAGCCGATCGCCCTGCGGTGGCAGGAGATCCTGCGCAAGAAGGGCTGGGCGGCGCCGTCCTGGCCCGTGGAGTATGGCGGCTGCGACTGGAGCGTCGCGCAGCACTACATCTGGCAGACCGAGCTCGCCCGCGCGGGCGCGCCGCCCCTTTCGCCCATGGGCATCGGCATGTGCGGGCCGGCGCTGATCGGCCACGGCTCGCCGGAGCAGAAGGCCTACTACCTGCCGCGGATCCTCTCGGGCGAGGACTTCTGGTGCCAAGGCTACTCGGAGCCGCACGCGGGCTCCGATCTCGCCGCCCTGACGATGCAGGCGATCGACGACGGCGACAGCTTCATCTGCTCCGGCCAGAAGATCTGGACCACGCACGCGCACGAAGCGAACATGATGTTCTGCCTCGTCCGCACCCGGAACACCGGCAAGCGCCAGGAAGGCATCACCTTCCTCCTGATCGACATGACGGCGCCAGGCGTGCGCGTCGATCCGATCCTGATGCTGACGGGCGAGCACATCCAGAACTCGGTGTTCTTCGACGAGGTGCGCGTGCCGAAGGCCAACGTCGTCGGCCAGATCGATCGCGGCTGGGACGTGGCGAAATACCTTTTGGAGTTCGAGCGCGGCGGCTCCGCCTACGGGCCGCGCCTGCGCGGGCGCATCGAACAGATCCGGCGCACCGCGCTGGCGGAAGGCCTGCTCGACGCCGGCTTCGCGCAGAAGCTTGCCGCAGCCGAGGCGCAGATTCTGTCGCTCGAGGCGGCGGAGCTGCGCCAGATGGCGGAGCTGTCGCGCGGCGGCACGCCGGGTCTGAAAGCCTCGATGATGAAGGTGCTGGGCACCGAGCTGAGCCAGCGCCTGACGGAGCTCTCGATCGAACTCGCGGGCGATTACGTGGCGCCCTACCAGCCCAACCACACGAGCCCCGGCGGGCCGACGCCGAACTTCCCGCGCGGCAACGCCGAACCCGTGGGGCCGGAGTGGGCCATCACCGCCGCGCCGAAATACTTCAACGATCGCGCGGGCTCGATCTATGCGGGCTCGAACGAGATCCAGCGCAACATCCTCGCGAAGGGCACGATCGGCTAGAAACGAAAGCGCCCGGGCGCCGCGTGAGCGGGCCCGGGCGCGTCGCTGCGCGAGAGTGTGGCGCTTATTCGCTCATGTTCTTGCCCTCCCGCGGCTTGCGCCGCAGGTAGCTACGCTTGGTCTGCTCGAACGTGGCGTCATAGGCGGCAGCGGAGTCTTCGCTGGCTTCGTACAGGCGCTCCCGCATACGCGCGGACTTGTAGGCCGCCTCTTTCCGGAACCGGAGCGTGTCACGCGTTCGCGCGATCTGCTCCAGCGCCGCAAGAGACTCCTGCGCCCAGGCGTTGTCGCCGGCGGTGCGCTGGGCGTCCGCGATCAGCGCGTCGACGCGGCCCCAGTCGCCCGCGGCGGCGGCCTCGCGGGCCTGCTCCTGCACCTCGGCGCTCCGCGCCTCCTGCCAACGAGCGGTGACGACGGGATCCTCCGCGACCGCGGCGAACGCCGCCGCGGGCAGCCGCGACAGGCGCAGGTGCGCCGGCGCGGTCGTGCGCAGTTCGCCCGCGGTGGTCTGGAACGCGAGCGTGGTCGTCAGGAGGTGCACGTCCGCGCGTCCCGCTTCGGCGAGCGACGCCGGCACGCGCAACCGCACCAGCGCCCACGCCACGCCGCCATAGGCGACGTCAGGCACGATCGTGCGCCCGTCCGCATCGACGCGGGTGAGATTGATCACCTTCGCCTCGACGCCCGGCGCCGGCTCCAGCTTCAGGCGCAGCTGCCGCGCGCACAGGGCGCGCATCAGGTCGAACTCCTCCCGGAACGGGTCCATGAGGTCCTCGGCCGTTTCGCCGAAATAGGAGCGGCCGTTCCCGCTCGCGGCCATCAGCTGCAACAGATCTTCGTTGAAGCCGTCGCCCAGGCCGTAGGTCGAGGTGGTGACGCCGGCAGCAGCAAGCCGGGCGCAGTCCTGCGCGATGCGGTGCGGATCCGTTTCGCCGTGGTTGGCCTGGCCGTCGGTGAGCAGGATCACGCGGGACAGGCCGCCCGGCTGCACGTGCGCCCCGACACTCTCGGCGCCGGCAAGCCAGCCGCCGTGCAGATTGGTGCTGCCGCCGGAGCGGATCTTGCGCACCGCGGCGACGACCCCGTCCTGCGCGGACGCCGGCGTCGACGGCGCGACGATGTCGACGGCGTCGTCGAACGTCACGACGGCCACGCGATCGGCGGGCGTGAGGCCGCGGATCATGTACTCGGCGCAGCGTTTGGCTTCGTGCAGCGGGCGCCCCGCCATCGAGCCCGAGCGATCGAGCACGAGGGCGAGATTGAGCGGCGTGCGCGGCGCGACTCCGGGCGGCGCGTCCGGCGCGGCGATCGACACGAGCACGTGAACTTCGGTGTCGAGACCTTCGAGGAGGGCCGCGCGGCGGGGCGTGAGAGAGAGATCGATCATGGTCATGGTTTGCCTCCTCGGGGTTTGGCGGCGAGCAGCGCGGCCGTGACGGCGCGGCCGATCGCCTCGGCGTCGTCGAACGTCATCACGGCGAGACGGCGCTCGCCGATCAGGACGGTGAGATCATCCGCGAACTCGAGCTTCGACATGCGCTCGACGCGAACATGGGGATGCCCGCCCGGAATCTGCGCGACGTGCGCTGGCGCTGCGGCGCGCAGGGCGGAGGCCTTCATCTGGTCCCCCGTCATGCGCAGCATCAGCGCTTCCTTGGGCATGGCCACGCGCGCCTTGATCTGCCTGACGGCGTCGAGCGCGCTTTGCGGCGAAGGCCGCGGCGCCAGCAGCGCGCGCAGGTCTTCCGGTTTGGCGCCGGCCATGAACTCCGCGATCTTCGCGAGCGGCCAGCCGTCGCGCACGAGGGCGCGTGCGGCCAGAAGCTCGATCAGATGGCGGGTCTCATAGACCGCGTCGCGCCCGCGTCGCTCCGGACGGGAGAGGATGCCGCGCTGGACATAGTCGCGGACGACACGGCTCGACGGCGCCTCGGCGTCGTGAAGCCCTTGCAGGTCAAGCCACGCGGTCGCGCGGTCGGACAATGCCTCGATGTCGCCTTCGAAATGCTCCAGCAATGTCGATGGATCGATGCGGCCCATAGGCTCCCTTCCGGACGACGCGGGCGTCGCGTGCGTCCCCACCACCAAGAAATGGGATCACCGTCGCCCAATGTCAATGCCATCGATTGATGTCATTGTTTCGCCATCGATCCGGTCGCGCGCGCACGGGAACGGCGCGCCGCCCCCGAGGTCAGCCAGGGCGAAATCAGACGGGGCAGAATCGGACGGGGCAGAATCGGATGGGCGGACCCGGCCCGCCGGGCCGCTGGTTCAGTAGCCGTCGACGGCGCCGACGGGCTGGCGCGGGTCGATCGCGCCATAGAGCTTGAAGCGCCCGCGCTGCGCGCCGCCGAACTTCGGGGCCCCCACCGCGATCGCGGCGACATGGTTCCAGTAGTCCATGTCTTCGAGCTTGTGCCCTTTCGCCGTGAGCGCGGCCCGGGTTTCGGCGCTGAGCGTGCGCGGCTCGAGGAAGATCGCGTCCGGCAGCCACTGCGCGTGGATGCGCGGCGCGTCGACGGCCTCCGTCACGGTCATGCCGTAGTCGACCATGTTGACGAGCACCTGGAGCACGGCCGTCGGGATATGGCTGCCGCCGGGCGTGCCGACGACGAGCGCGAGCTTGCCGTCCCGCGTGACGATCGTCGGGCTCATGGAAGACAGCGGCCGCTTGCCCGGCGCGATGGCGTTGTTCTCGCCTTCGACGAGCCCGTACATGTTCGGCGCGCCCGCCTTGGCGGAGAAATCGTCCATCTCGTTGTTGAGCAGGATGCCGGTGCCGGCCGCGGTGACGCGCGCGCCGAACCAGTCGTTGAGCGTGTAGGTGAGCGAGACCGCCGAGCCCTGCGCGTCGACGATCGAGAAGTGCGTCGTGTTGCGCCCTTCCTTGCCGGCGCCGACGCCCCCGAGCGACGCCGAAGGCGTCGCGCGGTCGAGGGAGATGCCGGCGCGCAGCGTGGCGGCGTACTCGGCCGAGATCAGCGGCGCGATGTCCACCGGCACGAACTTCGGATCGCCGAGGCGGGTGTTGCGGTCGCGGAAGGCGCGACGGAGCGCTTCGGTGAGGACATGCACGGAAGACGCGGAATGGAAGCCGTACTCCGCCATCGGATAGCCTTCGAGGATCGCGAGGCTCTGGCACAGCACGAGGCCGCCCGAGCTCGGCGGCGGCGCGGAGAGGATGCGGTAGCCGCGATAGCCGCACGAGATCGGCCTGCGCTCGACGGCCTCGTAGCGCGCGAAGTCCTCGACGGTGAGGATGCCGCCATTGGCCTGGCTCGCCGCGGCGATGAGGCGCGCCGGCTCGCCGCGATAGAAGCCCTCCGCGCCGTCCTTGGCGATAATGCGCAGCATCCGGGCGAGATCGGCCTGCACGAGGCGATCGCCGGCCTCGAAGGGGCGTCCGTCCTTGTTCAGGAAGATCGCGCGCGTGGGCCCGTCCTTGGCGAAATCGGGCGCGCCCTCGGCGAGGAGCTCCGCGTCGCCCTGGTCAAGGATGAAGCCCCGCTCCGCCAGCCGGATGGCCGGGCGCACGAGATCTGCCCGCCGCCACGTGCCGTACTTGGCGCGCGCGAGTTCGAGCCCGGCCACGGTGCCCGGCACGGCGACGGCGAGGTGCGCGCGCGTCGACAGGCCCGGCACGACGTTGCCGGCCTTGTCGAGATACATCGTGCGGGTCGCGGCGAGCGGCGCGGTCTCGCGGAAATCGATGAAGGTCTCGCGGCCGTCGGCGAGGCGGATGGTCATGAAGCCGCCGCCGCCGAGATTGCCGGCCTCGGGATAGACGACCGCCAGCGCATAAGCGACCGCGACCGCCGCATCGACCGCCGTGCCCCCGCGCTTGAGCACGTCCACGCCGACCTCGCTCGCCAGACGATGGGCCGAGACCACCATGCCGGACTCCGCGCCCACGGGCGTCTGCGAGGCCGCAAGCGCGGTTTGCAGGGGCGGCGCAGCGAGGAGCGTCAGGGAGGCGGCGAGCGCCGCCAGAATGGCCCGGCGTGTCGTGGCGAAGATGCGCATGCGGTGTCTTTCCTGCGCCGACGCGGCGCGCCGCGCATGCTAGCGGCTCGGCGCGCGGATGCAAAAAAACGGGGGGCCGCAGCCCCCCGTTCTCCTGTCCGGATGTCCGGAGCTCGGATCAGTACTTCACGCGCAGGCGCGTGTAGTAGAACCCGCCATTGATCCCGAAAGGACCGCCGTTGCGCGGGTAGATCTGCCCGTCCGCCGTGCTGTTCGTCAGCAGGAAGATGCGGTTGTCCGGCGTGGCGGCGATCTTGTCCGGATACTCGTTGAAGAGGTTCGAAGCGCCGACCGTCAGCGTGTAGTGGTCCTTGAACGTGTAGCTCACGTCGAGGTCCGTGGTCAGCTTCGCGCCGAACTTCTGGCCCGGGTAGTCCGTCTCGTTCCGCCACGAGCCGTAGTAGTTCTCGCGCACCGTCACGAGGAAGTTCCCGCGGCTCCAGTTGGCCGAGAGATTCGCCCGGTGGTTCGGCGCGAGGTTGCGCACGTTGATCACCTGATCGTCGGTGATGACGGACCGATCGCGGCGCGTCACGTCGCTCTTGTTGTAGTTGTAGGCGAGCGTGACGTTCGTGGCGCCGCCGAGCAGCTCGGTGCGGTAGGTGCCAACGATGTCGACGCCCTTGGTGCGGGTGTCGAAGGCGTTCGTGAAGAAGTTCACGTTGCCGTCGACGCCCACGGCGGCGAGCGCCGGCAGTCTGGCGATGTCAGCAGCCGTGACGGTCTTCGCGCCGGAGATCCCGATCCGGTCCTTCACGTCGATCTGATACGCGTCGACGGTCACCGTAATGTCCGAGGCCGGCTCGAACACGACGCCGATGCCGTAGTTCTTGGACTTCGCCGGCTTCAGAGACTGCGCGCCGTAGAACTGGGCGATCGGGCTCGTCACCGGATAGGTGCCGGTCTGGACCTGGTTCCCGGCGATGAAGTTCGTCGTCAGGATCTGCACGTTGTTCTGGCCCGGCGACGGCGCGTGGAAGCCCGTGCCGATCGTGGCGCGCACCTTGAAGGCGTCGGAGAACGCGTAGATCGCGTTGGCCTTGCCGACCGTCGTGCTGCCGAACGTGTCGTAGTCTTCCCAGCGCGCCGCGACGCCCGCCGTCAGTTTCTTCGTGAGGTCGGCTTCGGCCGAACCGTAGAAGCCGTAGCTCTTCTGCTCGAAGGAGCCGGCCGCTTGCGGGCTCGTACCGCCATAGCCGCTCGCCGCCGGCGATTTCGTCACGGTGGAGTCGAACGCGTACACGCCCGGCGCCGTCTGAACGTAGAGGTTCTGCACCGCAAACGGACCGGCCGCGTACGATTGCAGATCGCCCGGCGTGGCTTCGTAGGTTTCCTTGCGCCACTCCGCGCCGGCCGCCAGCGTCACCGGCGAGGCGAGCCCCGAGACCGTCACCGGATAGGTGAAGTCGGCCGTGAAGTTGGTTTCCTTCTGGATGAGGTCACCGAACTCGAAGGTCTTCTGCGACTGCGGGCCAAAGGACGGGCTGATCGAGTTGTACATCGACAGGCCGAGTTTGTTTTCCGATTGGCTCGCCGCGACGTCGAAGGTGAGGTCGCCGACCGCGCCTTTGTAGCCGACGACGCCAAAGGCCTGCTTCGTCTCGCCGACGAAGCGCGGCGTGAAGCCCGCCGGATAGACCGACGACAGCAGGAAGATGTTCGAGTCCTTCACGAAGCCCGAGGCCGGGCACGTGGCGTTGCCCGTCGGGCAGCGCGTCAGATAGTACGGCGAAAACGCGCCGTTCGGGCCCGGCGCGCCCGTGGCGCTCACGGTCCGGCCATCGAACACCTGCAGGCCCGTCGTGCCGATTGGCGAGCGATAGTTGAAGCTCTGGTCCGCCGTCGACTTCGCGAAGTTCGCGAACGCGTACACCTGGGTCTTCGCGGTGACGTCGAACTCGGAATTGATCAGGGCCTTGTAGCCGTCGGCCGGCGAGGAGCCCCAGATCTGCACCGGGTTCGGGAAGTTCGGCAGCTGCGCGGCGAGGCCCGGATTGTTCTGCGCGAAGATCTTCGCGATCGGGCGCGTGGCGCCGCGGCTCGTGCCGTCATCGTCGAAGTACTCGGCGCTGACATTGACGAAGCCCTTGTCGCCGAGACCGAAGCCCCAGTTCAGCGCGATCTGCCGGCTGTCGCCGTCGCCGCCATTGTCATAGTACTGGCCAACGCGCGCCTGAACCTCGACGCCCTTGTCGTCGCGCAGGCCGTAGTTCAGCACGCCGGCGATGGCGTCGGAGCCGTATTGCGCCGTCGCGCCGTCACGCAGCACCTGCAGGTTCTTCAGCGCGATCGCGGGAATGCTCGAAATGTCCGAGCCGTGCGAGCCGAACGAAAGGCCCGTGTCGCCGCCCGTATAAACTTGCACGAGGGCGGAGCGGTTGAAGCGCTTGCCGTTGAGCATCACGAGCACTTCGTCGCCCGGGAGGCCGCGCAGCGAGGGCGCGCGCACGAAGGTCGAGGCGTCGGAAATCGTGTTCTGGCCGACGAAGAAGGACGGTACGATCGCCTTGACCGCGTCCATGATGTTCGTGGCCGGCGCGGTGGAAATTTCCTGCGCGCTGATGACGTCAACCGGCGAGGCCGAGTTGGTGGCGCTGCGGTCCGTGCGGCGCGTGCCGATGACGACGATGTCGTCGGTCGGGGCCGCGGCGGCGGCCGGCGCGGCCGGCGCCTGCGCGAAGGCCGTCGGCGTCGCCAGCACTGCTGCGAGCGCCAGCGTCGATACGGTCAACATTCGCGCAATACGCGAACTCTTCTTGTGTCCCACCATGGACCGTCCCCAATCATTCTTTCCGGCCCCGGACAATCCGGACCCGGCTTAACTTTATGACGATTTCGGATGACTTGGCCGGATACAAGAGAGGATTGCTAACGCAAGCAGCAAGGACTGCGTCCAATCTGCGGCGACCAGACCAAAAAACCGTTTGAAATCAATATCGGTGCGCCAAAGCCACAGGCGCCGCGAGATTCACGCGAGCTGCCCGAAACCCGGGCGAACGCCGGATTTCCGAGAAGAAACAGTCCCTTCGCCGCTCGCCTGAGAGCCCGCCCGCTGCGCCCGCCCCCTGCGCCCCGCCGCGGCGTCAACCTTGATGGCGGGCGGGGCTGCCCGCACACTCGGGCGAACCGCAAGTCAGGGAGCGTTCCCCACCGTGCCCACCCCGCCGCCGTCGATCCGCGTCGCCACCGCCGACGACATCCCGGGCCTGCGCGCCGTCATGGCGCGCGCGATCGCCGAGCTGCAGGCCGATTTCCTCACCCCGGCGCAGGTCAAGGCCAGCCATTCCGTGATGGGGCTGGACACGCGGCTGATCGAGGATGGCACCTATTTCGTCGCCGACATCGACGGCCATATCGCCGGCTGCGGCGGCTGGAGCTGGCGCGCGACGCTCTATGGCGGCGACCATTCGACCGCGCTGCGCAACGACGCCGTTCTCGATCCCGCGCGCGACGCCGCGAAGGTGCGCGCGATGTACACCCATCCCGACTTCAAGCGCCGGGGCGTCGGCGCGGCCGTCCTGAACGCCTGCCTCGACGCAGCGTTCAAGGCGGGGTTCGGGCGCGTTGAGCTGATGGCGACGCTCGCCGGCGAGCCGCTCTATCGGCAGTTCGGGTTCGTGGAGGTCGAGCACGTCCAATCGGCGCCGGTCGACGGCGTGAGCGTGCCGCTCATTCGCATGCAGCGCAGTCTCGACGATCGCCGCTGAGGCTGAGCCTCGCGTCGCTAAGCCTCGGCGTCGCTGGCGCCGCAGCCCGACGCGCCGATCGGCGCGCCGGGCGCGGCGTCGTCTGGTGTTATTTGCCCGTCCAGCGCGGGGCGCGCTTCTCGATGAAGGCGCGCGGGCCTTCCTTGAAGTCTTCGGTCTGCGCGACTTCGCCGAACGCTTTGCCGCTCGCGCGCCACAGCGTCTCGTCATCGTCGGTGAAGGCGCGCACGGCGACGCCGCGGCTTTTCTGCACCGCGATCGGCGCGTTCGCCGCGACGCGGGCTGCAAGCGCGTGCGCGGCGTTCATCACTTCGGCCGGCGCGACGACCTGATTGACCATGCCGAGCTGGTAGGCGCGTTCGGCCGGCAGCGGATCGCCGGTGAGGATCACTTCGAGCGCCGGCGCAAGGCCGATCACGCGCGGCAGGCGGAACAGCCCGCCCGCGCCCGCCACGAGCGAGCGCTTCACTTCCGGCAAGCCGAAATTCGTTTCGGTGGAGCAGACGATCATGTCGCACGACAGGGCGATCTCGGTGCCGCCCGCGAGTGCGCTGCCGCCGATCGCGGCGATAAGCGGCTTGGTGCGTTCGCGCGAAACCAGGCCCGCGAAGCCGCCCTTCTTGGTCGAGAGCTCACCCCCGCGCCCGGCCGCGATCTCCTTCAGGTCCGCGCCGGCGCAGAACGCCGAGCCATTGGCCGTGAGGATCGCAACCCACAGGTTCGGATCGGATTCGTAGTCGTCGAGCGCGGCTTCCATCGCCCGCGCCAGCGCGCCGTTGACGGCGTTGCGCGCATCCGGCCGGTTCAGCGTGATGATCGCGACCCGATCCTGCTTTTCGTAAAGAACTTCCATCCCGGTTCCTCGCTCTGGTTCTTGTGCCGACGACCGCCCGGCGCGCCATGACGCCCCGGACCGGCCCCGGCGGCCACCATAAACGAAGCGCGCGCACCGCGCCCATATGCCGGTGCGGAAGGGGGCGTCGGCGTCCGACGTGCTCCGCTCCGCAGAGACCATCCCGAGAGAGACCGCCCCGCAGACCTCCGCTCTTTCCTCAGAGCTGCAGGAGCGCCGGGTCACCGCCCTGCGCCATGATGTTGACGGACACCGCGCGCTCGGCCCCGAAGCGATGCAAGGCGTGCGGCCCACCGGCCTTCGGGCCGGTGCCGGAGAGACCGAGCCCGCCGAACGGCTGCACCCCGACGACCGCGCCGGTCATCCCGCGATTGACGTAGACGTTCCCCGCCGGGATCAGGGCCTGCACGTCGCGCGCGAACCGCTCGATCCGGCTGTGGATGCCGAGCGTCAGGCCATAGCCCCGCGCGGCGAGCCCGCGCGCCATCGGCTCGAGATCGCCCGCGCCGTAGCGACACACGTGCAGAACGGGGCCGAACACTTCGCGTTCGAGATAATCCGGCGTCGGGATCTCCGCGATCACCGGGCCGACGAAGTGCCCGTCACCACTCGGCGTCGGCGCCTGGGCGATCACGCGCCCCTCGTGTGCGAGGCGCCGGACGTGGGCCTCGAGCGCGGCCTGCGCCTCCGCATCGATCACTGGCCCGACATCGGTCGCGGGATTTGCGGGATCGCCGATCGACAGCTCCGCGAGAGCGCCAACGAGCCCCGCGATCACGCCGTCCGCCGACTCCTCGGGCACGAGCAGAATCCGCAGCGCCGAGCACCGCTGGCCCGCCGATCCGAACGCCGAGGACAGCGCGTCGTCGATCACCTGCTCACGCAGCGCCGTCGAGTCGATGACCATCGCGTTGAGTCCGCCGGTTTCGGCGATGAAGGGGACGATCGGTCCGGGCCGCGCCGCGAGGCTGCGATTGATCGCAAAGGCCGTCTGCGTGCCGCCGGTGAAGGCCACGCCGTCGATGCCCGGATGCGCGACCAGAGCGGCGCCGACCGTTGCGCCCTCGCCCGGCGTCAGGGCCAACACGTCTGCCGGAAGCCCCGCGTCGAAGAAGGCCGCCACGGCGCGCGCCGCGACCAGAGGCGTCTGTTCCGCCGGTTTCGCAATGACGGCGTTGCCGGCCGCCAGGGCCGCGGCGATCTGCCCGGTGAAAATCGCCAACGGAAAGTTCCAAGGCGAAATGCAGGCGAACACGCCGCGTCCGCACAGCCCCCAGCTGTTGACCTCGCCGACGGGGCCAACGAGCCGTACCGGCGCGGCGAACTCTTTCTCCGCCAACACGGCGTAGTAGCGGCAGAAATCGATGGCCTCACGAACCTCGGCAATGGCGTCCGCGCAGGTCTTGCCAGCCTCGAGCGTCAACAGCGCGGCAAGACCATCCATGTCGCGTTCGAGCGCATCACCCATGGCGCGCAGAACACGCGCGCGCCCTCCGCCGCCGCGCGCGTCCCAGGCGGGCTGGGCCGCCCGGGCGCGGGTGAGCGCGTCGTCGATCTGCGGCGCCTGCGTCTCGGCGACGAGACCGACGATGGTTCCGTTCGCCGGATTGCGGACGGGGCGATCCGCCGCGCCGATCATTCGCCCGCCAATGAGTGGCCCCGCACGCAACTCTGCCGATCGGACCGCGGCGATGGCGGTCTCCCGCGTGGCCCGGACGCGCGCCTGCGCGAAGTCGCGCCCCTCGGAATTGACGCGGCCGGCGCCGTACAGATCCGCCGGGCGGGGAAGTCGCGGATGGCGGTCTGGCTGGCGGGCGACGGCGTCGATCGGATCGGCGACGATGGCGCGCGCCGGCACAGCATCGTCCAGAAGGAGATGCACGAAAGAGCTGTTGGCGCCGTTCTCGAGCAGGCGTCGCACGAGGTAGGGCAGCAGCTCCTCGTGCCCGCCGACGGGCGCATAGGCCCGCACGCGCATCGCGCCGAACGTCGTCGCTGCGGCCGCATACAACGCTTCACCCATGCCATGGAGCCGCTGGTGCTCGAGGGCGATGCGCCGGGCGGCCGCCATCTCGCGCACCGCGGCGAGCGTGTGCGCGTTGTGCGTCGCGAACTGCGGATAAAGATCGGGCGCGGCCTCGATCAGCGCCTGGGCGCACGCAAGATAGGAGAGATCCGTCGCAGCCTTCGTCGTGAAGACGGGATAGTCCGCTTGCCCGGCAACCTGCGCGCGCTTGATCTCGCTGTCCCAATAGGCGCCCTTGACGAGCCGAACCATGATGCGCCGCGACGCGCCGCGGGCCAGATCACGCAGGGCGCCAATGACCGCGAGCCCGCGCTTCTGGTACGCCTGCACGACGATCCCGAGGCCGCGCCATTCGCCGAGCTCCGGGTCACGCGCAAGACGCTCAAAGAGCTTCAGCGTCAGGATGAGCCGATCGGATTCCTCGGCGTCGATGGTGAAGTTGAGGTCGTGGCGCGCGGCTGCAAGCGCGAGCATTTTCAGCCGTGGAGAGAGCTCGTCGAGAACGCGCGCCTCGTGCAGCGCATCGAAGCGGGGATGCAGGGCCGAAAGCTTTACCGAGACGCCGTGCCCCGCCTCCGGACCGGCGCCTTTCGCCGCGGCGCCGACGGCCTCGATCGCGTGCGCGTAGAGCGCCGCGTAGCGCGCGGCGTCAGCTTCCGTCCGCGCGCCTTCGCCCAGCATGTCGAACGAGCACAGCATGTCTTCGCGCGCCGCACGGGCGAGCGCTTCCTCGATCGTCCGCCCAAGGACGAACTGCTCGCCCATCATGCGCACGGCGCTGGCGACGGCGCTGCGGATCACGGGCTCGCCTGCCCGCGCGGCCAGACGTTTCAGGTAGCCGCCCAGGTCCCGGCGGGCGTCCTCGTCCACATCGACGAGCTTCCCAGTCAGCATGAGCCCCCACGTGGAGGCGTTGACGAAGACACTTTCGGATTTGCCCAGATGGCGGCCCCAGTCCGCCATCGCGATCTTTTCGGCGATGAGACGATCGCGCGTCGCTGCGTCCGGCGTGCGCAAAAGCGCCTCCGCAAGGCACATCAGCGCGAGCCCCTCCTGCGTGTCGAGCGCGAACTCCTTGAGAAAGCTCTCGACGACGCCGCGGCGGCGCGCCATCGCGCGCGCGCCTTCGACGAGGTCCGCCGCGGTTTCGACGATGCGGCCGCGCGCCTCTGGCCCGATCGGCGGGCGCGCGAGCATGCCGGCGAGTGCCTTGGCCTCGTCAGCGAACTTCAGGGCGTCGAGCCCGTCCCAGTCGAAGGTGGATGGCATCACAGCGCTCCCTGGCCGACCGCCAAAGGCTAGCCAAACCCGCGCCGAATGTGTTTCGTATTTTTGCCTACTTTCCCGATGAACCGCACGGATTGGCGCGACATGGCCGAAGACTTCACGCTGGACGCCACGGATATCCGATTGATTGACGCACTCCAGCAGGATGGGAGGATCACCAATCTCGAACTTGCCAAAGCGTGTGGGCTATCGCCGGCGGCCTGCCACGATCGCGTACGCCGCTTGCGCGAGCGGGGCGTGATCCTTGGATCCGTCGCGCTCATCGACCCGCGCGCACTGGGTTGCGGCCTCCTGATCTTCGTCGAGGTGCTTCTCGACCGGACGACGGAGGACGCCTTCCGCGCGTTCGCCACCCACGTCGCGTCGATCCCCGAAATCCTCGAATGCCACATGGTCGCCGGCGGGTTCGACTATCTGATCAAGGCGCGCGTTTCGGACATGGCGGCGTATCGGGCGTTCCTCGGCGGCATCCTTGCCTCGGTCCCCGGCGTGCGCGAGACGCGGACCTATGCCGTGCTCGAAGAGGTGACATCGACGACGCGCCTGCCTTTGCCCGCCCTGTCGTCCTGAGCAGCCGGGCCGTTTGACAACATCGACGATTCGATATTTCTCGAAATATCGCTGAATTGGAGCACACCCTGCCGCCGCCGACTGATGCGCCCGCCGCCATGGCTGGGTTTGCCGCGCTTTCGCAGCCGTCGCGCCTCGCGACCGTCAAGCTGCTGGTCAAACGATGGCCGGAGGGCCTGGCCGCAGGCGCGATCGCCGAGGCGGTCGGCGCGCCGTCGAGCACGATGTCGACCCACCTCGCCATTCTCGCGCGCGCGGGATTGATCTCGGCGCGCCGGGAAAGTCGCACGATCACCTACACGGCCGAACTTGGCGGGATCACCGCGCTGGTCGGCTTTCTGTTGGAGGACTGCTGCGCCGGCCGACCGGAAGTCTGCGCGCCCGTATCCGATGCGATCGCCGCGACGGCGTCGTGTTGCCCCGCCAACGAGCACGCGCGCCCGCAAACGGCACGGCGGCCCAGGCGCCGTACGCGCGCCTCGACATGACGCTGGCCCAGATCCCGCTCGCGCGGCGCCTCGCCGCCGAAGCGCTCGGCGCGGCGCTGTTGACGGGGACCGTGGTCGGATCCGGCATCCTGGCGTCGCGGATGTCGGCGGGAAACGACGCCGTCGCCTTGATCGGCAACACGGCTGCGACCGCCGCCATGCTCTTCGTTCTCGTCACGGGTCTGGGCCCCGTGTCCGGCGCACATTTCAATCCCGCGGTGACGCTCGTCATGGCGCTGCGCCGGACGATCGGCGGCGCTGCGGCCGCCCTGTACGTCGCCGTGCAGATTGCCGGCTGCATCGCCGGCGTCTGGCTCGCGCACCTGATGTTCGAGCTCCCCATGTTGCAGACGTCCCAGCACGCCAGGGCTGGGGTCGCACAAATGACGAGCGAGGGCGTCGCGACGTTCGCGCTCGTCTTCGCGATCCTCTCCGTCTCCCGATGGAGACCGCACGCCGTGCCCGCCGCGGTCGCACTCGTCATCACCGCCGGCTATTGGTGGACGGCGAGCACCTCGTTCGCCAATCCGGCCATCACGATCGCACGGGCCTTGAGCGACACGTTCGCCGGCATCCGGCCCGCCGATGCGCCGGGCTTCATCTTCGCGCAACTCGTCGGCGCGCTGCTCGCCGACGCCGCCGCGCGGATCATTCTGCCGAAGGAGGAGGACCAATGACCGCGTTCCCCGTCGTCATTCATCACAATCCGGACTGCGGAACCTCGCGAAATGTGGTCGAGATCGTCCGGTTGGCGGGCTATGCGCCGACGATCATCCCCTATCTCGACACGGGCTGGACGCGACCGCAGCTGCTCGCGCTGTTCGCGGCGGCCGGTTTGACCCCGCGCGACGCCCTGCGCGAGACGAAATCGCCGGCGCGCGAGATGGGTTTGCTCGAGCCCGGCGTTCCGGACGACACGCTGCTCGCCGCGATGTGCGCACACCCGGTTCTCGTCAATCGGCCGATCGTCGCGACACCGAAGGGCGTCCGGCTGTGCCGGCCATCGGAGGTCGTTCTCGACCTTCTCGAAACGTGGCCGCCGGGGCCGCTCTTCAAGGAAGACGGCGAGATGGTCCTGGACGCGGAAGGGCGGCGCGTCGGCTGATCCGAGCCTGCAGGCAGACGCGATCAGCCGGCGCCGGGCCAATCGCGGCGCTGCGCGCGCCAGACGACGAAACTGGGATCGACGCTCCACGGCTGATCATCCGGCTTCGCGCCAAGACGGCGCGCCAGTCGTGCGGATCGCTCATTGTCGGCGCG
This sequence comes from Alphaproteobacteria bacterium, assembly GCA_018969015.1. GTDB lineage: Bacteria > Pseudomonadota > Alphaproteobacteria > Caulobacterales > Aquidulcibacteraceae > REEB506. The sequence continues at coordinate 41,429 of JAGWZE010000024.1, forward strand.
GATGAGGCTGACCACTTCCCCGAGGCCAAACGTTTCGAACGCCCACCGGCCTGCCGCGACGGACGCCTCGAACGCGAGGCCTTTCCCCCAGGCGGACCGCTTCAATCCCCAGCCGATCTCGAAGCCCGGCCACCCGTCGGGGCGCCACGGGCCGACCCGTCCGAGAAAGGCCCCGGTCGCGCGATCTTCGACCGCGAACGGGCCGTATCCCCGCAACGCCCAATGCCCCGCATAGAGCGCCAGGTACCGCCAGCTTTGTGTCCGGTCCGCCGGGCGCCCGTCGCGCGTCAGAAAGCGCGCGACGTCGGGATCGGCGAGCAGGTCTGCGACGCCGTCGAGATCATCGGAACGCCAGCCGCGCAGGCGAAGGCGTTCTGTGAAAAGGTCCGGGACCTGGAGCATTGCGAAGCGTCATCGACAGCGGTCTGAACGCGAAATGCGCGCCTCCTCCTGCCGCGCTTTTGTGACAATCGCTTGCGCGTGGCCTAGGCGCCCACATTGGCCGCCCCGCCGCGCCCGCCGACTCAATCGCTCCCACTCGGCGATCTGTAGGGCATCGTGTCCTTGAAACGGCGCTCCGGCATCGTGACCGTGGCGCCAGGCGCGGATCGACGCTGTCCGGTCTCGTCCTTCACCAGACCGAAGGAATCGTAGAGCGCGCCGTCAGCGGTCCAGGCCTCATAGAGGAGCATCCCGCCAAGGATCCGGATGACTTGGAAGAACTGTGTATTCTCAGCAGCGCGGCGAAGCTGCACGCCGTCTCCCGCATATCTCTCCCAGCCGCCCGGGCTCCATTCGTACTGCTTAGGTCCGGACACGGAGTTGACGAAAACGGGGCCGATTGCGTCGCCGACTCGTGACGCGCGGCGTTCCGGCGATTGGGCGGGCGCCTGTGCGGCGAGATCGCCACGCGCATAGGTGTGGTCGTGCCCCTGCAGCACCAGATCGACGTCGTACTTCTTCAAAATCGGCAGCAGCGCAGCGCGGCGTTCCGGACTGTCGCGCCCCTTTCCGGATGAAAAGATCGGATGATGGAACGTAACGACGCGCCACCGGGCCTTGGACTCGGCGAGCGCGCGGTCAAGCCATGCGGCCTGCGCGGCCAGCTCGCCATTTTGCGTATCGAGAACGAAAACGTCGAGGTCCTCCGAATAGGCGACCTTGTACACCGTTTCGCGGAGCGTGTCCGGCAGCGACGCTTCGACAGGCAGATTGAACTGCGGCCGCCAGAGGATCGAGAGAAGTCGCCGCTGCTTGGTGGGGTCACGGCTGACATTCATGTACTCATGGTTTCCCGCGACGGGAATCGCCGGCACCATGCCGTGAATGAAACCGACGGCCTTGAACCATTGCGCCCATTCGAAATCACGCGAAGCTTCGTCCACGAGATCGCCGGCATGAATGATAAAATTGGCGTCCGGCGCCATTGCGTAGGCGGCGCGAACGGTGCGCGACCAGTGCGAGAGGATTCCGTTCTGCGCATCGCCGAGATAGAGGAACGTCACCGGCCCTGAGATCGGCGCCGTCCGAACCTGGAACCACTCGCTCCATTCCCCATTCGTGGCTCCGACGCGGTAGGCATAGACGGTGTCGGGCTCCAGCCCGTCGAACAGAACAGAATGGAAGCGCACTGGCGGCAGGCCAGCGTTTTGCCCAATATCGAAGATGCCTTCGATGTCCTTGACGGACGCAAGCTCAAGACGCTCGCTTCGTGCGTTGACCCTTCGGGCATCGAGATCAAACCGCGCGTCGGGCGTTGCCTTGACGATCTCTGCGACCGCGGCGTCGACGGTATCGTCGGTGCGCCAGTTAAGCGCGAGGGTTCGCGCCGGATCGCCGGCGAACGTCACGACGATCCGGTCCGGCCAGGGCGACGCATCCTGCCAGGGCGGCGTGAGCTTGCGCGCCGGACCGGGCGCATGGGCGGCCGCGCTGAGCGCAGCGCATATGATCGCCATGCCCAAGATGAGAACTCGGAACATCAGCTCAGCCTCCTCGCGTGCTCAAAAGCAAAGGGAGCGACGCCGAAGCGTCGCTCCCCGCGCATCCTTGACGATGGCTCAGAAGTTGAAGCGGATGCCCGAAATGTAGCGCGGGCCGAAGCGTTCGCGCTCGATCGGGTTCTGCTTCTGGTCGCCGTAGCGGATCGCCGGCTGGTCACCGATGTTGGCGGCGTCGAAGAACCATTCGAGGTTCTTGTTGATCTGGTAGCGCGCGGAGAAATCGATCTCCTCGTCGCTGTCCCAGTATATGTCGCCGTTGTCGGTCGGGACGAGGCGGCCGCCCACCGTCTGGTAGGCGCCCACGTCCTGCAGCCACGCCGTGCGGTACTGGTAGGCCAGGCTCAGCGTGAGGCCGTACTTCTCGTAGGTCGCCTGCAGATTGTAGGTGCTGTCGGACGTGCCGGGCAGCTTGATCTTGCGCGCCGGCGCCGTGCCGACCGCCGGCACGTTGACGGACGACTCCGCCCAGGTGACCGCGGCCTTGATGCCGAACCCTTCCATCCACTCCGGCGCGCCGATCGCCTTGGCCGCATCCTCGAAGGATTGCGAGGCGAACACCTCGACCCCCTTCAACTCCCCCGTGCCGGCGTTGCGCGTCGTCGTGAGCGTGTAGCCCGAGCGATCCGTCGTACCGGTGTTGAGGATCGTCGACCCGAAGACGCCGGCCTGAGTGAACAACACGTCCTCGATGTCCTTGTAGAAGACGCCCGCGGAAAGATAGCCGCCATTCTTGCCGTAGTGCTCGAGGTACGCGTCGAAGCCCTTCTGCTTCTCGGGCTTGGCGTTCGGGTTGCCACCCGAAACGGACTGGTTGGAGTCGTTGAACGTGAAGTTCGGGCGGAGTTCGTCATAGTCGGGGCGCGACGCCGTCGACGTCAGGCCGACCCGCAGCTTCAATTCGTCGGTGATGTCCCAGTTCACGTGCACGCTCGGATAGAAGAGCGTGTCATCGCTGGACGTCGAGACGAACCGCAGAAGCGACGGCGACCACGCCCGTCCGGAATTCTCGATCTGCTCGGCGCGCACGCCGTAAACGATGTTGCCCCAATCGAACGTGGAGGTGCCCATCGCGTAGGCGGCGGTGAGCGTTTCGGTGACGCGCCAATAGTTGTTCAAGGCGCCAGTGGCGTCCCGCGTCATCAGGCCGGACGCGAAGTAGCCGTCAATCAGCGCGTTCGTCTTGTCGCGCTGGGAGTAGCGGAAGGTGAAGCCGAGCGGCTGCTTGCCCTTGTACGGATCCTCGCTCGCGAGGCTCGACCAGGTCGGAATAGACGCGACAGCGCTCGTGGCGATGTTGAACTGCGTCGGCGCGTTCTTCTTGGCGCGGTCGGTGTACATGGCGCCGACTTCGATCTTCGTCGGCACGCCGAACAGCTGGGTTTCCCGATCGACGTCGACCTTCGCGGTCCAGGCTTTCGTCAACTCGCCGCCGTCGACGCGGAAGGCGTTCGTCGCCGGGGTGTTGAACTGCTCGGCGGAGAACACCCGCTCCCCCTGCGTACGCGCGCCGGTCGTGCCGAGCGTGCGGAACAGGCGCACGATGTTGCCCTCGCTGTCGCGGAAATCATAAACCGCGGTCGGACGCTGCAGGAAATCGCTCGGGCTCTGGAACGCCATGCCGACGGGCTGGTCCGAGCCGTTCCACGCCTCGGTATAGTTCACGCGCCAGGACACATCCGTTCCCGCGAACGCATGCTCGCCGCCGACCGTGCCGGTGCCGATCGTGTCTTTCGACTTGCGGTAGTCGATGCGGCCATTGAGGCGCGCGCCGAAGACCGTGCCGAATTTCGGATCGTTCGCCGAGAAGAAGGCGTCGCTGTTGTAGCCGACGCCGGCGGCGTTCGTGCCCTGATCGAGGCGGATGATGAAGTTGTCGCGCAGCTCGTCATCGACGAACGTGTTGACGATGAAAGAGGCGAACACCTCGTTGTTGGCGTCGAACTTGTAGTCCGTGCGCAAAGACGCCGACGCGTTGTGGCGGATCAGGCGGTAGTTCTTGTACTCGAACTCGCGGGCGAAGCGTTTGTCCGGCGCGGCGGCGCGTGCGAGCAGATAGGGATCGGTCTCCCAGTTCTCCGTCGCCATGTTGCGGCGGTAGTACGACGCCTGCGCGACAACGCCGAGTTTGCCGTTCAGGAAGATGTCGGACGCGACGAAATTGGTGTCGATTTCCTCGCCGCCGCCAAGCGTCACGTAGCCGAGGCCCAATTTGCCCGTGATGTGGCGACCGTCATAATCGAAAGCGCGGCGCGTGCGGATATCCACGTTGCCCGCGACGGTGTCGCCCGGCATCGAAGGCAAGATCGCCTTCTGAACGGTGATCTGCGAGGCGATCGCTGTCGGGATGTTGTCGAAACGCGACTCGCGGCCCTCGGCCGAAACCACTGTCAGCCCATCATAGGAAATCGTCGACCAGCGGCGCGGCATGCCGCGCAGGTTCACGTAGCGCGCCTGGCCCTGGTCGCGCTCCAGGCTGATGCCGGGCAGGCGGCCGATCGCGAATGCGATGTTCTGGTCCGGCAGATCACCGGCCGAGTCGGCGGAGAGAACGCTGACGATCGAGTTCGCCTTCTTCTGAACGGCAAGCGCAGCGGCGTCGCTTTCCGCGATCGGTCGACGGCCCGTGACGACGATCTCGGTCTCGTTCGCGGCGTCAGCTGCAGTGGCGGCGGCTTCCGCAGCGGTGGCATGCGCCGGGAACAGGCCGAGCGCGACACCGCCCAACGCGGTCATGCTCAGCAGAGATTTGAACTTGGACATCAGCACCCTCTCATCCCACAGACCGCGTCAAATTGACGTCCCGGTCTTCGGAGCGGCGGGCTTAGGAGAGTTGTTTGACAATCGAGAAACAGGAATATCTCAGTATTACGACAGTCGTTCACAACGCCGTGATGCGCGCGGGCTGATCGATTGTCTTCCGTTCACTGAATGATCGGCGCTTACAGAATCTTCACGCGTTTTTTTGGACAGCCGATGACGTGTCGAAACTCGAGATCTATTGCGTCCCGACAGTTCGTGTGGCGCATGTGTCTTGTCGATCACAGCGCATCCCGGCTAATGCGCCCCGCGCGTTTCGAAGAAGGTCATCGCACATGAACATTCGAGTCTCGCACATCGCCGCAGCGATGGTTTGCGCGCTCGCGACCCTGTCTGGCGCCGCGCACGCGGGCCCGCGCAGCGCAATTTTCCTGCATCCGGACGGCATGGGCGCCAACACCTGGACGGCGGTGCGATTGAAAGAGGCGGGCCCCGATGGGCGCCTCGCCTGGGATAAGTTGCCGAACGTCGCACTGTACACGGGCCCGCTCGCCGACAGCGTCACCGCAACGTCGAACGGCGGCGCGACCTCCCACGCCTGGGGCGTTCGCGCGCAATCCGACAGCTTTGGCATGATCGACGGCGCACGCATCCCGCGCGCCGCCTCCGGCGCCGATGCGCCTCTGCTCATCGAAGCGAAGCGGGCGGGCAAGGCGATCGGGCTGGTCAACACGGCAAGCATCACGGACGCCGGCACCGGCGCGCAGGTCGCCGTCGTGCGCAGCCGTAAAGAGCACGCCGAAATCGCCGCCCAGATGCTCGCCGCCGACGTCGACGTTCTGCTCGGCGGCGGCGAGCAGTACTTCCTTCCGGCGGGCGTGAAGGGCGTTCACGGCGTCGGCGTCCGCACCGACGGGCGCAACCTGATCGAGGAGGCGCGCGCACGCGGCTATCGCGTCGTTCGCACACGGGCCGAGTTTCAGGCAGCCTTGAAAACGCCGGGAAAACTGCTTGGCCTGTTCGCGGCCGACGCCACCTTCGAGGAAGGAACGGAGGAGGCTCTTGCGGGCCGGCCCGTCTTCGCGCCGGACGCCCCCCGCTATGACGAACTCGTCGCCGGCGCCGTCGCGCTTCTGCGTGGCGCGCCGCGCGGCTACCTGCTCGTGGCGGAAGAAGAGGCAACCGACAATCTGGCGGGCGACAACCACGCCGCCGGCGTGCTCGAGGCCGCGACCGGCGCCGATCGCGCGATCGCGATCGTTCTCGCCGAGCAGGCGCGCAATCGCGATCTGACCCTGGTGGTCGCCTCCGATTCCGACTGCGGCGGGATGCAGGCGACCGGCGACGACGTCGTCGCGGGCCAGCCATTGCCGCGCGCCCTCCCCAATGGCGCGCCGCTCGACGGGATTGCCGGCGCCGGGACGCCGCCGTTCCTTGCTGCGCCGGACCGCGCGGGCCGCCGCCTGCCCTTCGCGATCGCCTGGGCGAGCGACGGTGACATGAGCGGCGGCGGTGTCGTCCGCGCGGCGGGGCCGGGCGCCAGGTACGTCCAGGGCACGCTCGATTCGACCGATATCTATACGGTGCTGCACGCGTCGCTTTTTGGCGGACGCGCACCGCGAGCTCCGTAACGCAACCGTCGCTTTTCCGTCACAACACTGTCATCGGGCCGACGTAGCGTAATTGGAGTCGCACCGCGCTCCGGGTGCGGACGATGCCGTACAAGGTCGGATTGCCGCGATGGACGATCCCGTCAGCGAACTCGCCGCGTTCAGGGCGGTCGCCGAAACCGGTGCATTGCGACGCGCGGCGGCGCGGCTGGGCGTGTCGACAGCGCATCTTGCTCACGCGATCCGGCGACTGGAGCAGAGGATCGGCGCGCGCGTCATCGATCGCAGCGCCGAGACCGTCACGATCACCGAGCATGGCCGCGCCCTCCTGGATCGCGCCTCTTCCGCGCTCGCGGATCTGGAACGGGCGCTTCGCGCCTCGGAGGCCGAGGACGGCGAGCCCGCCGGCCGCCTGCGGATCCACACGACGCCCGACATCGCCGAAATGCTCATGCCGAACGTCGTCGTGGCGTTCTCGCTCGCTTTCCCGCTTATTTCCGTGGACGTCGAAGCCGCGGACGACGCCCCTGATGTCCTGTACCCCGGCTTCGATCTCGCCGTACGGTACAACGCCCGGATCGTGCGTGGATTGGCGTCAAAGCCCATTGGCGCGCATCAAATTCGATGCGTTACCGCCGCGACGCCGGGCCTTTTGCGAACCCTGCCGCCGATCGCGCATCCCGACGATTTGCTCGCGGCGCCGGCCATTCGCGTTCGTGACGCCAAAGGGGCATCCGCCGAGTGGGGGTATACGCAGAACGGCAAGGAGGTTCAGGTCTCGCCGCCGGCGCGCCTGACGGTGACGCGCATGCAGACGGCGCTTGAGGCCGCCCTCGCGGGGGTCGGCCTCATCTACGCCTATGAAGACTACCTCGCGCCTCACCTTGATACGGGGCGACTCGTCGAAGTGCTCCGGCCCTGGTCGCAGTCCAACGCCGGCCCGCTCGTGTTCTACGCGGAACGTCCGCCGCTCTCCCGCACGGTGCGCGCATTCCTCTCGTTCCTCGACGCATCGCAGGCGCGCGAACGCCGGACGCAGTTGGCGTCGACGTGACACGCGCTCGCGGATCGCGAGCGCCCCATCATGACGGTGATATGACAGGCTGTGCCCCGCGCGCAGCATGCCCGCAACGTCATGAAAAGTTCGCTTAACGATCGATCAATGGTCCCCTATCGCCAGGGCGTCATTCGACACGGGGATGGTGATGAAAACCAAGTTTTTTGGATCGAGCGTCGACAACAACTTCCGCTCTTTCCTCCTGATGGGAGCCGCGCTTCTCGGCGCAGCGGGCGCCGCCGAGGCGCAATCCGCCCCGGCCGCGGCGGATGACAGCGGCACGGAAGTCATCGTCACCGCAACGAAGCGCGAGACCAAACTCCAAGACACGCCGATCGCGATCGCGGTGCTTGGCGCCGACATGATCAAGGCGTCGAGCGCGACGTCGCTTCTCGATCTCGCCGGCATCACGCCGACGCTGCGCGTGAGCACGTTCGAATCTCGCCAGACGGCGCTGACGGTCGGCATTCGCGGCATCGTCCCCGGCGACGCCAACCAGCCCGCGCGCGAACAAGGCGTCGGCGTTTATCTTGATGGCGTGTATCTCGGCCGCCAGCAGGGCCTGAACGCGTCCATGCTCGACATCGAGCGCATCGAAGTGCTGCGCGGCCCGCAGGGCACGCTGTTCGGCCGCAACACCGAAGGCGGCGCGCTGAGCATGGTGACGCGCAAACCGACGGGCGAATTCGGCGTCCGCAGCTCCGTGGGGCTCAGCAACTTCAACGGCTACAATTTCGACGCCCACATCGATCTGCCGAAGATCGCGGACGTCGCCCTGAAGTTCGACGCCGCCCGCCAGTACCGCGATGCGTTCGTCAAGAACCCGCTCGATGGCCAGGAAGGCTGGGGCCTGGTGGACCGTTACGGCTACCGCGCTTCCGCGCTTTGGGAGCCGGTCGCCACGTTCAACGCGATCTACTCCTACGACTACGGCTACTCGGAAAGCACGCCGCTGATCAGCCAGCTGGTGAGCTACAACCCGCTCAACCTGCCGGTCTCGTCGGCCTTCCCGCGTCCGTCGGGCACGATCTCGCCGCTCCCGCCGGGCGTTCAAGTGCGCAAGGGCCGCATCAAGGTCGCTGACATCGGCGTTCCCCAGCAACCGAGCGTGGACGAAATCTCGGGCCACACGCTCCGCCTCAACTGGGAGCTTACGCCGAACCTCGATCTGCGCTCCATCACCGCCTATCGCGAAGTCTCGGTGCAGCAGTACGACAACGCGGGCGGCGCGATCCGTCCGCCGGTGTTCCAGCCGAACGCGCCCGTGGGCAACGCCGCCCTGAACTTCTCGCGCTACAGCCTGTCCGACATGGACCAACTGCAGCGCAGCCAGGAGTTCCAACTCGTCGGCAACGCGTTCGATAATCGCCTCGACTACGTGATCGGCGCCTACTACTTCAACGAAAAGGCGCAGGAAGAAGCAGCCACGCCGGCCTCGCTCACCTGGGTGGGTTCGACCGGCGCCTATGTCGTCCGCGATCCGAAGACCGCCGGCATCCCGCGCGGCTTCCGCTCGATCGACCGCGGCAGCTTCGCCAAGGCCGAGAGCAAGGGCCTGTTCGTCCACACGACCTACAAGCCGCCGATCCTCGATGACAAGCTCAGCGTGACGCTCGGCGGGCGCTATACCGACGACCACAAGAACGGCACGCTCTATCGCGTCAGCAACACGGCCCGTAACTTCACGTTCACGCTGAACGAGACGCGCTTCGATCCGGTCGTCACGCTCGCCTATGACGTGAAGCCCGACGTCAATGTGTACGCCACCTACTCGACCGGCTATCGCGCCGGCGGCGCCAACTCGCGCTCCTTGAACTTCCGCCCGTTCCAGTCGGAAGAAGTCGAGAACCGCGAAGTTGGGTTGAAGGCGGTCTGGTTCGATCGCCTCACCACGAACGTCGCGCTGTTCGACATGATCCGGAGCAACTCGCAGATCGAGTTCACGCTCGTGGCGCCGGATCCGACCACGGGGAACATCCGCAACACCGTCGAAACGGTCAACGCGCCGGGCGACACCAAGCTGCGCGGCGCCGAAATCGAAACGAAGCTCGACATCACGGACAATCTGCGGCTGTCGCTGGCCTACAACTACATCGACACCGCGGTCCCGAACGCCCGCAACCCCTTCCCGGTGTCTGCGGCGTGCCCGACCTGCGGCACGGTGCAGCCGGTCTACGTGATCTACACGCCGCAGAACTCGGCCACGGCCGCGCTCGACTACGTGTACCCGCTCGACAACGCCAACATCCGCTTCCACATCGACGCGGCCTATGCGCAAGGGACGCAAAGCTTCGAGCAATTCGCCCAGACCACGGACGACTCCTTTGTCGTCAACGCCCGCCTGTCGCTCGCCGACTGGAAGGTGCGTGACGGTGCGACGGCGTCGCTGTCGATCTGGTCGCGCAACCTGCTCGACAACGACTTCATCTACCGCCGCTCCGCCGAGAACCGCTCGGGCTCGAACGCGATCGGCGACTATGCGAACTACAACGAGCCGCGCACGTTCGGCGTGGAGCTCGGATACAAGTTCTGATCGATCCGTATGGCGCGCATAAATGGCGGGGGCGGCAGAGCGCTGCCCCCGCCCTCGTGCCCACCGACCGATGCAGTTCTAGCACTTTGCACGTCCCCGCGCGGCGCGAGGGAACTCCTGATCGACCTGAAGCTTCGACATCCACGCACGACTCAAGGGAGGCGTTCATGATGGAAGCCGTACTGGATGGGATCACACGGCTCGTGAGTACGAGCATCGGCCTCTCGGCGTGCGTATGGGTCGTCGCCGTCGGTCTCGCCTTGCCGATTGTCCTTCAGCACAAGACGACCGCCACCACGCGCCCCGACAAGGCGGTCGTGGGTTTGCGAATCCGTACGCGACGCCCAGGGACGGTATGAAACTCGGGGCGAAGCTGGAGTGAAGGCGCTGTCCTGAATCCGGCTCAGACAGCCGCGACGGTCTCCATCGCGCGGGGATCGCCAATCAGGTTCAGGCCCATGGCGTTCATGACATAGGCCACCGCAACGCGGCGCTTCGGATCGGCGAAGGCGAACGAGCCGCCCCACCCGGAATGTCCGAAGGCCTCGGATGAAGGCCCATACGCGCCGTGAACGTTGCGCAGGAAGCCGGCGGCCCAGCGCGCCGACAGCCCGAGAACCGCATCCTCGGCCTCGATACGCACGCGC
>JAGWZE010000025.1 GCA_018969015.1 Alphaproteobacteria bacterium
CCCACCGCCCGCGACGGACGTTTCGAGCTCTACTACCGCGCCCAGTTCATCACCGCGCTCGACTTCACCGACGCGCAGGACCAGTCTCAATCTGTCACCCATGTCTCCGAACAGGTGTTACCCATGTCTCCGGTCTGAACACCCCGCTGGGGAGGGGAAATCGTGCTACACGCGGACATCTGTCGTGGTCGCAGAGGGCGAGACGGTCGAGAGACGCTGGCTCCACGACCGCACACGTCACACGCCTGCGCGGCGCGCATCCAACGCCGCTCTTGCCTATGGCGCGAACGGCCGCGGCGCCCTAAACGGCTGATGTGACGAAATCTTCGCCCACCACCCTCGCCGAACGGCTCGAAACCGGCTTCGCGACCGCGCGCACGCTCGCGGAAGCCCTTCCTTTCATTCAGATTTATGATCGCGAAACCGTCGTGATCAAGTATGGCGGCCACGCCATGGGAGACGCCGAGACGGCGCGCAAGTTCGCGGCCGACGTCGTCCTCCTCAAGCTCGTGGGCATCCAGCCCGTCGTCGTGCATGGCGGCGGCCCGCAGATTTCGGCGATGCTCGAGCGCGCGGGCGTCAAGTCCCGCTTCGTGGACGGCCTGCGCGTCACCGACGAGGCGACGATGGAAGTCGCCGAGATGGTCCTCGCCGGCGCCGTCAACAAGGAGCTCGCGCACCTGATCAGCCAGGCGGGCGCCGAAGCCGACGTGCGCGGCGTCGGCCTCTCCGGCAAGGACGGCCGCATCCTGCTCGCCGAGAAGGCCACCCGCACCCGCAAGGATCCCGACAGCCTGATCGAGGCCGCCGTCGATCTCGGCTTCGTCGGCGAGCCCCGGCACGTCGATCCGACGCTGATCCGCGCGCTGATCGAAGCCAAGGAAGATTACATCCCCGTCATCGCGCCGATCGCGGCGGGCCTCGACGGCGCCACCTACAACGTCAACGCCGACAGCGCCGCCGGCGCTGTGGCCGGCGCGCTCGCCGCCAAGCGCTTCCTGCTGCTGACGGACGTCGAGGGCGTGCTCGACGGCGACAAGAAGCTCATTCGCGAAATGTCCCGCGCCGACGCCAAAAAATTGATCGACGACGGCGTCGCCACGGGCGGAATGATCCCCAAACTCGAAACCTGCATCGCCGCGCTCGACGCCGGTGTCGAAGCCGCCGTCATTCTCGACGGTCGCAAACCGCATGCCCTCCTCGTGGAGCTGTTCACCGATCATGGCGCCGGCACGCTCATTCGCTGAAGCCTTCAAGGTCGCCCTCGCCACGGTCGCGCTCGCCGGCGCGATCCTCTTCGGCGTGGCCGCGACCGGCGATGGCGCACGCGCGCAACAACAGCCGCAAGGCTGGACCCTGTGCAACGCCACGAGCTACGTCGTCGAAGCCTCGACCGCGCGCCCCAACGGCCGCTCCGTCATCGTGCGCGGCTGGGACCGTATTCGCCCCGGACAATGCGTGGTGGTCGCGCAGGCGCCGCTGGCGCGCGGCGTGCACTACGTCTTCGCCCGCACCTCCTCGGCCCACCGCGGCGGCCGGCGTCAGTGGGGCGGCGAGGCCCCCTTGTGCGTGAACTGGCAGAACTCCTTTCAGGTCGAAAGCCAGCCCAAGTGCCAGACGATCGGCCTCGACACCCGCAACTTCCGCGAAGTCCGCATCAACAAGCGCGATGCGTGGCGCACCACGCTCTCCGACGCCGAGTCCTACTCGCTCGATCGCGCGCGGATGGCGGGCTTCACGCGCCTCCTGGCCGACGCCGGCTATGACAGCGGCGGCGGCGGCGGCGATCCGCGCCGGATCGCGGCGGCCATCGGCCGCTTCCGCGCCGATGCCCGCCTCCCCGCCAACGCCACGCAGGACCAGCTGATCGACGCGCTCGAAGGCGTCGCGCGCCGCCGTTCGGGCGACATGGGCCTCACCCTGTGCAACCGCACGGATGGCCGCTTGTGGACCGCCATCGCGCGCCGTCGCGGCGAAGGCTGGGAAAGCCGCGGCTGGTGGGCGCTCGCGCCTTCGGCCTGCGCCAAGACGATCGACGATCCGCTCGTGCAGGGCGTCTATTTCGTGCACGCGATCCTCGAGTCGAAGTCCGGCGAGCGTTATCTCGCCGCGCCGGGCGAAGCGTTCTGCACCGCGCGCACGCGCTTCGCCGTCATCGGCCGCGAAAGCTGCGACGAACGCTATTATGACACCTCGCTCTTCACGCCGATCAGCCCGCAGGGCCGCGAAGGCATGGTCGTCGACTTCAACGACCGCGACTTCCTCGCGCCCGGCCTGAAGCCGCGCCGTGTCGAACTGCCCAAGCAGATGGCGAAGGAAGACGCCGCCGCCCGGCCCGCCGATTCCGGCGTCGCGCGCGGCGTGACGCCGGCGACGGCGGGCGCGCCCGTGCCGCGCGATCCGCGCGCGCAGGGCTCCATCCGCGATCTCGTGCAGACGGGCAAGCCGCCCGAGGCCGCGCCGCAGCCCGCCAAGCCCGCGCCGAAGCCGCCGCCGAAGCCCGCGCCCAAACCCGCGCCGTCGCAAAAGCCGCCCGGACCCGGCGCGTGAGCGTGCTGGCCGATCGCGCCGCGTGGGTCTTCGACCTCGACAACACGCTCTATCCCGCGCACTCGACCGTCTATGACCAGATCGGCGCGCGCATGACGGCCTTCGTACAGCGCCTGACGGGCCTCGACGCCGTTGGCGCGGCCGCGCTGCAGGAGCAGTACTTCAACGATTACGGCGCGACGGTCGTCGGCCTGTCGCGCCACGACGGCTGCGATCCCGAAGAGTTCATGCGCGACGTGCACGACGTCTCGCTCGACGACATCGCCCCAGATCCGGATCTCGCCCGCCTGCTTGCCGCGCTGAACGCCCGCCGCTTCGTGTTCACGAACGGCGCCCACGCTTATGCGCGCCGCGTGCTCGCCCGCCTCGGCGTCGCGCATCTGTTCGAGCGCGTGATCGCCCTCGACGACATCGACTACGCGCCGAAGCCCGATCCACGCGCCTTCGAGCTGATGGTCACTCACGCGCGCATCGATCCCGCGCGCGCCGTGATGGTGGAAGACCACGCGCGCAATCTCGCGCCGGCGCACGCGATGGGCTTCGCCACCGTGCTGATCGGCCGCGAAGCCGTCGGCGACGTTCCGGCCTTCGTCCATCACCGCGCGGCGGACGTGCACACGGCGCTGCGCACGCTCGCCGCACGACCGCCCATCGGCGACGCGCCGTTCGGATCGAAGCCGCGGCTTGCGCCCGGCGCCGCAGGCGACTAGCTCACCCCCATGACGAGCGATCTGGAAACCGAAATCGACGCCGCGTGGGAAAACCGTGCGGCCCTCTCCTCCGCGACGCAGGGGCCGGTGCGCGACGCCGTCGAGCGCGCGATCGCCCTCCTCGACGCCGGCAAGGCCCGCGTGGCCGAGCGCGACGCGAGCGGCGCATGGATCGTGCGCCAATGGCTCAAGAAGGCGGTGCTGCTGTCGTTCCGCCTGAACGACAGCCGCCCGATGCCGTTCGGCGGCGCGGACGGCCCGATCCATTTCGACAAGGTCGAACCGAAAACCGCGGGCTGGGGCGCCGATGCGTTCCAGGGCGCCGGCTTCCGCATGGTGCCTGGCGCGGTCGTGCGGCGCGGGGCCTACGTGGCGAAGAACGCGGTGCTGATGCCCTCCTTCGTGAACATCGGCGCCTATGTCGATGAAGGCACGATGGTCGACACCTGGGCGACCGTCGGCTCCTGCGCGCAGATCGGCAAGAACGTGCACATCTCCGGCGGCGCCGGCATCGGCGGCGTGCTCGAGCCGTTGCAGGCGGGCCCCGTCGTGATCGAGGACGATTGCTTCATCGGCGCCCGCTCGGAAGTCGCCGAAGGCGTGATCGTGCGCCAGGGCGCCGTACTCTCGATGGGCGTCTTCATCGGCGCCTCGACGAAAATCGTCGATCGCGCCACCGGCCAGGTCCATCGCGGGGAAGTGCCGGCCTATGCCGTGGTGGTGCCGGGCGCGCTGCCCGATCCGCATGGCGGCCCGAGCCTCTATTGCGCGGTGATCGTGAAGCGCGTCGACGCGCAGACGCGCTCGAAGACGAGCATCAACGAACTGCTGCGCGACTGACGTCGAAGACGTCATCCTGGGCTCGCGCCGCGCGCGAGACCGGGATCCAGACGATGCGCGCCTGACCATCGGGATCACCGGCCCGCGGTGCGTGCATATCTTCGCCCGCCTGCGGGGAAGTGGCCCGAAGGGCCGATGGGGGGCGTCTTTCTGCGAAATCGAGCCGCCCGCCAGCCGTCATCCTCGGCGCGCCGCAGGCGTGCCGGGGATCTAGCCTCCGCAGCTTGGCGCCTGGATCCCCGCCCGCGCTGCGCGCGGTCGAGGATGACGGAAACGGACGTTCGGTCTTGTTTCGCTGGCGCGCCGCAGGCAGGGGAGCGCCGCCGTCATCAAGGATCAGCTCAAGATCTCAACGCGGCGCGATCCACCGCATTTCCACCAGCGGGCTTTGCGCCTTCGCGGCCGGCGTCATCTCCGCCAGCTCGGCGCTTTCGGGCGCCCCGTCGGAGATGAGCTTGAGATACACGCGCCAGAAGCGGCCATCCGGCGCCGTCGAGCATGCGAAGGCGGGCTGCCCGTCGAAGAATTCGTCGCCGCAATAGCCGATCTCGGCCTGCGGCGCGTTCGCGAACGTCGCCTCGCCGATCACCTCGCCGGCCGGACCGAGCACGAGCGGGCTGCGCGTCGTGACGCTGTGCACCGTCGCGTTCCCGGCGCCCGGCGCCACCATGTAGACCACCTCGTCGCCGCTGCGCACGGCGATGAACGGGAAGCGCTGCCCCTCCGTCTCGCCTTCGGAGACGGCGAGTTCGAGCCCCGCGAAGGCGGGACCAACGGCTGCGACGTCGAACGGCGTCGCCCCCTTCAGCCCCATCGCCCCGCCGGGCCCGATCGTCAGATGCGCCGCATCCGGCTTTTGCGCCGCAGGGCCGCACGCGGCGAGCACGAGGCCCGCCGCGACGGTGATCATCAGCGTCCGGATCATCTCAGTTGTAGATCTCGAACAGGCCGGCCGCGCCCATGCCGCCGCCGACGCACATCGTGACCACGCCCCACTTCGCCTTGCGGCGACGGCCTTCGAGCAGCACGTGCCCGGTGCAGCGCGCGCCCGTCATGCCGTAGGGGTGGCCGATGGCGATCGAGCCGCCGTTCACGTTGTACTTTTCCGGATCGATGCCGAGCTTGTCGCGCGAATAGAGGCACTGCGACGCGAAGGCTTCGTTGAGCTCCCACAGGTCGATGTCGTCGACCTTGAGGCCGTGGCGCTGCAACAGGCGCGGCACCGCGAACACGGGGCCGATGCCCATCTCGTCCGGCGCGCAGCCGGCGACGGCGAAGCCCGCGAAACGCCCGAGCGGCTTCAGGCCGCGGCGCGCGGCTTCCTTCTCTTCCATGATGACGACGGCGGCCGCGCCGTCCGAGAGCTGCGAGGCGTTGCCGGCCGTCACGAACTTGCCGGGGCCGCGCACGGGCTGCAGCGAGGCGAGGCCGTCGAGCGTCGTGTCCGGACGGTTGCACTCGTCCTTATCGACGACATACTCGACGATCGACTCCTGCTTGGTCGCCTTGTCGACGACCTTCATCTTCGTCTTCATCGGGACGATCTCGTCCTTGAACTTGCCCTCGGCCTGGGCCTTCGCGATGAGCTGTTGCGAGCGCAGGGCATATTCGTCCTGATACTCGCGCGAGACGTTGTAGCGGGCCGCCACGTTGTCGGCGGTGTCGATCATCGCCATCCACAGATCCGGACGCGTCTGCATCAGCTTTTCTTCGGTGTAGAAGTGCGTGTTCATGTGGCCGCCCATCTGCACCAGCGAGATGGACTCCACGCCGCCGCCGACGGCCACTTCCGCGCCCTCGTCCGTGACGTAGCGCGCGGCCATCGCGATCGCGTTGAGGCCCGAGGAGCAGAAGCGGTTGATCGTGACGCCCGACGTCGTGATCGGCAGGCCGGCCCACAGCGCGGCGTTGCGGGCGACGTTGTGGCCCGTGGCGCCTTCCGGGTTGCCCGAGCCGAGGAACACGTCCTCGACGGCCTCCGGCTCGATGCCCGCGCGGGCGACGGCGTGCTGGATCGCATGCCCGGCCATGGCCGCGCCGTGCGTCATGTTGAATCCGCCGCGGACGGATTTGGCGAGGCCCGTGCGGGCGGTGGAGACGATGACGGCGCTGCGGCTCATGGGGATCCTCCGTTTTGTGGGCGGACCCTAGAGCATCCCTTCCGTCCACGGAACGGGGGGCGACGACCTCTCCGAAAATTTTGCCGGCAGGGCGGCCGCGTCAGCTGCGGCGCACGACGCCCCCGCGCGGCGGCTCATCGCCGCTCGCCTCGGCGCCGAGCTTGGTTTGCGCCACGTCGGCCGCCGCGCTGGCGAAGGGATCGCCATAGAGCCCGACCGCGCCGGCCGTGACGCCCTTGGGCGCCGAGCCGCCTTTCGGCGGCGGCCCGTCCGCGGCCGCCTCGGCGCGCGGCGCCGCCGTGGGGCCGCGCCCGCCGCCGAGAATGTCGCGGCCGCGGTTGTGGATCCATTCGGCGATGTCGTCGGCCATGACGCCGGCGATGATCCCCAGCAGCGACACCGTGAAGGGATTGAGGCTCATCGACGTCGCCTGCCCGCCGTCCTGGCCCGGCATGAAGGCGAAGCCCGCGAGCGTGGCGTTGGCGACGATGTAGAAGGCGAGCGCCGTCACCATGCCGAACACCAGCCGCACGATGATGACGACGAACGTCACCGGAAAGCGGTTCGCCACATAGGCCGGGAACAGGAACAGGATGCCGCCCAGGCCGCCCATGAGGCAGACCAGCACCGTGGACAGGAACGTCGGGTGCATGCCCACGAGCTGCGCGCCGATCCCATACACGCTCCCGCGCGAGAGCGCGTCGGCTTCGTTGCGGATGCGGTCATAGTCGCCGCCGAACTGCGCTTTCAGACCAAGCACGGTGCGATCGGCGTCGGCGACGCTCGCGCCCGCCTGCTTGAGATTGGCTTCGGCCTCCGCGAGCGCGGTCTCCTTCTCGACGAGCTCGGTGTTGAGACCAACGAGCTTTTTCGCCGCGTCCTTCAGCGAGATGACCTCGGCCCGGTCTTCCGGCTTCGCGCCCGGCTGCACGCCGAGACGCTCGAGCCGCTGCGCGAGGCCGAGCGGATCATACGAGGACGGCGGCGGGCTCTGGATCTTGAAGCGGGCCTCGACCGTGGCGATCCGGCCTTCCAGCGCGATGTTGGCGGCGTCGAGCGCCGCGCCCGCCTGGTCCGCCTCGCGCTTGGCGATGTCGAACTTGGCCTGCGCTTCGGCGACGGCGCCGCGCTGCGTGCGCACCGACTCCTGGATGCGGGCGATCTCACCGTCCGTGGCGCGCAGCTTCTGCAGCGAGATGATGCCGCCCGAACTCGGATCGACCTGCACGAGATTGTGCTGGAACGACCGGGCGCTGAATAGGATCGCGTTCGCGCCGAGCGCAAACACCATCAGGAACAGCAGGAAAGCCCCCGTGAGCCACCGGTGGAACGTCATGCCGCACTCCCCTCGCCAACCCGGCCCGCGCGCATGACCCCCGATCCGCGCGCCCGGCCCTAATGATTAACGATCTCTTAGCAGAACTTGGCCGGAGAGGGCGCCCGTTTCGCAGCACGGGGGAAAGGCGCCGCGTCCCGCGCGGGACGCGGCCCATAACCCAGACCGGGTGATGAACCGCCAAACCTGCGGCGGCGCGGGTGTAGCATTGGAACTGAAGGCGCAAGATTGGGGGGATCAATGGAAACGCTTGCAGCCGCGCGGCCTGGCTCGGGGTCCAAAAGCGCGCCCGCTCTCATCGACAAGTGGATCTACGTCGGCACGGCCATTCTGTTGCTGGCGATCATCCTCTTCGGGTTCGTTCCTGATTCCCTGGAAAAGCTGGAGGCCGTCCGAAGCGGCGAGAGGCCGCCCTTTCCGCTGATCCTGCACGTGCATGCGGTGGTCACGGGCGCATGGGCTCTCCTGCTGCTGGCGCAAACCGTACTGATGGCGACCGGCGACGTCTCGCGGCATCGGCTGCTCGGCCGGGCGGCATTCGTCCTCGCGCCGGCCTTCGTCCTTTCGGCCATCATTCTGGTCCCCGCGATCCGCATGCAGGGCGCCCAGGCGATCCTGCACGCGCCGCCCGAAGCCATCGCCGGATTGAAGGCCCGCCTCGGCACGGGGCTGGACTTGCTCCTGATACAGATCCGGAGCGTGGGCGGGTTCGTGCTGATGGTCGCGATCGGGCTGTGGGCGCGGACGAAAAACTCCGGCCTCCACAAACGGATGATGATCTTGAGTCTCGTGCCGATGCTCGGCGCCGCCACCACTCGAATCCCATGGCTGGCGTCGACCATGCCCGCCAGTCCCATGTCCATCATCATGTGGCCGCTTGTAGCGATGGCGCCTTTGTTTTTCTGGGATTTGTATCGCCAGCGGCGCATTCACCCGGCCTATCTGATCCTTCTGGCGTACGCCGCGGCGACCGCGATCCCGGTCCTGGCGCTGTGGGGCACGGCCGGCTGGCGGGATGCCGCCTTGGGCGTTCTGGGGTTGCCTCGGGTGCCGCCCTGAGGCCGTGAACGCCGACGGGAACGGTCGCCTCGTCATCCCGGACGGCGGCGTAGCCGCCGATCCGGGACCTTGTTCCGCGTTGGATCCTGAACGGAAGCTCTCGCCTGGCCGACAGACCAAGGCGCCCCTCACCCCTTCTTCTTCGCCGCCTCGTGCTGGGCTTCCATTTCGGCGAACTCGCGCCGGCGCGGACCCATATAGCCGAACAGGTGCCCGGCCACCTTGCGCATCTGGATTTCCTCCGACCCTTCCGTGATCCGGTAGCGGCGGTGGTGGCGGTAGATGTGCTCGAACGGCTTGTGGCGCGAATAGCCGATGCCGCCATGCACCTGCATCGCCCGGTCCGCCGCTTCGCAGCAGAGACGGTTCGCCCAGTAGTTGCACATCGACACCTTGTCCGAGAGGCGCTTCTCGACCTCCGGCTTCGGCATCTGGTCCATCTCCCAGGCCGTCTTGAAGATCAGCAGCCGGAGCATCTCGGCCTGGGTGGCGAGCTCGACCAGGGGCCACTGGATCGCCTGGTTGCGGGCCAGCGCCTCGCCGAACGGCTTGCGCAGGCGCGCGTACTTCACGCTCTCCTCGATGCAGTACTCGGCCGCGCCGAGCGACGACGCCGCCTGCCGGATCCGGTTCTCGTGGACGAAATGCTGCGCTAGCGAAAGACCGCCGCCCAGCGGGCCGAACATCGCGGTCTCCGGCACCCAGACATTGGTGAACGACACCCGCGGATGGTCCGTGGGCATGTTGAACGTCCAAAGGTACTCTTCAATCTTCACGCCCGGATCATTGGCCGGCGCAAAGAGACAGGTGATCCCGGAGGCGTCGCCGTCCTGGCCGCTGGTGCGCGCGAACACCATGCAGTGCGTGGCGACGTGCATCCCCGTCGTCCACATCTTCTCGCCATTGATCAGCCAGCCCTTCACGCCGTTGCGCGTCTCCGGCACGGCGCGCGTCTCCATGTGCGTGGCGTCGGAGCCGTGGTCCGGCTCGGTGAGGCCGAAGGTGGCGATGAACTTGCCCTCGAAGATCGCCGGGATGAGCGTCTTCTTCTGCTCTTCGGTTCCGAAGTCGCGCAGCATCAGCACGATCGGCACGTTGCCGACGATCGAGTGTTCGTTCTGCAGGTCGTTGTGCAGGCCGAGGCCTTTTTTCGCGAGATGCTCGCGAATGATGGCCATCCCGAGATTGGTGCCGTCCTTGCCGCCGAACTCTTTCGGCAGGGCATAGCGGTAGTGGCCGGCGGCGTCGGCGCGGCGGCGCGCCTCGCGCAGCAGCAGCTCCCATTCCTTCCGCGGCAGGCCGCCGTGATCGAAATCGGTGCGCGCCCATTCGCGGCGATGATCGAAGAAGCGCTCGTTGTCGTCCTGCGCCTGGAGCGGCTTGATCTCGCGCTCGATGAAGGCGTCGAGCTCGTCCAGATAGGCCGCGATGTCCGGCGGAATGCGGAAGTCCATGGCGTTTCTCCCCGGGGATGGTCTGGTTTTTCGGGGAGTATAAGGCCACGCCGCGGCGGGAAACAGCGGCGCCGTTACGGCGCCAGGTCAGAGGGGCTGCTGAACACCAATCAGTGAATAACAGCAACTTTATTCAATATTCCGCTTGCAAGCGGCGCAGCGCTGGTGCAACATGAGATGGTGTTTGGTGACGCAAGCGTCAACTTTTTGGCGTGTCTTTTGTTTGTGACCGGGAGCCTCCCATGAACCTGAAGCTCGTT
Organism: Alphaproteobacteria bacterium; assembly: GCA_018969015.1. Classification (GTDB taxonomy): domain Bacteria; phylum Pseudomonadota; class Alphaproteobacteria; order Caulobacterales; family Aquidulcibacteraceae; genus REEB506. The sequence goes on from JAGWZE010000025.1 coordinate 10,330, forward strand.
TTCGCCGCCGCCGCCGGCCTCGCTTTCCTCTCCGCGCCGGCCTACGCCGATGGCCTCGCCAAGCTGGCGGCCCCGGTTTCGAAGCCGGTGAAGGTGATCGCCGACTCCGCCGTGTTCGTGTGCCAGGGCGACACCTGCACGGGCACGCTGACGAAGCCGGCCACGGTCCGCGGCTGCAAGGCGATCGCCAAGGAAGCCGGCGCCGTCGTCAGCTACGCCAAGGAAGACAAGGCCCTCACGGCCGACGAACTGGCGAAGTGCAACGCCTCGACGCAAGCCAAGGCGGCCGCGACCACGACGGTCGCCGCGAACTGATCCTCCCCGATCAGGTATGACGTGCCCGCGCGGCCGCAGCCCTCAGCTGCGGCCGCGTAGTTTTGCGCCCTCCGACGCGCCGTCGCAGCGCACCAAAGAGAGCGTTGCGGCCAGCGGATCGGCCTCGGCGTCGAGCGGCGCGGCGACGGCCCCCGTCCGTTTGTCCATGAAGCGCCGCTGCACCACCCGCAACCGCCCCTCCTCCGCGCCGTCCAGCACCACGACGCCCTCGCCGGCCCCGGCCCCGACCCCGCCGGGCGCGCCGGGCAGCGCGAAACGGATGGTCACGCGGCCGTCGCGATCGAGCGCGTAGCGCGGCCGGGCGAACAGCACCGCGCTCCCGTCCGGATAGGAAAGGCGAACCGCGTCGGCGCCGAACGAGGCGGTGATTCCCGCCTCACAGGCCGCCGCGCTGCGCCCCCACACGCCGTTCAGCAGGGCCGGAGGCGCGCTTGGGCCACACGCTGTCACCCATAAGCCACATATCGCCAGCGCCGCGAACCGCCCGTGGCAAATTCGCGCGATCCGCGGCCCGCGCCATTGACGCTCCCGCGCACCGTCCCCACCCTCAGCCCCGGAGAGAGGCAGATCGCCGCGAGACGGCGCCTGTCCGAAACGATCTGGGGACATGGACGGCAGCTCGTTTTCTGAGGCCGCGACGCCGCGCCAGGGGCATCCCCGGGCGTCAGATTTGCTCGGCGAACTTGCTGACGCATTTCCGGACGAGCGCGTCACGGTCGGCGAGGTGCTCGACCGTCTTGATGGCCGCGCATATGGCCTTTTGTTGCTGTTGCTGGCCGCGCCGAATTGCATTCCCAACATCCCCGGCATCTCGACGATCTTCGGCGTGATGCTCATTGCGCCCTCGATTCAGATGATCTTCGGGCGCGGCAAGCTGTGGCTGCCGCGGCGCATGCGCGCCTGGGAGTTCCAGCGGTCGCACCTGCGCATGGCCATCCACGGCGCCGTGCCGATCCTGAAGCGGATCGAGCGATTCGTGCAGCCGCGCTGGTCCTGGGCGGTGCGCCCGCCCTTCACCGCCTATCTCGGCCTGCAGACCCTCTATCTCGCCTTCGTGCTGATCCTGCCGATTCCGCTCGGAAATTTCGGGCCGGGCCTCGTCGTTGCGGCCACCGCGCTGGCGCTGCTGCAGGAGGACGGCCGCCTCGCGATCCTGACGCCGATCCTGACGGTGATCGCGTCCGCGGTCGCCTGGGTCGGCATCCAGCTCGGGCTGGCCGCCGTGCAGAAAGGCTGGGACCTCCTGCTCGGCGCGTTCGGCATGTGACCCGAACGCAGGCCCGGCGGGGCCACGCTCCGGCCTGACCGCAGCGCGCCGGGCCAACAGGTCTTGATCAGCAGGCCTTGATCAGCAGGTCTTGCGGCTCAGCGAACCGATCGCCCGTCCGTCCGGGGTCGTCGTGGGTTCCGTTTTCCAGCACGAGCCCGCAGGCGCCGCGTCCGGCGCCCGTGTGAACAACGGCTGCTGCTCCCCTTGGAGCACGTCGCGATCGCCGATCGGCTCGAAATACGCCACCGACCCGCCTGCAGCCGGCGCGCCGCATTCGTAGCGGCCGCCGTCGCTGTCCAGGAAGCGCACGCTCACCTGCCCGCCGTCGATCACGTAGGCGATCGTCACGCGAGCCGGCTTGGCCTGCACCCGCGCCATGCAGGCGTCGATCGCGGGGAGCAGTTCTGGCAGCAGCGCCGACCAGGCCGGCACCGCGCCGCCCGCACCTGCCGCCGCGCGACGACCACAGCCCTGATAGGTCACGCCGTCGAAATAAACGCTGACGACATAAGGCAATTGCTGCCCCGGCGCGGCCTCGCACGACCCCGCCTTGAGGATGATCGACAGCGGCCCGGATTCGATCAGCGCCCCGCCGGTCCGCACGTCGCGCGGGCCCGGAAGGCCGCCGACGTCCTCGAGCCCGGTGCGCGAGAAGTTCGCCCAATTGTCCAAAAGATCGAGCCGCCAATCCGGCTCGGTGCCGAACGCCTCGAACTCGCCGGCATAGAAGGCCTGCACCTCTGCCGAGGCCGGCGCGCCCAACTGGTTCGCCGTCGGCTTGGCGGGCGGCTGCACGGGCGCGGCGGCGGGCGCGTCGGTCTTGCCGCCGCCGGTCGACACCGCCTTCTGGATCTGGTCACACCCGGTCGCCGCCAGGGCGGCGAGGACGGCGGTTGTGGTGACGCAGGACCGGACGAGCGACCCGCGCAAGGAAGAAACGGAAGACGCAACGGCCATGACTACCCCCGAACCCCGGCGCGCACCCACCTGCGCCTGACCGTGAGACCGCGGCGCGTCCGCTCCATGGCGCGTGACCATGGCAGATGCGCCCACTCCTGCTCGCTTCTATCATAGTACGATGCAACGTGATTCCGGCGCCGCAGTTTTCGAGTTTTTCGCGGGCGGCGGCATGGCGCGCCTCGGATTGTCCGACGCCTTCGAGGTCACGTTCGCGAACGACTTCGAGCCCGCCAAGGCCGCCCACTACGACGCCGCCTTCGGTCCGGGCGTGATGCGGTGCGGCGACGTCGCCGCCCTTTCGGCCAAAGACCTTCCCGGCAAGGCGGCGCTGGCCTGGGCGTCCTTTCCCTGCCAGGACCTCTCCCTGGCCGGCGCCCGGGGCGGCCTCGATGCGCCGCGCTCCGGGGCGTTCTGGAGCTTCTGGCGCCTCATCGAAGCGCTCGACGCCGAGGGCCGCGCCCCGCCCGTCATCGCCCTCGAGAACGTCGTCGGCCTCCTCACCTCCCGCGGCGGGGCGGATTTCGCCGCGCTCGCCGCCACGCTCGCCGGCCGCGGCTACTGGTTCGGCGCGCTGGTGCTCGACGCCGCCGCGTTCGTCCCGCAATCCCGCCCGCGCCTGTTCGTCGTCGCCTCGCGCGTGCGGCCGCCCACCGCGCTGGTCGCGCCGACGCCGGAGGCCGCTTTCGGCGCAGGCCCGGTCGCCGCGCGGATCTCCGCCCTGCCCGACACCGTCCGCGACCGCGCGGTGTGGTGGGCCACGCCCGCGCCGCCGTCCCGCAACACCAGCCTCGCCGACCTGCTCGACGACACCCCCTGCGGCGTCTGCTGGAACACCCCCGCCAAGACACAGACCCTGCTGGCGATGATGTCCCCGCGCCAGCGCGCCGCGGTCGAGGCGCGCCGCGCCGCCGGGGGCCGCCACGTCGGCGCCCTGTTCCGCCGCGTGCGCGTCGAGGACGGCCGCAAGGTGCAGCGCGCCGAAGCCCGGTTCGATGGCCTGGCCGGCTGCCTGCGCACGCCCGCCGGCGGATCGAGCCGCCAGACGCTCCTCGTGATCGAGGACGGCGCGATCCGCTCGCGGCTGATCTCGCCGCGCGAGGCGGCGCGGCTGATGGGCCTGCCCGACACCTACCCGCTGCCGGCGTCGCAGACCGCCGCCCTGCATCTGCTCGGCGACGGCGTCGCTGCGCCCGTGGTGCGCTGGCTCGCCGCGCACCTGCTCGCTCCCCTGGCCCAGGCCGCGACCCGTCCGCGTCGCGCCGCGTGAGCGGCGACGTCTACGACGCCTCGACCCGCACCCGCGTCATGCGGGCCGTCAAGAGCCGCGACACCACGCCGGAACTGCGCGTGCGCGCCGCCTGCCGCGCGCTGGGCCTGCGCTACCGGCTCGACTACGCACGCTGGCCCGGCCGGCCCGATCTCGCCTTTCCGGGCCGGCGCCGCGCCATCTTCGTGCATGGCTGTTTCTGGCACGGCCACGACTGCGCGCGCGGCGCCCGCGCGCCGAAGACCAACGCGGCCTACTGGGCCGCGAAGATCGCGCGCAACCAGGCGCGCGACGCCCGCACCCTGGAAGACTTGTCCGCACACGGAATTTCCGCTCTCGTCCTTTGGGAGTGCGAGGTCCGCGACGAGGCGGCGCTCGCCGATCGTTTGAGGAGCTTCTTCGCGTGACGCTGCGGATCGGCATCGTCGGCTGCGGCGTCGCGGGCATGGCCGCCGCGATCGCCTGCGCGCGCGAGGGCTTCCGCGTCACCGTGCTGGAGCGCTTCGAGACGCCGCGCCCGCTCGGCGCGGGCCTGCTCCTGCAGCCGAACGGGCTGGCGGCGCTCGAAACACTCGGCCTGCGCGCCGGCGTCGAAGCGATGGGCGCCCGCGTCGCCGCCCTCGATGGCCGCACCGTCGAGGGCCGGCCGGTTCTCGATCTCGTCTACAAGCGCTGGGCGCCGGACGCCTACGGCCTCGGCATCCACCGCGCCGCACTCTTCGACGCCCTGTTCGGCGCATTGCGCGCCAGCGGCGCGGAGCTGCGCTGCGGCGTCGAGGCCGCGAGCTTCGAGCCCGGCGCGGCGGTGACGATCGTCGACACCGCGAAGCGGCGCCACGGCCCGTACGACGTCGTCGTCATCGCCGACGGATCGCATTCCGAACTGCGCGCGCAGGCGCTGCCGAAGGCCCGCGCGCCGCTCTTTCCCTACGGCGCGCTGTGGATCGTCCGCCCCGACCGGCACAACCGCTTCGACGGCGCCCTGCGCCAGGTCTATGACGGCGCGCGCCGCATGACGGGCGTGCTGCCGATCGGCCGCGCACCCGGACACACGCAGCCCGAAGTGGCGCTGTTCTGGTCGATCCGGCGCGACCGCTACGACGCCTGGCGCGCCGCGGGGATCGAGGCGTGGCGCAGCGAAGTCAGCGCCATGTGGCCGGCCGCGGGGCGCCTGCTCGTCGGCGTCACCGAGCCCGAGGAGGTGACGTTCGCGGTGTATCGCGACGTGTGCGCAGCGCCCTGGCGCGCCGGCCCGGTCCTGCTCATCGGCGACGCGGCCCATGGCACGAGCCCCCAGCTCGGCCAGGGCGCCAATCTCGCGCTCGCCGATGGCGTCGCGCTCGCCGCGTGCCTCAAGGCGCGGTCCGCCGATCCCGCCGCGGCGCTGCGGCTGTTCCGCGCCGTGCGCAAGGCGCGCACCGGCTGGACGCAACTCATGTCGCGCGCGCTCACCCCCGTCTTCCAATCGGACTCGACGCCGATCGGCTGGGCCCGGGATCTCCTGCTGCGAGAGCTTTCGCGCCTGCCCCCGGTGGAGCGCCTGATGCTCGCCACGCTCGTCGGCGCCGCAGCGCTCCCCGGCCTCCCTGCCCGCCTCCCGCGCGACGCCGCGTCGATCCCGCTCGCAGAACGCGTCCCCGCAGGCTAGTATCGTCCACCCTGTGGAGGCGCCGCATGTTCGTCGGGCACTATGGACCGGCGCTCGCGCTGGCCGGAGGCCGCAAAGGCCCGTCTTTGGCTGTCGCCTGCGTCGCCGTGCAACTCGTCGACTTTGCCTGGTCCGGCGCCCTGCTGGCGGGGATCGAGCACGCCCGCGTGGTCCCCGGCTTCACCGCGCTTTCCCCGCTCGATCTCTACGACATGCCCTACACCCACGCCCTGGCGAGCGCCTTCGCCTGGGCGGCCGGCGCGGCGCTGCTTTATGGCGTCGTGACGCGCGCCTGGGTGGCCGCCGCCCTGGTGGGCGTCTGCGTGATCTCGCATTGGCTGCTCGATTGGGTCGTCCACAAGCCCGACCTCATCCTGTGGGGCGACGTGAAGGTCGGCCTCGGCCTGTGGGACGCGCCGGCCGCCGGCGTCGCGGCGGAGTTCGGGGTGCTGGCGCTGGGCTTCGTCGCCTACATGACCCGCACCGCGCCGAAATCCCGTCTCGGCGCCGTCGCGCCCTGGGCGTTCTTCGCGCTTCTGGCGGCGATGGCGGTGATCAACTGGCTTGGTCCGACACCGCCGGACTCCGCGGCCGTCGCCATGTCGGCATTGGCCGTGTACGTCCTGACGGCTGTGCTTGCGGCTGGTCTTGATCGTGTGCGTACGGCCAGACCGGCCGGCTAGACGCGCGCTCTGGGTAAACGCGCCTTGCGCCGTTCCGCGTGCCGCTGCTGGATCTGCCCGCGGGCAAGGGCGCCCAGCACGATCGACGCCACGAGCAGCGACGCCGCAAGAAACGCCACTACGGCGATCCCGAGATTGTCCAGATGAAGAGCGCTGGAGAAGGACGGCACGCGGCGCACTCGGAGCTTGCGCCCGATGGGCCGGGCGATGCGCGACGCTGCGCGCCCGCCCCCGAAGACGCCAGCGCGCACACCGCCGCGCGACCCGACGCCGCGCCCGCCGAGGCCCGGTGCGCAGGCCGCCGCCATGAACCGAACATGAATGCAACGTTCAGGGCAAAGCCAGGGCCGAAGGTCTAGAAGTACCGGGCCTGAATGACAGGGGATGATGATGATGAAGCGAATGATGACGGCGGCGATGGTGGCTTGCGTCGGTTTGACGGCGTGCGCGACGGTCGATCCACAAACGGGCGAGCGCGTGCCCAACCGCGCGGCGACGGGCGCCATTCTCGGCGCGCTCGGCGGCGCAGCGCTCGGCGCGGCCACGAACACGAGCGACGGCGATCAGACCCGGAAGAACGCCATCCTCGGCGCAGGCATCGGCGCGATCGCCGGCGCAGCGGTCGGCGGCTACATGGACGAGCAGGAGCGCAAGCTGCGCGAGCAGATGCGCGGCACCGGAGTCGGCGTGACCCGCACGGCCGAGAATGAGATCACGCTCAACATGCCGTCGGACATCACGTTCGATTTCGACCGCGCCAGCGTGAAGCCGGAGTTCCGCGCGACGCTCTCTTCGGTCGCCGGCACGCTGCGTGACTATCCGAGCACGACGATCGACATCACCGGCCACGCCGACTCGGTCGGCTCGGACGCGTACAACCAGGACCTGTCGCTCCGCCGTGCATCGGCGGTCGCCCAGGCGCTGACCGATCAGGGCGTGCAGCCGCAGCGCATCGTGGCCCAAGGCCGCGGCGAGCAGCAGCCGGTGGCGAGCAACGCCACGGCGGACGGCCGCGCGAAGAACCGGCGCGTGGAGATCCGCCTGCGTCCGGTCACGCAGAGCTGAGCACGGTGACGCGCGGCGCGTCGTTCTGGTCAAAGGATCAGGCGGCGCGCCGTGCGCCCGCCGCGTCGAGCACGCGGAAAATCTCGGCGAACAGTTCGGCCGGCGACACCGGCTTGGCGACGTGGCCTTCCATGCCGGCCTCGTAGCACCGCCGACGATCATCCGGCCCCGCCGCCGCGGTCAGCGCAATCACCGGCGAGTCCGCACCGGCGAACGTGGACTGGCGCAGGCGCCGCACGACGTCGTAGCCGGACATGTCCGGCATGTTGATGTCCATCAGCACGAGATCGAACTGCGTGGTCTCCAGCGCGGCGAGCGCCTCGGCGCCGTCTCCGGCCAGCGTGCAATGCGCGCCGAGTTCACTCAGAAGCCCCGCGGCGAACCGCCGGCTCACGGCATGGTCGTCGACGATCAGCACGCGCAGCGCCGCTTCCGCGGAAGGTTGGTGCGGCTCCGCCGGAGAGGCGTCGTCGCGCGCAAGATCCACGTCGAGCGTCAGCGTGAACGTCGCGCCTTCGCCCACGACCGACTCGGCCATGATGTCGCCGCCCATCGCCCGCGCGAGGCGACGCGAGCGGGCGAGGCTCAGCCCCGATCCGTCCGCCCCCATCGCGGCGCGGCCTTCGAGCACCGCCTGCGCGCGCGCCTCCGTCAGGCCGGGCCCGGTGTCGCTGACGCGGAAGATCAGCACCTGCCGCCCCTCGCCGCTCGGCGTCGCCGACACCTGCACGCGCACGCCGCCATGGTCCGTGTAGCGCACGGCGTTGGACACGAGACAGAACAGGATCTGCTTCACGCGCGCGGCGTCGATCATCACGCCGGCATGCGCGCTTTCCTCCACATCGAGGAACAGCTCCAGCCACTTGTCGTCCGCGCGCGGGCGCCAGGTCGTCACCACGCCATGCGCGATCTGTGCAGGTGACGCCGGCGCCAGCGTGACGCGGGCGTCGCCCGTCTCCACGCGTGCGGCGTCGATGATGTCGTTGAGCACCGCCACGAGCACGTCGCCGGCGTCGAGCATCGTGTCGACGGTCGCGCGGTCGTCGGGGGACATGTCGGCGCGCCGCAACAGCGCCGCGGCGCCGAGCACCATCGAGATCGGCGTGCGCAGTTCGCGCCCCATCCCGGAAAGGAATGCGGACTTCGCCGCGTGCGCGCGCTGGGCCTCGACCGAGGCCGCCCGGGCCGCCTCGAGCGCCTCGCGTTCGGCGCGATCGGCCTGCGCCAGCCGCGTCCAAATCGAGACCGTGAACGCCACGAGGAACACGAGGCCCGCCACGATCGCGGCGAAGCGCGGCCCGTCGAGCGGGCCGCCATAGGCGAGCGGCGCAAGGCCCACATAGGCGATCGCCGGCACGGCGGACGCCAGCGCCAGCGGCGGCGCCGCGCGCATCGTCACGAGCGCGGACAGAAGGATCGCGGAAAGGAACAGCGCTGCGACGACGTCGCCGCCAGCCTCGTGGTTCCGCCACAGCACGAGCGCCAATGATCCGGACACGGCGGACAAGGCGAACACCGCCGCGCCGAGCGCAAAGGCCGGCGCCGGCTGGCCGGCGGCAATGCGGGGGCGCAGCCGCTGCCACATCAACCGTTCGAGGACGATGGCCGTCAGCGTCGCGCCCATCCAGGCGAGCGCCCAGGCGTCCTGGTAGACGAGCGCCGCGACCGCCCCGGCCCCGGTCGCGAAGGCGAAGCGCTCCCGTGCGGACGCCACGCGCACGTCCACGAGCCGCAGCCACCCTTCGGCGGACGGCAGGCGCGTCAACCCTGCAAGGGGCTTGGTGAGAGCGCGACCGGTCATTCCGACCATGCCTGCACCGCTCGCGCTGACGGCAGGTTAACCGCACCGATGTGAACGGATTTATTTGGGGTAACTCAATTATTTACCGCGCGTGACTTCGATCATCCGCTCGACGTCGCCGCCCACCCGCATCACGCCGCCCTTGAACACGTCCCCTTCGACCTTCCCGGACACGCGCCACGCCCCCCCGCGCCAATCCTGGATCGTGAAGGTGACGTCCGGGCCGCGCACCACGCCGTCCGCGATCGGAGAAGGCCGCCCCGCGATCGTCGCCGTGCCGGAGACCTGCTGGTAGGTCTGGACCAGCTCGACACGCACCAGCTCCTCCGTGGTCAGCGGGATGGTCCAGATGCCCGCCACCTTGGCCGGCACGATCCAGAAGAAGGCGCGCGAGCCCCCGGCGTCGATCGTCGCATCGGGGCGCCAATCGCCCATGTCGAACGAATTGCTGACCACCCGCGTGCCCGGTTTCAGGGACAGGATCGTGGGCTTCAGTCGCTCGTTGAGGCGCGGCAGCAGGTACATCGTGACGACGGTGGCGTCGTCAAACCGCTCCTTGAAGATGTCGCCGCGCACGAACGTCACCTGGTCCTGAACGCCGGCGGCGACCGCGTTTCGGCGCGACAGCGCGACCATGTCCGGATTGTACTCGATGCCGCGGGCCTTGGCGCCGAACTGGCGCGCGGCCGCAATCGGGATCTTGCCGTCCCCGGACCCGAGATCGACAACGATGTCCTGCGGCCCCACCTTCGCGGCCTTTAGCATCTCGGTCACCAGCGCGTCGGGCGTGGGCACCCAGATGACGTCCTTGCCGGGCTGGCCGACCTCGGGTGTGAACCCGCGGGAGTCGACCTTCGACCAGGCGAACACTCCGGCCCCGATCAGCACCAGCGCGCCGATGACGGCGAGCACGAGGCTGCGGGGCGTGAAGTTTCGGGCGCGGGCCATGCGTCTCTCCGGTCGGCCGGCGGAACATAGCCGGTTCGGCGCCCGGCGCCACCGCAGGCGTCCATCACGCGAAAGGCGCAACCGCAGGCCCACGCTGACGGCGGCCGGTTTGACAGGAGGCCCCGGTCCGGCGCATCGAGCCAGCGCCACGGCGGCGCGGGGCCGCCAGGAGGCGTCGCCCGTGACCAGTTCCGTTTCGCCGATCCTGTCGATCGAGCGCCTCTCCAAAACCTATGCCGGCGGTCATCGCGCGCTGAACGAGGTCTCGCTCGCCATCGCCGAGGGCGAGATCTTCGCCCTGCTCGGCCCCAACGGCGCGGGCAAGACCACGCTGATCGGCGCCGTCTGCGGTCTCGTGACGCCCACCTCCGGGCGCATCCTCGCGGGCGGCTTCGACGTCGTGAAAGACTACCGCGCCGCGCGCAGCCTGATCGGTCTCGTGCCGCAGGAACTGCACACCGAGTCGTTCGAGACTGTGTGGGCGGCCGTGCGCTTTTCGCGCGGCCTGTTCGGCAAGCCGAAGGACGACGCGCATCTCGAGCGCGTGCTGAAGGATCTCTCGCTCTGGGACAAGAAGGACGCGAAGATCCAGACGCTCTCCGGCGGCATGAAGCGGCGCGTGATGATCGCCAAGGCGCTCGCACACGAGCCGCGCATCCTGTTCCTCGACGAGCCGACGGCCGGCGTCGATGTCGAGCTGCGGCGCGACATGTGGGCGATGGTGCGTCGCCTGCGCAAGAGCGGCGTCACCATCATCCTCACCACGCACTATATCGAGGAAGCCGAGGACATGGCCGACCGCGTCGGCGTCATCAGCAAGGGCGAACTCGTGCTCGTCGAGCAGAAGACGTCGCTGATGTCCCGCTTCGGCAAGAAGACGCTCACGCTTACGCTCGAAACCCCGATCGCCGCCGACGCGCCCGCTCTCGCCGGCCTCGGCTTCCAGCGCAGCGACGACGGCCGCATCCTGCGCTACGTCTATGACGCGCACGCCGGCGAGGCCGCGATGGGCGCGGCGCTGCGCGGCCTGATCGAGCGCGGCGTCGCCTTCGCCGATCTCGCCACGACGCAAAGCAGCCTAGAGGACATTTTCGTGGAGCTGGTGCACGGAGCCGCCCAATGACGACGCAGGTGATCTCCGGTCCCAACTGGCGCGGCGTGCGCGCGCTCTACCAGATGGAGATGGCGCGCTGGTTCCGTACGCTCGGGCAATCGATCCTGTCGCCCGTCATCTCGACCTCGCTCTACTTCATCGTGTTCGGCTCCGCGATCGGCGGGCGCATGGCCGCGATCGACGGCGTGCCCTACGGCGCCTACATCGTGCCGGGCCTGATCCTGCTCACGATCCTGACGGAGAGCATCTCCAACGCATCGTTCGGCATCTACATGCCGCGCTGGGCGGGCACGATCTACGAGGTGCTGTCGGCGCCGCTCTCCCCGCTCGAGGCGGTGATGGGCTATGTCGGCGCGGCGGCGACGAAGTCAGTGATCCTGGGCCTCATCATCCTCGCGACGGCGCGCGTTTTCGTGCCCTTCTCGATCCTGCACCCGCTGGTGATGATCGCGTTCCTCGTACTGATCGCGGTGACGTTCTGCCTGTTCGGCTTCATCCTCGGGCTCGTCGCGGAGAGCTGGGAGCAGCTCGGGATCGTCCCGATGCTGATCATTACGCCGCTGACGTTCCTCGGCGGCAGCTTCTACTCGATCGACATGCTGCCCGATCCCTGGCGCACGCTGACGCTCTTCAACCCCGTGGTCTATCTCGTCAGCGGCTTCCGCTGGGCGTTCTTCGGCGTGAGCGACGTGGGCGTCGGCGTCAGCCTCGCGGCCGTCGCGGTGTTCCTCGCGCTCTGCCTCGCCGCGATCAGCTGGGTGTTCAAGACGGGCTACAAGCTGAAGACGTGACAGTTGTCCCTCTCCCCTTGTGGGAGAGGGTGGATCGACGGCGAAGCCGTCGAGACGGGTGAGGGGTGTTTGCACTCACGCCCGGGGGTCGAGGTTCACCCCTCATCCGGCGCGTTCCGCGCCACCTTCTCCCACAAGGGGAGAAGGACGCGCGCGTCATCATCCCGGACGCAGCGCCGCGTCCGGGATGACGAACGCCGCGCTTAAGCCGCCTTCTTCGCCGCCTTGCCGAAGCGGCCGTAGAAGGTCTCGCCCTTCGCGGCCATGTCGCGCAGGAGCGCGTTCGGCTTGAAGCGTTCGCCGTATTTCTGGGCGAGCGCGTCGCACTCGGCGACGAACTTCGCCACGCCCAGGCCATCGATCAGCGAGATCGTGCCGCCCGTCCAGGGCGCGAAGCCCCAGCCGAGGATCGAGCCGATGTCGGCGTCGCGCGGATCGGTGATGACGCCTTCCTCGAAGCAGCGCGCGGTTTCCAGCGCCTGGATGTAGAGCAGGCGCTTCTTGTACTCGTCGCGCAGTTCCGGCGGCGCCTCGGCGATCTTCGTCTGCACGAGATCGGAGAGGCCCGGCCAGATGCGCTTCTTGCCGTTCGGCTCGGACGGATACTCGTAGAAGCCCTTGCCGTTCTTGCGGCCGAAGCGCTCCTGCTTCACCACCATCTCTTCGATGATCCTGTCGGCCGGCGTTTCGCGATAGGCGTCGCCGAGGTCCTTCTTGGTCTGCTGGCGCACCTTGTAGCCGAGATCGAGCGCCACCTCGTCGTTCATCGCGAGCGGCGGCACGGGCATGCCCGTCATGCGGCCCACGTTCTCGATGATCGCCGGCTTCACGCCCTCGGCGAGCATCGCGATGCCCTCGCCCACATACGTGCCGAAGCAGCGCGACGTGTAGAACCCGCGCGAGTCGTTCACGACGATCGGCGTCTTCTTGATCTTGAGGACGTAGTCGATCGACTTCGCGAGCGTCTCCTCGCTCGTCTCCTTGCCCATGATGATCTCGACGAGACCCATCTTGTCCACGGGCGAGAAGAAGTGGATGCCGATGAAGTTCTTCGGCCGCACGCTCGCGCCGGCGAGGCCCGAGATCGGCAGCGTCGAGGTGTTGGAGCCGAACACGGCCGTCTCGGCGAGCTGGGCCTCGGCCTTCTTCGTCACGTCCGCCTTGATCTCGCGGTTCTCGAACACCGCCTCGACGACGAGGTCCGCGCCCTTCACGTGCGCATAGTCCGTGGTCGGCGTGATGCGCGCCAGGATCTCGGCCGCCTTCTCCGGCGTCTGCTTGCCGCGCGAGATCGCCTTGTCGAGCAGCTTCTTGGTGTAGTCCTTGCCCTTCTCGGCCGCCTCTTGCGACTGGTCGATCAGCACGGTCTCGATGCCGGCCATCGCCTGCACGTAGGCGATGCCCGCGCCCATCATGCCGGCGCCGAGCACGGCGACCTTCTTGATCTCGTACGTCGGATAGCCCTGCGGACGGTTCGCGCCCTTCGCCAGCTCCTGCATGGACAGGAACAGCGAGCGGATCATCGCGCGCGCCTGCGGCGTCTGCATCGTCTTGACGAAATAGCGGCTCTCGATGCGCAGGCCGGCGTCGATCGGCACCTGGATGCCTTCATAGAGGCAGCTCATGATGTGCTTCTGCGCCGGGTAGTTGCCGTAGGTCTGCTTGGCGAGGATCGCGTTGCCGCCGATGAACGCCATGCCGCCGCCCGGCGAATACGGGCCGTCCTTCACGCGGAAGCCCTTCTCGTCCCAGGGCTGCGTCGCTTTCGGATTGGTCGCGAGCCATTTGCGGCACGCCGCCACGGCCTCGCCCACCGGCGTCACTTCGTTGATGAAGCCGAGCGCCTTGGCTTCCTGCGGCTTCTTCGGCTCGCCCTGCAGGATCATCATCGCGGCGTTCTGCACGCCGATCAGGCGCGGCAGACGCTGCGTGCCGCCAGCGCCCGGAAGCAGGCCCACCTTCGATTCCGGCAGGCCGAACTGCGAGCGCGGATTGTCCGAAGCGGCGCGATAATGGCACGCGAGCGCGAACTCGAGCCCGCCGCCAAGCGCCAGGCCTTCGAGCGCGATCGCGATCGGCTTGCCGCACGTCTCCAGCGCGCGGAACGTCTTGTTGAGCGTGAAGGCGTTGTCGAACGCCGCCTTCAGCGCCGCTTCCGGATCATCGGACGCGCGCGCGCCGCCGCCGGCGCCTGAGCCCATCTCGCCGAGATCGGCGCCCGCGCAGAAGCCCGTCGGCTTGCCCGATTGGAAGATGACGCCCTTGATCGCGGCGTCCGTCTTGATGCGCTCGGTGAGCGCGACGATGTCCGCGATCACGCTGCCCGTCAGCGTGTTCATGGAGCGTCCCGGCACGTCGAACGTCACCAGCGCAACGCCCTCGCCGTCGATCTCGATCTTGAAGTTTTCCATCGTCCTCGTCCTCTCAATGTCGCCGTCATCCTGGGCTCGCCGAAGGCGAGACCGGGACCCAGGCGCGTGCTGCCACCCCTGGATCCCGGCCGGCTTCGCCGCCCAGGATGACGCTTCGCGTCAAACCCGTTCGATGATCGTCGCCGTGCCCATGCCCGCGCCGACGCACAGCGTCGCGAGTGCGGTGGACTTGCCCGTGCGCTCGAGCTCGTCGAGCACGGTGCCGAGGATCATCGCGCCGGTCGCGCCGAGCGGGTGACCCATGGCGATCGCGCCGCCGTTCACGTTCATCTTGTCGTGCGGGATGTCGAGCGCCTGCATCATGCGCAGAACGACGGCGGCGAACGCCTCGTTCAGCTCGTAGATGTCGATGTCGCCGACGGCCATACCGGCCTTCTTGAGCGCCTTCGCCGTCACGAATTCCGGCCCCGTCAGCATGATCGAGGGCTCAGAGCCGATCGAGGCCATCGCCTTGATCTTCGCGCGCGGCTTCAGGCCCAGGCGCTTGCCCATCTCCAGCGTGCCGATCAGCACGCCCGCAGAGCCGTCGACGATGCCCGACGAGTTGCCGGCGTGGTGGACGTGGTTGACCTCCTCCACCTCCGGGTAGCGCTGCATGATGACGGCGTCGAAGCCCGGCATCATCTCGCCCTGCGCCTTGAAGCTCGGCTCGAGCGCGCCGAGGCTTTGCATGTCCGTGCTCGGACGAACCGTCTCGTCGCGATCGAGGATCGTCACGCCGAGCTGGTCCTTCACGCGCAGAACCGAATTCTTGAACCGGCCTTCCGCCCAGGCGCGCGCGGCGCGCTTGTGGCTTTCCACGGCGTAGGCGTCGACGTCGGCGCGCGAGAAGCCGTACTTGGTCGCGATGAGATCGGCCGAAATGCCTTGCGGCACGAAATAGGCCTTCAGCGCGATCGCCGGATCGGTCGGCCAGGCGCCGCCGTCCGAACCCATCGGCACGCGGCTCATGCTCTCGACTCCGCCGCCGATCGCGAGCTCGGCCTCGCCCGAGATCACCTTCGCGGCCGCCATGTTCACGGCTTCCAGGCCCGAGGCGCAGAAGCGGTTGATCTGAACGCCGCCCGTCGTTTCGCCGAGTCCGGCGTTGATGACGGCCGTGCGCGCGATGACCGAGCCCTGCTCGCCCACCGGCGACACCACGCCCAGCACCACGTCGTCCACCGCGCCCTCGGGGAGGCCGTTGCGCGACTTGATCGTCTCGAGCACCTGCGTCGCGAGGCTCAGCGCGGTAATCTCGTGCAGCGAGCCGGTGTTCTTGCCGCGGCCGCGGGGCGTGCGCACAGCGTCGAAAATGTAAGCGTCCGTCATGGTCTTCTCCTCATTTCCCTGCCCGGGTGGGACCGGAGGCGTCCCGCGGCGCCGGCCTTGGCCGCGCCTACCATCCGCTGACCGCTCCGGCTGGGCTTTCCCGGAGCGCGGGTAAACTCAATTTCCCGCGACGATCACCTCCCCGCGGAAGGAATTGGCGATGAAACAGCGCTCATGCGCCTCGTGATGCAAAGCGGCGACGTCAGCGGGCGTCGGGATCTTCGCGCCCGACCACATCACCTGCGGGTTCAGCGTCACACGCGTCAGCGCGATCTTGCCGCGGTCGTCCTTGCCCATCTGGCCCCGCGCTTCGTCGCGGTAGCGATCGACGACGAAGCCGGCATGCCGCGCGAGATCGAGGAACCACAGCATGTGGCAATTCGAGAGCGCCGCGACGAGCAACTCTTCCGGATCCGCCGCATCCACCTTCGAAAGCGGCGGGCGCACGACGCTCGGGCTCGACGACCCGGCGATCGAAACGCCGCCATCGAAGCTGATCGTGTGCGCGCGCGAATACTTGCCGTCCGTGAACGGCTGATCCCCGCGTTCCCAGAGGATCGTGGCGTCGTGGGTGCTCATGCGCGCCCACCCGCAGCGCCGTCACCCCTCATCCGTCTCGCGCGCTTTGCGCGCGATCCACCTTCTCCCACAAGGGGAGAAGGTCGCTGCAGTGGTCCTTCTCCCCTTGTGGGAGAAGGTGGCCCGAAGGGCCGGATGAGGGGTGAACCACCGGCGTCTGCGATTGCGCGCAGCATCAAAGCGTCCGCGCGATCAGCATCTTCATGATCTCGTTCGCGCCGCCATAGATGCGCTGGACGCGCGCATCGCGATACATCTGCGCGATCGGGTATTCGTTCATGTAGCCCCAGCCGCCGTGCAGCTGGAGGCACTCGTCCACCACTTCGCACTGCACGTCGCTGACCCAGTACTTCGCCATCGACGCGGTCGCCGCATCGAGCTTGCCCGCGAGCAGAAGCTCCGTGCACGTGTCGCAGAACGCCTTCGCGACGGTCGCTTTCGTCTTGCACTCGGCGAGCTTGAACTGCGTGTTCTGGAAGTCCCAGATCGTCTTGCCGAACGCCTTGCGGCCTTTCACGTATTCCGTCGTCAGCGCGATCGCGCGCTCCATCATCGCCACGCCCTGGAGGCCGATCTGCAGGCGCTCCGACGGCAGCTGCTGCATCAGCTGATAGAAGCCCTGGCCTTCCGACGGGCCCAAGAGGTTCGACGTCGGCACGCGGACTTCGTCGAAGAACAGCTCCGAAGTGTCCTGCGCATCCTGGCCCACCTTGTCGAGGTTGCGGCCGCGACGGAAGCCTTCGACCTCATCGGTCTCGACGAGGATCAGCGACGTGCCCGCCGCGCCCTTCGAGGCGTCCGTCTTGGCGACGACGATGATCAGGTTCGCCGTCTGGCCGTTGGTGATGAAGGTCTTCGAGCCGTTGATGACGTAGTGGTTGCCGTCGAGCTTGGCCGTGGTCTTCACGCCCTGCAGGTCAGAGCCCGCGCCCGGCTCCGTCATCGCAATGGCGCCGACGAGCTCGCCCGACGCCATGCGCGGCAGCCAGCGCTGCTTCTGCTCTTCCGAGCCGTAGTGGAAGATGTACGGCGCGACGATCGCGTTGTGCAGCGAGGCGCCGAAGCCGTCGATGCCCATCTTGCCCATGACGTCGATGAACACCGCCTCGTGCGCGAACGTGCCGCCGGCGCCGCCATATTCGGCCGGCGTGGAGAGGCACAGAAGCCCCGCCTCGCCCGCCTCGCGCCACATCTCGCGCTCGACGATGCCGTCCTCGCGCCACTTCTTCATGCGGCTTTCCGGCGCGTGCTTGGTGAAGAAGTCCACCACGCCCTTCTCGAAGATGCGCAGCTCTTCGTCGTCACGCCACTTGGCCGTCGGCAGGTCGATCGCGCCCATGGTCTCTCTCCCGTTTTGGTTGTTCAGAACGCTTCCGCGGCCAGCGCCATCACGGCGTCGGCGCCGGTCTTCAGCTTCGTCAGGTGCATCGCGCCTTCCGGCGCCATGCGGGTGATGAAGTAGCGGCCGGTGACGAGTTTCGTCGCGTAGTAGGGATCGGCGTCGCCCTTCTTGGCGAGCGCGGTCTTGGCCATGATCGCCCACATGTAGGTGAGCGCCGTGACGCCGAAGAGCTGCAGATAATCGTGGCTCGCCGCGCCGGCGTTGTCGAAGTTCGACATGCCGTTCTGCATCAGCCACATCGTGCCGTCCTGCAGCTGGGCCTTCGCGGTCGCGAGCGCGTCGACGAACGGCTGCAGCTCGGCATCGCCCGTGTTGGCGCCGATCCACTCGTCCATCTCGTTGAAGAAGGCGAAGATCGCGCGCCCGCCATTGGCCGCCAGCTTGCGGCCGACGAGATCGAGCGCCTGCACGCCGTTGGTGCCTTCATAGATGAGCGTGATGCGCGCATCGC
The DNA here is from genome assembly GCA_018969015.1 of Alphaproteobacteria bacterium. Lineage (GTDB taxonomy): Bacteria > Pseudomonadota > Alphaproteobacteria > Caulobacterales > Aquidulcibacteraceae > REEB506. The sequence goes on from JAGWZE010000025.1 coordinate 28,388, forward strand.
GCATGAACTGCGAGGCCGGATAGTGCTCCGTGAAGCCGGAGCCGCCATGCACCTGCAGCGAATCCGAGATGTGGCGGAAGCCCTCGCCCGTCAGATACGCCTTCAGCACCGGCGTCATCAGGCCCATATAGTCGTTGGCCTTCTGGCGCAGCGCGTCGTCGGGATGCTTGTGCGAAAGGTCGCCATAGAGCGCCGTCCACAACAGGAAGGCGCGCGCGCCTTCGTTGAACGCCTTCGCGTCCATCAGCATGCGGCGCACGTCCGGATGCACGATCACCGGATCGGCCGGGCCGTCGGCGTTCTTCGGGCCCGTCAGCGAACGGCCCTGCAGGCGCTGCTTCGCGAAATCCACCGCGTTCTGATAGGCGATCTCGCTCATCGCGAGGCCCTGCAGACCGACACCGAGACGCGCCTCGTTCATCATGACGAACATGACCTTGAGGCCTTCGTTCTCCTTGCCGATCAGGTAGCCCGTCGCATCCTCGTAGGACATCACGCACGTCGCGTTGCCGTGGATGCCCATCTTGTGCTCGAGGCCCACGCACGTCGCGGTGTTGCGCGCGCCGAGCGAGCCGTCCGCGTTGACCATGAACTTCGGCACGATGAAGAGCGAGATGCCCTTCACGCCCGCCGGCGCGCCTTCGATCCGCGCCAGCACGAGATGGATGATGTTGTCCGTCAGGTCCTGATCGCCGCCGGAGATCCAGATCTTCTGGCCGGTGATCTTGTAGGAGCCGTCCGCCTGCGGAACCGCCTTCGTGCGCAGGAGTCCGAGATCGGTGCCGCAATGCGGCTCGGTGAGGTTCATCGTGCCGGCCCACTCCCCGCTGGTGAGCTTGGGCAGGTACATCTCTTTCTGTTCCGGCGTGCCGGCCTCGTGGATCGCCGAATACGCGCCGTGCGTCAGGCCCGGATACATGCCGAACGCCATGTTGGTGGCCGAGACCATCTCGTTCACGGCCACGTTCAGCACCGCCGGCAGGCCCTGGCCGCCATAGGTGGGATCGGACGAGAACGACACGTACCCGCTCTCGACCATCTGCTTGTAGGCGCCCTTGAAGCCCGGCGGCGTCTTCACGCCCTCCGGCGTCCAGGTGCAGCCCTGCTTGTCGCCAATGCCGTTGAGCGGCAGCAGCGTGCCCGCCGTGAACTTCGCGGCCTCGTCCAGGATCTGCGTCGCCACGTCGAGCGGCGCGTCGGCGAAGCCCGGCAGGTTGGCGTACTTGTCGTACTGGAGCACGTCCTCAAGGAGGAAACGGAAGTCCCGCAACGGCGCAGAATAGACCGGCATGTGTCGCTCCCTTGCCCGAGGACCGCCACCGGCGTCCCGGGTCGTTGTGATGTGACGCGGCGCGTGGTCAGCCCGTGCCGTCCATGCGCCGGCGCGCTTCGCGCTCAAAGGCGCGGGCGGCCGAAACGCTCGCCGGCGACGCGGGCTCCGCGAGGCGCGCCTCCAGCCAATTGATCCCGTTCTGAAGCGCCTCCATGGCGCCTACGAGGTCCTCGCGCTGGGCCTCCAGGGCGACCATGCGCGCGCGATACTTCTTCAGTGCGGTCGCCATCTGCGCGCGCTGGCCGTCGCCAAGATCATAGAGGTCGAGGATCTCGCGGATCTCGGAGAGCGGGAACCCGACGCGCTTGCCGCGCAGGATGAGTTGGAGCCGCGCGCGGTCGCGCACCGAGTAAACGCGGTTCAGCCCCTCGCGCCGCGGCGAAAGCAGCCCTTTGTCTTCGTAGAAGCGCAGCGCCCGCGGTGTGACCTTGAACTCGCGGGCAAGCTCGGAAATGGAATAGGTGCGTTCCGGTTTGACCATCGGTGCGCCTCGCCAATGTCCAGCCGGGCTGGGGGATAGCTGCCGTTGACGTGAACGTCAAGACCCGCCGGGTGGTCACCGGCCGAGGGGACTATCCATGCGTTCATTGAAGTTCGTCGCCGCGAGCGTCGCATTCGCGACGGCGCTGGTCGCCGCCCCGGCCGCACTTGCGGTCGACACCAATCTTACCGGCTCCTGGACCGGGGGCTACGTCTCGGCCGACAAGGGCGACGTGAACACGTTCGACATGAAGCTCACCTCGACCAACCGGACCTTCTCCGGCACGGCGACGGAGGTGAACATCTTCGGCGCCGACGACGTGCTGTTCCTCACGTCCGAGATCAGCGGAATGGTCAAACAGGACGGGTCCGTCTCGTTCGTAAAGACCTATGACGGCGCCGGCGGGGTGTCCCACAGCGTCACCTATACGGGCCAGCTCGACGACAGCGGCCGGCGGATCCGCGGCACGTACCGCGCCGAAACGATCACCGGCAAATTCGAAATGGTGCGCTGAGCCCGGCGCCAGGGACGCCGCCCCGCCACGCGCGGCGGCGTCCTGACCGGCGCGCCAAAGGGCGGATAACGCCCCAACAGTCGCAAACGTGACCGACTCACGGTTTACCGGTCATTAAGCACGCGACCCGGTAAGTCGGTGCGGATTTTCGACTGCTGAGTCGGCCTCCTAACGAGCGTCGATCAGGCCAAGGTAGGACGAGATGAGCGCTGGAACGTGGGGCGGCCGCGCGATCGATCCGAGGGTGCGTGAAGCCGCGCTCGAGGCCGCGCGCCGCCATGGCCTGCAGCTCGGCGGCTGGCTCGGCGACGCCCTCCAGTCGCATGACTCGAAAGAGCCCCTGCCCGCGCTCGATCTCGAAGACCAGGATTTCAGCCGCGCCGCCGGCAAGCGCATCGCCGAGGCGCTGGAGCGCCTGGCGCAGCGCATCGAGGCCGCAGAGCAGCGCTCGTCCCTCGCCGTCGTCGGCCTCGATCGCACCGTCGTCGGTCTCGCCTCCCGCATCGACGACACCGAGGTCGGCGCCCGCGAAGAGGCGTTGCGCCTGCTCGCGCTGGTGGGCGAGCTCAAGAGCGCGCAGGACACGCTGCTCGAACGTCTCGCCCGCGCCGAAGACGACACCCGCATCTCGGAACTGAAATCGGCGGTCGAGCGCATCGACGCCGAACTTGCGCGCGTCACCTACCGCCTCGACGGCGATCTCGCGCGCCTCGCCGAACGCCTCGACGGCACCGGCGAAGCGGTCGCCGCCTCGATCGAGCAGGTGCGGCTCGAAGCGCAGCAGGCCGAAGACCGCCAGGCCACGCGCGCCGACGCGATCGAGCAGCGCCTCACCGCGTTCGAAAATCTGCGCGAGCAGGCGCACGACGCCCTGCACGACATCGAGATCGCGCTGCGCGCCGCCATCGACGAAGCCGATGCGCGCCTGAGCGGGCGCATCGCGGAATCGTCCGGCGCCGCGTTCGGCCGGATCGAGGAAGTCGCCGACCGCATCGAGGACCTCGACGCCAGCGCGACGCGACGCGCCGAGGAAATCCAGGCGCAGATCGACGCCGCCGCGGATTCGCAGGCCGCCGCGCTCGCCGAGGTCGAGCAGCGCGTATCCGACACGACGCAGTCGTCCCTCGCCGCGCTCGATGCGCGCATGGCCGAAACGCTCGCCGATCTGCGCGCGAGCGTGAAGGTCGCGGCCGATCGCGCCGCCGTCGCCGAGACCACGGCCGACGCCGCGGCGCGCGCGCTGGGCGACGCGGCCCACGCGCTCAATGCCCGCATCGCCGCCGTCGAGACCGGCGCCGCCGAAGCCGCTTCCCGCGCGAAGGACATGGAAGCCGTGTTCGATGCGCGCGTGGCCGATCTCGCCACGTCGGTGGATTCGCTGCGCGGCGCGCTCGACGCGGCGTTCCTCACACTGCGCCCCGAGGACATCGAGGCCGCGGTCTCCGACGTCAATCGCCGCATGGCCGCCGCAGAAGGCCGTCAGGCGCAGACGATCGAAGCCGTCTCGGTCGAGATCAAGCGTCTGTCCGAAGCGCTCGACAAGCGCATGCGTCTGCTCGAAGACGCGCACCAGAAAGCCGATCTGCCGAAGCTCATCGATGCGATGCAGGCGCAGACGGCGCAGCGCTTCGGCGCCGTCGACACCCGCGCCGCCGAAACCGCCGCCGCGCTCGCCGCGCGCTTCGACGCCCTCGAGGCCCAGCTCGAAGCCGCGCGGGCCGATCTGCGCCGCGAGATCGAGACGACTGTGAGGGCCGTCGATCAGCAGCTGCAGGCCCGCCTGGACGGCGCGCTCGACGAGATCGACGCGCGCCTCACCGCCGCCGAGACGCGCCCGGCCGCGCCCCGACCGGCTTCGTCGACGGAGACGACGCGTCCGGAATTCGACGCGTCGCTGATCTCGGTGCCGACGCCGGTGCCCGTGCGCGAACCGACCGACATCGGCTATCGCGACGAGCCGCCTGCCCCCGCGCCGGCCATCGCCGCCGCGCCCGCGACCACGACCGCGACAACCGCGACCGCGACCCGCTGGGACGAACTGGACGCGGAGCTCGATCTCGAGCCCGAAGCGCCGACGCTCGAACTCGACGAGTCCGTGGACTCCCACACGCCGCTCGCCGGCGTGCATGATCCCGAAACCGCGTTCGACTTCCTCCGCAACGCGCCGGCCACCGAGCCGCTCGGCGACGTCACGCCCGGGTTCGACGTCGGCTTCGACGCACCGCCCGCCACGTCGCTCGACGACGGCGACGACGACGACGCGTTCGAGATCGCGCGGCCCGCAGCGCGCGCCGCCGCCCCCGCACCCGCCCCCGCGGCCAAGACCGCCAGCGCCGACGACGACTGGGGCCTGCCGGCCTCCTTCACCGAGGCGGACGACGGCGCCACCGCCGAGGCGCCGCCCGCGCGCCGCGGCCTGCTCGACACCGATCCCGATCTCGACATGGATCTTCTCGAGGCGCCCTCGGCCGAAACGCCCGGCGCTGCGCGTCCGTCGCGTCCGAGCGACTATCTCAGCGAAGCGCGCCGCGCCGCGATGGAGGCGGCTGCGCCCACCACCACGCGCAAAGGCCTCACCGGCTCGCGCCGCACGCTCGTCTACACGACGGTGGGCCTCGTCGCCGTCACCGGCGCCGGCGCGCTGGTCGCGCCGACGCTGACGGCCCTGCTTCGTCCGGCCGACGCGGCGAAGGAAGAGGCTCAGGCCCCCGCGCCTACGCCGCAGACGCCCGTGAGCGGCCCGCCCGGCTCGATCGCCGAAGCCGCCGCGGCGCAGGCCGCCGCAGCCGCAGCAGCCGCCGCGCCCGCCGCCGCCGCCGCCGCGCCGAAAGAAACACTCGAACAGGCCGTCGCACGCGGCGACTCCATCGCCCTCTACGAACTCGCGCGCCGCAAGCTAGCGGAAGGCGCCAACGGCGAAGGCTTCGACCTCATGAAGAAGGCCGCGGACAAGGGCCTCGCTGCCGCGCAATACCGCCTCGCCAAGCTTTACGAGCGTGGCGAAGGCGCGCCCGCTGACGTCGCCGCGGCGCGCACCTGGACCGAACGCGCCGCGCTCGGAGGCAACCGCGCCGCGATGCACGATCTCGGCGTCTACTTCGCCCGCGGCGAGGGCGTGCAGCTCAACGAGGCGCAGGCCTTCCGCTGGTTCCGCCAGGCCGCCGACCTCGGCATGACCAACAGCCAGTTCAATCTGGGCGTGCTCTACCAGTCGGGTCGCGGCGTCACGGCCGATCCGGCGGAGGCGCTCTTCTGGTACAGCGTCGCCGCCGCCGCGGACGACTCCGACGCCCGCGCCCGCGCCGACCTGCTGTCACAGCGGCTCGATCCGTCCGTCGTCGCCCAGGTCCGCGCGCGCGCCACCGCATTCCGCCCCAAGCCGATGAACCCGCGCGCCAACGGCGATTTCGGACCGCAGACCTGGGCCGCCCCGCCGGCCGAAGCGGTCAATCCGGGCCGCACCTGACGCCATTGTCGCGCCATCGTGATTGCAGGCCCTGCGCCCGGCGCCCATAGTGCGCCGCGGGATCCCCCTGTCATGATGTCCATCTATCTGCCGATCGCCGAGTTGCCGGTGAACGCGCTCGTCATCCTGCTGATGAGCGGCGCCGTCGGATTCGTGTCGGGGCTCGTGGGCGTCGGCGGCGGGTTCCTCATGACGCCGCTGCTGATCTTCCTCGGCATCCCGCCCGCCGTGGCCGCCTCCACCGAGGCGGCGCAGATCACCTCGACCTCGGTGTCGGGACTGCTCGCCTACTGGCGCCGCCGCCTCGTGGACTGGCGCATGGGCCTCCTGCTTTCGATCGCCGGCGTGCTCGGCTCGGTGGCCGGCGTCCGGCTGTTCGCGGCGATGAAAGAGATCGGTCAGGTCGATCTGCTGATCACCCTCAGCTACGTCTTCTTCCTCAGCATCATCGGCGGCCTGATGCTGTGGGAAAGCGTCGGCGCCTTGCGGCGCAAGAGCCGCGGCCTGCCGCCGACGCGGCGCAAACGCGGGCGCACCTTGGCGCACGTCCTGCCGCTGCGCATGCGCTTCCCCGCCTCCGGGCTCTACATTTCGGTGCTGCCGCCATTGGCGATCGGCTTCGGCGTCGGCGTGATCGCGGCGGTGATGGGCGTCGGCGGCGGGTTCATCCTCGCGCCGGCAATGATCTATCTCCTGCGCATGCCGACGCAGGTCGTCGTCGGCACGTCGCTCGTGCAGGTGCTGATCGTCACCTCGCTCGTCGTCGTGCTGCAGTCCACGCAGACACGCACCGTCGATCTGGTGCTGGCGACGCTGCTGATCGTCGGCGGCGTCATCGGCGCGCAGCTCGGCGTGCGCGCCGGCGCGAACTTCTCCGCCGAACGCCTGCGCGCCATCCTCGCGGTTCTGGTGCTCGGCACCGGCCTCAAGCTCGCCTACGACCTCGTCGCCACGCCGGCCGAGATGTTCGTGCTGGGGGCGCCGCGGTGAGCGCGCGCGCGGGCCTCTCGACCCTCGTGCGTGCGGCGTGCGCCCTCGTTCTGGCCGCGCTGGCGCTTGCGCCCGTCGCCCGCGCCGCCACGCCAGCGCAACCGCCCGCGGCGGCCGGCGCGGCGTCCGGGCTCGCCGCCGCCGTCACGGACGACGTCATCGCCGTGACCTCCGATTTCCGCGGCGCGCGGATCACCGTGTTCGGCGCGACGCCCGCGCGCCGCGCGCCCGGCGACGTCGTTGTCGCGATCCGCGGCCCCGGCGCGCCGATCACTGTCATGCGCAAGCGCCGGACCGGCCCGCTCTGGCTCAACCGCGATCCGGTCTCCTTCGCGGATGCGCCGAGCTTCCATGCCGTCGTCAGCGCCAAACCTCTGGTGCAGATCGCCTCCACCCGCGACATCTGGGAGCTCGGGCTCGACCCCGCCGCCCAGGCGCGCCTGACCAGCGCCACCCCGTCCGACGCCGACCCGAGCGACTACCGCCAGGGCCTCGTGCGCCTGCAGCGCGCGCGCGGCCTCTATCAGGAAGCGCCGCGCGGGCTCGTGCTGCGCCCGGGCGGGCTCTTCAAGGCGCAGGTCGCGCTGCCCGCCAACGCACAGCCCGGCGCCTACCGCGCCGACGTCTACCTCTTCCGCAATGGCCGTCTGCAAGCCACGGAATCCGCGACGATCTTGATCTCCCGCCAGGGCCTGGAGCAGACGGTCTATGCGCTCGCCCAGGAGCGCCCGCTGATCTACGGCCTGTTCACCGTCGCGCTCGCGCTGTCGGCCGGCTGGGTCGCGGCGCTGATCTTCCGACGGAGCTGACGTGACCCCTGAGCGTTCCCCGATCCCGACCGCCGCCTTGTGGCTCGGCCTGACCGGCCTGATCCCCTTCTACGCCTCGGCGTTCGCCGCCGCCGGACCGGACGCGATCGCACCCTGGGGCGTTCTGAGCTTCGCGATCTATGCGGCGGTGATCCTGTCCTTTCTCGGCGGCGCGCGTTGGGGTCTCGAGCTGGCGCGCGCGCCGGATGCGCCCTCGACCGCCCGCCTCGTGATGTCGGTCCTGCCCTCGATCGCCGGCTGGGCGCTGGCGGCCGGCGCGCTCGGCGCCGCGGTGGCGACCGGCGGAACGGGCGGCCTCGGCGTTCCGGGCCTCGCCGGCGGGTTCGCCGCGCTGTTTGCGGCCCAGTACGTTTGGGACCAGTCGGCCCCCCGGGTGTCAGCGGCGCCGGTCTGGTATCCGCGGCTGCGCCAAATCTTAACCTCGGGTGTTATAGTCGCCTGCATTGTCCTGCCGTTCGCGCAGGTTTTGGGACGCCCATGACGTGACCGCCGCGCCGCTTCCGGGTTCGCGCGCCAGCGTTCTGGCCGACCACGCGACCCCGGGCCGCGTGGCCTCCTTCGCGTTGCACGTCGTGTTCGCCGCCGCGCTGCTCGCGATCCCGCGGCCGAACGCGCCCCCCGAGCCGCCCGTCGTGCGCGTGGACGTGATCCCGCCCCCGGCCGTCACGCCCCCACCGCCGCCACCACCCAAGGCCCGCACGTCGCCCCGCGCCCGCCAGCCGATCCCGCCGGCCACGCGCGCGCCCAAACCAACGCCGCCGACGCCCGACGACGCCGAACCCTTGCCGCGGCCAACGACCGCGCCGCGCGCCGAGCCCCTCGCCGCAGCGCGCACCGCCGCCGCCCCGATCGCCGAAGCCAACCAGGACGCCCCCTTCCTCGCCGCACAGGCGGAACGGGCCGAATCCTTGCGCCCTGCCACCACCGCAGCGCCGGCCTTGTCGTCCATGGCCGCCGACACGCCCTGGATCGGCGGCGCCGCCGAACGCACGGACGCGCTCGCCCCGGCCAGCACGAACGTCATCCCGCGCGATCTCGCGAGCGCCAGGGCCGCGCCCGATCAGCTCCAGTTCGCGCCCGACCCGTCGACCGCGACCGCCCCCGCCCAGACGCCGGGCCAGTCCGATACGGAGGACGCCCGCAAACGCGCCGAGGACGCCGCGCGCAAGCGCGCCGGGCTCAACGAACCGAAATCCGATCGCGGCGACACGCCCGTCGCCACCGGCGGCGCGCCGGCCATGGCGGGTGGCCCTGCCGGCGGCGCGAGCGGCGGGCCTGCCGGAGCCGCCGGCGGCGGCGCGCCCGCAACGTCCGGCGGCGGCGGCGTGCGCGCCGCCATCCGCGGCATCTCGATCGACGGGCTCAACGAGAATGTCGGCTGCGACAATCCCGACGATGTGCGCCTCTCCGATGCGGAGCGCGCCGAATGCAACCGCAAACGCTGGGCCGGCGCCCGCGGCGCGCCGCAGCTCGGCGCCGTGAAGGCGCGCGATCAGCGCGTGTTCGACGCCGCTGCTGCGCGCAAGACGCCGCCGACGGGCGAGAAGGGCGTCGCCGCCTGTCGCGCGTCCGGCGCCGCAGGCGCGCTCGACTGCCTGCCCGACGCCGACCCTTCCCCCAAACCGAAGCGCTGAACGTCGCTCACGCGCCGAGCGCGATGACGTGCGTGACGCCTGCGGGCGTCGCCGGATCGCGCGCGCGCAGATCCGGCACGGCGAACGTCGTCGCGCCGTCGCCGGCGCCGAACGTCACGCCGATCGCCGCGAAGAGATCGGGATAGGCCGTGCGGCTGAGCGTACGGCCGTCGCAGCGCACGAAGCCCGGCGGCGTGGCCGTGGCGGCGCTGAGCGTCACGAGTCCCGCCGGCGTCGCGGCCTGCTCCGCCCGCCAGGCGCCGCCCCGCCAGACCACGCGGCGCGCCTCGTCGAGCACGTAGGCGCTCCATCCGGGCTTCGGCGTGATCGCCTCCCAGGCGCCATCGCGGTAGGCGGCGAGAGCGCCGTCGGCCATCGCCCCCCAGGCCGCGCCGCTCTTCCCGGATGGGAGGATATGGACGACGCCATCCGCCGGCGCGGACGGTTGCGCCGTCACGCTGCGGGACGCGGCGGTGAGCTGAACGAGGGCGTCGAGGCGGGCGAACGCCTCGTTCACGGTGACGTGCTTCTGCGCCTGTGCAGGCGCAAGCAAAGGCAATTGCAGGTTGGTCGTGGCGTCGCTCATCGGTACCTCCGCACGCCAGTCTGGAGGCGCCGCGGCGGGCGGGGATTGACGCGGTCTTATCCGTCCGGAGACAGACGATCCGGTGCGGCGGGAAACACGCGCGCCCGGCCAAGGATCAGCGCCATCGGCGTCGTGCCGAACACCGCATCGAACGCCGGATCGCAGACGTTCAATCCCCCCGCATAGGCGCCGAACGCCGGCATCACGAGGCGGCGGCCGTCGGTGGCGAAGCAGCGTGCGCGCACCGCACGACCGCGCGCGGCGACCTTGGCGCAGGGATGCAGGTGCCCGGCGATGACGGCGTCGTCCGCGCTGGGCTCGTGCTGGAGACGCAGGCCCGCGAGCGTCAGCGTCTCGCGCACCTCGCCGCCCAGCGCGGCCGGCGGATGCGGATCATGGTTGCCCTCGATCCAGACCCAGCTCGGCGCGCTTTCGACGAGCGCGGCAAGCGCACGCGCGTCGTCCTGGGCCATGCCGTGCGGCCCGTCGGCGTCGTGGAAGCTGTCGCCGAGCGAGACGACGACGTCCGGCGCATGCGTACGCAGAAGCGCGGCGATCCGCGCGAGCGTCGCGCGCGTGTCATAGGGCGGCAGGAACTGGCCCTTGCGCGCGAACGCGGCGCCCTTCTCCAGGTGCAGGTCCGAGACGACGAGCGCGCGCGCCGCGCCGATCCACAATGCGCCGTCCGCCAGCGCCGTCACCCGCACGCCGGCGAGGTCGAACTCCGCATGCGGCCCCGCGAGCGCCACGAGCGGCGGCGCGACGCCCGGCGCAGCCGCCGAAGCGGACACGCGGGCGGGCCGCCGTCGTTGAGGGCCGGACAAGGTCACCATGCCCGACCATAGGCGCACGGCCGCGAGTCGGTCGAGGCGCGTGCGGTCGCGGCGCGGCGTGCGCTCATGCCGCGATCCAGGCGTCGACGTTCGCCGCGAGCACATCGAGCGGCACGGCGCCGCGCGTGAGCACGACGTCGTGGAAGCCGCGGATGTCGAACTTCGCGCCCATGGCCGTGCGGGCCTTCTCGCGCAGGCGCAGGATCTCCTGCTGCCCGATCATATAAGCCGTCGCCTGGCCCGGCATGACGATGTAGCGGTCGATGTCCTTCTCGGCCTGCGCGCGGTCGCCGGGCTGGTTGTCGAGGATGTACTGCACGGCCTGCTCGCGCGACCAGCGCTTGGCGTGCAGACCCGTATCGACGACGAGGCGGATCGCGCGGCGCACTTCCAGCGTCAGGCGGCCGAAATCCGAGTACGGATCCTCGTAGAAGCCCATGTCCTTGCCAAGACGCTCGGCATAGAGGCCCCAGCCTTCGGAGAACGCGGTGTAGCCGCCAAAGCGGCGGAAGCGCGGCAGGCCGTCGAGCTCCTGTGCGAGCGCAATCTGGAAGTGGTGACCGGGGATGCCCTCGTGGAACGCCAGCGCCTCGATCTGGTAGGTCGGCAGCGCCTTCATGTCGATCGTGTTGGCGTAGTAGACGCCCGGGCGCGATCCGTCCGCGGACGGACGTTCGTAGAAGGCAAGTCCCGCCGCCTGCTCGCGGAACGGCTCCACCGCGCGCACTTCCATCGGCGCCTTCGGCAGGCGGTTGAAGTATTGCGGCACCTTCGCGTTCATCGCGGCGATCGCCGCCGTCGCGCGCTTGATGTACTCGGCCTTTCCGTCCGCCGTCTGCGGCAGGAAGAAGCGCGGGTCCGTCTCCATGAAGTCGAAGAACTTGTCGAGGTCGCCGCTGAAGCCGACCTTCGCCATGATGGCGCGCATTTCGCCATGGATGCGCGCCACGTTGTCGAGGCCGATCTGGTGGATTTCGGCCGCCGAGAGTTTCGTCGTCGTCATGTCGGCGAGACGATCGGCGTAGTAGGCGTCGCCGTCCTTGAAACGCCATACGCCGGCGTCCGTGCCCGCGCGCGCCTTCTGGCTTTCAATCGCGGCGATCATGCGCGCATAGGCCGGGGCCACGCCGTCCTTCAGCGCGGCCGCGCCGTCGGCGACGAGCTTGGCCTTCACCGCCTCGGGCGCGTCGATCCGGCCGACCTTCGCCTTCAGGTCCGCGAAAAGCGGGCTGTCGGGACCGTCCGTGAACGGCGCGCCCTTCACGACGTTGCGCGCGGCGGGCAGGACGTAGTCGAAAATGTGCTTCGGCGGCAGCACGCCGGCCGCGGCGTTGGCCTCGCTGCGCGCCACCTGCGCATCGAGATAAGCAGGCATGCCGCGCAGCCGCTCCACATAGGCCTCCGCATCCGAGACGGTCGCGACCTTGTGCTGGTTGATGAGGAACGTCGGCGTCGTGCTCTGCACGCCGCCCATCTGGTTGAACACGTAGCCGTAGCGGCGCCATTTCTGGTTGGCGACGGAGCGCGACACGCTCTGCTCGAACAGCGTGAGCGAGAGGCGCGAGTCCGCGGAGAGCTTGTCGGCCTTGATCTTGCGCTTGATCTTGGCGAGCGCGTCGACGCTCGCGCGCACGGAGGCGTCGGCGGCCGCGTCGGAGACGTCGTTCCATTTGCCGTAGTTGCGCTTGTCGCCGAGCGAGGTGGCCAGTTGCGGCGAGCGGTCGAGCTGGGCTTCGAACGCCTTCTCGAACATTTCGGCCAGCGCGGCGTCCGCCGAGCGCGGCTTGGCTTCGGCGGATTGACCGGCAGCGGCGAGCGCCGCGACGGCGGCCGCGCCGGCGAGCGCGTCACGTCTGGAAATCATGGACATCCCCTCTCGTGGCCCTCCGGGCCGTCGCCTGCGGTTAAGCGACGCACGGGCGCCCCGGTCAAGCCCTGACCATGTGCACACCGCGCCCTGCATGCAGGAAGCCGTGAGCATCGCGGGCGCGGCGCCGCGCGGGGGATCGGATCAGGCGGGCGCGGCGCTGTCGATCGCAGGGCGGTCGCGGCGCGGCGGCGGCGGCGACAGCCCGATGAGCATGCGCAGACGCGACGCGTCGAGCGCGCGGTAGATCGCCCAGCTCAGCGCAACCGTGCCGAGCGTCAGCGCGGTCCGCTCGACCGGCTCGGACAGCTGGAGCGGCGCGAGCGCGAGCATCAGCCCGACGATAACCGGCTGATGCAGCAGATACACCGGCATGACGCCGCGGTTGAGCGTGCGCAGCGCCGAGGACGGGCGATTGAACAGCGTCCGGCCATAGCCGCACAGCACGCCGATCGTCATCGCGCCGAACACGGCGCCGGCAAGCGCGTGCGTGGTCTGGTGGGCGCCGGCGTCGATCGCGAGCCATCCGACGCTTGCGAGCGCCAACAACGCCAAGGCCGTCCGCCGCTGCGCCTGCAGCCGCGGCCACAGCCCCGCTCCGCCCCAGAAGCCGAGCGCGAACAGGCCGCCATATTTGCAGTGGCCGGCGAGGTCGTCCCAGATCGCATAGGTGCGCGGCGCGACGACGCCGAGCACCGCCCCCGCGCAGAGGATCGCGGCAAGAACGAACAATGCGCCAGGCCCGCGGGTCACGCGTTCGACGAGCGCGTCCAGCCGCACCGAAAGCCGCGGCGCCGTGAGCACGAGGGCCACGACCAGCGCCACGTAGAGCAGCAGGAACGGCAGGAACCAGACGTGCTGCAGAATGCGGTGCCCCTCGGCGAGCCCAAAGAGGCCGAGCCCCGCGGCGTGCGCCCCCAGCGCCTGCAGCGGCGCCAGAACGAGGAGGCCGAACAGGATCGGCGGGCCGATGCGCTTCAACCGCGCCTGCAGGGCCGGCATCGCCCCGTCCTTGCCGACGGAAAAGCGCAACGCGGCCCCGGCGACGAGGAACAGCAGCGCCATTTGCCATTCACTGATGAACTGGGAGAGCCAGCTGGGGCGATCGACCTGATGCACGGACCGCGCGACCCAATGATCGATCACGTACGGAAGTTCCGTATGGTAAAGGATCAGCAGCCCCAGCGCGCCGACGCGGAGCCAGTCGAGAAAATAGACGCGCTCTGTCATCGTCGTGGGCATCGAGCGAGCATCGCGCCGATGCGACCGCCCCGGAAACATGTTCCCCCATCGCCGTGGTTCGCCGCGGGTCGCGCGCGGCTCACGGGCGACAAGTTCGGCCCCGTGGCGACAAACTCGCCTGCGAGCCGATTGCGTTTGCGGCGGCGCGCGTCAGGATGCGGGCCACGCCAGGACGATGCGGCCCGCGGAAGAGGCCGCCAAGCCGACGGGGAGAACGCCATGAGTGAAGTCGAAGCCATGCGGGACGTGCTGCGCAGCCTGGTGAATCGCGACGGGCCGCAGCCGACGCTGGAGGAGACGCGGGCGGCCTACGAGGCCTGGGGCCTGTCCAATCCGCTGCCCGACGGCGGGACCGTGACGCCGACGTCGCTCGGCGGCGTGGCGGCCCTCACGACGCAGACGCCGGGCGCGCGCGCCGACGCCGCGCTGCTCTATCTCCATGGCGGCGGCTACGCGATCGGCTCGGCTTCGGGCCACCGCCACGTGTGCGCGCATCTCGCCGCCCAGGCCGGGATCACCGGCTACGCCATCGATTATCGTCTGGCGCCGGAGCATCCCTACCCCGCCGCGGTCGAGGACGCCGTCGCCGCCTACGCCGCGCTGCTCGCCCAGGGCGTCGCGCCGTCGCGCATCGTCATCGCGGGCGATTCCGCCGGCGGCGGGCTCACGCTCGCCACCGCGCTCGCCGTGCGCGAACGCGGGATGCCGCAGCCCGCGGGCCTGTTCTGCATCAGCCCGTGGGCGGACCTCACCCAGACGGGCCAAAGCTACCGCGTCTGCGCCGAGCGCGACCTTTTGGTGACCAAGACCGCCCTCGACGCCTGGACCGTGCTGTACGCCGGCGAGCGCGATCCCGCCCAGCCGCTGATCTCGCCGGCCTTCGCGGACTATGCGGGCCTCGCGCCCATCCTCATTCACGTCGGCGCCGACGAGGTGCTTTTGTCGGATTCGCTGAAGGTCGCGGAGGCCGCCGGCCTCGCGAACGTGCCCGTCGAGCTCGTCATCGAGAAGGACATGCAGCACGTCTGGCACTTCATGCTGGGCATGCTCACGCAGGCCCGCGTCTCGATCGCCGCGGCCGGCGCCTGGATGCGCGCGCGCGTCGGATGAAGACCACCGCGCCCGCCGCCGCGCTCTCGACGCGGGACCGCCTCGTCGCGGCGGCGGTGCGCGTGGTCGCGCGCGACGGGCTCGAAGCGGCGAGCGTGAAAACGATCGCCGCCGAGGCGGACGTCACGCCGGGGCTCCTGCACTACCACTTCCCCTCGAAAGAGGCGCTGCTGGAAGCCGCGCTGCGGCAGGCGCTGGAGGGCTATCTCGCCGCGGTGCGTGCGCGCCGCGACGCGCTGCCCCCCACGCGCCTGCTCGACGCCGTGTTCGAGGACGCCCGCGCGGCCATCGCAGCCGACGGCGAGTTCTTTCGCCTGCGGCTCGCGTTCGCCGCCAAGGCGCTCGCCGATCCGGCGCTCGCCGCGGTGATGCGCGATCTCAACGCCGCCGCGATCGAGGAGAACGCGCGCTCGTTCGCGCTGGCCCGCGGGGCCAAGCGTCCGGCCGCGCGCGACCGGGCGCTCGCCGCAACCTTGAAGGCCGCGTTCGACGGCGTTCTCCTCGCCGCGCTCGTGACGCCCGATTTCCCGCTCGAGGCCGCCGCCGACATCCTGCGCACCGGCGCCCGCGCCTGGCAGGACCGCCCCTGACCCGCCGCCGCGCTGGACTTTCGCCGCCTCCGCGTTAGGTTGGTCGAACAACCTAATCGGGAGCAAGGGGCGGACATGGCGATCGTGATGACGGGAGCGACGGCCGGCATCGGTCTCGTCGCGGCGCAGCGCATGAAAGCGGCCGGCGCCGCCCTGGTGATCGGGGCGCGCGCGCCAAACGATGCGCCCAAAGCGCTCTCCGGCGCGCGGCTCCTGCCGCTCGATCTCGCATCGCTCGAGAGCGTGCGCGCATTCTCGTCCGCCGTGACCACAGCGGCCGCGGGCCCGATCGAGGCGCTCGTGTTGAACGCCGGCGTGCAGATCACCAGGCCGCGCGCCTCACCGGACGGCTTCGAGCTGACGTTCGCCGTCAATCACCTCGCGCACTATCTGCTCGCTCGTCTTCTCGCGCCGTCGCTCGCGCCGAACGCGCGCATCGTGCTCACCTCCTCGGGCACACACGATCCCGCCGAGCGCACGGGCATACCCGCGCCGCGCCACGCCGATGCGCGCCGCCTCGCGTTTCCCGACCAGGATCCCACGCGCGACGCCGACCCCGCCACCGCCGGTCGCCGCGCCTATTCGACCTCGAAGCTGTGCAACGTGATGACGGCGCGAGAACTCGCCAAACGCATGGCGGCGGCCCGGCCCGACATCGCCGTCGCCGCCTTCGATCCGGGCTTCACGCCCGGCACCGGCCTCGCGCGGGATTATCCCGCCGCGGCGCAGTTCGCCTTCAAGACGGTGCTGCCGCTGATCCCGGTGCGCGGCGCGCGCCAAAGCACGCCCGCGCGCTCCGGCGGTTTCCTTGCCGATCTCGGCCTGGGACGCGACGCGCGCATGCCCGCTGCACGTGGGACCTATTTCTCCGTGCGCGGCCGGGCCTTGGAAGTGCGCGAGCCGTCCGAACTGGCGCGTGACGCCAAGGCCTGCGCGGCCTTGTGGGACGACAGCGCCGCGCTCCTCGGCCTTTCGGCTCAGTAGCGCAGGCTCACCCCCGCCTGCACGAGGCGCGGCGCGTTCGGCAGGATGCCGCGCGCGCGGTCGACGATCGCGAGATCGTCCGTCGCGTTCTTCACGGTGACGTAGAAGGTCGTCCGGTCGTTGGGCGAGAGATTGGCCGTGAGGTTCAGCGTCGTCGCCGCGTCGATGCGGCCACGCTGGCCGTCGGCGCTCGGGGCTGCGGTATTGAGGTCGTCCGTGTACTGATCCGACGTCCACTGCAGTTCCGCGAGCAGGCCAAGCCATGTCCCGCGATCGTAGCCGATGGCGATCGAGCCGGTGACTTCCGGGGCATAAGGCAGGCGATTGCCCGAGACCGACACCGTCGAGAAGCCGGGCACGGACGACAGCCGCCGCCCCTCGTACGACGCCTCGGCGAGCCACGTGACCGCCGCGCGCAGCGTCACGTCATCGGTGGAAAGCACGCCCATGTCCTTCAACGACGCGCGCCCCGAGGCCTCGAGCCCCGCATGCCGCGTCTCGCCCGCGCTCGTCAGCGCCGCGCCAAGACCGCCGGCGATCGAGGCCGGCACGATCTGGTTGTCGAACGCCATGTGGAAAACGCCAACATCGACGTCGATCCCCGGCCGCACGGCGCCGCGCAGGCCGAGTTCGAGATTGACGCTCTCCTCCGCCTTCAGATCAACCGCGCCGCCGGCGTTGGTCACCACGTCCTCGACGCGCGGCGGCGCAAAGCCGCGATGCGCGCCGGCATAGATCACGAGATCGTCGCGCAGATCATAAGTGAGCCCCAGGCTCGGGATGGTTTCGGTGAGATCGGTTTCCCCACGCGCGCCGTTGAGGAGGTTGCGCCGCTCGTAGGCGACGTGCTCGATGCGCAGGCCGGGGCTCAAGGCGAGCCGGCCGAACGTGACGCGCGCGGTCGCGTGCGCGGCGAGCGCGTCGGCGTAGCGCAGATTGGCCTCGCGCAGACCGCCATTGACGCCGACGCCCGGCGTGCGCGCGGTCGGCGTATCGCCATTCACCTGCAGGCGGTTCTGGCGCTCGGTATGCCAGCGCACGCCCGCTTCGGCCTCCACACGCGGCGTGCGGTACGCGAGGCGGCTTTCGGCGCCGTACACGTTGTATTCGCGCAGACGGCCCTCGTTGCCGCAGGTGGTTTCCAGATTGGCCATGCCGCCGCACGCGGGATCGCTGGCGTCGGCCGGGCGCTGCGCGGAGTTGGAGGACTGGCGCCACCAATCGCGATCGAACCACAGCGTGTACGCAGACGTGGTGAGCCGCCACGGGCCTTCGGGCGTCCAGCTGTGCGTGGCGGAGGCCGTGAAGCGCTCGGTCTCGAAGCGGTCGTTGCGGAACGGATTGGCGCGCGGATTGGCGCGGAACTCCGCCAGGGTGAGGCCGGAATAGCTCACCTGGCTGTCCTCCCGCGCAAGCCCGAGACGCACGACCATCGCCTGCGTCGCCGTCAGATCGCGTTCGAGCTTCAGATAGGCATCGTCGAACGCGAGGGCGTGGTTGTCGCGCACGCCGTCGAAGCGCGTCGCGTTGAAATGCGCGAGCGCGCGGAAGCCGAGCACGGGCCCGCCCAGCGAAAGATCCGCTTCCTGATACCCGCGCGAGCCGGCGGCGAGGGTGGCGCGCGCTTCGAGCTCGTCGGGCGCGCGCGGCGTGATGTAGTTCACGACGCCGCCCACCGTGTTCGGCCCGAACCGCACCTGTCCGGCGCCCTTCAGGATCTCGATGCGCTCGAACCGGCGAACGGAGGGATGCGAGTAGGTCGCGTTGTCGCCATAGGGCGCGTACGTGAGCGGCAGGCCGTCTTCGAGCAGCAGCACTTTCGACGAGCGCGTGGGCGACAGGCCGCGCACGCCGATGTTCGGCCGCAGACCAAGCCCCTCCTCGTCGCGCGCGACCACGCCCGTCGCCTGCCGCAGCGCCTCGTTGACGGTGAACACCCGCGCCTTGCGCAGATCCTCGGCCTCGATCGTCGCGCCGGAGCCCGGGATGCGCAGCAGGTTCGCGCGCTGCCCGACGACGATGATCTCGGCCTCGCGCGCGCCCTCCTCCGCCGCCTCGGCGGCGTTCGCAAACGAGGGCGTCGTGGCCAGCGCCATCGCCGCCACCGCCGCAGACCATCGCCAGCACGCGCGCGCGCCGGAGCGCACAGGCAAGGTGAAAACCGAAGCGGCGAATGGGGTTTGCGGGGTCATGGCGCTCGTTCTGCGACTGCAACTAAATCTCATCTAGTTGCGAATGACTATCAATCGCGCGAACGGCGGGTCAAGGCGCGCGGCCAAGATCACGAACTCGTGATCGTCATGCGGACGCATCGCACCGCCCGGCGCATCGACGCCCCCCGCCGTTGCGCCCCGTCCCTCGCGCGCCGCATCTTCGCCACGAGCATGCTCAAGCTGGGCGCTCAGGTTTGTAGGAGCCCGCCCATGACCCGTTCGGCCCTGTCCGTCGTCGTCGCCGCCGCCGCCTTGTCCGCCACGCTCGCGACCGCGCCGCCCGCCTTCGCCGACACCGCGCCCGTCAAACCCTATGACCCGGCTGTGGTGCGGGTGTCGGGCCGCGCGGAGCTCTATCTCCCGCCGGATCAGGCGCGCGTGACGGTCGGCTTCTACAACGCCGGCCGCACCAGCGCCGAAGCGACGGACCTCGTGGGCAAACGCGCGCGCGCGCTCGAAGCGGCGCTGCGCATCGTCGATGCGGCGCGGGTCACGATCGAGCGCAGCGACACCACGGTCAGCCCCGTGATGAAGGCCGGCGGCGATCGCCGCCCCGACCGCATCAACGGCTACGAGGCCAACACCTCCGTGACCGTTCTCGTGCGCGACCTCGCCGCCCTGCCTCAGACGGTCGAAGCCGCGGTGAACGCCGCGCCCGACACCTTCGCCGACATCGCCTTCTCGATCCGCGATACGCAGACCGCGCGCACCAAGGCGCGCGAAGCCGCCATCAAGGACGCCGTCGACAAGGCGCGCGTCTACACCGAAGGCGCGGGCTTCAAGCTTGGGCGTCTGTTGCTGGTCGAGGAAGGCGGCTCGAACATGTATGCGCAGAGCGGCAATCGCGGCATCCGGATGGAGCGCGCCGCGATGGCCGACAGCGCGCCGGCCGTCGTCGCGCCGCCGATCGCGGCCGAGCCGCAGCTCTACACGGCCGAGGTCTCCGTCGTGTACGAAGTGGGCGCGGCGCTGGCGCCGAAGTGAAGAGAGCGATCGCGGATGCGCAGGGATCACATGACTGTATCGATCAGGATCGGCGCGGCCGCGCTCGCCATGCTCGCGGCCGGCCTCGTATCGGCGTGCGGCGCGAACGCGCCAGCGACCACGGAAGCGCCCGCCGCGCAGGCCGCGCCGCCAGCGCTGCCGTCGAGCCCGGAGCCGCAACCGCTGCCGCTCGACGCTCCCTCGCCCCTACCGGTGAACGAGGAGCGCTTCGCCTGCCCCGGCGGCGCGACGATGGTGATCCGCTTCCAGGCGATGCCGGACCTTGCGGCCGTGACCGTCGGCGGCGCGGCCTACCAGCTGCCGATCGCGGTGTCGGGCTCGGGCTATCGCTACACCGACGGCGCCGTGGAGCTCACCGGCAAAGGCGACGAAGCGCGGTTGAAACGTCCGGGTACGGCGGAACTGGTGTGCACGCGCGCCGCCGTCGATCCGCCGGCGCCGTAAGCACACGCCCGCTCTACGGCGTCGTCAGCAAATCCGCGCAGATCGCCTCGAGGCCGGCCTGATCGACCACGTCGAACGCCGCGAGTTCGGTGGAATCGACGTCGAGCACGGCGGCGAGCCGGCCGGCCGCGTCGAACACGGGCACGACGATCTCGCTGTTGGAGCGGCTGTCGCAGGCGATGTGGCCGGGAAAGGCGTGCACGTCGGGCACGAGCTGCGTGGCGCGCTGCGCGGCGGCGGCGCCGCAGACGCCCTTGCCGAACGGGATGCGCAGGCACCCCAGCGTGCCCTGGTACGGCCCGACGACGAGTTCGGAGGGCTTGTCCGGATCGACGAGGTAAAAGCCGGTCCAGAAGAAGCGCGGCGCGAAGGCCTGCACGAGCAGCGACGTCGCCGTCGCGTAGCGCGCCACGTGCGAGGGTTCGCCGGCGATGACGGCGGCGATCTCGCGGCGGACGACCGCATAGCGTTCGGCCTTGTCGGCGGGGAGATCGGACAGGGAAACTTCAGCCATGCGCGCCGAGCTAGGCGCTCGGCGCGCGAACGGCAAGGTCTAGGCGGGCTGCCAGCCCCCGCCGGCCCGGCAATAGCGCTCCGGCGGCAGCGGCTGGGCGGGCCCCTGCCCGATCGACAGCGACGACTGCAGGGTGCGGCAGTCGGGGTTGGCGTAGTCGCGCTCGGGCCGCGTCACCTGCAGCACCCGGCTCTGGCCGTTGCCGCCGACCCAGGTTTCCGAGACCGGCGCGTTCCGGTTCAACGCGTTGAGATAGGCGCCTTCGACGCGGGCCTGCTCGCGATTGTCGAGCAGCTTGCACGCGCCATAGGTGCCCGCCGCGCCGATCGCGCCACCGATCACGGCGTTCTCGGTCTTGTTGCCGCTCGGGGCCGTGACGCCGCCGATGATCGCGCCGACGCCGGCGCCGATGAGCGCGTTGCGCTGGCACTTCGACAGGTTCGAGCCGAACCCGCCGCCGCCCCCGCCATAGCCGTAGCCGCTGCCGCCATAGGCGCCGGTTTCGCACCCCGAGACGCCGAGTGCGGCCGCGAGCGCCAGCGCCGCAGCCGCTTTGGATGTCATCCACCGCATGAGAGGAATCCTTTCTGCGGTGAAAAACGCGTCAGAGCGGCGCCGGGGTCCACACGCCGTTCGCGCTTTTGCAATACCGCTCTTTCGGCAGCGCCTGCGCAGCGAGCCCGCCGGCGGAGAGCTGCGGCGCCAGCACGCGGCAATTGGCGTCGACCGGATCGACCTGCGGCGCCGGCACCACGAGTGTGGCCGGGCCGCCACCGCCTTGCGGCGTGAAGTTCGACGTGACCGGTTTGCCCGTCTTCAGCGCCGTCGCATAGGAGCGCTCGATGCGCGCCTGGTCGCGGTTGCCGAGATATTTGCAGACGAAATAGGTGCCGACGCCGCCAACGGCGCCGCCGATCGCGGCGTTCTCGGTCTTGTTGCCCTTCGGCGCCGTGACAAGCCCGGCGAGCGCGCCGACGCCCGCGCCGATCAGCGCGTTGCGCATGCAGCTCGAGAGCTGCGTGCCGAGGAATTGCGTCTGCCCCGGCGGCGGGGCATAGCTCGCCTGCGGTTGCGCCAGCGCGGGCATGGCGACGAGCAGCGCGGCGAGCGCGGCGACGGCGGAGTTCAAACGCATGACGGCCTCCCAGTGTCTGAAGGCGCGATCATAGATCGACCAGGCGTCCGGGGGGATAAAAAACTACAGGGTGGTCGCGCGGGGGCCGGCGCAACGCGGACGCCACGACCGGCTTGGCGACGCGCCCTCCGACGCGCTACCACCTCGCCCGCTGGGGGCCCTTAGCTCAGCGGTTAGAGCTGGCCGCTCATAACGGCTCGGTCGCAGGTTCGAATCCTGCAGGGCCCACCAGCGGCGCTCCGATTGCTATAAGACCCCTGTCGCAAAAGGGTTTGAGTAGAGGCGGAGTAGCTACGCCACAAACTCACGCCAATGACGCTCCCGGGCCGCAGCTTCGCGCCGCTGCATAGTGCGGTACAGTTCGTGACGTGGCAGGGGGACGTTTGACTTGAAAAGCGAGCCGAGGCGAAAGATCCCGGACCCCAGCGCGTTGCCGGAGAGGCTGCTGCGGTGGGTCGTTGCGCTTGTCGTGGCGGGGCTGCTCGCACGGGCTGTGATCGTCGCCATCTCGGGTGAGGATCAGCAACTCTCAGTCTGGGTAGCCTACATTGCCGACCTGGGTACGGCGGCAACAGTTCTCGTCGTTACGTTCGTAGGCGTCTACAACGCTTTCTTTTTCCCCGACCGGTTCCGCCGCTTTGTCCGCCACCTTATTCGGTGGATCACAACTCCTGCCCGCCTTGTTCTCCGAGTTGCTAAGCTCCAGCGGCAAGTCAGGTCTCTACGCGCCGAGTTGAAGCGTGCTGAAAGCGACAACAGCACCATGCCGACTGATGGCCCTCCAACGCAGCGCCGAAGCGAGCGACCTCCCCCCCCGCCGCCGCCTACACCTCCTCCGGCCTCTCCAACGTCAACGCCTCCCCAAACGACCCTGCCGTTTAGCGAAAGGGTGCCCCTTCACCGTGTCGTCCTTGCTGTGGGGGCGCTCGTTGCGCTGGGAACCCTAGCCGTCGTCCTTGCGTCTGGCCCTCCTCCTCCTCTGCCACCCCCTCCAGAGTCTCCGCCAACCCGGCCACAGTCTGATCGTTTCTACGCCCTTACGGCCGACGATATGGATGGACCGTTGGAGGTCATCGTCGAGCGCATCCCATCGAAGCCGCAGCGAGACGCTTGCCGAGCGAGTTTTAGGGCTGCCGAGCACAATGGCCCGCTTCTTGACCGCAAGCGCGAACGAAAACTCCCGGTCGGAACGTGCCTCGTGGTCCCACCCGAATGTTCGATGTCACCAGTCTGGCAACGGACTCAGGCGAGTTGTCCAATATCTGCGCAGTGAGTGGCGGCAAACTGATTCCAATTTTCCTAGGGTTTCCGCCCCTCACCTCAACGCCCGCCGCAACGCCCCATCGTCGTAATAGGTCTCCCGCGCGCGACGGCGCAGCGGCGCGGCGGCGGCGGTGAGGCGGGCGC
>JAGWZE010000004.1 GCA_018969015.1 Alphaproteobacteria bacterium
CGGCGCAGTTCGCGTTTCGCGCGCTGCGTCCCGCGCCTGCGCCGCCTTCCGGTTTCGAGGCCGTCGAGGCGCCCCCGATCGAGCCGGACGTCGCCGAAACCTTCCGCGCCGCCGTCACCGCCGTTCTGATGGAGAAGGGGCGGCGGGTGGTGGTGATCCTCGATCCCGAGGCGCCGAAAGGCCGCCGGACGTTGCGCGTCGGCGCGCGCTATCGCGACGGCTGGAAGGTGCGGGCGATCGACGACTCCGCCGTGGAGCTTCGCCGCGGCCGCGATGTCCGCCGCATCGAGCTTTTTGCCCCGCCGCCTTCGGCGGACGCCGCTATGGACGGCGCCACGTTTGCAGTTTCGGGGGATGTCAGCGCCCCCCGCCAGGTTCTCACGCGCGATCGCGCCATGACCACGACGCAGAAGGAATGACCATGACGCTCCTGTCCTCGACCGCGCCGCGTCCGTCGCGCCGGATCGCGCATCTCCTGACGGTCGCGCCCCTGGCTCTGGCGCTCAGCGCCTGCGCGGGGCTCCCGCGGTTCGAAGCGCGCACGCTTTTTGGCGGGCGTACCGACGCCGTGCAGACGCAGCCTCAGGACGCCCGCGCCACCGCGGCGCGCGTCGACCGCGCGCGCACGAGCGTTGAAATGATCAATGACGGCAAGGGCGCCGCCCCGGCCGTGAAGCGCAAGCCGGGCTCGGGTCCGGCCGCCGCCGTCTCGCTCGACCCCGGCCCGCAGCCCTCGGGCGCCATTGCGCCCGTCGCGACCGCCGACGAAATCGCGGCCCTGCTGCCGGAGCGCACCGTGCAGGCGACGCTGCCGCCGCAATCGCTGCCGCAGTTCATCGACACCGTGTTCGGCCAGGTTCTGAAGGTGCCGTACTACACAGGGCCGAACGTCGCGAACCGCCGCGAGATCGTGGCGCTGCGCGGATCGGTGTCGTCGTCCAACCGCGCGTTCTTCGCGATGGCCCAGGCGGCGCTGCGCGAATACGGCGTGCTCGTGTCGATCGAGAACGGAACGGTGCGCGTCGTCGAGGATCCCAACCTCGCGAACCAGACGCCGTTGTTCGTGCGTGATCGCGCGCTGCCGGACACGCCGGAGCCTTCGCGCCCCGTCGTGCAGTTCTTCGAACTGAAGGCGCTGGACGTGAAGTCCGTGATGGCGCTGCTCTCCGAGGCCTATCCCAATCGCGGCAAGGTGCGGTTCACGCCGCGCGAGGATCTCAACACGCTGGTGATCACGGGCAACGCGCGCGAAGTCGCGGCGGCTGCGGCGGTCGTCGACCAGATCGACCGTGCGCGCTTCGCCGACGGGCAGATCGCCCGCGTCGAGCCGGTGTTCTGGTCGGCCGAGCGTCTTGCCGACGCCGTCGCCCAGGCGCTGCGCGCCGAGGGCTACAATATCGGCATTGGCGCGGACGCCGCGAAGGATCCGGTGCTGTTCCTGCCGCTGCCGTTCTCTAACGACATTCTCGTCTTCTCGAACCGCAAGGACGTGTTCGACCGCGCCATGCAGTGGATCGAGCGCCTCGACAAGCCGGCAGCGTTTGGCGACCAGGAAGGCGTGTTCGTCTATGACGTGAAGAACACGACGGCGGCCGATCTCGGCGCGCTGATCGGGCAGGCCTCTCCCGAAGGCGCAGCGGCGCCGGCCGCTTCGCCGGTGCGCCGTCAGGCTCTGCCGCGGACCGGGGCCAATGCGCCGCCGCCGCTCGCCGCGCCGACGGCTTCGGGCGGCAAGATCACGGTCGACACGGCGGGCAATCGTCTGTTGTTCCGCGGAACGCCCACGGAGTTCGAGCGGGCGCGCGCCGTGATGGTCGCGCTCGACACCCCGCCGCTTCAAGTGCTCGTCGAGGTGACGATCGCGGAAGTGACGCTCACGGATGAGACGCGTCTCGGCGTCGAGTGGTTCCTGCGGCAGTTGAGCAGCGGCGACACGCTGACCGTGAACACGCAGGGCGGCTCCACGCGCGCCGCAGGCGGTCTCGGCGCGACGCTGACGCGGGCTTACACGCGGGGCAGCGTGACGGCGGCGCTCAACGCCTTCGCGAAGAACCAGAACGTCAATATCCTGTCCACGCCGCGCCTGCTGGCGCGCTCGGGATCGGACGCACAGATCCTGATCGGCAACGACGTGCCGATCATCACGTCGCAGCGCGCGGCCGATCAGCAGACCGGCGGCAACACGGACATCCTGCAGACCGTGCAATATCGCCAGACCGGCGTGATCCTCACGGTGCGCCCCGTGGTGTATGGCGACGATCGCGTCGATATCGACCTCTACCAGGAGGTCTCGAGCCAATCGACGACGACCGTGACGGGCATTGCGAGCCCGACCATCGCCAACCGGAGCGTGTCGACGAAACTTTCGCTGCGCGAAGGGACGACGGCGGTGATCGGCGGCATGATCCAGGACAATTACACGCGCGGCCAGGCGGGCGTTCCGCTGCTGAAAGATGCGCCGCTCGTCGGGCAAGCGTTCCGCACCGACACGGTCGAAGGCGGCAAGACCGAGCTTCTGATCCTCGTGACGCCCTACATCATGCGTTCCGACGATCAGATGGCGGCCACGGCGCAGACCTATGCGGACTCGATCGACCGGTCCTTCCGTCTTCGCGGATCGCGCACCTTCACGCTGCTGCCGTGGCGCTCGCCACTGGACCGGGCCCGCACCCATGGCGGCCAGGATCCACGGGGCGCGCCGGAAACCGCGCCGGCCCCGGCGCCGACGCCATCAGTGACGCCGTCCGCGCCCGCCGCGTCCCAACCAACGGCGGCGCTGATCCTGCCGCCGCCGCTGCGCGGGACGATGGGGCCTTCGCTCGACTGAGCGAGACACCGACCGTCGAACAAAAAAGCGCCGCCTCCGAGGGGATGCGGCGCTCTTCTTTTGCGTCCCGTCGTGTGCGGACAACTAGCGGTCGCCGCGCTCGTTCGCGCGCCAGGACAGCGTCAGGCCGACGCCGAAATCCGGGCTCGCATCGGTGAGGCCGACGCTCGCGTTGAGACCGATCTTCAGCGACGGCGTGAGGCGATGCGTGACATAGGCGCCAGCCTCAGCCGGATCTTCGCCCGCGCGCGAGGAGGATTCGCGCCAATCGGCGAACGCGCCCACGACGGTGTCGTCGGTGACGTCGATCCAGCCGCCGACGCCGGCTTGCCAGCCGTCTTCGCGCTTGAAGGCGGTCGCGTCCTCGAGGAAGCGGCGGCCCGCGTTCAGGTAGACGCCGCCGCCGTCGCGATCGAGCCCGACTTCCGCCGTCGCGGCGTAGTCCGTCACGCCGAGGCTCAGGCCCTTCTTCTCGTTGCCCGTGGGGAGGCGCACGCGGCCGGCGACGTCGAGATAGGTGTCGGCGCCGAGGAGCTCGTCGAACGTATAGGTGGCCGAGAGCGAGAGGTCGCTGAGGCCGGTGTTGGTGACGCGCTTCGTCGTCGTGGTCGTCGTCGTGCCGGTGGTCACCGAGCCGTCGTCTTCCGGATGATCACGGCCGCCGCCGCCGCCGCCGCTCGAGCCGCTGCGCAGGCCGCCATTGTCGTCGACGACGACGAACACCTGCGAGCCGATCGTCGTGGCGTCGCCGCGGACAGTCACGACCGGAAGGGAAGCGCGGAACGCCCAGTTGCCCGTGGTGACGCGCGCGGCGAGCGGAACCACGAGCACGTCCGTGCGCGAGTTCGTGCCGAACTTGCCCGAGGAATAATCGAGGCCGGTGGAGAGTTGTAGTTTGGTCTGCGCCATCGCGGACGGCGCCGCGGCGAGCAGGGCGGCCGCGACCGAGGCGGCGAGCAGAGCTTTCGTTTTCATTGGATCCTCTCGTGGGTTGAGGGACCGTAGGCGCGGGCGCCAGGGGGCGCACCCGGTTTCAAGCTGGCGGCGAAGTTGCGCCCAGGCTTTCGCGGCGCGCGCGACGCGTGTGCGCAAACGACGACGCCCGGAACGTCGTGAACGATCCGGGCGCCGCACTTGCCGTTCGAATTAACTATTTTCCGCCGGTTTTCACCGCGCCGCCGGACGCGAGCTTCGCGGTCTCGTCGTCGAGATACTTGAGCAGCGCGTCGGCTTCCACGTCGCCGAGCGAGAGGTTCGGCATCTTGAGGTTGTTGTATTTCGCCAGCATGGCGAGCGCCGTCGGATCCTTCTCGGCGATCATCTTGTCCGGCTCCTTGATCCAGCGCGACAGCCACAGCCGGTCGCGGCGGTGGGTGACGCGGACGAGGTCCGGGCCGAGATCGTCGCCGCCGCCGATGCGGTGGCAGGACGCGCAGCGCGCCCGGAAGATGAAGGCGCCAGGCGAGACTTCGCCGATCAGCTTGGCGTTCTCGTACGAGCCGGCCGACGAAATGCGGGGGCCGGTGGCGCCCTTCATCGTGAAGCCGATCAGGTTGGCGAGAACCTCGGGGCTGTCATAGGGGGAGCGCTTCTGCCAGCGAGCCGTCTTCTCGTTGCCGAACATGATGCTCGTCGAATGCTCGTTGAGCGCCTTCAGGTCGCCCGAGAGCAGGCCGAACTTGCGCTGCAGCGTGCTCACGTCCGCCTTCGAGCCGGTGAGGTAGGTCCAGCCCGGGCCGGTCTTGTAGCGCTGCGCGTAGGCCTTCAGCACCGCCGGCGTGTCCGTGTCCGGATCGATGGTGATCGAATAGAAGAAGATGTCCTTCCCCATCCGGTCCTTCAGAAGATCCGCGACGAGGCGCATCTGCGCCGTCTCGGCAGGGCAGACGTCCTTGCAGCTCGTGAAGAAGAACTGCACCACCACGAGCCGATCCTTGATCAGATCGTCGTAGAACTTGACCTGCTTGCCCTCCGACGTCGTGAGCACGACGTTCGGGAAGTAGTCGCCGTGCCAGCTTGCCGCGCGCGCGACGTCCGCCGCGCCGAGAAGCGCGACGGACGACAGCGCGGCGGCGAGGAGAGCCCCAGCGCGCGCCAGCACCGCGCGCAGAGGGTTCGCCAGTTGGATCATTGCGGCGCGCTCCCGGTGACGGCCGTCGGCAGCAGCGACGTCTGCAGGTACGTCGTACCCGTCCACCCGTTGTCCGGCGTCGGGATCGCGAGCGTCTGGCCAGGCTTCTGGCTGTCCCAGCGCAGGAGCATCGCGTGATCCTCGTGCTGGGTGTTGTGGCAGTGCTCGACGAAGGTGCCGGCGAATTCGCGGATGCGGATCCCCATCGTCACCTCGGTGGAGCTGCCCGCGGAGTCAGAGCCCACGCGGTAGACGTCCTTGCGGGCGCCACGCTCCCAGATCGGCGGCGCCTTGCCGTCGCGCATCAGGATGTGGCCTTCCTCGAAGTGGACGTGCACGGGGTGCGCCCAGCCGTTGCCGCCGTTCTTGATGTGCCAGATCTCGACCGCGCCGATCGTCGGCGCCGCAGAGACGAGGCTGATGTCGGCGTTAAGGCCGGCGCCGCCGTCGGTCTTGATCGTCCAGGGCGCACCATCCGAACCGCCGGTACGGCCGAACTCGAACGTGCGGTGCACGGCGTTTTGGTACTCGGGCGTACCCGGCTGCGGCATCGGGTTCCGCAGAACCATGGCCTTCTTGCCTTCGACATAGTCGGCCGGGTTCATGCTGCGATCCACGCCGGAGTAGGAGACGACGCGGAACTCCATGAACTTGCCGACCGCCGGATCGCCGACATAGGCGCCGCTGAGCACGTCCGCGAGCGGGATGGGCTTGTTCGGGCCCTTGCCGTCCTGGTGCTCGAGCAGGTTCACGAAGTAGAGCTTTTTGCCCGTGTAGCCCCTGAAATCGACGACGATGTCGTAGCGCTCGGCGATGCCTTGCGTGGGGAGATCGGCCGATTCCGCGTTCGGGAACGGCACGGCGTGCTCCATGATGTTCCCGTCATTGGCGATCATGTAGTAGGGCACGCGCTTGCCGGTCTCGTCGACGAGCGCGAGCTTGAAGTAGCGCGACACCGAGCCGTCGAGGATGCGGAAGCGATAGCGCCGCGCGCGGACTTCCATGTACGGCTTCCACAGCCAGTTCACCGTCACCTGGTCTCCGAGGAAGCCGTCGGTGTTGAACTTATTGAAGTAGAGCTGGCCGTTCGCGTCCCACGCCTTGTCGGCGATGACGAGGTTCACGTCATAGTCGCGGTTGCCCCAGTCGAGGGCGGTGCCGCTCGGGAAGCAGAGGTTGGGGTTCGCGGCGTTCGTGTAGTTGCAGTTGAACCCTTCGCGCCCGCGGTCGATTGAACTGTAATAGTTCATCATCGCCGCGTTGCCTTTGTAGACGTTCTGCGCGGTGAAATCGAGCATGTGGTCGTGGAACCAGTGCGTGCTCATCGTCTCGCGATAGTCGCCGCGGACCTTCATGATGCCGCCCGCGCCGTCCGGCGCACCGGCGCGCGGATCGGACGCATCGGTGTTGATCGTGTCACGACCGGCGAGCTGCATCGGCCAGCGATAGTCGTAGAACTGGCCCGGGTAGAAATACGCGCCCGCGAAGCCGTCGCTTTCGGCCGGATTGTGCCCGTTGTGCTCGTGCGTCGTGATCGTGTGCATGCCGAAGCCGTTGTTGGCGGCTTCATCGATCGGCAGCGCGTTGAAGTGGCGGAACAGGATTGGCACGCCATAACGCGCCATCAGCAGTTTCGGCGGCAGCGTGCCGTCGAACGTCCACACCGAGTTGCGGTCCTGGATCGGGAAGTTCGGGTGCATCCGGATTGGGATGCCCTTCGTCGTGCCGTTGAACTGCGAACCAAGGCCCGTCGTGTTGTAGTAGAGGCCGCCCGGCGCGAACTCGCCATAGCGGTAGCCGTGCATCTGCATCTTGTCGCGCAAGCCGCCGTTCACGCGGGCGCCGGCCATGGCCGTCTGGAAATAGACCTGCGGCTTGAATTCGGCCCAGCGCTGGTGGGCGAACCACTCGCCCGGCGGGCGGCCTTCCACCGGCGAGTTGGCCATCTGACCGTAGAGCTCGGGATAGCAGGTCTCGACCGACTTGGACCACATGTTCGGCTTCGACGTATTCGCTTGCGCCGTCGGAAGCGGGCTGAGAGGCTGCGCGAGGAAGGTGTCGAGCGCGGCGCCATTCGGCGCGCCGGCGCAGGAATCCGGCGGCGGCAGGGGAGACACGGCCGCTTCCGTCGTCGGCATCTGCTTGGTGCCGAACTCTTCGAACAGCACGACCTTCTGCGTGAAGGGCTGTGCGCCGAAGAGCGGGCTCGGCGGCGCGCCGGTGGGAATGTCGAGCGCCTGCGCGGGCGATGAGATCAGAAGCGTCGCCAGAGCGGCGCCAGCGGCGGCGATCGCCATCGGCGAGGTCGCGGCCTTGAGGATCGATTTTACGGTCATTGTCTTGCCCTGATCGTCGGCCCGCACGCCCCAGAAAAAACCCCGGCGCGGTAACCACAGCGACCATGGGAATAATCCTGAAGCGGTGGAACCGGATTCCCATTTGGGGCGAGGCCCTCGCGAACCTGTGAATTGACCTCGCAAAAAAGTCCGCACCCGGAAATTCGCCAAACAGGGCCGCTACGGGCCGGTTCTGTCGCAAAAAATCCCCCAACACGCGAAGAGTTCACCAGCCAGGTGAACTTGTGTTTCGTTTTCAAGTCGCCTGCCTGGGGATTGGCGTTGCGACCTTCGTCGAGCGGTCCCTTTTTGGTTCACAATGGCGTGAGGTCGTGTGCCGGGGCGGAACTTCGAGGTTCGCGTTCCAGGCGACTTTCGCAGGCAGGATCGTGGGCTTGTCGCGCTCCTGGGGTGGTTAATGGACGGTCCGATGGTCCGTCGTGCGAAGGGCAGGGGTTAACGCGATGGCGACGGAACTCTGGTGCAATATCACGTTCGATCCGGCCGCGATCGAGACCGCGCCTGGCGATCAGGTTCTTCCCGCCGTGGCGGACAATGGCGGCACGGGCTTCGGCGTCGCCTATGTCAATGGCAACGCCGTCACGGTGTCGTTCTTCGATGCGCTCGGCGCTCCGGATCCGGCGCTTCCGACTCTCACCGTCACGGACGGCGTCGGCACGAACCTGCGCGACGTCCAGATTGCCGCGGGCGGCCGCGGCATCGGCTACGGCATCGGCTGGACCGAGACCACCGCCTCCGGCATCAGCCAGATCCACTTCCGTTACATCGGCCTTGGCGCGATCGTCGGCGCCACCGAGCTCAC
Source organism: Alphaproteobacteria bacterium (assembly GCA_018969015.1). Classification (GTDB taxonomy): domain Bacteria; phylum Pseudomonadota; class Alphaproteobacteria; order Caulobacterales; family Aquidulcibacteraceae; genus REEB506. The sequence goes on from JAGWZE010000004.1 coordinate 8,118, forward strand.
CGTCTCCACCAATGTCGGCACGAACCAGCATGATCTGGCCGTCGCCGGTTACGGGATCGACGATCCCGCGACGCGTAGGACGATCGTCGAGGGCTTCGACATGGCCTGGGTCGAAGGCGCGGGCGGGGCCCACGCCTTCGGCAACGTCATCGTCCAGCGCGTCGCCGTGCCGCTCAGCGCCAAGCGCGATCCGGCCGGCCCCCCGGCGCTTGCGGGGCTGGACGGGCAGGCCACGGTCGGCGGCAACGCGCAGACCGGCATCGGCAGCGGCCGCGATCCCTCGGTCGCGACAATTCACGGCACGAACGAATTGATCGTGACGTTCATCGACAACACCGGGAAGATCGTCCTCAAGGTCTATGACAACGCCGGCAATACGATCACGGCGCAGACCACCGGCGTGAACGCCTCGAACGTGAACAATGTCGGCTTGGCTGGGGCCGCGCCGATCGCGGCCGCCAGCGCCGACCAGGCGCACGTGCTCGCGCTCGCGGGCGGCGGCTATGTCGTTGCCTGGGTCGCCACGCTCGGCGGCGGCAACAAGGTTCTCGCCGGTCGTGTGTTCACGCCGGGCGCCGTGGCCGGCACGTTCTCGGCCAGCGGCGTGCAGGTTTTCGACAATCTCGACGGCGCCTCGAACACCATCAGCGATTTCTCGATGTCGGCGCATACGGACAATGGCGGCTTCAGCCTGTCCTGGAATGCGGCCGACAGCCTGAATGGCGCGCCGGCGACGAGCGCGATCTTCTCGCGCAGCTACACGGCCGGCGGAATCGCGGACGACATCGCCGCCTCGGTCTTTCACGCGCCCGCGGACGCCGTGAACGTCGTCACGGCGTCGCTCGTCGGTGACCGTGTCGTCGCGGTATATCAGGACAACCAGATCGCGGGCGACATCAACATCGCGGCGCAGATCTTCGACACCCGCCTCGACCCGAACGGTCTGCCGATCGTCGAGAACGGCCCCGGCGTCGTCATCAATGGCGATGCGGGGGGACGCGTCATCAATGACGTCCTCGTCGGCTCGATCGGCGCGGACACGATCGACGGCGCCGGCGGCGCCGATATCCTCGACGGCGCGCTCGGCAACGATCTCATCATCGCTGGCGTCGGCAACGACACGATCGACGGCGGCGGCGGTTTCGACACCGTGCGCTTCACGGGCCGCTTCGTGCTCGGCAACGATGCGCTGAGCGATTACACCGTCACCTATCTCGGCGCCGGCAATTTCACGATCACCGACAAGCGCGGCATCGACGGCACGGACCAGATCCACAACGTCGAGCTGTTCAACTTCCTCGGCAATGGCGTGACGCTGACGGCGCAGGAGCTTTCGCCCCTGCAGCCGAACGTGACGCCCACGCCCTGGGGCTTGACGAACACGGACCTGGACCTGACGCCCGCGGCGGACGGCACGCCGGACGTCGATGGCTTCTTCGTCAACCACGACCTCGCGTCGCGGTTCGGCATCCAGTCGAATCCGTACATCGCCGACAGCGTCGGCCAGTTCGTCGGCGTCGTGTGGCAGTCCGCGCAGACGGTCGGCGGCCCGACGCGCATCTACGGCCAGTTCTACAACGTCGACGTGACGTTCGATAAGTTCTTCCCGGCGATGCAGACGCTGAGCGACGGCGTCGGCATCGAATTCAATCCGGTCGTCGTCTCCGGCGGCGCTAACTCCGGCTGGGGCATCGCCTACGAGCAGGTCGATTCCGCGACCGATCTGTCGCGCGAAGTGGTCGTCAACTTCCTCGGCCCGACGGGTCTCACCAGCGCCGAAGTGAAGGCGCTCGTCGAAGGGCCGAACGTCGACCAGCACGACATCGCGCTCTCGGGCTCGTACCTCGACCGCACGCTCGGCGATCCCGTCGGCGGCTCCGCGCTGCCGCGCGGCATGTCCGACGGCTACAACGCCGTGTGGGTCTCGACGGATCTCGATCCGACGACGGGCGCCGCGCTCAACGTGCCGGGCGACGCCCACTATGGCCGCATCATGATGCAGCGCTTCGAGGTGCCGATCGATGCGGTCGGCAACCCGGGCGCCTCCAAGGCCGGCGGCGTCGACGGCATCGCGGGCCTCGGCAGCGACGCGGCGGTGTGGGTCGGCGGCGAAGCGGGCGGGGCGGGCGCCATCGGCCGCAACCCCTCGACCTTCTCGCTGCACACCTTCGAAACCGGCATCGTCTATGTCGCCCAGGATCCGACGGGCGGCGAACGCGTGGTGTTCCGCGCCTATGACGACCTCGGAAACGTCATCCCGTTTGCCTCGGGCGCCAATCTCTCGGGCGCGTTCAAGGTCGCGCCGGGCACCAATGCGCAGATCACGTCCGCCGGCGCGGTGAACTTCGCCATCGCCTGGATCACGGCCGATGCGACGTCACCGTCCGGCTACACGGTGATGGGCACGTATCTTAACTCGGCGGGCAAAGGGCTGAACGGAACGGGCTTCGGGTTCGGCTCGCCGGGCGCGCCGTTCGTGCTGACGAAGCTGCCGGCCGGGTTCAATCCGGCGACGGCGGATTTCCACATCACGGGCATCAGCGGCGAAAACAACAACGACGTCATCCTCACCTGGGGCATGAACGGCGACGTGATGGCTCAGCACATCCGCGTCTCGCTCGATCCGGTCACGGGGATCGCGCTGGCGATGTTCGCCGAGGGCAATGTCGTCACGGTCAATGCCGATACGGCGGGCGTTCAGGATCACATCGGCGTCGCGGGCCTTCTGGGCGACCGCTTCATCACGGTGTGGCACGACGCGAACGCGGCCTACACGGACGGCAACGACATCGTCGCGCGCGTGTTCGACACCCGCAACGCCGTCACGCCCGATCCGATCATCGGCGACTTCGTCAACCCGGTGACGGGCGTCATCCGTCCGACCGCCGACGTGCTCGTCGGCACGAACGGCAACGACTTCATCCAGGGCGACATTTCCGACTCCGTCGGCAAGGTCGACGAGATCTATGGCGGCCTGGGCGACGACGTCATTCTCGGCGGACCGGGCCTGCGCGGTCCGGCGGGCTCGCCGGAGTTCATCGACGGCGGCGAAGGCAACGACACCTCCCAGTACACCGGCCGCCTCAGCGACTACTCGATCGTCGTCAACGGCGATGGCACGATCTCGGTGAATGATTTGCGCCCGGCGTCCGACGCCGCCGGCAATCCGCTTCAGAACGACGGCAACGACGTCCTCATCAGCATCGAGAACATCCAGTTCCTCGATCTCGCCCATGGCGGCGCCGGCGCCGAGACGCTGACGCTCACCGGGTTCCCTGGGGTGGCGCCGCCGAAGGATCCGTCCTGGATCGGCACGCCGGCGCCCTGGAGCCTGACGGACACGACGCAGTACAAGGAAATCAAGATCGCCACGGACCCGACGCCGGGCACGCCGGCGGACGCGATGTCCACCATCGTCGTGACGAACCTGCAGCTCGGCGTGGGCATGTCGTGGGTGCAGAACGGCAACCAGGTGTGGGGTCTGTCCTTCGACGTGACCGGCACGCCCGATCCGCTCTTCATCGACGTCAACCGCCAGCTCACGGACGGCAACTTCAGCGCCAACACCGTTGGTCGCCTCTCGATCGGCATGACCGGCCTGCTCGGCATGACGGCGGCGTGGGAATCGACGGACGCCACCGGCGACACCACGATCCACATCCGCACCGCCTCGCTCAGCACGAACACGCCGTTCAACCCGGTCGCGGGCGGCGCGGTGCCGTCGGCGGGCTTCCTCGGCAATGAAATCGTGATCGTCGGGTCGAACGGCGCCGGCACGGCGGCGGGCCCGGTCGTGCTCGGCTACGAGACCGTCAACGCCGCCAACGATACGCTCGAGATGGGCTTCCACCTCGGCTACATCATGAAGGCCGCGGCGGGCGCGACCTACGGCACGCTGACGATCGCGCGCTACGAAATTCCGAACTACGTGCTGGCGACCGACGCCGCCGGCGCGGTCGTCGTGGATGCGGCCGGCAACGGCGTGCTCGCAACGGACGCATTCGGCAACCTCATCCCGTCGACGCCGGCGCTCGCCGGTCGCGGCGCGGAGACGGCGCCGATATCGATCGGCCTCGACGGCCTGCGCGGCACGGCGGACGACAATGTCGGCATCGTGCTCACGAACGCCGGGTTGTATGCGGCGAACAGTGCGATCCTCGGATCGGATGCGGACCACACGGCGATCCAGGGGCGGAATCTGACGCTCGCGGCGCTGCACGACATGCAGCTCGTCGTGACCTACATCGGCACGGACGAGAAAGTGCACCTGCGCGTCTTCGGCGCCGACGTGAACGCGGACGGGGATCGGTTCTTCGGCCCCGGCGCCGGCGGCGTCGACGTCGTCGAGCAAGGCATCACCACCTGGACGGAGATCGCGCTCCCGACCTCCACGCTGGGATCGGTCGCGGCCGGTCAGGATGCGATGGTGGTGTCGCAGCGCAACGGCTCGTTCGGCGTGTTCTGGGCGGCGCCCAATGGCGCCGGCGGGATCTCGATCCAGGGCCAGATCTTCACGGGAGCGGGCGCGGCCTGGGCGCCGTCGCCGGTCCTCACGTTCGCGACGGGCCTTCCGGCGACGACGCACTTCCAGGTGGCGTCGACGAACCTCACGCCGGGCCTGCTCGAAGACGGCTTCTTCGTGTCGTGGGAGACGCCGACCGGCATCGTCGGTCAGCGCTTCAACATGACGGGCGGAAGCGTCGGTCAGCTGGCGATCGTGGGCGATCCGACGTCCGGCATTCCGGGAACGCACAACACCCACGTCGTCGACGATCAGCGCATCGTCGTCGGCTACCAGGACGGCGCCGACGTCAGCGTCCAGTATCTCGATCTGCGTCAGCCGGGCGAGCTGCTCATCGGCCCGCGCAACGGCGCGCCGCGCGACTCGATCGTCGGCACCGTGGGCGATGACGCGATGGACGGCCGCGCGCTCGATGACGAGCTGTGGGGCGGCCTCGGCAACGATCTCATCAGCCTCGGCTCGGGCAACGATATCGGCCATGGCGGCGCCGGCAACGACCAGATCCTCGGCGGCACTGGCCAGGACGTTCTCGAAGGCGAGGCCGGCGACGACCTCCTTTGGGGCGGGCGTGGCGATCCGGCCGACGCCGATCCCAAGAACGCGCGCGCCCTCGCGGCGGGCCTCGCCGCGGCGGGCGTCAGCGCGGTCGTGATCAACTCGAACCCGGGCGCGGACATCATCTCCGGCGGCGCGGGGACCGACACGATCTCCTATCAGGCCGAGTTCGGGAACTTCGTCATCAACCTGGCGACCGGCATCGTCAGCAGCGATCGCGCCAATCTCGGCACGTTCATTCTGGAAGATGTCATCGGCGCGCTCGTGCCCGATCCGGCCGTGGGCGGTGCGGGCGTGACCGTGAGCCTCACGCACGACATCGAGAACGCGACGGGCGGCTTCGGCAACGATCTGCTCATCGGCGACGCCAACGCCAACGTGCTCGATGGTCAGCAGGGCAACAACACCTATGACGGCGGCGGCGGGGCCGACACGATCGTCATCCACGGCGTGTTCTCGACCTACTCGTTCAACCGCGTGGGCACGACGATCACGATCTCCGACGCCGGCGACAAGCAGACGATCATCAACGTCGACGCCGCGGATCAGCTGCAGTTCGACGGGATGCGGGTGTCGATGGGCACGCTGCTCTCCAAGCTCCCCGACGGCGCCACGCGCACCGGCGCGGCGCTGGTGACGGCCGGCGTGACGAACATCAACACGGCCCCGACGGTGGTGGCCGACACCGCGACGACGCTGCAAAACCAGAGCGTCATCATCAAGGTGCTCGCCAACGACACCGACCCGAACGCCGGCCAGACGCTGACGATCACGTCGATCAACGGCGTCGCGGTGGGCGCAGCCCCGATCGCGGTCGCGAACGGCACGGTCGTGGTCAACGCCAACCAGACGCTGACGTTCACGCCGGCGGCGGGCTACGCAGGACCTGCCTCCTTCACCTACGGCGTGACGGACGGCTCGGGCGGCACGGCCACGGCGGCCGTTTCGGTCACGGTGCAGGCGTCGCTCGCCGACACCGGCGTCTCGACGCTGTTCCTCTCCGGCACGCCGGTCGAGGGGCAAGTGCTGACGTCGACGCTCGGCCCGGACCCGGACGGACCCGGCACGCCGCCGGTCTACACCTGGCTGCGTGACGGCGCGCCGATCCCGACCGCCACCGGCCCGACCTACACGCTCACCGCCGCCGACGTGGCCCACGCGATTGCCGTGCAGGTCTCGTACACCGACGCCAAAGGCTTCGCGGCGACCGTGACGAGCGCGCCGACGACGAACGTCACGGCGTTCAACGCGGGCGCGGCGACGGTCACGATCACCGGAACGGCCGACGAGCACGGCACGCTCACGGCGACCGTGGGCGCGGATCCGGACGGCGCTGGCACGGCGCCGACGTTCCAATGGCTGCGCAACGGCTCGGTCGTCGGAAACGGCGCGACCTACACGCTCTCCGCGGCTGACGTCGGCTTCGCGATCACCGCGAAGGCCAACTATGTCGACGCCAAGGGCTTCGCCGAGTCGCCGACGGCCGCTTCGCCGGTCATCATCGCGATCGACGACGGCCAGGCGCCGGCCTCCATTACCGGGCTCGCGCAGGAGGGCGAAACGCTGACGGCGACGCTCGGCGTCGATCCGGATGGCGTGACGAGCCAGCTCACCTACCAGTGGTTCAAGGACGGCGCGGCCCTCGTCGGCCAGACGGGCGCCACCTACACGGTCGCTCCGACGGACGCCGGCTCCACGATCACCGTCGAGGTGACCTACAAGGATGGTCAGGGCTTCATCGTGCCCGTGACGAGCCTGGGCGTTGGCCCCGTGGCCGCGGTCAACAACGGCGAGTCCACCGTGACCATCACGGGTGCGCTCACCGAGCACGGCACGTTGACCGCGGTCGTTGGTCCGGATCCGGATGGAGCCGGCACGGCGCCGGTGATCCATTGGTTCAAGGATGGCGTCGACACGGGTCAGACGGGGGCGACGTATACGTTGTCCGCGGCCGACATCGGCGCGTCGTTCCAGGCCCAGGCGGACTACACCGACGGCCAAGGCTTCGCGGCGTCTCCGATCAGCGCGGCCACCGCACCCGTCGTCGCCGTCAATGACGGCACGGCGACCGTCACGATCACCGGCGCGACGGACGAGCACGGTGTGCTCACCGCCGCGGTCGGCCCCGATCCGGACGGAGCGGGATCTGTCCCGGTCGTCCAGTGGTTCCGTGGCGCGACGCTCGTCGGCACGGGCGACACCTACACGCTTTCGGCGGCGGATGTCGGTTCCGCGATCACGGCGCGCGCGTCGTACACGGACGCCCAGGGCTTTGCCGAAGCGCCCAGCGCAACGTCCGCGGTCATCACCGCGGTCAATGACGGCAACGCCATCGCGTCGATCACGGGCACGGCGGCGGAAGGCCAGACCCTGACGGCGGTGCTCGGCGCCGATCCCGACGGCGGCCCGCCCACCAACGTCGTCTACCAATGGTTCCGCGGCGCCACGGCGATCGCGGGGGCCACGGCCTCGACCCTAGCGCTCGGCGCCACGGATGCGGGCGCGGCCTACAGCGTCTCGATCACGTACACCGACGCCCAAGGCTTCCGCGTCACCGCGCCGTCGGCGGCCACCGCAGTGGTTGCCGCGGTCAACAACGGCGTGGCGCCGCTGACGGTCACGGGTACGGCGGCGGTCGGGCAGACGCTGACGGCGACGCTCGGCGCGGATCCGGACGGCGGCCCGGCGACGGGTCTCACCATCGCCTGGTTCCGCGGCACGACGCAGATCGGCACGGGCGCAACGTACGTGCTCACCGCCGGCGAAGTCGGCTTCGCGGTGCGGGCGGTCGCGACGTACACGGATGGTCAGGCCTTCGCCAACACGTCGACCAGCGCGGACACGGCGCCGGTCAGCGGCGGCGTCGGGATCACCTTCAACGGCACCAACGCGAACGAAACGATCACCGGCACCGCCTTCGCCGACACGTTGAACGGCAATGGCGGCGCCGACGTCATCACCGCGCTCGGCGGCAACGATCTCGTCAATGGTGGCGCGGGGAACGACACGATCCTCGCCTCCGTCAATGACGGCAACGACAGCTACACCGGCGGCGCAGGCACCGACACGTACTCCCTTGTCAACACGACGGCGGACGCGATCGTCAATCTCGCCAGCGGCACGGCGTCCAGCGCGCAAACCGGAACCGACACGCTCAACACCATCGAGAACGTCACGGGCGGATCGGGGAACGACACGATCACCGGTGACGGCAACGCCAACGTCCTCAACGGCGGGGCCGGCAACGACACGCTCGATGGCGGCACGGCGGGCGCGGACACGCTGCTTGGCGGTCTCGGCGATGACACGTTCATCATCGGGCGGGCCGGGATCACGATCACCGAGAACGCCGGGGAGGGCACGGACACCGTCCGCACCAGCCTCGCCTCGTTCACGCTGGGCGCGAACCTGGAGAACCTCATCTACACCGGCGCTGGGACGTTCAACGGCGCGGGCAACACGCTCAACAACTCCATCACCGGGGGCGCCGGGGCCGACGTGCTGCAAGGCAATGGCGGCAACGACACGCTCTTCGGTCTCGGGGGCGCCGACAATCTCAGCGGCGGCGCGGGCGATGACACGCTCGTCGGCGGCGCGGGGAACGACACGCTCTCGGGCGGCGGCACCGCGGGCCGGGACGTGTTCGTGTTCTCGGCCGGCTCGGGCCGCGATACGATCACGGACTTCGACTTCAACCCGACCGGCGGCCAGGACTTCCTCGACATCAGCGCCTACGGCATCACCGCGGCGACTTTTGCGGCGAACGTCACGCTCTCGGTGGTTGGAACGACGACGACCGTGACGATCGGCGCAGACCAGATCGTGATCAACGGCGCCGGCGTGGGCGCCATCGACATCACGGACTTCATCCTGGCGGTCTAAGGCCAGTCGGGCATGAAAGAAGGGCCGCGTCGAAAGACGCGGCCCTTATCTTTTTCATCGCCGGCCTCGTCAGCCGGCGGCCATGTGCAGCGCGCGCGTCAGCCGGACAGCGCCGCCGCAACGGCGAGCCAGAAGCTCAGGCAAAGCCCGATCATCGCGATCCAGATCGGCGCGCGCCAAACGCCGCGGGGCGGCTCTTCCAGGTTGAGAGTCAAGGCGGTCCTCCACGCGCACGTTCCGGCGCTTGGAAGGACAACGCAGGCGAAAGCGGTCTATTCCGCGTCGGCGCGCCATGGCGCGCTCACGACCGCGTTATCTCGATGCGGGCATCAGGATGGTGGGAAGTCCGCCGAAACCGCGGCTCAGCGCCGCCAGCCGCTCTTGAGCAGGGCGGCTTCCTCGTCGGCTTCGAGCGCGACGGCGCCCATGCGGTCGAGGGTGGCGTCGATGGCGTCGTCACCGCTGGCTGTGGCGTAGCCTTCCGCCTTCGGCGTCTGGCTGAGCGCGGCGAGCGTCCAGCCCGAGGCCCCGCGGCAGGCGAGGGCGTGCTGGGCGACGGCGCCGGCGTCGCGCTTGAACTCGCGACACACCTGGCCGTCGGCCGTCTTCAGCGTCATGACGATCCGCGCGCCATCGACGACCGCGCCGCTCGGGCGGGAGTCGAGCGCGGCGCCGAGCGCGCCGGTGACGGCCAGAGGATCAGCGCCAGTGCGCGCGGCCATGGTCGTCATCATGGGGGTGGCGACGACGAAGCCGGCGAGCGCGGCGGCGATCGCGGTTGCGGCGAAGGCCGGCCATTGGGCCTTGGCTTTCACGGGCGATTTCGGGAACGCCACCACGGCGCTGTTGCGGACGCGGGCGATGTCCTCGTCCGAAGCCGGCTCCAGAGGGAAGGCGGCGCGCAGGGCCTCGTCGGCCTCGCGCAGCTCCTCGATCCGGCGGCGGACGGCGGGATTGCCGGCGGCGATGGTCGTGACGGCGGCGCGCGTCTGCGCGTCGAGTTCGCCATCGACATAGGCGCTCAGAACTTCGTCGTTCAGTTCGACCATTGCTTCTGCGCCTTCTGCGGAAGTTCGGAGGAGAGGCGGCTGGCGATCGCGGTCCGGGCGCGCGCCAGGCGGCTCATGATCGTGCCGATCGGCACATCCAGAGTGTCGGCGGCGTCCTGGTAGCTCATGCCGTCAAGAACCACCAAAGTGAGAACAAGTCGTTGCTCTTCCGGGAGCGCGGCCATCGCCCGCTTGGCCGCGGCGAGGTCGATCCGGACGGACGTCACGTCGCGCCCGTCCTCGCCCACGATCTGGGCGGCGGCCTCGATCGGGTCCGCGCGCCGACGGCGCGAACGGACCTCGTCGATCCACAGGTTCTGGACGATCTTGTACATCCAGGAGTCGAGCCTCGTTCCCTCTTTCCAGCTGCGCTGGTGCTTCAGCGCCCGCTCGACGGCGGACTGGACGAGGTCGTCCGCATCCGCACTCGAGTTGGCGAGCGCCATTGCAAAGCGCCGCAGGCGGGGCAGAAGCTCGATAAGTTCACTGCGAAACTTAGGCACGTCCGCCCGCCTTGGTTCGAGAACGTGAAACAGGCGAACATTATTCCCAACAACCGTCGATTGGGCTAGTCTACACCTCCTAAATGGTGTCGCCATGAAATCGAAGCATCGTCTTGGAATTGGCTTAATCGTCGCAATGACGATGACTTTCGCCTTTCAGGCGTATGCTCATTCGGACTCTGACAGCAAAGACCGCGACAAAACGGAGCGGGCAAGCCCCTCCGACGAGCGCAACCGCGAGGCGAAAGACCAGGAGCGCGAGCGCAAGGAGCGGGAAAAGGTCGAGCGCGAGCGCGACAAAAGCGACGGCGGCGGATCCTCGAAATCCGATGGCGGCGGCTCGGGCGACAAGGGCGATCAGGCGAAATCGGACGACGGAAAGTCCGGTTCCGGTAAATCCGAAAGCGACCAATCGGGATCCGGCGGCGGCAGCTCCGGCGGCAGCGGCTCCAGTGGCGGTGGGTCCGGTGAGGACGGCTCTGGAAAGGGCTCCGGCCAGGGCGGGACGTCGTCGACGACCGCGTCCGGCCAATCCGGCGCGGCCGCCCCGGCGGTCCACCAGGCCGATGCGGCGATCGAGCGCGACGTGAACGGCCGCGAGCGGCGCAGCGACGAGGTCCTGTTCGTCGGCAAGTCCGACATGATCGAGGCCGCCAAGGCGCGCGGGTTCGACGTCATCGAAACCAAGCAGTTGTCGACCTCGGGGGAAACCATCGCGCGCGTGCGCGTCCGCGAAGGGGAAAGCGTCGAGACGACGCTGGAGCGGCTGAAATCGGCGGCTCCGGAGGCCACCGTCGCCCCCAATCACGTCTTCCGCCCCTCGGCCGGAGATGTCGGGGCTTATCGTCCGGCCCGGGCCAAGGCGGCCGCCTCCGGCAAGGGCCGCATGGGGATCATCGATACGGGCGTGGACGTCGAGGGCCTTGGCCTCCAGCGCGCGGTGCTCTCGACCCGCTCCTTTACCGGCGGCGCCTACACGCCCCGTCCGCACGGTTCGACGGTGGCGGTCATTGCGGCCAATTCGGGCGTTTCGATCGACGCCGCCGACGTATTCGCCACCGACGCTTCGGGCGCCCTGTACGCCACGGCCGAGGCGACGGCCGCGGCTGTCGACTGGCTGGTCGAGCGAGGGGCGCCGGTCATCAACATCAGCATCCAAGGCCCGGACAACCCGGTTCTGGAAAAGGTCATCAAGGCCGCGATCGCGCGGGGCGTGGTGATCGTCGCCGCCGCCGGCAACGAGGGGCCCAGCGCCCCGCCCAGCTACCCCGCGGCCTATGGCGGCGTGGTGGGCGTCACCGCGGTGGACGGGCAGGGGCGCATCTACCGCCGCGCCAATCGTGGCGACTACATCTCCTTTGCGGCGCTTGGCGTTCACGTGCCCGTGGCTGGCCCGCAAAAGGTCTCGGGGACGTCCTTTGCCGCCCCGACCGTCGCCGCCGAGGTGGCGCGCCGGCTCCACAACCAGTCGCCGGACGACGCCGCGCGCGTGCTGACGCAACTGCGCGCCGAGGCGGTCGATCTCGGCCCGCCTGGTCGCGACAAGACGTTCGGCTGGGGCTGGCTGCGCTGACCCGCGGCGGCCGCCGCGCCTCCTGATTTCCGTCTTAAGTTCCAGCGTCGTCGACGCCGATCGGATCCGCCTGCCTTGCGAGCGGTAGCGTCCGCAGCGTGGGCGAGATCGCCTTCGCGCCGGTCGTGATCAAGCCGGTGTGACCGACTTTGATCCTGAATCACGCGCTTGTGTGTAGCCCCATCGCGCCGGCCGCGGCATCGATGCAGGGCTGGCAGGTTTTTTATATTTTATCCGTCGGTGAATTTTCCCCAAGCACGTGTCTTTTGTCCCGCCCCGGGTCCTCCAGGGTGAGTTCAATTGATAGTGAGCGCCATTCTGAGACGCTGATCCCCAGTCGAAGGCTGGACGGCACCCCGCGCAGGTAACAACGCGCTGTGGTCGTCTTTATTCCCCAGGGGGATCAAATGGTTAAGTATGTCCGCAGCGACCTCGAGTTCATCCTCGCGCAGATCAAAATCGCCGAGATGCATGCCAAGGGCGCCGATGGGATCATCGGCAACGGCGACGAAGTCGCTCTCAAAGACCTGATCCCCAACCCCATCCTGCCGTGGGGTCTGCGGACGGTGAACGGCACCTTCAACAACCTGATCACGGGCCGTGAAACCTGGGGCGCGTCGGACCAGACGTTCCCGCGCCTGCTGAGCTCGTACTACCGCGACGCCGAGGCGGTGAACGTCCCGTCGCGGTTCGGCCCGCCTGTCGGCACGCCGACGAGCTACGCGTCCGTCGGCGCCAACAGCATCGTCTGGGACAGCCAGCCGCGCCTGATCTCGAACCTCATCTCCGACCAGTCGACGAACAACCCGGCCGCGGTCGAGGCGGCGGGCTACGACCTCACGACCGGCGGACCGATCGCCGACCTGTTCATCCGCAACACCGCGCCGGACGAGGGCCTGTCGCAGGGCTTCAACTCGTGGTTCACGCTGTTCGGCCAGTTCTTCGACCACGGCCTTGACCTGGTGAACAAGGGCGGCTCGGGCACGGTCTACATCGCGCTGAAGGCGGACGATCCGCTCTTTAACGCGGGCGCTGACCTGATTCCCTACACGGCCGACGACGGCATGAACTTCATGCTGCTGACGCGCGCGTCCAACGTCTGGATCGACGCCGGCCAAGACGGCATCGTCGGCACGGCCGACGACATCCGCTACAACAACAACCAGACGACGCCTTGGATCGACCAGAACCAGACCTACACGTCGCACGCCTCGCACCAGGTCTTCCACCGCGAGTACCACACGGTGAACGGCAAGACGCTGGCCACCGGCAAGCTGCTCGACGGCGTCAACGGCGCCATCGCCACCTGGGCCGACGTGAAGGCGGCGGCCGCCACGTATCTCGGCATCCAGCTCGACGACCAGGACGTGCTGAACTGCCCGCTGCTGGCGACGGACGAGTACGGCAATTTCATTCCTGATCCGGCCACCGGCTTCGCGCAGATCGTCCTGCGCCCCGAGTTCCGCGGCCACCCCGTCTACGATCCGGACAACAACGGCCTCGCGTCGGGCACGCCGACGAACCCGATCGACGCGTCGCTTGCGGTGCGTACGGGCCACGCCTTCCTCGACGACATCGCGCATGCCGCGAGCCCGTCGGGCGGCAAGGTGGCCGACGCCGATGACGCGGTGAACGCGCCCGGCACGGTAGCGCGCGGACAGTACGACAACGAACTGCTCGACAAGCACTTCATCACCGGCGACGGCCGCGGCAACGAGAACATCGGCCTCACCGCGGTGCACCAGGTGTTCCACTCGGAGCACAACCGCCTTGTTCAGCACGTGAAGGACGTCGTCACCGGCATTCTCGCCGACCCGAACCGCACGGATGCGGACGTGGCGTTCGTTCGTGAGTTCCTTCTGCCGGCGAACGTCCTCGGCCGCGATCCGCTCGCGGACGGGGTCATCACGGGCGAGGAGTGGAACGGCGAGCGTCTGTTCCAGTTCGCCCGTTTCGGCAACGAGATGCAGTACCAGCACCTCGTGTTCGAAGAGTTCGGCCGTTTCATTTCGCCGAACATCGATGCGTTCGCGGCGTACAACCGCGACCTCAATCCCGCGATCGTCGCCGAATTCGCGCACGTCGTGTACCGCTTCGGCCACTCGCTGCTGACCGAGACGGTTGACCTCGCCAACGCCGACTTCTCCACGCAGTCGTCGATGGGCCTCATCGAGGCGTTCCTCAATCCGATCGCCTTCAACGGCAACGGCACGATCGACGCGCGCATCGCCGCCGGCGACATCGTGCGCGGCATGACGCGTCAGGCCGGCAACGAGATCGACGAGTTCATCACGGGCGCGCTGCGCAACAACCTCGTCGGCCTGCCGCTCGACCTCGGCGCGATCAACATCGCGCGTGGCCGTGAAACCGGCGTGCCGAGCCTCAACCAGGCCCGGCGCGAATTCTTCGCCGGAACCGGCGATACGCAGCTGAAACCCTACACGAGCTGGGTCGATTTCGCGGGCTCGCTCAAGAACCCGTCCTCGATCATCAACTTCATCGCGGCCTACGGCCTGCACGAAACGATCCTCGCGGCGGACACCGCCGCGGCGAAGCGGGACGCGGCGATGCTGCTGGTGTTCGGCGGCGCCGGCGCGCCCACTGACCGCGTGCAGTTCCTGACGTCGACGGGCGCCTGGGCCAACCAGGCCAACGGCGTCACGATCACGGGCCTGGACAATGTCGACTTCTGGATCGGCGGTCTCGCCGAGCGCCAGATGCCCTTCGGCGGCCTGCTCGGCTCGACCTTCAACTTCGTCTTCGAAGCGCAGATGGAGGCGCTGCAAAGCGCGGACCGGTTCTACTACTTGGCGCGGACGGCGAACCTGAACTTCGCGGAAGAACTCGAGAACAACAAGTTCTCCAGCATCATCGCGCTGAACACGGACGCCAAGCACCTCTCGGGCAACGCCTTCAAGATGGCGGACTTCACGCTCGAAGTGGATCAGTCCGTCCAGCACACCGGCCTCGGCCTCGATGGCCGTGATGATCCCGAGTTCGACAACGCGATCACGCAACTGCTGACGCCGAAGGTCGAGCGCGACGATCCGAACACGGTCGCCGTCGAAACCACCTACATCCGCTTCCGCGGCGGCGAGCACGTCACGCTCGGCGGCTCCGAAGGCAACGACACGCTGATCGCGGATGACGGCGACGACACCATTTGGGGTGACGGCGGCGACGACCGCATCGAAGGCGGCGCCGGCAACGACCTACTCTTCGGCGGCGCGGGCGACGACATCATCACCGACCTGTTCGGCGATGAAGAAATCCGCTCCGGCGCGGGCGACGACGTCGTCAACGCGGGCGTCGGCATCGATCTCATCATCACCCACGACGGCGACGACGTCGTCTTTAACGGCGGCGACATCAAGGAAACGATCTCGGGCGAAGGCCGCGACTTCATCGTCGGCGGTTCGGGTGACTTCGCGGTGTTCGCCGGCATGGGCGACGACTGGCTCGAAAGCGGCGGCGGCGTTGGCCTCCTGGCCGGCGACAACGGCGACCTCGTGCAGTCCCTCCCGTTCAAGGTCGGCCCGGCCAACCCGCGCGGCGGCTCCGACGTCATGATCAACACCGGCGGCGACGCGGACTTCGACTCCGAGTCGGGCGACGACATCATGGTCGGCGGCACCGGGACGGACCGCTTCGAAGGCATGCTCGGCTTCGACTGGGTGAGCCACGAGAACGATCCGTTCGGCATCGAAGCCGACATGAACCTGCGCGTGTTCGATCCGCCGCCGGTGCCCGGTTCGCCGGGCGGCCTGGGCGACCGCTATGACCTCGTGGAAGGTCTGTCGGGCTCCTCGAAGTCCGACATCCTGCGCGGCGACAGCGCCGACTCGACGACGATGGGCACGGACCACGCCGTCGACGCCGACACGATCGCCATCATCTCCGGCCTGCAGGAGTTGCTCGGCGAAGGCGTCACGTTCTTCAACCGCGGCAACATCATCCTCGGTGGCGCCGGCAGCGACGTGATCGAGGGCCGCGGCGGCGACGACATCATCGACGGCGACCAGCACCTCTCGGTTTCGATCAGCGTTCGGTCTCTCACGGATCCGTCCGAAGAGATCATGCGCATCAAGAGCATCACCGAAATCCGCACGGAGCTGATGAACGGCGCGATCAAGGCGAAGCAGCTTGAGATCGTGCGCGAGATCGTTGATCGCTCCGTCGCCGACGACGTCGACACCGCGATCTTCAGCGGCAACTTGGCCGAGTACGACATCGAGGGCGCGACGTCGCTGATCCCGGCGGCCGACCTTGATGGCGACGGCTTCATCACCGTGCGCCACACCGATGGGGCCGGCGGCATCGGCATCGACGGGGTGGACAAGCTCCGCAACATCGAGCGCCTGCAGTTCGCGGATCAGCTGATCACGATCGCGTCCGTTGAAAACACGGGGCCGAACGGCCTCGCCACGCTGTCGACGCTCTCACCGATCGAAGATCAGGCGATCACGGTGTCGCTGGCGACGGTCGCCGACCTCGACAACGTCTCCACGGCGAACCCGACGGGCGCCATCACGGGGCCGCTGTCGATCTTCTGGCAGGTCGAAGAGGATCCGGGCACGGGCGTGTTCACCGACATCGTGATCGAGGGCGCCGATGAAGCGACCGTCGTCTCCGGTCCGGTGTTCTCGCCGGGCGACGCCGAAGTTGGCCTGCGCATCCGGGCGCGGATCGTCTATCAGGACGCCAACGGCGTGATCGAGACGGTGTACTCCGCGCCGAGCGCGCCGGTGCGCAATATCAACGACGCGCCGGTGGGCGTGGTGCGCATCTCGGACATGATGCCGACGGAAGGGCAGACGATCACGGCGTCGAACAACCTGCTTGACCCGGACACGCTCCTGGCGGCGGGCGCCATTCCGGTGACGTACCAGTGGCAGTTCTCCACGAACGGCACGACCTGGACGAACATCACGGGCGCGACGACGGTCAGCTTCACGCCGACCCAGGCGCACGTGAACGGCTTCTTGCGCGTCTCCGCGACCTACACGGATCCCTTCGGCTTCGTCGAAACGCTGTTCTCGCAGCCGACGGGCGTGGTCGGTGATCTCATCAACGGCACGGCGAACGCCGACACGATCAACGGCACGGCTGGCGACGACGTGATCTACGGCCTCGGCTCGTCCGACCGCCTCAACGGCCTGGCTGGCGACGACGTCCTCGACGGCGGCGCCGGCGCGGACACGCTCGACGGCGGTACGGGCGCCGACCGCATGATCGGCGGCGACGGCAACGACACCTACATTGTCGACGACGTCGGCGACGTGGTCGTCGAGGCCAACACCGTCGGCTCGGGCACGGATATCGTTCAGACCACGCTCGCGAGCTACACGCTGGGGGCCAACGTCGAGAACCTGCTCTACACGGGGACGGCTGCGTTCTCGGGCACGGGCAACGCGCTCAACAACCGCATCACCGGCGGGACGGGCAACGACGTGCTGGATGGCGGCGCCGGCAACGACACGCTGATCGGCGGGGCTGGCAACGACACCTATTTCGTCGACAGCCAGACCGACAACATCACCGAGACCACGGGCGCTGGCGTCGACACGGTGTACTCGACGGCCAACACCTTCGCCCTCGACCCCAACGTTGAAGACCTGTTCTTCATCGGCGCGGGCGCCTTCAACGGCACGGGCAACGGTCTCGACAACCGCATCTTCGGCGGCGCCGGCAACGACACGCTGCTGGGCCAGGGCGGCAACGACCGTCTCGAAGGCGGTGTCGGCGCCGATACGCTGAACGGCGGCGGCGGCGATGACGTCCTGATCGGCGGTGTCGGCAACGACACCCTGATCCTCGGCACGGGCAACGACATCGTCGTCTTCGGCCCGGGCGGCGGACTCGATACGGTTCAGGGCTTCGGCGCCTCGGGCGCGGGTCAAGACCGTCTCGACATCTCGGCCTTCGGCATCACCGCAGCGACCTTCGCGGCGCGGGTGTCGCTGGTGGCCCAGGGGACCAACACGGTCGTCCGGATCGATGGCGTCGACACCATCATCGTCCAGGGCGTCGCCGTGGCGGCGCTGGCCGGTACGAGCGACTTCATCCTCGGGTAAGCTCCGGACCCGTATAAACATGAGGCGCGCCCGCGGAGCCCCGGCTCCGCGGGCGTGTCCCGTTTCGGGACGAGGTTTTGGAACTTTACCCCGAGGGGGGGAGGGGGCGTGAAACTTGCACGGGTTTCGCGTCATCTCGTGCGCCAAAGGCGCAGGTAGGGGAGCTCTGAGCGTGGCCCAGTACGGAAAAACCCGAAGCATGCTCGCTTTCGCGAGCCTGCTGGCCCTGTTCGCAGCCACTTCGGCGCGACCGGCTTATGCCGAACCCGACACGCTGGACCGGGCCCTGAGCGACGCTTTGGGCACCAATCCCGATCTTGCGGCCCGCAAGGCCCGTCTCGAAGCGAAACGCCAGGGCATCCCGATCGCCGTGGCGGACGCCTTTCCCCAGATCGTCGGCTCCGTGACCGCCGAGCGTTTCGAGCGCGACGACCCGTCCCGCCGGCTGACCGGCTCGCAGGACCGCGAAACTTGGCGCGGCGGCGGCTCGGTGCAACAGGTGCTTTATAGCTCCGGCCGTGTCCGTTCGGCCGTGACCCAGGCGCGCGCAGACTATCGCGCCGACGCCGCCCTTTACCGCGAAGCCTCGAGCCAGCTCCTCTTGCAGACGGTCCGCGCCTATGCGGACGTGCGCCAGGCGCGTGCGGCGCTCACGGCCCAGGTCGCCACCCAGGAAAACCTGGAAGCCCAGAAACGTTACGTCGCCGCTAACCAAAAACGCGGCTTCCTCACCGTCACGGACGTGGCGCAGGCCGATGCGCGCATCGCGCAGTCCCGCGCCCAGGTCGCCCGCGCGCGGGCCGACGTGGTCGCCGCCGAGCGCGCCTTCATCCGGATCGTGGGGCGCCCGCCGGGCGACCTTCCGCCTACGGAAAGCCCGACGACGCTGCCGCAGACCCTCGACGAGGCCTACGCCATCGCCGCCCGCAACCGCCAGGCCGCCGAAAGCGCGCGCCAGCAGGTGCGCGCCGCGGAGGCCGCGGTCGACTTCGCCCGCTCGGGCGGCGGTCCGCGCGTCACGCTTGAAGCCTCGAGCTTCTTCGACAACGGCTTCAACACCCCGCAGGCTGACCGCATCATCGATGACAGCGTCGCGGTGCGCCTGACGATTCCGGTGTTTTCGGGCGGCGCCGTGCGCGCCCGCACCCAGCAGCAGCGCGCGTTGCGCAGCGCGGCGCGTCTCGATCTGGCCTACACGCTGCGCCAGATCGAAGAGGGCGTCACGAACGCCTGGGTGGCGCTCGACGCCGCCCGTATCGCGCGTGACAGCGCGAACGAGGAGGTCGCCGCCGCCGAACTCGCCGTCAAGGGCGTGAAGCGCGAGCAGGAAAACGGCCTGCGCTCCGTGTTCGAAGTGCTGGATCAGGAGCAATCGCTGCTGAACGCCCGCCTCGCCTTGGCGCGCGCGGAGCGGGACGTGTCCGTCGCCGAGCGCCAGGTGCTGTTCGAAATCGGGTCGCTTTCCTGCGAAAGCTGCGAGGCCCCCGCCAAGCGCTGACGGCGCGTCTTTTGCTCTTCTTCTTGGGCGTGTCCCGCAACGGCGCGCCCTTGAAGGAGCAGGACGTGAAAGAGCCAGACAAACAGACCAGCGCCGCCGGCGCCGCCGTCGTACCCGGCCGGATCGCCCGCACGTTCCTCGTGGCCGGCGCCGCCGCCGCAACCTTTGGGGTCGCGCACGCCGACGAAATGACGTTCAAGTTCGTCAATCCCTCGTTCGGCGGGAACCCCTTCAATTCGAGCCATCTTCTCGGCGTCGCCAACGCCCAGAACGACAACGAACGCCCCGCGACCGCGAAGGAAACGCAGTCGGAGCAGTTCGTGCGTCTTCTGCAGTCGCGTCTGTTGTCGGCGCTGGCCGGGCAGGTGAGCGACGCCATCCTCGGCGACAATGCACAGCCGACCGGCCGCATCGTCTATGGCTCGCAGACGGTCCAGTGGGAGACCCAGACCGACACGATCCGCTTGACGATCATCGACGCCGCCGCCGGCTCGACGACCGTCGTCGAAATTCCCAAAGCGCCGGTGGGGTAAACCATGATGCGCAAGCTTCTTCTTTCCGCGACCGCGGCCTTGGCGCTTTCCGCCTGTGCGACGTCGAAGCCCTATTCGGTCGTGTCGCAGGCGCCGACCGTAGCGGCCACGACGGCGTCGCAACGCGAACTGCTCGATCTGCCGGCGCCGGCGCAACGCCTGACCGTCGCCGTCTACAACTTCCAGGACCAGACGGGCCAGTTCCGCGGCGGTGAGACGACGCAGTCGCTCTCGCGCGTGGTGTCGCAAGGCGCGACGTCGATCCTCGTAAAGGCGCTGCAGGACGCGGGCGATCGCAGCTGGTTCCAGGTGATGGAGCGCGAGCGCCTCGACAACCTGCTGAAGGAGCGCCAGATCATCCGCGAGATGCGCCAACGCTATCTCGGCGAAGAGCAGGTCAATCCTGACGCGCTGCCGTCGCTGATGTTTGCCGGCGTGCTGCTCGAAGGCGGCGTGATCGGCTACGACAACAATACCGTCTCCGGCGGCGCCGGCGCGCGGTATCTCGGTATCGGCGCCTCGACGGAATATCGTCAGGACACGGTGACCGTCTATCTCCGGGCCGTCTCGGTGAAGACCGGTGAAGTCCTCACCACGGTCGTCGCGAAAAAGACCGTGGCCTCGATCGGCGTCAACGCCAATGCGTTCCGCTACGTGGCGTTCCGCGAACTGCTCGAGGCCGAAGCTGGCGTGACCACGAACGAGCCGGACCAGGTCGCCTTGCAACAGGCGATCGAAAAGGCCGTGCATTCGCTCGTGCTCGAGGGCGCCCAGCTCGGCTTCTGGCGCTTCGCCAACCCGGCCGCGGCCAAGTCGCTGCTCGACGAGTACGACAGGGAGCGCGGCGGGATCTTCTCGGCGAAGGCGGCGACGCGGCTGTCCGATGCGCCGAAGATCGTCCGTAAGCCCACGGCCGTCGCGACCGGTTCGGCGCCCGCGCCGGCGGCGAAGGCGACGAAGACGTCCGGCGGCGCGCCGGCTGCAGCACCGGGCAAGTGAAGCCTGAAAATTCTTCTCGCTCAATGAGGGCAAGCGGGCGACAGCCAGAACAAAATGCAGGAAAACATAATCTGGACCCGGATTAAAATGCGAGACCTCCGTTTCGCGCCGGGGTTCCTACTGAGGCGCCCGCGTTGGCTGGTGCGAAAGGGGAGTAACATGGTGCGGATTCTTCTTGCAGGCGCGTCGGCGCTCGCGGTCATGGCCGGTTCGGCGTATGCCGCTGGCCCGAGCAACAACAGCTCGATCACCCAGTCGATGGACGCGAACACCGCTTCCGTCGAGCAATCCATGAGCCGCTGGGGCTCGGAGTCGACGATCGACCAAGGCGGCGCGTCCAACACGGCCGACGTCGACCAGCGTGACGACGGCCGCGCCGTCGGATCGGTTGCGGCGAACAGTTCGCTGATCACGCAGTCCGGCGATGGCAACGGCGCCACGGTCGTTCAATCCAGCATCGACGCGGCCAATGCCGACATCGCCGCCAACACGAGCTCGATCGACCAGTCCGGAAACGACAACGTCGCCGACGTCGCTCAGCGCGGCCAAGGCGGCAACTCTGAGGTCTTCCAGAGCGGCACGACCGGCGTCGCGGGCGTCGAACAGGTCGAACGCGGTCAGAAGTTCTCCACGATCATCCAAAGCGATGACGGCCAGATGGCGTCGGTCTATCAGAACGGCGCGGGCGCGACCGCGCTGCTCGTCTCGACGATCGATCAAGGCGTTGGCCCCGCGAACATGGCCACCGTCAGCCAGGTCGGCTACGACGCGTCCTCCACGATCGGCCAAGCGGGTGAATCCAACACCGCCGACGTCGTGCAGAACTCGCGTTCGGGCGGCGTTCTGAGCTCGGACATCAGCCAAGGCGGCATGCTGCACACGGCGAACGTCATCCAGTCGGGCGTCGAAGCGAGCTCGCTGATCGAGCAAACCGGCGAAACGCAAGTCGCGTATGTCGAGCAGATGAGCTCGGGCCGCGGCCCGCTGTCGTCGACGATCCTTCAAGCGGACATGCTGAACTCGGCGTCGGTCACCCAGATGGGCTACCTCGCCGACTCGATGATCTCGCAGTCGGGCGATCAGCACATCGCGACGGTCACGCAAGACTCGCGTGGTAATGGCTCGGTAATGTCGTCGATCACGCAAAGCGGCTCGGTCAACGTGGCGAACGTGAAACAGCGCAGCACCGGCGAGGTGTCTTCGTCCATCACGCAGAGCAACGAAATGAACGAAGCCAGCGTCGACCAGGACGGCTTCGACCTCGCTTCGGACATCGAACAGTCGGGCCTCGGCAACGTGGCGCTCGTGAAGCAGGCGGGTGGTGCGATGACCTCGTCCATCGCGCAAAGCGGCGACCTGAACTACGCCGACGTCGAACAAACCAAAGCCGCGGCCATGTCGTTCATCGACCAGTCCGGCTCCAACAACACCGCGACGGTTCGCCAGTAATCGCGCGGAGCATACCCGGGACCGGGAGGCGGCGCCTCCCGGCGCCCACATCACGAGGCGACGATGCGAACTCCAGCTCTGATTGCGTTCGGCATCTTTGCGGCCTGCGCGGCGCATGCCGGCGCGCCAACCACGCTCGAACTCACGCAGACCGGGCGCGAACTTTCAGCCACGGCCGAGCAGCAAGGCGTCGACGTGCGCGCCGCACTGGCGCAAGAAGGTGTCGACAACGAGCTTGAACTTTCTCAGGCGGGCATGACGCACGCAGCTTCGATTTCGCAGTCCGGCGTGGGCAACACCGTCGCGCTGCGCCAGGCCGCGACCGGCGCCGTCGCCGCGATCGCCCAATTGGGCGAATTGAATTCTCTCGAACTTTCCCAGCAGGGCGCGACCGCCGCCGATCTCGTGCAATCGGGCGCGGGCAATGCGCTCTCGGTCGTGCAGGCCGGCGACGGCGCGTCGCTGACCGCCCAGCAGACCGGCGCCGGGCTTGGCGCCTCCATCATCCAGATCGGCCCGGGCGCCGTGAGCGTCACCCAAACGGGGACCGGCTCGTGACGGTGCGTACGCCTGCAGCCGTTGCGCTGATCGTGCTGTGTGCGCCACTCGCGGCGGCGCAACCGGTCAGCGTCGATCAGATCGCCCCGTCGAACCGTCACGTCGCCGACGTCGAACAGGTGCCGGGCGCGCGCACCGAACGTCGCGACGCCGCCGCGCCCGCGCTCACGGCCGACGCCCCTGTGGACACCGTCTCGGGCGCACAGGTTGCGCCGGCGCGTCGCGCGCGCACGAGCGTCGACGCCGACGAGATCGCGCGCCTGCTCAGCGGCGGAAAAGCGGGGTCGATCGACGCCGCCGCGGCGATCGCAACGGGCGCGGTCGATGCGACCGCCACCGCAGCCGACGAACCCGAGGATGCGCCGACGACGGAGCAACCGATCGGCGCCGAGTCCGCGATAACCCCCAAAGGGGAGTCGCGCTAAGGGCGCTCGCGCGTCACGCGAATTCTCTCGAGATCGTGATGAGACGGCCAGGGGAAACCGCGGGGATGCGGAAGCCGCGTCGGTATCATTCGAAAACGCTGCGCGTGGTGTCGCGCGGCACATCGAGGGCGCCGCAGGTGAAGCTTCCGGCGCGTCGGGGCAAGCCATGAATCGTCGGGAATTCCTTGCATACGGAGCGCTGGGCGGCGGCGCGAGCGTCATTCTCGGCGCGGCCGAGGCGCAGACCGCCACGCGCACGTACGAGCTCTTCATCGAGCCGGCGGACGTGGAGATGATCGATGGAACGATCGTCTACATGCTGCTGTTCTTCGGCGGCCCTCCGGGTGTGCGCGAGCCGCGGCCGGTGCTGCGCGCCGTCGAAGGCGAGACGGTCGTGCTGCGCATCGTCAACAACGCGCCCGAAGCGCACCGCTTCCAGGTGCCGGGCGTCACGGGCGCCACGACCACCAACATCGCGCCGGGCCAGCGTCGCGAGATCCGCTTCACCGCGCCCGTCGGCGGCACCTACATCTATCTGGATCCGCTGCAGGCGCCGCTCTATCGCCTCGTCGGCCTGCACGGGGCGTTCATCGTCACGCCGCGCAACGGTCTCACGCTCGCGGGCTCGCCCACGCCCTACAGCGCAACCTCGCAGACCGCGGCGGTGCGCGCCGTGTTCGACGCGATGGGGACGATGCCGCGCTTCGCCGGCGACAAGTGGAACCCGAACGACATCGCGCGTGACAAGGTGTGGGTGTTCTCGCAGACCGATCCGGCGCTCAACAAGCGCGTGGAGCTGCGCCAGTCCGTCGATCTCGCGACGCTCGCGGCGAACTTCAAGCCGCGCTACTTCACGATCAACGGGCGCTCCGGCTTCGATCTCGATGAGGATCCGACGGTCCGGATTTCCGGCTATGTCGGCCAGCCCACGCTGATCCGCACGATCAACACGGGCCTCGCCACACACGCGCCGCATATCCACGGCAACCACTGCTTCGAACTGGCGGGCAACACGACGGCCGGCGCCGTGTCCGTGCGCAGCAACGTCTATGAGCGCGACGTGTGGATGCTTGCGCCGCTCGATCGCAAGGACCTGCTCCTGCCGTTCGAGATTCCGCCGGACATTCCGCGCGAAGCCTGGCCGCCCGTGCAGGAGCCGTGGCCGCTGCGCTACGTCATGCACTGCCACACCGAAATGTCCCAAACCGCCGGCGGCGGCAACTATCCGCAGGGGGCCTTGTGCCACTGGGAGTTGCTCGGCCCGCAGCGCCCTGTCGCCTGACGAGAACGGATTCCTCCCATGACCGACTTTCCTCTCGCGGGCACCCGTTTCGACGCCACCGCGCCCCTGAACTTCGACTCGTTCGGCTGCAACACCTACAAGGTCGACAGCCTCCCGACGCCCGATCGCCTCGAGCCGGACGTCCGCTTCGTGCGCGGCGTGCGCTTCGGCCTCGAGTTGCCGACGCCGGACGGCAAGACCATCGAAGTCTGGCGCTTCGAGGACGAACTTGCGCCGCGCCCGGTGTGGCCGTCGCCGCCGATCCGCGTGCGCCAGGGCCAGCTCGTCCACACCCAGATCTACGCGCGCAACAACGCGCACACGATCCACCACCACGGGATCGAACCGACGACCTTCAACGACGGCGTCGGTCACGTCTCGTTCGAGGTGTCCGACACCTACGACTATCAGTGGCGGCCGCACACGCCGGGCACGTTCTTCTACCACTGCCACAAGAACACCGTGCTGCACTTCGAGATGGGCATGTACGGGCTGTTGATCGTCGATCCGCCGAGCGGGCCGGGCACGATCTATGAGGGCGGCCCGAGCTATCAGGTCGAGGCGATGTGGGTGGCGGATGATCTCGATCCGCGCTGGCGCACGCTCGGCCACAGCGCCGGCATGTGCGGCGAGGACGTGGGCCTCAACCGCTTCGATCCGAAGTACTTCTGCATCAGCGGCGTGTTCGCGCCGAACACCCTGAACGATCCGCGCGTGATGGTGCGGGCGCAGCGCGGCCAGACGGTGCTGATCCGTCTGCTCAACGCCAGCTACTCCATCCTGCGCACGACGCTGCCGATGGACGCGCAGGTCGTGGCGCTCGACGGCCACTATCTCGGCGGTCCGGAGAAGCCGTGGTGCGCGCCTTATACGATCCGCGCCAACACGCCCTTCGAAATGGTTTCGGCGCAGCGGATGGATCTTTTGATCCGACCGCGGCTTCCCGGCGTATTCACCGCGAAGCTGGAGTTCCTCGATTGGGTGACGCGTGCGATCCAGAACGGCGGCCAGGGCGTCGCGCAAACGCAGATCGTGGTGACCTGATGCGCCGCGCGATGGCCGCCGTCGTGGCGGCGTTCTGCCTCCTCGGTGCCCCGCTCGCGGCGGCCGCGCCGCCGGCCGAGCACACGACGCATTCCTATGCGCCGCCCGATCCGTCCTCGCTCGGCGGCACGTTCGTGCTGCGCGATCCGGCGGGGCGCATGGTGTCCTCGCAGAACCTGAAGGGCCGCTGGACGCTGGTCTATATCGGCTACAGCCGGTGCACGGACACGTGCCCCGTCGCGTTGCCCTCGATCGTACAGGCGGCGAAGGACCTCAGCGCCTCCGGCGTGCCCGCGCGCGCGGTCTTCATCGACATCGAGCCGCCGCCCGCGTCCGTGCGCCCGCGCAATCCGACGCTCCAGGTCAGCGAAGCGAGCCACCACGATCCGTTGAAGCAGCAGGCCGCGATGGCCGAGATCGTGAAGCGGTTCGGCAACTCGCTGCTCGTGCTGACGGGCTCGCGCAACCAGCTCAGCGCGGTGACCGTGGCGTTCCAGGTGCGGCGGGAGCACGTGCCGGCGCGGCCCCGCGAAGAGGGCCACAGCATCAACCACACGTCGTTCATCTATCTGATGGCGCCGTCGGGCGAAGTGAAGCAATATCTCTATCATGATGCGGCTCCGGACGTTCTGGCCGCGGCGGTGCGCAAGAGTGCGGCGCTGCGCTGAGCGCGCGGAGGCCCGGCGCGAAATTCGCGTCCTGGGCGAAAACAGGGAGTAGCCGCCGTGACGAGCGCGGGGCAATCGGCAGTGTGGCGGCATGCGGCGGCGGCGCTTTCGGCGCTGGCCCTTTCGCTCGCGTGCGCGCCCGCCGCCTCGGCGGCGATCGCGACGTCCACCGCCGGCGTCACCGAGGGCCAGGTGTTCGAGATCGCGCCGTTCTCCGTCACGGTGAAGGCCGATGAGGCGGTCGCGATCGTCGCGGCCCGGATCGTCAATTCCCGCGGCGACATGCAGGATCTCGACGTCTCCGCTTATGCGGCGCGCAATCGCGAGTTCGAGGTGGAGCTGCCGGTGCTCGAGCCGCACGGCTATCGGCTTTATTTCCGCGTGCGCAGCCGGGCCGGCGAAGAAACCGTCGGCTCCGTCGGGTTCGTGGTGCGCGGATGCGAGGACGAGCGCGCCCGCGCGACGGCCCAACTCGCCCGCAATTGATCGATCGCCGCGGCGGCGGCGGTCGGCGTTTCCGAAATCCCCGTGATCAGCCGCCGGCGCGCGCCGAGGTCAGCGCTTTGATTTGCGCGGCGAGGCGCTCGGGCGGCCCGTCATGCGTGGCGACGTCCACCACCGCGCCATTGGCGTCGAGCAGATAGACCATCGTGGTGTGATCCATCGTGTAGTCGCCGCCGCCGAGATCGGACTTGCGGTACGAGGCGCGGAACGCCTTCGCCACTTTCGCGATCGCTTCGTCCGTGCCCGTCAATCCGCGCACGTTGGGGCCGAAGCTCGAGAAATAGCTCGACAGCGCCGCCGGCGTGTCGCGCGCCGGATCGATCGAGACGAAGTCGATGCGCATCGGGGCGGCGCCGGGGCCGGCCTCGGCCTGCGCGGCCTGCAGCGCGGCGATGGTCGAGGGGCAGATCTCCGGGCAGTGCGTGAAGCCGAAGAAGACCACGCGCGGGGCGCCGTTGAGGTCTTTCCAGGCGACGGAGGCGCCGTTGCGGTCGACGAGCGTCACGTCGTCGATGTTGCGGCCAAGCTTGCTCAACACTTCCGCTGGGATCAGCGGGCCGTCCGGGGCCGCTTTCTCGGCGGCGGACGGCGTCTTGGTCGCGGCGCCCGGGCCGCACGCCGCAAGCCCCGTGGCGAGGACGACGCCGGCGATGGCGAGGGCGGCGAGGGAAGGGCGGAAGGCGGCGCGCATGAGGTTCCTCGGCTGTTGCGCGCCATATAGCGGGCCCATCGGGGACGTCCATCGTCCTCGCGCGCCGGGCGCGCAGGGCCCCCAGATCGGGAAAACCGTGCTCCGTCCACGCTTCAGACGTCGATCGGCTTGATCCTTGCGTGCATTTGTGGCTCGCTGCTCACGAAGTCGTGATCAACCATGATTTATGGTCGGGGCCCGCGATGTCTTGGAAGCGCCACAGCGTCGAGGAAATCGTCGGGAAGCTCGAGCGCGCCGAAGCGCTCGTCGCCCGAGGCGCCACCACGTCCGAGGCCGCCCGCGCCATCGGCGTCACCGACGCCACCTATTTCCGCTGGAAGCGCAGCTTCTCGGGCCTGAAGCTCGCGCAGGTCGAGCGCCTCAAGCAGCTCGAACTCGAGAACGCCCGTCTGCGGCGCGCGATCGCCGAGTTCGAGGCCGCGTCGCTGGGCGTGGTCGCCCGCTAGGCTTTTCTCTCCACCGCTGGATGGTCCCGCACGCGACGCCGCGCGTCGTGCTGCGTCGCGGCGACGTGGCCTCAAAACCGTGAGCGCCGGCAGCATGAACGCCCCTCTGCAGGGTGGTCTGGCCCGGTTTTGCCCACGCCTCGGTCGTTCTCGGTGTCCCTTCTTGTCGCCATTCATTATTTTACCGAGCGCGGCGAACAGCGCGGTTGCAACGCGGTCGTGGCCTGACTAGCGTCCGCGCCGCCGACGGGCCGGCGGCCCAGGTGAGTCGTTCGTACGCTCCCTGCCGACGCGGCCGGGGTTCCTGTCGGGCAGGGGTTGAGGCGGCCGATGTCGGCGTTCCTGACGGACTACCTTCCGATCTTGGTTTTTCTCGGCATCGCCGCGGCCATGGGGATCGGTTTCATGCTGCTGCCTTGGCTGGTCGCCCCCAAAGACCCAGATAAGGAAAAGGTCTCTGCCTACGAGTGCGGCTTCAATGCGTTCGAAGATGCGCGCATGAAATTCGACATCCGCTTCTACTTGGTGTCGATCCTTTTCATCATCTTCGACTTGGAAATTGCCTTCCTTTTTCCTTATGCGCTCGCTCTCGATGACGTCGGGATCTTCGGTTACTGGTCGCTCATGACGTTCCTCGGCGTTCTGACGGTCGGTCTCGTCTACGAATGGAGAAAAGGGGCCCTGGAATGGGAGTGAACCCCGCAAACCCCGCCGCGCCCGCCGGCGCCTTGGCTGCGGCCCGGGCGGGCGTCGAAGGCGGCTTCGCGGTCAAGCCGAACGATCCGTTCTTCACGAGCGTGTCGAACGAGCTGGCCGACAAGGGCTACCTGGTCGCCCGCGCCGATGATCTCATCACCTGGGCGCGCACCGGCTCGCTCATGTGGATGACGTTCGGGCTGGCCTGCTGCGCCGTCGAGATGATGCAGATGTCGATGCCGCGCTACGACGCCGAGCGCTTCGGCTTCGCGCCGCGGGCTTCGCCGCGCCAGTCGGACGTGATGATCGTCGCCGGCACGCTGACCAACAAAATGGCCCCCGCGCTGCGCAAGGTCTACGACCAGATGCCGGAGCCCCGCTACGTCATCTCGATGGGCTCGTGCGCCAATGGCGGCGGCTACTACCACTACAGCTACGCCGTGGTCCGCGGCTGCGACCGCATCGTGCCGGTGGACATCTACGTCCCGGGTTGCCCGCCCACGGCCGAGGCGCTGCTCTACGGCGTACTGCAGCTCCAGAAGAAGATCCGCCGCGAAGGCACCATTGATCGTTGACGGGCGACCGGAGACGGACGGCGCCGTCACGGCGCGAAGGAACATGACGTGAGCCAGACCCAAGGCCTTCTCGAAACGCTCGCCGCCGACGTCCAGGCGGCGCTGGGCGATCGCGTGCCGGGCGTGACGGTCGCCGTCGGCGAGCTGACGCTCCACGCGCGCGCGGACGCGATCCTCGAGGTGCTGCGCTTCCTGCGGGACGATCCGCGCTGCCGCTTCCGCACGCTCGTCGACATCTGCGGCGTCGATCATCCGGACCGGGAGAAACGGTTCGACGTCGTCTACCACCTGCTGTCGATGCACAAGAACCTGCGCGTGCGCGTGAAGATCGAGACGGATGAGGCGACGCCCGTCGCGAGCGCGATCCAGATCTGGCCGGCGGCCGACTGGTTCGAGCGCGAAGCCTTCGACATGTACGGCATCCTGTTCTCGGGCCACCCGGATCTGCGCCGCCTGCTCACGGACTACGGGTTCCAGGGCTTCCCGCTGCGCAAGGACTTCCCGCTCACCGGCTATGTCGAGGTCCGCTACGACCCCGAGCAGGAGCGGGTGGTGTACGAGCCCGTGAAGCTGCAGCAGGCGTTCCGGCAATTCGACTTCCTGTCGCCGTGGGAGGGCATGCTGCCCGGCGACGAGAAGGCGAAGCCATCGGGAGGCGGGCAATGATGGCCGCAGCACACGTCTTCCCCCGCCTGCGGGGGAAGTGGCGCGGAGCGCCGATGGGGGGCGTCGAGATTTGCGCCGCCGCCCCCCTCAGTCAGCCTGCGGCTGACAGCTCCCCCGCAAGCGGGGGAGCATGCGCGCCGATGCTGAAAAAGGAGCATGCCCATGGCTGACGACACCTCCGCCGCGCGCGCCAAGACGCCCGCCGTCGAGACGTCGGCGCCGCCGCCGCCGCCCGAAGACAAGAACACCATCACGATCAATTTCGGGCCGCAGCACCCGGCGGCGCACGGCGTGCTGCGTCTCGTGCTCGAACTCGACGGCGAGGTGGTGGAGCGCGTCGATCCGCACGTGGGCCTGCTCCATCGCGGCACGGAAAAGCTCGTCGAGCACCGCACCTATCTCCAGAACCTGCCGTATTTCGACCGCCTCGATTACGTGGCGCCGATGAACCAGGAGCATGCCTACTGCCTGGCGATCGAGCGCCTGACGGGGGTGGAGGTTCCGCGCCGCGCGAAGATCATCCGCGTGCTGTACTCCGAGATCGGCCGGCTCCTCTCGCACCTCCTGAACGTCACGACGCAGGCGATGGACGTCGGCGCGCTCACCCCGCCGCTGTGGGGGTTCGAGGAGCGCGAGAAGCTGATGATCTTCTACGAGCGCGCGTCCGGCTCGCGCATGCACGCGGCCTATTTCCGGCCCGGCGGCGTGCACCAGGACCTGCCGCCCAAGCTCGTCGACGACATCGAGGGCTTCTGCAAGCACTTCCCGAAGGTGCTCGACGACATCGAGGGCCTG
This sequence comes from Alphaproteobacteria bacterium, assembly GCA_018969015.1. Classification (GTDB taxonomy): domain Bacteria; phylum Pseudomonadota; class Alphaproteobacteria; order Caulobacterales; family Aquidulcibacteraceae; genus REEB506. The sequence continues at coordinate 39,126 of JAGWZE010000004.1, forward strand.
CTCACCGACAACCGGATCTTCAAGCAGCGCAACGCCGATATCGGCGTGGTGAGCGTCGACGAGGCGCTCGACTTGGGCTTCTCCGGCGTGATGGTGCGCGGCTCGGGCATGGCCTGGGACCTGCGCCGGTCGCAGCCCTACGAGATCTACGACGAGCTCAAGTTCAAGATCCCGGTCGGCAAGAACGGCGACTGCTACGACCGCTATCTCTGCCGCATGGAGGAGATGCGCGAGAGCATCAAGATCATGGAGCAGTGCATCGAGCTCCTGCGCAAAACCGCAGGCCCGGTGATGCCGGAGCGCTCCAAGATCTCGCCGCCGCGGCGCGCCGAGATGAAGACGTCGATGGAAGCCCTCATCCATCACTTCAAGCTCTACACCGAAGGCTTCCACGTGCCGGCGGGCGAGGTCTACGCGGCCGTCGAGGCTCCGAAAGGCGAGTTCGGCGTGTATCTCGTCGCGGACGGCACGAACCGGCCGTACCGCATGAAGATCCGCGCGCCCGGCTTCCCGCATCTTCAGGCGATGGACCATATTTGCCGCGGGCACATGCTCGCGGACGTGTCGGCCATCCTCGGCTCCCTCGACATCGTGTTCGGGGAGATCGATCGCTAGCCATGCGCGCGGGAGCCGCCCTCCATGTTGCTCTGGATCGAATTGGGCGTGGTGGCGATCATCACCACGCTCTTCGTGGGGTCCGCGTTTCTGTGGCTGCGGCCGGAGGACGTGGATCACGATCCGGCGCGCGTGCGCATCGGCGCGGCGTTGCAGGGGCTGATCATCGGGCTGCTAGTTGGCTTCGTGATCCTGCCGCTGCGGCTCGCCTTCATCATTCCGGATCCGCAGATCGTGGGCGAGGCGCCCAAGCCGGCCGGCGGTGTGGCGTCGCTGTCGATCCTGCCCTTCTTCCTGCTGCTGATCGTGGTGCGGCGCGGGCTTCTCGCGCGGGCGCCGGTGATCGGCGTGTATCTGCGCGCCTACCGCAAGGCGATGCTCAAACGTCAAATCTGGGGCGCGCAGGCTGCGCTGGCCCGGCTCACCCGCATCGATGCGGACGAGAAGACGTAAGGACCATCCGATGACGCCCGCCGCGATCGCCCAGAAACAGCTCGACGCCTACAACGCCCAGGACCTGGACGCCTACATGGCGTGCTTCACGCCGGATTGCGTGATCGCCGATCTCAACGGCGCGGTGACGCAGAACGGCGCCGGCGAGATCCGCGCGCGCTATGCGGCGATGTTCGCGAAATTTCCGCAGAACAAGGCCGAGCTTCTGCACCGCATCGCCCACGGAACCGTCGTCATCGACCACGAGCGCGTCGTGCGCGCGCCCGGCGGCGAGGTGTTCGAGGCCGTCGCTATCTACACCGTCCGCGACGGGCTCATCGCCCGCGTCGATTTCGCGAAGTGAGAGGAAAATGAGCGTCCGTCGCCTCGCACAGACCCAGCCGCCAAGCTTCGCCTTCACGGCCGAAACGCTCGAGACGGCGAAGTGGTGGATGTCGAAATATCCGCCGCACCGCAAAGCCTCTGCGGTGATCCCGATTCTGTGGCTGATCCAGAAGCAGGAAGGGTGGGTCAGCGAACCTGCGATCCGCACCGTCGCCACGATGCTCGAGATGCCGGTGATCCGCGTGCTCGAGGTCGCGACCTTCTACACGATGTTCCACCTGCAGCCGGTCGGGAAGCATCACCTGCAGGTGTGCGGCACCACGCCCTGCATGCTGCGCGGCGCCGAAGACCTGAAGGCCGTGTGCAAGAAGCGCATTGGCGAGAAGTTCGACGTGACGGCCGACGGCCTGTTCTCGTGGGAGGAGGTCGAGTGCCTCGGCGCGTGCGTGAATGCGCCGGTGGTCGCGATCCACGACTACTATCACGAGGACCTCGACGTCGGCGCGCTGGAGCGCACGATCGACGCGCTCGCCAGCGGACAGCACGTGCGTCCCGGATCGGCGATCGGGCGCCAGACGTCGGCGCCGGAGGGCGAGGCCAAGACGCTCACCGATCCGACGCTGTATGACGGCACGCTCGCCCAACCGATCAAGCTGCCCAACCTGCCGGAGCCGGCGGCGTCGTGAGCGAAACATCCGATCCCCAGGCGCCGCAGACGCCCGCCGCCGCGCCGCCCGCGCGGCTCGGCATGGGCCGCATCTGGTTTGCGATCTATGCCGCGATCGCGCTCGTGTTCGCGGGCGCCGCGGCGTACATGCACATCGTGCAGAAGGCGCCGCTGATGCAGCCGCAGGTTCTTTTCCCGTCCCTCGGGGCGGTCTGGTTCGTCATCCGCGCCGCGCTCGCGCTGCGCGCTCCCACCGGTGGATCCCATGCTCGCGGATAAGGATCGCATCTTCCTCAATCTCTACGGCCGCCACGGCGCTGATCTGGAGTCCGCCAAGAAGCGCGGCGCCTGGAACGGCACGCGCGACATGATCGGCGCGGGGCGGGACTGGATCATCCAGCAGCTGAAAGACTCGGGCCTGCGCGGTCGCGGCGGCGCGGGCTTTCCGACGGGCCTCAAGTGGTCCTTCATGCCGAAAGAGGTGAAGGACCGGCCGCATTATCTCGTCGTCAACGCCGACGAATCCGAACCCGGAACGTGCAAGGACCGGGACATCATGCGCCACGATCCGCATCTGCTGGTCGAAGGCTGCCTGATCGCCTCGTATGCGATGCAGGCGCACGCCTGCTACGTGTACATCCGCGGCGAATATGTGCGCGAGCGCGAGGCGCTCGAAGCGGCCGTCAAGGAAGCCTACGCCGCGAAGCTCATCGGCAAGGACAATGTCCACGGCTGGGATTTCGATCTCTACGTCCATCACGGCGCCGGCGCCTATATCTGCGGCGAGGAAACGGCGCTGCTGGAAAGCCTCGAGGGCAAGAAGGGCCAGCCGCGCCTCAAGCCGCCGTTCCCCGCGAACGCCGGCCTTTATGGCTGCCCGACGACCGTCAACAATGTCGAGAGCATCGCGGTCGCGCCGACGATCCTGCGCCGCGGCGCGAAGTGGTTCGCCGGCATCGGCCGCGCCAACAACACCGGCACGAAGGTGTTCTGCATCTCCGGCCACGTGAACAAGCCCTGCAATGTCGAAGAGGCGATGAGCATCCCGCTGCGGGAGCTCCTCGAGACGCATTGCGGCGGCGTGCGCGGCGGCTGGTCGAACCTGAAGGCCGTCATTCCCGGCGGTTCGTCGGTGCCGATGATCACGGCCGAACAGGCCGAGACGGTGCTGATGGATTTCGACGCGTTGCGCGATCTGAAATCGGGCCTCGGCACTGCGGCAGTGATCGTGATGGACCAGTCCACCGATCTCGTCCGCGCGATCGCGCGCATCGCCTATTTCTACAAGCACGAGAGCTGCGGCCAGTGCACGCCGTGCCGCGAGGGCACGGGCTGGATGTGGCGCGTGCTCGAGCGCATGGCGCGCGGCGAGGCCGAGCATTCGGAGATCGATCTGCTGCTCGACGTGGCGGGGCAGGTGGAAGGCCACACGATCTGCGCGCTGGGCGATGCGGCGGCGTGGCCGGTGCAGGGGCTGATCCGCCACTTCCGGCACGAGATCGAACAGCGCATCGACCGCTACCGCTCCGCCAAGGGGCTCTACGCGGTGCGCACGCCCGCCGTGGCGGCGGAATGAGGACGAAGGACCGATGACGAAGATCCTCATCGACGGAACGGAAGTGGACGTCCCCGCGGAGTTCACGCTCCTGCAGGCCTGCGAGGCCGCGGGCGTCGAGATCCCGCGCTTCTGCTACCACGAGCGCCTGTCGATCGCCGGCAACTGCCGCATGTGCCTCGTCGAGGTGAAGGGCGCGCCCAAGCCCGTCGCCTCGTGCGCGCAGCAGGTCAAGGACCAGCGGCCCGGCCCCAATGGCGAACCGCCCGCCGTCATCACGAAATCGCCGCTCGTGAAGAAGGCGCGCGAGGGGGTGATGGAGTTCCTCCTCATCAACCACCCGCTCGATTGCCCGATCTGCGACCAGGGCGGCGAATGCGACCTGCAGGACCAGGCGGTGGCCTATGGCCGCGCCGGCTCGCGCTTCGATCTCAACAAGCGCGCCGTCGAAGAAAAGCAGATGGGCCCGCTGGTGAAGACCGTGATGACGCGCTGCATCCAGTGCACGCGCTGCGTCCGCTTCGTCACCGAGATCGCCGGCGTGCCGGAGATCGGCGCCACGGGCCGCGGCGAGGACATGGAGATCACGACGTATCTGGAAGCGTCGCTGACGAGCGAGCTTTCGGCCAACGTCATCGATCTGTGCCCGGTCGGCGCGCTCACCTCCAAGCCCTATGCTTTCAACGCGCGCCCGTGGGAGCTCACGAAGGTCGAAAGCATCGACGTGATGGACGCGCTCGGCTCCAACGTGCGCATCGACGCGCGCGGCCCTGAAGTGCTGCGCGTGCTGCCGCGCGTGAACGAAGAGATCAACGAGGAGTGGATCTCCGACAAGACGCGCTACGCCGTCGACGGCCTCAAGCGCCAGCGCCTCGATCGCCCCTTCGTGCGGAAGAACGGCAAGCTGACGCCCGTGACGTGGGACGAGGCGCTCGCCGCGACCGCGCAGGCGCTCTCGGGTGATCCGGCGCGCATCGGCGCCATCGCGGGCGACCTCGTCGACGCCGAGAGCACGAAGGCGCTGCTCGATCTCATGCGCGCGCTCGGCGTGCAGTCCACCGATTGCCGCGCCGACGGCGCCGCTGCGCTGGGCAAAGGCCCTCGCCAGGGCTGGCTGTTCAACACCACGCTGGACGGCGTCGAGGACGCCGACGCGCTGCTCCTGATCGGGACCAACCCGCGCACGGAAGCGCCGGTGCTCAACGCGCGCATCCGCAAGGCGTGGCTGCGCAACGATCTCCAGATCGGCGTGATCGGCCCGCGCGTCGATCTCACCTATCCCGCCCATCATCTCGGCGCGGGCCCCGCGACGCTGCGCGAGCTCGTGGAGGGCCGGCTCTCCTTCGTCGAGACGCTGAAAGCGGCGAAGCGGCCGATGATCGTCGTTGGCGCGGCGGCGCTCGCCCGCGCGGACGGCGCGCAGATCCTGCGCCTCGCCGGCAAGCTCGCCGCGGCCGTCGGCGCGGTGAAGCCGGCCGAGGACTGGAACGGCTTCAACGTGCTGCACACGGCCGCCGGCCGCGTCGGCGCGCTCGATCTCGGCTTCCTGCCGGGGCCGGGCGGCAAGGACGCCGCCGCGCTCGTGGCCGCCGCCAATGCCGGCGCGCTCGACACCCTGTTCGTGCTCGGCGCGGACGAGGGCGCGTTGCCGGAGCCGGGCAAAAGCACGGTCATCTATCTCGGCACGCATGGCGATCGCGGCGCCCACCGCGCCGACATCATCCTGCCGGGCGCGGCCTATACCGAAAGGAACGCCACCTACGTGAACACCGAAGGCCGCGTGCAGTACGCCCGCCGCGTCGTGTTCCCCAAGGGCGAGGCGCGCGAGGACTGGGCGATCCTGCGGGCGCTGTCGGCGCGCGTGGGCAAGACGCTGCCCTATGACGATCTCGCCGCTCTGCGCGCGCGCATGATCGCCGAGCATCCCACGTTCGGCGCCGTTGATTACGCGCCGGGCGCGGTCGATGCGGCGGCGTTCGATCCGGCGGCGCTGGGCGAGGAGGGGGCGGTGAGCGATGCGCCCTTCGCGCCGGCCTTCGCCGATTTCTACCTCACCAATCCGATCGCGCGGGCGAGCCAGATCATGGCCGAATGCTCGGCGCAGGCGGCGGCGCGGGCGTCCGCGCGCACGGCGGCGGAGTAAGCGCCATGGCTGATCTCATCGCCCAGTACGGACCGGTCTGGGGCTTCTGGCTCGGCGTCGGCCAGATCCTCGCGATCATGGTCATGCTGCTTCTGACGCTCGCCTTCATCCTGCTGTTCGACCGCAAGGTGTGGGCGGCGGTGCAAATGCGCAAAGGGCCGAACGTCGTCGGCCCCTTCGGGCTGTTCCAGTCCTTCGCGGACTTCATCAAGTTCGTCGTGAAGGAGATCGTCATCCCCGCCGGGGCGAACAAGACGGTCTTCATCCTCGCGCCGCTGCTCACCTTCACGCTCGCCTTCGCGGCCTGGGCGGTGGTGCCGATCGCGCCGGGCTGGGTGATCTCCGACATCAATGTCGGCATCCTCTACCTGTTCGCGATCAGCTCGCTCGGCGTCTACGGCATCATCATGGGCGGCTGGGCGTCGAACTCGAAGTATCCCTTCCTGGGCTCGCTGCGCAGCGCGGCGCAGATGGTGAGCTACGAGGTCTCGATCGGCTTCGTCATCATCACGGTGCTGCTGCTCGTCGGCAGCCTCAACCTCACCACCATCGTGGACAACCAGAAGGCCGGCGTCTGGGCCTGGCACGCGTTCGCGTGGCCCACCGTCTTCATCATGTTCCCGATGTTCGTGATCTTCTTCATCTCGGCGCTCGCGGAGACGAACCGGCCGCCCTTCGATCTTCCCGAGGCGGAGTCCGAACTCGTCGCGGGCTATCAGGTCGAGTACTCCTCGACGCCGTATCTGCTCTTCATGATCGGCGAGTACCTGAACATCGTGCTGATGTGCGCGATGATCTCGATCCTTTTCCTCGGCGGGTGGCACCTGCCGTGGGGGCCTGTCGAGCAGCCGTTCCTCGGCTTCCTGGTGCTCTACGCCAAGATCTGGCTCGTGTTTTTCATGTTCGCCATGGTGAAGGCGATCGTGCCCCGCTACCGCTACGACCAATTGATGCGCCTCGGCTGGAAGATCTTCCTGCCGACGACGCTCGTCGCCGTCGCGGTGCTGGCCGGGTACGTCGCCTACAACGGCCGCCCTGTTATCGGCGGCTGAGGAGAGAGAGATGTCACGGATCGTCCAAGCGGCCCGGGGCGCACTGCTGCTCGATTTCGTCGGCGCCTTCGCGCTCGGGATGAAGTATTTCTTCCGGCGCAAGGCGACGGTGAACTACCCGTTCGAGAAGAACGCGCTGTCGCCGCGCTTCCGGGGCGAGCACGCGCTGCGCCGCTACGCCAACGGGGAAGAGCGCTGCATCGCCTGCAAGCTGTGCGAGGCGATCTGCCCCGCGCAGGCCATCACCATCGAGGCCGAACCGCGCGTGGACGGCAGCCGCCGCACCACGCGCTACGACATCGACATGGTGAAGTGCATCTATTGCGGCTTCTGCCAGGAGGCGTGCCCGGTCGACGCCATCGTCGAGGGGCCGAACTTCGAGTTCTCCACGGAGACCCGTGAGGAACTCTACTACGACAAGGAACGCCTGCTCTCGAACGGGGACCGTTGGGAGCGGGAGATCGCCAAGAATCTGGAACTGGATGCGCCCTATCGGTAGAAGGGCGCCCGGCTGGCGGTGCGGATCGCTTGCGATTCGATCGACCGCCGCTCGAGAGGGAAAGTAGGACGGGGATGGGGCTCACGGCGATTGCCTTTTACGCACTGGCGGCGGTGGCCGTCGGGGCTGCGCTGGCGGTCATTTCCGCGCGCAACCCCGTGCACTCGGTGCTGTTCCTGATCCTGACCTTCTTCTCGACGGCCGGGCTCTTCGTGCTTCTGGGCGCGGAGTTCCTCGCGATGCTGCTGGTCGTCGTCTATGTCGGCGCGGTCGCGGTGCTCTTCCTGTTCGTCGTGATGATGCTCGACGTGAATTTCGCCGAGCTGAAACAGGGCTTCTTGAGCTACATGCCGCTCGGCGCGCTGATCGGGCTCGCGCTGCTGGCCGAACTGGTGCTCGTCACCAGCGCCACGCACGGGCAGGGCCATTCCGCGCTCGCGCCGCCCGTCGAGGGCACGAACGCGCTCGCCATCGGGCGGGTGCTCTACACGGACTATCTCGTCCTCTTCCAACTCTCCGGCCTCGTCCTGTTCGTGGCGATGATCGGCGCCGTCGTGCTCACGCTGCGCAAGCGGACGGGCGTGAAGCGCCAGAGCGTGTCGCGCCAGGTCGGCCGGACGCGCAAGCAGGCGGTCGAGCTGAAGGACGTCAAGTCCGGCCAGGGCCTGAGCTAGGAGCGCGCGCCATGGAAATCGGCCTTTCCCACTTCCTCGCCGTCGGCGCCGCGCTCTTCACGATCGGCGTCTTCGGCATCTTCGTGAACCGCAAGAACGTCATCGTGCTCCTGATGTGCATCGAGCTCGTGCTGCTCTCGGTGAACGTCAACCTCGTCGCGTTCTCCGCCTTCCTGGGCAACATCCAGGGGCAGGTGTTCGCGATGTTCGTGCTCACGGTCGCCGCGGCGGAAGCCGCCGTCGGCCTCGCCATTCTCGTCACGTACTTCCGCAATCGCGGCGATATCGCGGTGGAAGACCTCAATCTCATGAAAGGCTGACGCGCCCGCGATGATGGAGACCGTCCTCGTCCTCGCCCCGCTCGCGGCCGCCGCGATCGCCGGGCTCCTGCAGCGCTACATCGGCGACAAGGTCGCGATGAGCCTGACCACCGCCGCCGTCGGCCTTGCCGCGGCGCTGTCCATTTACATCTTCGCCGACCTGCACTGGCTCGGCGGGGAGGCGCGGACGATCCCGCTGTTCCGCTTCGTCGACATCGCCGGGTTCACCTCCACCTGGTCGGTGCGGATCGATGCGCTGTCCTCGGTGATGCTGGTCGTCGTCACCAGCGTCTCGTTCCTCGTGCACGTCTATTCGTGGGGCTACATGGCCGAGGACCCGCACCGCGCGCGGTTTTTCGCCTACCTGTCGTTCTTTACGTTCTCGATGCTCGCGCTCGTCACCGCGAACGATTTCCTGCAGCTGTTCTTCGGCTGGGAAGGGGTGGGCGTCGCGTCCTATCTGCTGATCGGCTTCTGGTACCAGAAGCGCAGCGCCAACGACGCCGCAATCAAGGCCTTCGTCGTCAACCGCGTGGGCGATTTCGGCTTCGCGCTCGGCATCATGGCCGCCTACTACGCCTACGGATCGATCGAGTTCGACGCCGTCTTCAAAGCGGCCGCCGCCAATCCGGGCCTGATCTTCCAGTTCGGCCCCGTCTCGGGCCCGGCGATAGAGATCATCTGCGGGCTCCTGTTCATCGGCGCGATGGGCAAGTCGGCGCAGTTCTTCCTGCACGTCTGGCTGCCGGACGCCATGGAAGGCCCGACGCCCGTCTCCGCCCTGATCCACGCCGCCACCATGGTGACGGCCGGCGTGTTCATGGTCTGCCGCTGCTCCTCGATGTTCGAGATGGCGCCGGTCGTCGCGGGCGGCGTGACGCTGATCGGCGCGGTGACGGCGATCTTCGCGGCCACCTGCGGCCTCGCCCAGAACGACATCAAGCGCGTGATCGCGTACTCGACCTGCTCGCAGCTCGGCTACATGTTCTTCGCCGCGGGCGTGGGCGCCTATGGCGCGGCGATGTTCCACCTGTTCACGCACGCCTTCTTCAAGGCGCTGCTGTTCCTGGGCGCGGGCTCCGTCATCCACGGCATGCACCACGAGCAGGACATGCGCTTCATGGGCGGCGTGCGCAAAGCGATGCCGATCACCTGGGCGATGATGCTGGTCGGCACGCTTGCCTTGATCGGGTTCGGCCTGCCGCTCGAGCAGTTCAAGATCGGCTTCGCCGGCTTCTGGTCGAAGGACCACATCATCGAGAGCACGTTCGTCGCTGGCGAGAGCGGACGCCTGTTTGCGCAGTTCGCCTTCGTGATCTCGCTCGTCGCGGCGCTGCTGACCTCCTTCTATTCGTGGCGCCTGCTGTTCATGACGTTCGAGGGGCGCTATCGCCCGAACCCCGACGCGCACCACGACGATCATGGCGCCCATGGCCACGACGCGAAGGCGCATGACGATCATGGTCACGACGGCCACGCCGCGCACGACGACCACGGCCACGGCAAGGCCCACGGCCATGCGCCGGCGCCGGCCGGCGTCGCGCCCGCCCATGAATCGCCCTGGGTGATGGTGGCGCCGCTGGTGGTGCTGGCCTTCGGCGCGGTGCTCGCGGGCGCGGCCTTCAAGGACCAGTTCGTCGGCAAGAAGGCGGCCGAGTTCTGGGGCGGCACGCTCGCCCTGCAGAACGATCCGCTCGCCTATCCGGACAAGTCGCACGACGCGGCCAAGGCGGCTGCGCCCGCCGAAGCGCATGGCCCCGACGCGGCGCACGCGGCCGTTGCGACGGAGCCGTACGCCGCGGCGAAGCCGGACGAGGCGCATGGCGCAGCGGCGGCCCACGGCGAAAAGGGCGGCCACCACGACCTGCCGCAATGGGTGATCTGGGCGCCCTTCGGCGTCACGCTGCTTGGCTTCCTGATCGCGCTGCCGATCTATTTCTTCAGCGCGGGGGCAGGGGCCGCGATCGCCAAGGCGACAGGCCCGCTGCACGCGTTCCTGTTCCGCAAATGGTATTTCGACGAGCTCTATGACGCCGTGTTCGTCAAAGGCGCCCGCGCCCTCGGCGACGTGTTCTGGAAGGTCGGCGACCGCCGGATCATCGACGGGCTCGGCCCCAACGGCGTCGCCGCCGTGGCGCGCTTCTCGGCCCGTCAGCTGCGCAAGGTCCAGAGCGGCTATCTCTACCACTACAGCTTCCTGATGCTCGCGGCCGCGGTGGCGTTCGGCGCCTATGCGTTGTGGGCCTCGGGTCTCGTGAGGATCGGCCAATGAGCGGCCCAATGAACGCCTTTGGGAACGACTGGCCCATCCTGACGATCCTGACGTTCCTGCCGGCGGCAGGCGCGGTGCTTCTCGTGGCGGCGCGCTGGATGGCGGGCGCCAAGGACAATCCCGGTCTCGATCGCGGCGCGCGCTGGCTCGCGCTCGCCATCACGCTCGTGACGCTTGCGGTTTCGCTCGTCGCGCTCGGCCGCTTCGATGCGTCGAACCCGGCGTTCCAGCTGATCGAGCGCCACGCCTGGATCGCCGGCATCGAGTATCATCTCGGCGTCGACACGCTCTCGCTCGCGCTCATCATCCTGACGACGGCGCTCACGCCGCTCTGCATCCTCGCGAGCTGGCATGTCGATCGGCAGGTCAGCGCCTACATGGCGCTCTTCCTGCTGCTCGAGACCATGATGATCGGCGTCTTCTGCGCGCTCGACATCGTGCTGTTCTACGTCTTCTTCGAAGGCGGCCTGATCCCGATGTTCATCCTGATCGGTGTGTGGGGCGGGGCGAACCGCGTCTACGCCGCCTTCAAGTTCTTCCTCTACACGCTGCTCGGCTCGATCCTGATGCTCGTCGCGATCGTGTGGATGGCGACGACGGCGAAGACCACGAGCATCCCGGAGCTGATGCGTTTCGGCTTCGATCCGGCGGTGCAGACATGGCTTTGGCTGGCGTTCTTCGCGTCCTTTGCGGTGAAGATGCCGATGTGGCCGGTGCACACCTGGCTGCCGGACGCCCACGTCGAGGCGCCGACGGCCGGCTCCGTCGTGCTGGCGGCGATCCTCCTGAAGATGGGCGGCTACGGCTTCCTGCGCTTCTCGCTGCCGATGTTCCCGGATGCGAGCGCGGCCTTCACACCGATGGTCTTTGCGCTGTCGGTGGTGGCGATCGTCTATGCCTCGCTCGTCGCCTTCCGCCAGACCGACATCAAGAAACTGATCGCCTACTCCTCCGTGGCGCACATGGGCCTCGTCACGCTCGGCATCTTCGCCGGCAACGAGGAGGGCATCCAGGGCGCGATCTTCCTGATGATCTCGCACGGCGTCGTCTCGGGCGCGCTCTTCCTCTGCGTCGGCGTCATCTATGACCGCATGCACACGCGCGAGATCGCCTTCTATGGCGGCCTCGTGAACCGCATGCCGGTCTATGCCGCGATCTTCCTTCTGTTCACGATGGCCAATGTCGGCCTGCCGGGCACGTCCGGCTTCCCCGGCGAAATCCTGACGATGGTCGGCGCGTTCAAGGTCAACGCCTGGGCCGCCGCCGGCGCCACCACCGGCGTGATCCTCTCGGCCGTCTACGCCCTCACGCTCTACCGCAAGGTGGCGCTGGGGCCGCTCGAGAATCCCAAGCTCGCCGAGATCAAGGATCTCGACGCGCGCGAGTGGGTGATCTTCGTGCCGCTCGTCGTCGCCACGCTGGCGCTCGGCTTCGCCTCGACGCTCGCCACCGATTTCACCCGCCCGGCCGCGGACCAGATCGTCCAGGCCTATCAGGCCGCGATCGCGCCCGTCTCGGCCGCGAAGTGAGACGACCATGACCGACGTCGAAGCCCTTCTGTTCAGCCTGTCCTGGTCGCAGCCCGAACTGTGGCTGGCGGGCTTCGCGCTCGTCGCGACGCTGGTCGGGGCCGCCTTCGGGGATCGCGCCTCCGGCCCGCTGTCGATCGGCGCGGCGCTCGTGATGGTGATCGCCGCGACGCTCGCGGCGCTGCACCGCCCCGAAACGCCCGTCGTCATCTTCAACGGCTCCCTCGTCGTCGACGGCTTCTCCGCCGCGGTGAAGACGATCGTCGGCTATTCCGCCGCGGCGACGCTGCTGCTTGCGTCCGAGCATCTGCAGCGCTCCGGCGATCGCCGCTTCGAGTTCCCGGTCCTCGTCACGCTCGCCGTGCTCGGCATGTTCGTCATGGCCTCGGCGCACGATCTGATCGCGCTCTATATCGGCGTCGAACTGCAGAGCCTTGCGGCCTACGTGATGGCCGCGTTCCGCCGCGATGACGCGCGCTCGTCCGAAGCCGGTCTGAAGTACTTCGTACTCGGCGCGCTGTCCTCGGGCCTGCTGCTCTACGGCGCCTCGCTGATCTACGGCTTCGCCGGCTCGGTGAAGTTCGCCGAGATCGCCACGCAGATCGGCGACGGCAATGCGGGGCTGACGTTCGGTCTCGTGTTCCTTCTGTGTGGGCTGGCGTTCAAGATGTCGGCCGCGCCGTTCCACATGTGGACGCCGGACGTCTATGAAGGCGCGCCCACACCCGTCACAGCGTTCTTCGCCGCCGCGCCGAAGATGGCCGCCGTCGCGCTCATGGCGCGCGTGATCTACGGCCCGTTCGGCGCGCTCGAAGCGCAATGGGTGCAGGTGATCGCCGCACTCGCCGCCATCTCGCTCGTCGTCGGGTCGGTCGCGGCGCTGGTGCAGACCAACATCAAGCGCCTGATGGCCTATTCCTCGATCGCCAACATGGGCTTCGTGCTGATGGCGCTGGCGGCGGGCGCGAAAGAGGGCGCCCCCGCGGCGCTGCTCTACATGGCGCTCTATCTGCCGGCGACGATCGGCATCTTCGCGGTGATCCAGGCCATGTGGCGTGACGGCAAGCCCGTGGAGGACGTCGCCGATCTCGCGGGGCTCGCGCGGCGCACGCCCTGGATGGCCTACATCCTCACCGCGCTGCTCTTCTCGCTCACCGGCATCCCGCCGCTGGCCGGCTTCTTCGGCAAGTACGCGGCGTTCCTCGCCACGGTGAATGCGGGCCTCGTGTGGCTCGCCATTCTCGCCGGCCTCGCGACGGTGGTGGGCGCGGGCTACTATCTGCGCGTCGTGAAGGTGATCTGGTTCGATGCGCCGGCGCCGGCGTTCGATCGCACCGGCGGCGCCGTCGTGCTGACGGCGGGCGTTTCGGCGGCGCTGACGGTCCTGGTACTGGTGGTCGGGGCGGGCGCCGTGCAGTCCTGGATCGCGATCAGCGCCGCAACGAGCTTCGCCGCGCCGCCGCTGCCGTGATCGACGCCGCCGCGCCGGTCCTCGACGTCGACGAGATCGACAGCACCAATGCCGAGGCGCAGCGTCGCGGCGAGGCGGGCGCGCGGGACGCGGTCTGGCTGCGCGCAGCCGCGCAGACCGCCGGGCGCGGCCGCCGCGGCCGGCGCTGGGTGTCGGAGCGCGGCAATCTCTTCACCACCTATTACGCCGTGTTCGACAAGCCGCCGGCCGAGCTCGCGCGGCTGAGCTTCGCCGCGGCGCTTGCGGTGGCGGACCTCGCCGACGCCGCCGGCGCCGCGCCCGTCACCCTCAAATGGCCGAACGACGTGCTCGTCGACGGCGCGAAGTGCGCCGGCATCCTGCTCGAGAGCGGCGCCGCCCCCGGCGGCGGGCTCTGGTTCGCGCTCGGCGTGGGCGTCAATCTGCGCAGCGCGCCCGACGATGCGGCCTATCCCGTCGCCGCCCTCTCGCGCCTCACGGTGGACGACGCGTTCGCCCGCCTGCGCCGCAGCCTCGCCGCCTGGAGCGCGCGGCTCGACGCGGAGGGCTTCGCCCCGCTGCGCACGGCCTGGCTCGCGCGCGCCCATGGTCTCGACGCCCCCCTGCGCGTCGATCTCGGTCGCGAGGTCCTGCACGGGTCGCATGGCGGCCTCGCTGCGGGCGGGGAACTCGTTTTGCGCCTCCCCGATGGAAGCGAACGGTTGATTTCGGCGGGGGAAGTCTTCTTCTCGTCGGACACGTTCACCTGAGGCCGCCATGCTGCTCGCGATCGACGTCGGCAACACCAACACCAAGTTCGCGCTGCATGACGGCGAAGCGTGGCGAGGCTCCTGGCGCGCCTCGACCGCCTCCACCCGCACCGCGGACGAGTACGCCCCCTGGCTCGCCCAGCTGATGGGATTCCAGGGGCTGGCCTTCTCCGACGTCACCCGCTGCATCATCTCCACCGTCGTGCCGCAGGCGCTGTTCAACTTGCGCAACCTGTCGCGGCGTTACGTGGGGCAGGAGCCGCTGGTGGTCGGGGAAGAGGGCGTCGAGCTGGGGATCCCGCTGCGCATCGACAATCCGCGCGAAGCCGGCGCGGACCGTCTCGTCAACGCGGTGGGCGCACACGTCGTGTATGGCGGCCCGGCCATCGTCATCGACAGCGGCACCGCCACCACGTTCGACGTCATCGCGGGTGACGGCGGCCTGGAGGGCGTCATCATCGCGCCGGGCATCAACCTTTCCTTGCAAGCGCTGCACACCGCCGCCGCGCGCCTGCCGCGCGTCGAGATCCGCCGCCCGGACCAGGGCATGGCGCTCGGCAAGAATACGGTCCATGCGATGCAGTCGGGCGTGTTTTTCGGCTATATCGAACTGATCGACGGCCTCGTGGCACGGCTTAAGCGCGAAGAGGAGCCGCGCCTCGGCGCGCCGATGAAAGTGATCGCGACGGGCGGCGTCGCCTCCCTGTTCCGCGGCGCATCCCAATCCATCGAGATCTTCGACGAGGATCTCACCTCGCGCGGACTGCTCGAGATATTCAAGAGAAACGGCGGAACGCTTTGACCGTGACGACTTCGGACGAACTGGTGTTCCTGCCGCTCGGCGGCGCAGGCGAAATCGGCATGAACCTGAACGCCTACGGGTTCGGGCCGCCCGAGGACAGGAAGTGGATCATCGTCGACGTGGGCGTCACGTTCGGCGGCCAGGACGAGCCGGGCGTCGACGTCATCCTGCCCGATCCCACCTTCCTCGAAACCGAACGGGACGGCATCCTCGGCATCGTGCTCACGCACGCGCACGAGGACCATATCGGCGCGATCGGCTGGCTGTGGCCCCGCTTCAAGGCGCCCGTTTACGCCACGCCCTTCACCGCGGCGCTGGTGCGCGAAAAACTGCGCGAGCGCGGCCTGCTGCAAAAGGTTCCGCTCACGGAAATCCCGCTGAAAGGCCGCCTGGAGCTCGGTCCGTTCGACATCGAGTTCGTCACGCTTACGCACTCGATCCCCGAACCGAACGGCCTCGCCATCCGCACGCCGCTCGGCCTCGTGTGGCACACCGGCGATTGGAAGATCGATCCGAACCCGATCGTCGGCGAAACGACGGACGACGCCCGCGTGCGCGCCCTCGGAGAGGACGGCGTGCTCGCGATGGTGTGCGACAGCACCAACGTCTTCGTGGAAGGCGAGGCGGGCTCGGAAGAGGGCGTGCGCGAAGGCCTCGAAGCGATGATCCGCAGTTGCACCGGCAAGGTGGCGGTGACGGCCTTCGCCTCCAACGTCGCGCGCATCGACAGCACGATCCGCGCCGCGCAGGCGTGCGGGCGCTCGGTCTGTCTCGTCGGCCGCTCGATGCACAAGATCGTCGGCGCGGCGCTCTCCGTCGGCATCCTCAAGGACGTGCCGCCGTTCGTGACGGAGGAGGAAAGCGGCTACCTGCCGCCCGAGGCGGTGCTCTATCTCTGCACCGGCAGCCAGGGCGAGAGCCGCGCCGCGCTGGCGCGCGTCGCCTCCAACCAGCACCGCCACGTCACGCTCGGCGAGGGCGACACCGTGATCTTCTCCTCGCGGGTCATTCCCGGCAACGAGAAGGCGATCTACGCGCTCTACGATCAGCTGCTCGCGCGCAACGTGCGCGTCGTCACCGACAAGGACGCCCACGTTCACGTGTCCGGCCATCCGTGCCGGGACGAACTGCGCCAGATGTACCAGTGGGCCCGCCCGCGCATCGCCGTGCCGGTTCATGGCGAGCGCCGCCACATCCTCGAGCACGCCGCGCTTGCGCAGACGCTGCAGGTCCCCGAGACCGTCACGCCCCGCAACGGCGACATGATCCGCCTCGCGCCAGGCCCCGCCGCCGTGATCGACGAGGTGCCGGCCGGGCGCCTGTTCGTCGACGGTGACATCGTGCTCGACAGCGGCGACGAGGCGATGCGCGATCGCAAGCGCCTGGGCGCGGAAGGGCAGGTGACGGTCTCGTTCGCCGTCTCGGCCAAGAAGCGCGCGATCGTTTCCGGCCCCGACGTGCGCGTGCGCGGCCTGTCGACGGGCGATGAAGAGACGCTCGAAGCCGCGCTCGATGACCTCGCCGCCGCCGCGGAGGCGGCCTATCATCGTCTGTCGAGCGCCGAGCGCCAGGACGAGGACGCCGCCGAAGAGGCGGTCGTTCGCGCCGTGCGCAAGGCCGCCGACAAGATCTGGGGGAAACGCCCCCTCGTGGACGCCGTGATCCTCACGGTCTGACGTCGAAGGAGTTGATCCATGCTCGGACGATTGAACCATGTCGGCGTCGCCGTGCCGTCGATCGAGGCGGCGAAGGACACCTACCGCACGCTCTACGGCGTGCCCGAGAGCGACATCACGCCCACCCGCGAGATGCCGGAGCAGGGCGTGAAGGTGGCGTTCGTGAACGTCGCCAATTCGCAGATCGAGCTGATCGAGCCGCTCGGCCCCCAAAGCCCGATCGTGAAGTTCCTCGAGAAGAACCCGCAGGGCGGGCAGCACCATGTCTGCTTCGAGGTGAAGAACATCTATGAGGCGCGCGACGAGATGAAGGCCCGCGGCGCCACGGTGCTCGGCGAGCCGCGCATCGGCGCGCACGGCACGCTGATCATTTTCGTCCACCCCAAAAACTCGAACGGCGTGCTGATCGAGCTCATGGAAGAGTCCAAAGAGGCGCACTGATGCCCGCATTCCCCGTCGATCCGCTGCTGGCGCTCGCGCTCTACATCATCTGCTGGTGGATGGCGCTGTTCTGCGTCCTCCCCGTGGGCGTCCGCAGCCTGGAGGAGGCGGGCGAGCACGCGCCGAGCCACGACCAGGGCGCGCCGCAGTCGCCGAACCTCCGGCAAAAGGCGCTCTGGGCGACGGGGCTGGGCTTCCTGTTCTGGGTGATCGTGATCGGGGCGATCTGGGTCAACCGCGGCTAAACCCCGGTCATCATCCCGGGACCGCGCGCCGCGCGAGACAGGTATCAGGGGCGTGCGTCTCGCCGTTGATCGGACCGCAACGACGTCCCCGTCATCGACCCATACGCGTCAAGAGATCGTCCACGTGCGCGACGATGTCGGCATGCGCCCGCGCATAGTTTTCGCTCACGGCCGACACGTCGTCCCAGCGCTCGACGCCCGCGCTTCGACCGGCCAGATCCGCCTGCGCGCCGATGAGCACGATCCGGGTCGCGCCCCGCACGTCGTCTGCGCCGAGCCGTCGCGGAACGAATCCTGAAACGTCGATCCCCTCGCGCGCCAGGCCTTCGCGCACACCGTCGGGAACCCGGGCCTCCGGCGTCACGCCGCGCGAGACGCCGACAGCCGCGCTCCCGCGCGCCCGCGCCATACGGTTGAACACCTCCGCGGCAATCAGGCTCTTCGCGACGCCGTGCTCGCAAACAAACACGACGGTGGTCGTCGGCGCGGCAGAGCCGAGGGGGCAGGGGATGGTCACTGCGGCCAGCGCGATGACCATCCGGCGGGTAAATCGAGGGCGCATGCGGGCTCCTTCCCCGGCAGGGGTGGAGCGGGTCTTGGACGCACGGCGTCTGGCCGGGCGCCCGCGATGGCCCGGAAGCCCAGTCTAGCGCCGGCGCGGACGACGTGGCCAGACCACCGCGCCCCCGCATGGACATCCTCCCCCCCGCCCGCTACTCACGCGGGTTCGAGATCGCCCGCCCTCGCGGGCCGGAGGAGCGGACATGCAACGCGCCTTGAGCGTCACGCGCGCGCAGAATTTTCCCGATTGGTATCAGGCCATCGTCAAGGAGGCCGACCTCGCCGAGGCGTCCCCGACGCGCGGCTGCATGATCATCAAGGCCTGGGGCTACGGCATCTGGGAACTGATCCAGCAGGAGATGGACCGTCGCATCAAGGCGACGGGCCACGACAACTACTATTTCCCGCTGCTCATCCCGATGGGCTTCATCGCCAAGGAAGCCGAGCACGTCGACGGCTTTGCCAAGGAGATGGCCGTCGTCACGCACCATCGCCTGAAGAACATCGACGGCGAGCTCAAGCCCGATCCCGAGGCCGAGCTCACCGAGCCCATGATCATCCGCCCCACGTCGGAGACGATCATCGGCGACGCCTTCAGCCGCTGGATCACCAGCTACCGCGATCTGCCGGTGCTCTTGAACCAGTGGGCCAACGTGATGCGCTGGGAAATGCGCACGCGCCTCTTTCTGCGCACCGCCGAATTCCTTTGGCAGGAAGGCCACACCGCCCACGCCTCCAAGGACGAGGCGATGGACGAGACGTTCCTCGCCCTCGAACTTTACCGCGCCTTCTCCGAAGAGTGGCTCGCCATGCCGGTGATCGCCGGCGAGAAGCCCGCCCACGAGCGTTTCCCCGGCGCGGACAACACCTTCTCGATCGAAGCGATGATGCAGGACGGCAAGGCCCTGCAGGCCGGCACCTCGCACTATCTCGGCACCCACTTTGCCGAGGCGCAAGACATCCGCTTCACCGACAAGGACGGCGAACGCAAGCTCGCGCACACGACGTCGTGGGGAACCTCCACGCGCATGATCGGCGGCGTGATCATGACCCACGGCGACGACGACGGCCTGCGCACGCCGCCGACGATCGCGCCCAAGCAGATCGTGCTCATCCCGATCCTGCGCGACAAGCCGGAAGACGAGGCGGTGATCGCCTATGCGAAAGCGCTCGGCGAGGCGCTGCGCGGGCTCACCGCGTTCGGCCTGCCGGTGCGCGCGCACGTCGATCTCAAGCCCGGCAAGTCCGCCGACAAGCGCTGGGACTGGGTGCGCCGCGGCGCGCCGCTGATCCTCGAGATCGGCCCGCGCGACGCGACGAACGGCCAGGTGAGCTTCATGCGCCGCGACGCGCTGCGCGAGGGCGACAAGCTGAAGTCGCACGCGATGGCGCGCGACGAGTTCGTCGCGCAGGCGCCGGCGCTTCTCGCCGAGATCCAGCGCGCGGTGTTCGCCGAGGCGCACGCGCGCCTGCACGGCAATATCCGCACGGACATCACGAGCTACCACGACCTCGCCGCCTATTTCGGATCGGACGAGGACGGCGGCGGCTTCAAGGGCTGGGTGCGCGCGCCCTGGTGTCGCCCCGCCGGCGCCGCGCTCGATGCGGTGGTCGAGAAGCTCAAGGCGCTGAAGCTTACGATCCGCAACGCGCCGCTCGATCAGCCGGCGACCTTCGGGCCGTGCCTGTTCACCGGCCAACCGGGCGTGGAAGAAATTCTCATCGCCCGGGCGTACTAGGGATGGTGATGTCGGAGCAGGGAACGAGCGGCGCTGCTGGTCTCCTGGGTTCCGGGTCCGGCCTTCGGCCGCCCCGGAATGACGGAGCGGAGCGTCTCCGCAGCCTGCGTCATTCCGGGGCGCGCGCAGCGCGAACCCGGAACCCAGCGGCCGATTTGCGGCAGGGCGCGAAGCCGTGCGCCCGGTTTCCAAACTCGTCGTCCGAAGCCTCGAGGATCGCCCATGGCTGACCCTATCGCCGCGCCGCCGTTCGGCCTCTTCGAGCGCGTGCTTGCCGGCCGCTATCTGCGGGCCAAGCGCGAGCATGGCGGGGTCGCGCTGATCTCGATCATCTCGTTCGTCGGGATCATGCTCGCGGTGGCGGTGCTCATCATCACGATGTCGGTGATGAACGGCTTCCGCGAAACGCTGCTCGGCCGCATCCTCGGCGTGAACGGCCACGTCTATATCGACGTCACCGGACGCACCCCGGAAGAGCGCGCGCGCTTCGCCGAACTCGCCGCGCGCGTCTCCGGCGTCACGCACGTGACGCCGCTCGTCGAGGGGCAGGGGCTCGCGGTCGTCAACGGGCAGGTCTCCGGCGTCTATATTCGCGGCATCCCGAAGACCGAACTCACCGCGCTCGACCTCGTCGCAAAAAACATCGTGTCCGGATCGCTCGACGCTTACGGCGTCGATCCGGACGGCGTCGGCCGAATCGCCATCGGCTCGACGCTGGCGGCGGGGCTTGGCGTCGCGCCGGGCGGGGCGATCACGCTGTTGTCGCCACAGGGTGTCGAGACGCCTTTCGGCCTTGCGCCGCGCCGCAAGAGCTACGAGGTGGCGGCGCTGTTTTCGATCGGCATGCAGGAGTTCGATCAGGCCTTCGTCTACATGCCGCTCGAGGAGGCGCAGCTGTTCTTCGCCAAGGAAGGGCAGGTCGATCGCCTGGAGCTGCGCGTCACCGATCCGGACGCCACGATGGAGATCATGCAGGCGCTGCGCGCGGTGCTGCCGTCGGACGTCTACATCTCCGATTGGAAGATGCAGAACGCGAGCCTCGTCGGCGCGCTCGTCGTCGAGCGCAACGTGATGCGGCTGATCCTGATGATGATCGTCGCGATCGCCGCGCTGAACATCATCTCCGGCCTCGTGATGCTGGTGAAGAACAAGGGGCGCGACATCGCGATCCTGCGCACGATGGGCGCCTCGCAGGGCTCGATCCTGCGCATCTTCTTCATGACAGGGGCGAGCGTCGGCGTCGCGGGCACGCTCGCGGGCCTCGCGCTCGGCGTGC
The DNA here is from genome assembly GCA_018969015.1 of Alphaproteobacteria bacterium. GTDB lineage: Bacteria > Pseudomonadota > Alphaproteobacteria > Caulobacterales > Aquidulcibacteraceae > REEB506. Next base: position 60,168 of record JAGWZE010000004.1, read on the forward strand.
TGTTCTGCCTCTATATCGGCCCGATCCAGGATGTCGTCTCTTGGGTGATCGGCCGGCCCGTCTTCCCGGGCGATGTCTATTCCCTTAACAAGCTGCCGGCCTCGGTGGAGTGGGGCGAGGTTGCGGGCGTCTCGGCGTGGGCGCTCGGCATGTCCTTCGTCGCGACGCTGCCGCCGGCCTGGCGGGCCTCGCGCCTCGATCCGGTGGAGGCGCTGCGCTATGAGTGAGGTCGCGCTCGAGATCCGCGGGCTGACCCGCAGCTTCAAGTCCGGCGAAAGCGAGCTCGTCGTGCTCGCCGGAGTGGACCTCACGCTCAAGGCCGGCGAGATCATCGGCCTCGTCGGGCCGTCCGGATCCGGAAAATCCTCGCTCCTGCACGCGGCCGGCCTTCTGGAGCGTCCCTCCGGCGGCGAGGTGCGGATCGGCGGCGTCGAAGCGTGGGGCCTGAACGACCGCGACCGCACGGCGCTGCGCCGCAAGTCGATCGGCTTCGTCTATCAGTTCCACCATCTGCTTCCCGAGTTCGACGCGCTCGACAACGTCGCCATGCCGCGCCTGATCCTCGGGCGCCCGCGCGATGATGCGCGTGCGGAAGCCACACGCCTGCTCACCCAGCTCGGCCTTGGCGCGCGCCTGCATCACCGTCCGGCGCAGCTCTCCGGCGGCGAACAGCAGCGCGTCGCGATCGCGCGCGCGCTCGCCAACGGCCCGCGCGTGCTGCTCGCCGACGAACCCACAGGCAATCTCGATCCGCACACGTCCGCCGCGGTGTTCCAGAACCTGCTCGACGTCGTGCGCGAGGAGGGCGTGGGCGCGCTCATCGCCACGCACAATCTGGAGCTCACCCGCTTCATGGATCGCGTGGTGTCGCTGGCGGACGGGCGTCTCGTCGAGCGGCCGCGCTGAGGAAGCGCTGAAAGGCCTGCGGCGAGCCGCGAAAGACGTTGAGGTCCACCGGCCCCGCCACGCCCGGGCGGCGCGCGTCATGGTAGATTTGCCAGAACAGCCAGGCGTCGCGCCGGAAACGCGGCGGCACGCCCAGGCTGCGGATCCAGAACCGCTCGCCCTCGAGCCGGCCGACGAGGAACGCGTCATGGAAGCGGCGCGTCGTGTAGACGATCGGCCGCTGCCCCGAGACGCGCTCCACCTCGTCCAGAAACGCCGCGATCTCGCGGGCGGGATCGTCCGTCGCCGGCGCACGCCGGCACGGGCCCATGTGCTCCGCGTCGATCGCCGGCGGGAGATCGCCGCGCTGCCCGACCGTGCGCAGGAAATGCCGCGCCTGCGCCACGCCGGGCTGGCACAGCGTGAAGAAGTGATAGGCGCCGCGCGGCACGCCGGCGTCCTGCGCCGATGCCCAGTTCTGCGCAAAGCGCGCATCCACGAACGAGGCGCCTTCGCTCGCCTTGATGTAGGCGAACGCGACGTCGCCGCCGCGCAGCGCCGCCCAGTCGATCGCGCCCTGGTGGTTGGAGACATCGACGCCCGTCACCTCGTAGCCCAGCAGCCGCGCCTCCAGATCGGACCAGACGCGTGAGAGGGCGAACGCGGCGAGGAGGGCAAGCGCCAGCGCGCCGAGAGCGAGCGTCCAGCTGCGCCGTCGGCTCACGACTCCCTCCCCCAGCGGGGGAGGGCGGGGAGGGGGAGGGGGGCGCTGCGTCGCTCAGATTTTTGCCGATCCCGGATAGCTCCGCGTGCGGTCTCCCCACTCCTGACCCCTCCCCGCTGGGGAGGGGAGCCTTCATCCACAGGCGCGCTCAGCCCCGCGCCTTGCGGCCGAGAACAAAACGGGAATAAACTCGAATCGCCGTTACTGGCCGATGCTGGAACCACAGGTGCGGTCATGAGCCTTTTCGTCCATTTGCGCGCGCGCTCGGCCTACTCCCTGCTGGAGAGCACGCTGCACGTAAAGGACCTTGCGGCGCTGTGCCTGAAGCACGGCATGCCCGCCATGGGCCTCACCGATTCCAACAACCTGTTCGGCGCGCTCGAATTCTCCGAGGTGTTCGCGGAGAAGGGCCTCCAGCCGATCGTCGGCTGCGCGCTCGACGTCCGCGGCGGCGAGGGCGCCGGCGGGGCGTTGGCGTTCTTCGCGCGTGACCGCGTGGGCTACGAAAACCTCATGGCGTTGTCCTCGGCGGCGTTCCTCGAGCCCGCCGCCAACGACACGCCGCACGTCGCGCTCGAGCGCGCGCTCGACGCCTCCGATGGGCTGATCGCGCTCACCGGCGGGCGCGGCGGCCCCGTCGACGCGCTCCTCGAAGCGAACCAGTACGACGCCGCCGAGCAGCTGCTGCAGCGCCTGCGGCAGCGGTTCGGCGATCGCCTCTATGTCGAGCTCCAGCGCCTCGGCGAACCGGACGAAGCCCGCATCGAGGAGGCGCTGGTCGATCTCGCCTACAAGCTCGGCCTGCCGCTCGTCGCCACCAACGACGTCCGCTTCGAGGAGCGCGCCGATCACCGCGCGCACGATGCGCTGACCTGCATCAAGGACAGCGCCTACCTGGGAGACAGTTCGCGCACGCGCCTCACCAGCGAGCACTATTTCAAGACCGCCGACGAGATGCGCGCGCTGTTCGCCGATCTCCCGGAAGCGGTCGACAACGCCATCGACATCGCCCGCCGCTGCGCCTTCCGCGTGCGTACGCACAAGCCGATCCTCCCGCATTTCGACAGCGCGGCCGGTCGCGACGAGGCGGCCGAATTGGCCGCGCAGGCGGAGGAGGGGCTGGCCCAGCGCATCGCCGCGCTCGCGGATCGTCTCGCCGCGCCCGAAGAGGAATACTGGAAGCGCCTGCGCTACGAAGTCGGCGTCATCCAGCAGATGGGGTTCTCCGGCTACTTCCTCATTGTGTCGGACTTCATCAAATGGGCGAAGGACCATGACATTCCCGTCGGTCCGGGCCGGGGCTCCGGCGCGGGCTCGCTCGTCGCCTATGCGCTGAAGATCACCGATCTCGATCCGCTGCGCTTTGGCCTGCTGTTCGAGCGCTTCTTGAACCCCGAACGGGTCTCGATGCCGGACTTCGACATCGACTTCTGCCAGGAGCGCCGCGGCGAGGTGATCGCCTACGTGCAGAACAAATACGGCCAGGACCGCGTGGCCCAGATCATCACCTTCGGCACGCTGCAGGCGCGCGCCGTGGTGCGCGACGTCGGGCGCGTCATGCAGATGTCGTTCGGCCAGGTCGACCGCATCGCCAAGATGATCCCGGCGAACCCGGCCAACCCCGTGACGCTGGCGCAGGCGATCGAGAGCGAAGAACGCCTCAAGCAGATGCGCGTGGCGGAGCAGGAGGTCGGCGATCTCATCGACGTCGCGCTGCAGCTCGAAGGCCTGCACCGCAACGCCTCGACACACGCGGCCGGCATCGTCATCGGCGATCGCCCGCTGACGGAGCTCGTGCCGCTCTACCGCGATCCGCGCTCCGACATTCCCGCCACCCAGTTCAACATGAAATGGGTCGAGCCGGCGGGCCTCGTGAAGTTCGACTTCCTCGGCCTCAAAACGCTCACCGTCATCGATCGCGCGCTGAAGTTCCTCAAGCAGCGCAATATCGAGGTCGATCTCGCCAAGATCCCACTCGACGATCCCGCCGCCTACCAGCTGCTCGCCTCCGGCGCCACCTACGGGGTGTTCCAGCTGGAAAGCCAGGGCATGCGCGACACCCTGCGCAAGGTGAAACCGAACGGCCTGGAAGACATCATCGCGCTCATCTCGCTCTACCGTCCGGGCCCGATGGGCAACATCGACACCTATGCCGACGTGAAGTTCGGTCGTCGCGATCCGGACTATCTGCACCCCACGCTCGAACCGATCCTGAAAGAGACCTACGGCGTCATCATCTATCAGGAACAGGTGATGCAGATCGCCCAGGTGCTGTCGGGCTACAGCCTCGGCGAAGCCGATCTCCTGCGCCGCGCCATGGGCAAGAAGAAGCCCGAGGAAATGGCCAAGCAGAAGAGCCGCTTCCTCGAAGGCGCCGCCGCCCGCGGCGTCTCGGAAGAGCTCGCCGCGCGCATCTTCGATCTCGTCGCCGAATTCGCGGGCTACGGCTTCAACAAATCCCACGCCGCCGCCTACGCCATGATCGCGTACCAGACGGCCTGGCTGAAGGCGAACTACCCCGTCGAGTTCCTCGCCGCCTCGATGAGCCTCGATCTCGCCAACACCGACAAGCTCGCCGCCTTCGTGCAGGACGCGCGCCGCATGGACGTGAAGGTGCTGCCGCCGGACGTTGCGACGTCGGAAGCCGATTTCAGCGTGCAGGACGGCGCGGTGCGCTACGCGCTCGGCGCCGTGCGCAACGTGGGCCTTGCCGCGATGGAGGCCGTCGTCGCCGAGCGCAAGGCGCGCGGCGCCTTCAAAGACCTCGTCGATTTCGCCCAGCGCCTCGATCCCAAATCGATCAACCGCCGCCAGCTCGAAAACCTCGCCAAGGCCGGCGCCTTCGATGCGCTCGAGCCCGACCGCGCGCGCGCCTTCGCCGCAAGCGAGATGCTGGCCGCGCTCGCGACGCGCGCGGCCGAAGAGCGCGCCAGCGCGCAAACGAGCCTGTTCGGCGCCGAGGAGCCGTCCGCCCGTCCGGCGCTGCCGAAGGCCGTCGCCTGGTCCGCGCAGGATCGGCTCGACGCCGAGCGCGAGAGCGTCGGTTTCTATCTCTCCGGCCACCCGCTCGAGACGTTCTTCGCCACCGCGCCGAGCGGCAAATACGTCACCTTCGCCGACATCATGGAGACCGGCGAAACCGAGCAGCGCACCGTGCAGATGGCGGGCGTCGTCCGCCGCGTGCAGGAGCGCCCGGCCCAGAGCGGCGGCAAGTTCGCCTATGTGGCGCTCTCCGATCCCACCGCCGATTTCGAACTCATGGTGATGCCGGAAATCCTGCCGCAGGTGCGCGAGAAGCTGCAGCCCGGCAAGCAGCTCGTGTTCCGCGGCCGCGTGCGGTGGCGCGACGGGGATCTCAAGCTCGCCGGCGAAGGCTTCGAACCGATCGAGGCCGCCGAAGCCCGCGCCGCCCGCGATCTCAAGGTGGTGGTCAGCGAAGGCGCGCCGCTCGCCGCGCTCGCCGAACTTCTCGCCGCGCTCCCCAAAGGCGCCCCCGAAGAGGCCCGCCCGTTGCGCCTCGTCGTGCGCCTGCGCGACGGCCGCGAGGTCGAGATCCAAACAAAGGCTCTCTATCCCGCCGGCCCCGCCGCCCGCGCCGCGATCAAGTCCGCGCGCGGCGTGGAGATGGTGGCCTAGGCGGGCGCCGAAGGGCGAAGGGGAGGCGCCGGGCGGCGAACCGTGCTAGCAGCGCCGCCAACGACCTTCACGGTCCGGCCCCGTAGCTCAGCTGGATAGAGCATCCGCCTTCTAAGCGGACGGTCGCAGGTTCGAGCCCTGCCGGGGTCGCCACGTCAACGGTGGTGGTTCACGCCTCATCCGGCGCTATCGCGCCACCTTCGCCCACAAGGGGAGAAGGGCGCCGCAGTGGTCCTTCTCCCCTTGTGGGAGAAGGTGGATCGCGAACGAAGTTCGCGAGACGGATGAGGGGTGAACCCCGCCGCCTCAGCTCTCGAACGCCGAATAGACCAGCGTGCGCAGATCCCGCCGGATCGGGTGCGCGGTGGAGGGCATCAGCTGCGTCATGAAGATGACGATCAGGTCCTCTTCCGGGTCGATCCAGAAATAGGTGCTCGCCGCGCCGCCCCAGGACATGTCGCCGGCGCTGCCGGGGAGGAGCGTGGCGGGGCTGTCGATCGTGGTGGAGAAGCCGAGGCCGAAGCCCACGCCGGCATACATCGCCTCCGAGAACAGCGACACCGACATTGCCGGCAGATCGGCGCCGCCGGGCAAATGGTTCGCGCCCATGAGCTCGATCGTCTTGGGCGAGAGGAGACGCACGTCGCCGCGCCGCCCGCCGCCGAGCACCATCTCGCAGAACTTCAGATAATCGCCCGCCGTCGAGACGAGGCCGCCGCCGCCCGAGACGAAGACCGGCGGTTCGAGGAAGCGGCTGGTCTGCCCGTCGTCCTGCAGGATCGGCGGCGCGCCCGGCGCTGCGGAGAAGTAGCACGAGGCGAAGCGGTCTTTCAGGCTGGGCTTCACGAAGAAATCCGTCTCGGTCATGCCGAGCGGGCCGAAGATCCGCGTGCGGAGGAAGTCCTCAAACGGCATGCCCGCGACGACGCCGACGATGTAGCCCACCACGTCCGTCGCCACCGAATAGTTCCAGGCCGAACCCGGATCGAACTCCAGCGGCAGCTTGGCGAGCTGGTGGATCATGTCCTCCAGCGTGCCCTTCTTCTCGATCTCGCCGACGCCGCCGGCCCGATAGGCCGCATCGACGTTCGTGCGGTATTGGAAGCCGTAGGTGAGGCCCGAGGTGTGGCGCAAAAGATCGACGATCTGCATCGGCCGCGCGGGCGGGCGCGTGCGGAACATGCCGGCGATGCCGCCCTCGTAGACGCCGAGGTCCTTCCAGGCGGGAATGTAGCGATTGACCGGGTGATCCAGCGCGATCTTGCCCTCCTCGACGAGCATCATCAGCGCGACGCTCGTGACCGGCTTCGTCATCGAATAGATGCGCAGCACGGTGTCCTGCGCCATCGGCGTCTTGCGCGCGACGTCGGCGAGGCCGTGCGCGGTGAAATGCGCAACGCCGCCGCGCCGCGCGACCAGCGTGGAGAAGCCCGGCAGCTTGCCGGTGTCGAGATAGCGCTCGCGCAGCACCGTATCGAGGCGGGCGAGGCGTTCTGCATTGAGGCCGACTTCGGCGGGACGGACGCTCTTCATCGGCTCAGCTCCGGGCATAGCGGCGGGCGAGGCCGGACGTGACCTCGTAGAACTCGTCGACGGTCTCTTTCAAAATCTGCGCGACCGGCTTCACGCTGTCGATGCGCCCCGCGACCTGGCCGGAGAGCGCGATCGCGGCCTCCATGTCGCCGCCGAAATAGAGATCGAGCGCGCGCGCCATGTGCGCGAACACCGGCGGGCCTGCATAATCCGGGCCCAGCTCGCGCTCGAGGCCTTCGGTCTTCTTCGTGCGCAGCGCGCGCAGGGCCGGCCGGCCGAAGCGGTTGAGGAACAGCGTGTCGGTTTCTTCGGCCGCCACGATGGCGTTCTTCCAGTTCTCGTGCACCGGCGATTCCGCCGCAGAGACCATGCGCGTGCCCATCTGCACGCCCTCGGCGCCGAGCGCGAACGCCGCCGCCATCGAGCGCCCGCAGGTGATGCCGCCGGCCGCGATGATCGGCACGTTGGTCTTCTCCGCCACGAGCGGCAGCAGCACCATCGTCATCACCGAGTCCGGGTTCTTGAACCCGCCGCCTTCGCCGCCCTCAACGACGAGGCCGTCAACGCCCGCCTCGATCGCCTTCAGCGCGGCCTTCAGCGTCGGCACGACGTGGAACACCGTCAGGCCCGCCTCCTTCAGCGGCCCGCAATAGCGCGTCGGATCGCCGGCGGACGTGGTGACGAAGCGCACGCCCTGATCGATCACGAACTTCACGATGTCCGGATCGCGCACGAAGGCCTGCGCGATGTTCACGCCGAACGGCTTCGTCGTCAGTTCGCGCATCTTCTTGATCTCGCCGCGGATGGCGTCGAGTTCGCCGGACGACGTCTCGATGATGCCCATGCCGCCGGCGTTCGAGACGGCTGAAGCGAGCTGCGCCCGCGCGATCCAGCCCATCGGCGCCTGCACGATCGGCAGCTCCACCCCGAGCATGCGGGTGATGCGGTTGTCGAAGCTCATGAGATCGTTTCCTCCCAGTGTTTTCTATTTTTGCGTCATCCTCGTCGCCGCAGGCGACGCGGATCCAGAAGCGGCGCATAGGACGGACTGGATCCCTGGCCTAGCGTTGCTCGGCCGAGGATGACGGCGGCGTGGGAGCTTACGTCTCCCCTCATTCCGCGCGTTGTCCCGTCAATCGCGCAAAGCCCTCTTCGAGATCGGCGATCAGATCGTCGGCGTCCTCGAGCCCGATCGACAGGCGCACCAGCGGCCCGGCGAAGCGCGGGCGCGCGACCGTGCGCTTCAGCTGCGGATCGCACGGCACGATGAGGCTCTCATAGCCGCCCCAGGAGAAGCCCATCGACAGCAGGCGATAGCCTTCGAGCATCGCGGTGACGCGCGCCTCCGGCGCCGGATGCAGCACGAAACTGAACACGCCCGCCGCGCCGGTGAAATCGCGCGCCCAGAGGTCGTGATCCGGCGCGCCCGGCAGCGCGGGGTGCAGCACCTGCGCCACCTCGGGCCGCGCCCGCAGCCACGTCGCGATCTTCAGCGCCGAAGCCGCCTGCGCGGCCAGCCGCACCGGCATCGAGCGCAGCCCGCGCAGGCAGAGATAGACGTCGTCCGGCCCGCCGGCGCCGAGGCCCAGTTCCTTGTTCACGCGGCGCAGACGCGCGTGCGTCGCGGCGTCCCGCGCGAGCGCCGCGCCAAGCAGAACGTCGGCGTGGCCCGCCTGGTACTTCGTCAGCGCCTGCACCGAAACGTCGACGCCGTGGGCGAACGGCTTGAAGTACAACCCGGCCGACCAGGTGTTGTCGATGCCCGTGGCGATCCCGGCGGCGCGCGCGGCGGCGGTGATGGCCGGCACGTCCTGCACCTCGAACGTCAGGGAGCCGGGGCTTTCCATCCACACGAAGCGGGTGTTCGGCCGGAACAATGAGGCGATGTCCGCGCCGATGCGCGGATCATAGATCTGCGTCTCGACGCCGAACCGCGCGAGCAGGCCGTCGCACAGGCGCCGCGTCGGTCCGTAAACGCAATCCGGCACGAGCGCGTGCGAGCCCGCCTCGCAGAACGCGAGGAAGGGCAGGGCGCAGGCGCCAAGGCCCGACGGCGCGAACGTGACGCCCGCGCCGCCCTCGATCGCAACGAGGGCTTCGGCGAGCGCCTCGTGCACGGCCATGCCGTCGAGGCCATAGGTTTTGACGTTGTCGTCGTCATAGAGCTGGTCGACGCGCTCGAGGATCAGCGTCGAGACACGATGGACCGGCGGATTGACGCCGCCTTCGTTGCGCGCCCGATTGCGCCCGGCCCGCACGAGATCGGTCGCGATGCGATAGCGCATGGCCGGGCTCAGGCCCCCGTGACGACGGGGGTGTCGGCCTGCGCGCCCCACTCGGTCCACGATCCGTCATAGAGGCTCGCGTCCCAGCGGCCGATGCGGGCGAGCGCGAGCGCCAGCACCGCCGCCGTGATGCCGGAGCCGCAGGTGGTGATGATGGGCTTGCGGGGCTCGACGCCGGCGGCCGCGAACACGGCTTCGAGCTCGGCGGCGGATTTCAACTTGCCGTCGGCGCCGACCACGGCGGCCACCGGCACGTTGACGGCGCCGGGCATGTGGCCGCTGCGCAGGCCCGCGCGGGGTTCGGGGTCCGTCCCGGCGAACCGGCCGGGCGGTCGGGCGTCGAGGATCGAAGCCCCGCCGGCCTCGACGAGGCGGCGCATGTCGGCCAGCGTGCGCACGCGCGACGTCTGCTGGCGCGGCGTGAAGTGGCGCTCCTGGCGCGGGGCGGGCGGACCGTCGTCGACGGCGTGTCCGGCGGCGATCCAGGCCGGCAGCCCGCCGTCCAACACGAACACGTCCTCGTGTCCCATGAGACGAAAGGTCCACCAGACGCGGGCCGCGGAGAACACGCCGGCGCTGTCATAGACCACCACCGTCGCCCCATCGCCGACGCCCATCTTGCGCATCCGCGAGGCGAACTTCTCCGGCGGCGGCGCCATGTGCGGCAGCGGCACGCTCGTGTCGGCGATTTCGTCGATGTCGAAGAACTGCGCGCCGGGAATGCGGCGTTGAAAAAACTCGGATTTCGGATCCCGTTCGACGCCGGGCAGAACCCAGCTTCCATCGAGGATGCGCAAATCGGGGGCGTCGAGACGCGCGGCGAGCGCGTCGACGGAGATCATCGGATCAGGATGGCGGCCGGTCATGCGGGGGAACGCTAGGGCCTCCCCGGCATGGCTTCAAGCCGCCACAGGGGCCGTCGGGCGCAATCCCGCGGGCGCCTGGCGGTCGCTGGCCGCCGCCCGGGTGATCCACGGTCAACGCCGCGGCGTAAGACCGACGAACGGTGACCACCGGCAACCACAAAAGAGCCCATGCAGGACGTTTCGCACGACTACGCCGCCTTGATGCTGGACTACGCCGCCGGCGCGCTGCCGCCGGCGTTTCGGCTGCTCGTGGACGTGCATCTGGACCTGCGCCCCGAGGCCCGGCCGTTCGCCGCCGAGGCCGACTGCGTGGGCGGCGCCCTTCTGGAGACGATCACGCCCGCGCCGATGGCCGCGACGCTGCTGCCGCCGCGGCTGGCGGACGACGGGCCCGCGGAGCCGGCGCCGGCCCTGTCCGGCTTGCGCTCGCGCATTGCACTCGCCGCCAGCGGGGATGACGGCTTGGCCTGGCGCCCCCGCGCGTTCGGCTTCTTCGATCACCGGCTGCCGCTCGAAGGCGCCTATCTCGTCAAGATCCCCGCCCGGCGCGGCATCCCGCGCCACACCCACGGCGGCGAGGAGCTGACGCTCGTGCTCCACGGCGCCTTCCGCGACGATCGCGGCGTCTATCGCCCCGGGGACCTCGTGTTCGCCGACGGCAACGTCGAACACGCGCCGCGCGTCGTCGGCGACGAGGCCTGCGTCTGCCTCATCGCCGAAACCGGCGCCACGAAGCTCCGCACGTGGTGGAGCCGTCCGTTCGCCGCCCTGGTCCACTGATCGGAGACTGATCGATGCGTCGCTTCGTCGTCGCCGCCGCCGCCGCGCTCGCCGCGTGCGGGGCAAGCTTCGCTACGCCCGCCGCCGCCGCCGTTCCCGGCGCGAGCGCGTTCGACATCTACATGAACGGCGAGCGTGTCGGCCGCCACGTCGTCACCGTCGCGCGCGCCGGCGATGACGTGCGCGCGGACGTGCGGATCGACATGGCCGGGAAGGTCGGTCCGTTCTCCTTCACCTACGCTCACCGCTGCACCGAAACCTTTCGCAACGGCGCGCTCGCCGCGCTCGATTGCGAGGACAAGGAAGGGCGGCGCACCAAGACGCTCACGGCGCGCAGCGACGCCGGCCGGATTTCGGTGCGCGCGAGCGGCCAAGAGAAGACAGCGCCGCTCGGCGTCTTGCCCTCGACCTGGTGGCGCGCGCAGACGGTCGGCGCCAAGGAACTCCTCGACACGCGCAACGGCAAGGTTCTGCCGGTCCGCATCCGGACGGTCGGCCCCGAGACGGTGCAGACCGCCGCGGGCCCCGTCGCCGCCACGCGCTACCAGCTCGAAGGCTCGACGCGCGCCGATCTCTGGTACGACCGCGACGGCCGCTGGGTGAAGATCGCCTTCCGCCTGCGCGGCCAATCCTTCGAATATCGCATGGCGACGGCGCCGGACGCCGCGCCGAGAGGCTGATCATGCCGCGCATTCCCGCCCGCAAAGAGAACGGTTTCGCCTGGGTGACGGGCGCAAGCTCCGGCATCGGCGCCGCCGTCGTTCGCCGCCTCGTTGCGCGCGGCTGGCGCGTCGCCGCCACCGCGCGACGGGCCGATGCGCTGGCCGCGCTCGCCGCCGAGAGCGGGGGCAAGGTGCACGTGGCCGCCGCCGACGTCGCCGATGCGGCCGCCATGCGCGCAGCCTATGACGGCGCCGTAGCGGCGCTCGGCCCGATCGGGCTCGTCATCGCCAACGCCGGCATCTATCTGCCCGTCGACGGTCGCCGCCCCGATCCGGACCTCTACCGCCGCACCTTCGACGTCAACCTAATGGGCGTGGTGCATGCGCTGGCCTGCGCCTTGCCGGACATGACGGCGCGCGGCGCGGGCCACGTCCATGTCGTGTCGTCCGCGACGGGCTTCGGCGGCATGCCGACATCCTCCGCGTACGGCGCATCCAAAGCCGCGCTCGTCAACATGGCCGAGTGCCTGAAGATCGAGCTCGATCGCACGGGCGTCGGCGTCTCGCTGTCGACGCCGGGCTTCGTCGAAACCCCGGCGCAGGACGACAACGCCTTCCCGAAGCCCTTCATGATCAGCCCGGAGACGGCCGCCGCGCGTATCGTCGCCGCCGTCGAGCGCGGCGGGTTCGAAACGACGTTCCCGCGCCGGTTCACGTGGATCTTGAAGGCGCTCTATGCGCTGCCGAAGCCCGTCTATCTGCCGCTGGTTCGCCGCCAGACGGGGTGGGCGGGGCCGGGCGAGCCGCCGCCGCCGACGCGCTCCGCCGCCGCGAAGGCCTGAGCGCTTAAACCGCCGCGCCTAAACCGCCACAGAGTGCCGCGCGGTCGAGCCGGCGCGATAGGCGTCGAACGCCTGCGCCACGAGCCGCGCGAACGGCCGGCCCTTTTGCGTCACGCGCACCACGTCATCGTCGATGGCGACGAGCCCGTCGGCCGCGAGCGGCGCGAGCGCATCCGCCGCGCCGGGGAAGGCGGCGAGTCCGCCGTCGGGCCGCACGTCCGCCTCGAACGCGCACAACAGGCGCTCGATGATATCGCGACGAACGCGGTCCTCCGCCGTTACGCTCCGGCCCCGGACGGTCGCGAGGCGCCCGGCCGCAACCGCCCGCGACCAGCCGCCGAGGTCCGGTGCGTTCTGCGCGTAGCCTTGAGGATAGGTCGAGATGGCGGAGGCGCCGAAGCCGAGGAGGGCGTCCGCGCGGGCCTCCTCGTAGCCCTGGAAGCTGCGGCCGAGCCGGCCGTCCTCGGCCGCCGCCGCGAGCGGATCGTCGGCGCGGGCGAAATGGTCGAAGCCGATGGCGCGGTAGCCGTGCGCGGCGAGCGTGTCGCGGATCGCTTCGGCCTGATCGAAGCGGGTTTCGGCGTCCGGCAGCGCCGGCTCGGCGATCAGGCGCTGGCGCGCCTTGAACCACGGCACGTGGGCGTAGCCGAAGGCGGCGAGGCGATCCGGGTGAAGCCCCGCGGCGAGCGCGGCGCTGCGCTGCGCGTCGGCGAGGGTCTGGTTCGGCAGGCCGTACATCAGGTCGAGATTGATCTTCTGTACCCCGCCCACCCGCAGGCGCTCCACCGCCTCGGCCACCTGCTCGTAGGGCTGGATGCGCCCGATCGACTCCTGCACGTGCGGGTTTAGATCCTGCACCCCGAGGCTCGCCCGCGTAACGCCCACCCGCGCGAACGCCTCGATCTGGGCTGCGGTCAGCGTGCGCGGATCGAGCTCGATCGCGTGCTCCTCGAGGCCGCTGAGGTCGAACCGGGCGGCGATCTCCGCCGCCAGATCCTCGAACGCCTCCGGCGTCAGGATGTTGGGCGTGCCGCCGCCCCAATGGATCGCCTTCACCCGCCGCGCCCGCGTCGCGCCGGCCACGATCCCGATCTCGCGCAGCAGCATGGCCGCGTACTCGAGCACGGGCGCGTCCTTGCGCGTCCCCACGGTGTGGCAGCCGCAGTACCAGCAGATGTCCCGGCAAAAGGGCACGTGCAGATAGAGGGCGAGGTCGGTGTCTTCGGGCAGCTCGCCGAGCCAGCGCTGGACCGTCTCCCCGTCCACCTGGTCGGTGAAATGGGGGGCGGTCGGGTAGCTGGTGTAGCGGGGGGCGGTCTGGTCGGCGTAGGGGCGCAGGGTCTGGTCCATTTCCCCAATGTGCGTGGGGGAAGCGCGGCGTCGATGTGGCGGGGGCGCGCGCGGCGAAACGGCGCGAAGACCTAAGCCAAACGGCGTAGACGCTGATGTCGGTTTGGCCGAGTTTCCGTTCCGGCTCCGTTGACTTGAGGGGCGTCCGCCCTACGATCCGCGGCCATTGATTTGGCCGGTCAAGGGCTTGTCCGGCCCAGGCGCGGCGAGTCCAAGAGGGGGGCCATGGCCAGTTCTGGCGGTTCAGGTTCGGGCGGCACGGGAGCCGGGACGCGCGCGCGCCCCATGGCGCCGCATCTTCAGGTCTGGCGCTGGCACGTCACCATGGCCGGCTCGATCTTCCACCGCGGGACGGGCGTGGCGCTCTACGGCGCAGCGATCGGCCTTGCGGTCTGGCTGTGCGCGCTGGCGGCCGGCCCGGACGTCTATGCCGTGGTCGACGGGCTTCTGCGCACGCTGCCGGGCGAGCTGGCGCTCTACGCGCTGTCCGTCGCCATCGCTTACCATTTCGCCAACGGGATCCGACACCTCGTGTGGGACAGCGGGCGCGGCTACAAGCCGTCCACCGCGGACGCCACCGGCTGGCTCGTGATCTTCTTCGCCCTCGTCGCGCCGATCGGCGTGTGGGCGCTCGCGCGCTTCTGAGGAGCAGGCGTCCATGTCCTCGACCAGCTATCGCACGCCGCTCGGCAAGGCCCGCGGCCTCGGAACCGCCAAGAGCGGCACGTCCATCCACATCGGCCAACGGGTCTCGGCGATCGCGCTCGCGTTTCTGTCGCCGTGGTTCGTGATCGCCGCTGCGCTCGGCGTGCGGGACGGTTACGCCGGCGCCGCCGCGTTCGTGTCGCATCCGGTGAACAGCGTTCTTCTGTCGTTGCTGCTCATTGCGGCGTTTTATCACATGGGCCTCGGCATGCGCGTCATCGTCGAGGACTACATCCACAAGAAGTCGACCAAACAGCTCCTGCTCATCGGGAACATGTTCCTGTGGGTGGGCCTCACGGCAGTGAGCCTGTTCGCGGTCCTTCGCATTACCTTCGGGAGCTGATCGAGTGGCGGCCTATTCCTGGGTTGATCATACCTTCGACGTCGTGGTCGTCGGCGCGGGCGGTTCGGGCCTGCGCGCGGCGCTGGGCTGTGCGCAAGCCGGCCTGAAGACCGCCTGCCTCTCCAAGGTGTTCCCGACGCGCTCGCACACCGTTGCGGCGCAGGGCGGCATCTCCGCCGCGCTCGGCAACATGGGCGAGGACGACTGGCGCTGGCACATGTTCGACACCGTGAAGGGCTCGGACTGGCTCGGCGATCAGGACGCCATCGAGTATCTCTGCCGCAACGCGCCGGCCGCCGTGTACGAGCTCGAGCACTGGGGCGTGCCGTTTTCCCGCACGGAAGAGGGCCGCATCTATCAGCGCGCTTTCGGCGGCATGACGCGCAACTACGGCGAGGCGCCCGTGCAGCGCACCTGCGCGGCGGCCGACCGCACCGGCCACGCCATCCTGCACACGCTCTACGGCCAGAGCCTGAAATACGACGTCGAGTTCTTCATCGAGTACTTCGCGCTCGATCTGATCATGGACGCCGAAGGCGCCTGCCGCGGCGTGACGGCCTGGAAACTCGAGGACGGCACGCTGCACCGCTTCCGCGCGCAGCGCGTGATCCTCGCCACCGGCGGCTATGGACGCGCCTATTTCTCCTGCACCAGCGCCCACACCTGCACGGGCGACGGCAACGCGATGGTGCTGCGCGCCGGCCTGCCGCTGCAGGACATGGAGTTCGTGCAGTTCCACCCGACCGGCATCTACGGCGCCGGCTGCCTCATCACCGAGGGCGTGCGCGGCGAGGGCGGCTACCTCACCAATTCCAACGGCGAACGCTTCATGGAGCGCTACGCCCCGACCGTGAAGGACCTCGCCCCGCGCGACATGGTCTCGCGCGCCATGACGATCGAAATCCGCGAAGGCCGCGGCGTCGGCAAGGGCAAGGACCACATCTTCCTGCACCTCGATCACCTCGATCCGAAGATCATCCACGAGCGCCTGCCGGGCATCTCGGAAAGCGCGCGGATCTTCGCCGGCGTCGACGTCACGAAAGAGCCGATCCCGGTGCTGCCGACCGTCCACTACAACATGGGCGGCATCCAGACGAACTATCACGGCGAAGTCCTCACCAAGAAAGGCGCCGATCCGGACGCGATCGTCCCGGGCCTCATGGCGGTGGGCGAAGCCGCGTGCGTGTCCGTCCACGGCGCCAACCGCCTGGGCTCGAACTCGCTCATCGATCTCGTCGTGTTCGGCCGCGCCGTCGGCCTGCGCTGCGGCGAGATGGTGAAGGCGGGCGAGACGCAAGCCCCGCTGCCGAAGGACGCCGGCGACAGCCACCTCGCGCGCTTCGATCGCCTGCGCAACGCGAGCGGCGGCACGCCGACCGCCAAGTTGCGCGAAGCCATGCAACGCACGATGCAGGAAACCTGCGCCGTCTACCGCACGGGCCCCGTGCTCGAGGAAGGCGTCACGCGCATGGGCCAGGTGTGGTCGGGCGCGCCGGACGTGCGCGTCACCGATCGCTCGATGATCTGGAACACCGATCTCGTCGAAACCCTCGAGTTCGACAACCTGCTGCAGCAGGCGATGGTCACGGTGCACTCGGCGGTGAACCGCACCGAAAGCCGCGGCGCCCACGCCCGCGAAGACTTCCCCGAGCGCGACGACGATCACTGGATGAAGCACACGCTCGCTTGGCTCGACGAAAGCAACGGCGCGGTGAAGATCGACTACCGCCCGGTGCACGCGAACACCATGACGAACGAAGTCCAGACGATCCCGCCGAAGAAGCGGGTGTACTGACGGCGTCTCGGGCCATCCGCCTGGCCGCGCCAGCGCGGCTCCACCCTCCGTCACCGGCGACGCGCGTGCGTCGCCTCACACGTCCCGCCGGATAGCGGCCCGCAGTTCTGCGTGGTTCACTGAGCCCCCGACACCCAACGCATGAGGGGCCCGCCGATGCCGATCGAAAGGCTGGAATTCGAGGTCGACGGCGCGCGCGTGGTCGGCGCGCTGCATCTGCCGCCCGGACCAGGGCCATCGCCGGCCGTCGTCGTCGCGGGCCCGATGACGAGCGTCAAGGAGCAGGTCACCGGAACCTATGCCGCGGCGCTCGCACGGCGCGGTGTCGCGGCCCTGGCGCTGGATCATCGCGGCTTCGGCGAGAGCGGCGGCGCGCCGCGCCAGTACGAGGACTGGCGGCGCAAGGTCGCCGACATCCGGGCAGGGCTCGATCGTCTCGCGGCTCATGCGGCCATCGACGCCGATCGGATGGGCCTCGTGGGCGTGTGTCTCGGCTGTGGCTACGCGGCGCACGCTGCGATCGGCGCCCCGCGCGTGACGTCGCTCGGCCTCGTCGCCGGCTATTATCGCGACCCCGCGGCCATGCGCGCGCGCGATCCCGAGGGCTTCGATGCGAAAGTGGCCCAGGGCGTTGCGGCGCGGCGCGCCTACGAACGCTCCGGGGTCGCGGAGATGATCCCGGCCGCGTCGCTCGAGGGCGACGCCGCGATGCAGACGACGGACACCGTCGACTACTACACCCGCCGCGCGGCCCATCCGAACTACGTCAACGGCTTCGCCGTCATGTCGCGCGAACACTTCCTGCCGTTCGACGTGCAGGCCGCCGCGCCGGCGCTGACGATCCCCGTCACGATGGTGCATTCCCGCACGGCGCTCTCGCCGCAATGGGCGGAGTCGTTCCACGACAAGCTTCCGGGCCCGAAATCGCTGACCTGGATCGCATCGCGCGGTCAGACGGACATCTATGACGATCCCGACATCGTCGAGACGGCGACGGGACATGTCGTCGACGGGATGTTCTCGACCGGGGCTCGTTGACGGCAGCGCTCGCCGATTATGGCGGCGCGGCGCGGGAGACTCGCCCGGCCTCAGCCCGAGATCGGATACTTCTCGTTCACGTACGCGATGGAGCGGGCGATCAGCATCTCGAGCGTCGGCATATCGATGTCGGCCAGCCGCTTGATGTAGAGACAGGATTTGCCGGTCTTGACCTTGCCGAGGCGGCCAATGAGCTCGGCTTCCTCGGCGAAGCCGTTGATCATGTAGATGACGGTCGACCCTTTGCGCGGCGAGAAGCCGATGCGGCACATCTCGCCCTCGCGCCCGCTGTCGTATCGGTACCGATACGTCCCGAACCCAACGATCGAGGGCCCCCACATGGCGGGCTTTTCGCCGGTGGCGGCCGTCATCAGCTTCACGAGAACCTGCGCGTCCCGCTTCTGATCCGGATCCGCGACGGCGCCGAGGAACGCGCTCACCGACAGCGCCGTGGGCTTCGTCTTGGTGGCGGTGGATTTCGCCGCGGATTTTGCAGTGGGCTTGGCTTTCGATGGCGCGACGGGTGTCTTGGCCATGCGCGACCTCCAGTCCTCATCGCCGGGGTGCGTCGCGGCGGCGGCCCGCCACACTCGCCGAAGCGCGCCGCGACTGTCCAGCCCGGCCGACGCCCCCTCACGCGTAGCTCACCACCTCCCATTCGATCCCGTCCGGATCGAAAAAATAGAAGCGCCGGCCCGGCGCGTAGTCCCCGTGGTTGAAGGGCGTGAGGCCGGCCGCCGCGACGCGCCGCTCGCAGGCGTCGAGATCATCCACCTGCACGCCCACATGATTGAGCGGCGCGCCCTTGCCGTGCCGCCGCACGGGCGCGCTCTCGGGGGTGTAGAGTGCGACATAGCCGGCCGCGTCGCCGACATGGATCGTGCGCCCGCCAAGCGCGGAGGGGCCGCGCCAGCGCTCCTCCCAGCCGAACACGTCATGCAGCAGGCGCGCGCTGCGTTCGGGATCGGCGACGGTGAGATTGACGTGTTCGATGACGGCGCCCATGCGGCTCTCCCTTGAGGTGAGGCCCCGTCGCACGCGAGCGAGCCGCACGCGCCAGGGCTTGACGCCATGACTTCTGCAACCTCAAGCTCACTTGAGGTCAAGGACTATTCTCTCCCCCCATGCTGCAGCGCGCCCGCTCCCCGTCCGCCCCGAAACCGGCGTCGAGCCACACGCCCGAACCGCGCCCCGAACGGCGTCTGCGGGCGGATGATCTCCTGGCGATCGGCGCGCTTGCCGCCCGCACCGGCGTGTCCGTCGCCACGCTGCGCTTCTACGAGGAGAAGGGGCTCGTCGCGCCCGTGCGCAGCGCCGGCGGGCGCCGCCTCTACCGGCGCGCCGACATCCGCCGCATCTCGTTCGTGCTCATCGCCCAATCCGCCGGCCTCGAACTCGCCGAGATCGCCGCCACGCTCGCGCGCCTGCCCGAAGGCCGCACGCCCACCGCCGCCGACTGGTCCGCCATCGCCGGAGGCCTTCGCCGGCGTCTGGACGCGCGCATCGCCGCCCTGCAGGCCACAAGGGCGCGCCTCGACGGCTGCATCGGCTGCGGGTGCCTGTCCTTGAAGGCGTGCGCGCTCTACAACGCCGAGGACCGCGCCGCGCGGCGCGGGCAGGGGCCCCGCTGGGCGCTCGGGGACGATCCGGCCGAATAGGTCCGGGCGCCAGCGTCGGGGAAAGGCCCGCCATGCCACACGATCCGCCGACCCCCGCCGGCGTCACGCTCGCCCGCGTGACCTATCTCGTGCGCGACTATGACGAGGCGTTGGCCTTCTTCGTCGGTGCGCTCGGCTTCTCCTGCCTGGAAGACACCGATCTCGGCGGCGGCAAGCGCTGGGTGCGCGTCGGCGGGCCCGCCGGCGGCGAACTTCTCCTCGCCAAGGCGACGACACTGGCGCAATCCGCCCGCGTCGGCGACCAGACCGGCGGCCGCGTCGGCTTCTTTCTGCATACGGACGATTTCGACCGCGACCACGCCCGCATGATCGCCGCCGGCGTCCGCTTCCGCGAGGCGCCGAGGACGGAAGCCTATGGAAAGGTGGCCGTGTTCGAGGACCTTTATGGCGCGCCCTGGGATCTGATCGGGCGTTGAGAGGGCGTGGGCGGATCACCCCTCATCCGGCGCTTCGCGCCACCTTCTCCCACAAGGGGAGAAGGACCACTGCGGCGACCTTCTCCCCTTGTGGGAGAAGGTGGATCGCGAACTAAGTTCGCGAGACGGATGAGGGGTGAACCGCTCGCCTCTCAACACTGCGGACAATCCGCCCCCGCCACCGTCTCCACCTGAACCGTCGCGTGCGCGATGCCGAACTCGCGGCGCAGGCGCGTGGACACGCCCGCCAGAAAGTCCTCCCTGACACCGCCGGGCGCGACGAGGTGCGCGGTGAGCGACGTCGCCGTCGCGCTGTGGCGCCACACGTGAAGATCGTGCACGGCCGCAACACCCGGTTGCGCGGCGAGAAACGCGCGCACCGCCTCCACGTCGACCGCCGCGGGCGCGGCGTCCATCGCCAGATCGATCGCCTCGCGCAGCAGCCCCCACGTGCTCGCCACGATCACCGCGACGACGGCGAGCGCCATGGCGGGATCGATCCACGTCCAGCCCGTCAGCCAGATCGCGACGCCGGCGAGGATGACGGCAAGCGACACGGCCGCATCCGCCGCCAGATGCAGGAACGCCCCGCGTGCGTTCACGTCATGCGCCCGGCCCCGCAGGAACAGCAGCGCCGAGCCGCCATTGACCAGCACGCCGACGCCCGCGACCGCCATCACGATGACGCCCGCCGTCGGCTCCGGCGCCGCGAACCGCTTCACCGCCTCCAGCGCGAGCGCGCCCGACGCAAACATCAGGAGCAGCCCGTTGGCGAGCGCGGCCACCACCGGCGCCTTGCCGTAGCCGAACGTGCGCCGCGCCGTCGCCGGCCGTGTCGCAAACCACGCCGCCACCCCCGCCATCACGAGGCCCAGCGCGTCGGAGAGATTGTGCCCGGCGTCGGCGAGCAGGGCGGTCGAATGGGCGAGGACGCCCGCCGTCGCCTCCGCCGCGACGAACGCGAGATTGATCCCCACCGCCCACGCGTAGGCGCGCGAGCCGACCGGAGGTCCGTGATGATGGCCAAGCTGCCCGTGGTCGTGCCCGTGCCCGTGCCCGTGGCTGTGGCCGTGATGACCGTGCCCGTGGCCGTGATCGTCGTGCCCATGGTCATGACCAGAGTGGTCATGTCCGTGGTCATGGCCCGCAGGGGCGTGTCCGGATCGGCCGGCGGGATCGTGCGCAGCGCTCATGTCCCACGAATGGGGAGCGCCGGGGCCGTGCGCAAGCGCCGCTTGAACTTCCGGCCGGACCCCGTATCTCCGGACCCCATGGGCTATTGGTCATCTCTTGGCGACGAACTGGGCGAGCGCCGCCGGCGCATGCGCCGCACCCTCAAGCCTTGGCGCGCCGGGCTCATCGAGTTTCTGATCCTGGCGGGCTTCACGCTCGGCCTCGTCGCGCCGCTGATCCACGGCCGGGCGGCGCTGGACTGGCGCCTGGGCCTCGCGCCGCCGGCGCTGTTCCTCCTGGCCTATGGCCTCGTGGACCTCGCCCGCCAGCGCGCGCTCGCCGCCGGCGGGGAGGAGGAGGCCGTCCGCCGCCGTTTCCGGCCGCCCACCATCGCCGCCGCCGTGATCGGGCCGACGCTCGGCCTGCTCATCTATTTCGCCCCGATCTGGATGCGCCCGCCGCCCCCGCCGCCGCCGGTCGAACAGAAGAGCGACTTCCTGCCCGCCGACCCGGCCGACGTCCCGGTGACCGGCATCGTCCGCTGAACCTAATTTGACGTAACGGCGCCTGCGGCTTTGCAACGCAAGGCATCGTCAACCGACACGCACTACCTCTTGCAGCCGAGCCCCGAACGTGGCGAAAAAGCCCCGCCGTGTCCTGCGGATCGCTGGTGGATCGCAGGGGCGGGGGCTGAGGGACGACGATCGCGATGGTCCAGCTGACGCTGCCGAAGAATTCCAAGGTCAAGAAGGGCAAGCACCACCCGGCCCCGGCCGGCGCCAAGCGGGTGCGCACCTTCAAGGTCTACCGCTACGATCCCGAGAGCGGCGAGAACCCGCGCTGGGACTCCTATGACGTCGATCTCGACGCCTGCGGCCCGATGGTTCTCGATGCGCTGATCGCCATCAAGAACACGATGGACTCCACCCTGGCCTTCCGGCGCTCGTGCCGGGAAGGGGTGTGCGGCTCCTGCGCCATGAACATCGGCGGGCGCAACACGCTCGCCTGCACCAAGGGCATCGAGGAAGTGGACGGCGGCGCGCTCGTGGTTTCGCCGCTGCCGAGCATGCCGGTCATCAAGGACCTCGTGCCCGACCTCACGAACTTCTTCGCGCAGTACCAGTCGGTCGAACCCTATCTGCAGACGGACACGCCCGAGCCGGAGAAGGAATGGGCGCAATCGCCAGAAGAGCGCACCAAGCTCGACGGCCTCTACGAATGCATCCTGTGCGCCTGCTGCACGACGAGCTGCCCGTCCTATTGGTGGAACGGCGATCGCTATCTCGGCCCCGCGGCGCTTCTGCAGGCCTATCGCTGGATCGCCGACACGCGCGACGAGCACACCGGTGACCGCCTCGATGCGCTCGAGGATCCGTTCCGTCTCTATCGCTGCCACACGATCCTGAACTGCGCGCAGGTCTGCCCGAAGGGCCTTAACCCAGCGCAGGCGATCGGCGAGATCAAGAAGCTCCTGGTCGAGCGGCAGGTCTGACACGGCGGCGGGGGCAGGGATGGCGCCGCAGCTCGCGTACGTCCTGCCGCCCGTCCTGCTGGTGTTCTCGAACGTCTTCATGACGTTCGCCTGGTACGGCCATCTGAAGCACCCCACGGCGCCGCTCTGGGTCGCGGTGATGGCGAGCTGGGGGCTCGCCTTCTTCGAGTACTGGCTTGCCGTGCCCGCCAATCGCATCGGCCACGCCGTCTACAGCGCCGCCCAGCTGAAGACGATGCAGGAAGCCATCACGCTCGTCGTGTTCGCGATCTTCTCCGCGCTCTGGCTGCGCGAGCCGATGGCGCCGAGCCAGCTGCTCGGCTTCGCGTTCATCGCCGTCGGCGCGGGGCTGGTGTTTTTCAAGCCGTAGGGGCGCGCCGCTACGCCAACGCTGTGGCCTCACACCGTCGCCGGTTCGAGCGCCAGCGCGCGGGCGGCCAGAACGGCTTGAGTCCGGTTGCGGACGTTCAGTTTCCGGAACACCGCCGTCATGTGCGCCTTCACCGTCGCTTCCGAGATCGACATCTCGTAGGCGATCTGCTTGTTCAGCCGGCCTTCGAGCAGGCCGAGCAGCACCTTGAGCTGCGCCGGCGTGAGCGTGCGGATGCGGCGCGCCATGTCGTCGAGGTCGGCGTCCGGCTCGATGTCGGCCCAGCCGTCGAGGTCACGGGCGCCGGAGAGCGCGCGCGCGATGACGCTGCTGATGTCGTCGAGCCCCGCGCCCTTGTTGAGGAAGCCGATCGCGCCGTATTCGCGCGAGCGCGCCGCGGCCTCGGCCGCCTCGGCCGCCGACACCACGACGACGGGCAGGCCCGGCCGCTCAAGATGCAGCGCGGCGAGGCCGGCGAAGCCCTTCGAGTCCGGCATCATCAGGTCGAGCAGGAGGAGATCGATCTGCGGCTCGGCCCGCACCGCCGCCATCGTCTCGGCGATCGAGGCGGCCTCGATGATCCGGGCGCCCGGCGCACAGCGCGCGATGGCGATCTTGAGGGCGTCGCGAAACAGAGGGTGGTCGTCCGCGACCAGAATGACGTCCTGACCCATGGCCAGCCTCCCGCGTTTTCCCGCAGGCTAGGCGGCGGCGGCCCCGGCAACCATGAGCCTCAGCGTCGCAGGGCGATGGTAAACGCCGCCAAAAGCAGCCATGCGCCGTTCGGCCCGGCCGCTCCTGGCCACGCGCCCGCACCCAGGCGGGCGCCCCGCCCGGGCCGGAGGGCGCATCCGTCCTCCCGGCCCGGGGTGGGGCGGGCGGCGAGGCTCAGGCGGTCGCGTTCGCGCCCGCCCGGTTCGCCACCAGGTCCTCGACCACCGCCGGATCGGCGAGCGTCGAGGTGTCGCCGAGATTGGAGATGTCGTTCTCCGCGATCTTGCGCAGGATCCGCCGCATGATCTTGCCCGAGCGTGTTTTCGGCAGGCCGGGCGCGAACTGGATCACGTCCGGCGTCGCGATCGGGCCGATCTCCTGGCGCACCCATTTGACGAGGTCGGCGCGCAGCGCTTCGCTCGGCGTTTCGTGCACGTTGAGCGTCACGTAGGCGTAGATGCCCTGGCCCTTCAGATCGTGCGGGAAGCCGACGACGGCGGCTTCGGCGACACGCTCGTGCGCGACGAGCGCGCTTTCGATTTCGGCCGTGCCGAGGCGGTGGCCGGAGACGTTGATCACGTCGTCCACGCGGCCCGTGATCCAGTAGTAGCCGTCGGCGTCGCGGCGGCAGCCGTCGCCGGTGAAGTACATGCCCTTGTAGGTGGAGAAGTACGTCTGGAAGAAGCGCTCATGGTCCTTGTAGACGGTGCGCGCCTGGCCGGGCCACGAATCCAGCATCACGAGATTGCCGTCCGTCGCGCCCTCGAGGATCGCGCCGCCGGCGTCGACGAGCGCGGGGCGCACGCCGAAGAACGGCTTCGTCGCCGAGCCGGGCTTGAGATCCGTCGCGCCCGGCAGCGGCGCGATCAGCACGGCGCCGGTCTCGGTCTGCCAGTAGGTGTCGACGATCGGGCAGCGCCCGTCGCCGACGACGCGGTGATACCAGAGCCACGCTTCCGGATTGATCGGCTCGCCCACCGATCCGAGCAGGCGCAGCGACGCCCGCGACGCCGCCTTCACCGGCGCCTCGCCCTCGCGCATCAGCGCGCGGATCGCCGTGGGCGCGGTGTAGAAGATCGTCACCTTGTGCTTGTCGACGACGTTCCAGAACCGCGACGTGTTCGGATAATTCGGCACGCCCTCGAACATCATCGTCGTCGCGCCATTCGCGAGCGGCCCGTAGACGATGTAGCTGTGGCCCGTGACCCAGCCCACGTCCGCCGTGCACCAGTAGATGTCGTCCTCGCGCAGATCGAACACGTATTGGTGCGTCATCGCGGCGTAGACGAGATAGCCGCCGCTCGTGTGCAGCACGCCCTTGGGCTTTCCCGTCGAACCCGAGGTGTAGAGGATGAACAGCGGATCCTCCGCGTTCATCGGCTCGGGCGGGCAGTCCGCCTCGACCTGCATGGCGGCAGTCTCGTAGCGCACGTCCCGGCCCGGCGTCATGACGACGTCGGCGCCCGTGCGCGTCACGACGATCACCGTCTCGACGGAGCGGCAGTGCGCGAGCGCGGCGTCGGTATTGACCTTCAGCGGCACTTTCTTGCCGCCGCGCAGGCCTTCGTCCGCGGTGATCACCACCTTGGAGTCGCAGTCATTGATGCGGTTCGCGAGGCTTTCGGGCGAGAAGCCCCCGAACA
Source organism: Alphaproteobacteria bacterium (assembly GCA_018969015.1). Lineage (GTDB taxonomy): Bacteria > Pseudomonadota > Alphaproteobacteria > Caulobacterales > Aquidulcibacteraceae > REEB506. Next base: position 85,099 of record JAGWZE010000004.1, read on the forward strand.
CGACCGAATGGATCGCGCCGATGCGCGCGCAGGCGAGCATCGCATACGCCGCCTCGGGGATCATCGGCATATAGATCGTGACGGGATCGCCTTTCTTCACGCCGTGCGCCTTCAGCACGTTCGCGAAGCGGCACACCTCGGCATGCAGCTGGCGATAGGTGATCGCCTTGCTGTCGTTCGGGTCGTCGCCCTCCCACAGGATCGCGGTCTTGTCGCCGCGCTCCTTCAGGTGGCGGTCGATGCAGTTGGCGGCGACGTTGAGCACGCCGTCCTCGAACCAGCGGATGCGGAAATCCTCCTCGTGGAAGGAGACGTCCTTCACCTTGGTGTAGGGCCGGATCCAGTCGACGCGTCGGCCGTGGACGCCCCAGAACGCCTCCGGATCGGCGCAGGCGGCCGCGTGCATGCTCTCGTACGAGATGTCGTTCACCAGGGCGGTTTTCCGCCAGGCCTCCGGCACGGGCAGGACCACGGGATCGGACATGGGGCGCGTCTCCTCGATTTTGCCGCGTACCATTCTTCATCGTTCGACGTTCGACAAGCGGCCTTCCCCTAGGACTTTGGTCGCGCGCCGAACACCGTTCGCCGAAAGTCCAATGTCCGATCGACGTTGCTCTAGGCGCCTGCGGCCCTTCGTCTCCCCGATGGTCAGAGCGCGCCGCGCACGGGTCGGCGCCGTTCAAGCAGGGGAGGGCCGATGAAGGCCGCACAATCCATGAAGGTCGCCTTGTTCGCGGGTGCGGCGGCGATCGTTTGCGCGCCGGGCCCGGTCTGGGCGGCGCCGAAAACCGCGTCCAACGCCGAGCTCGCCGCCCGCGTGAAAAGCCTCGAGGATGCGCTCGCCGCGCTCCAGGCCGAACTCGCCGCCTCGAAGGCGCAGGCCGCCCAGGCCGCCGCCACCGCCGCGCCGAAACAGGCCGCGACCGACGCCAGGCTGATCGAGCTCGAGAAGAAGACCGACGCCGTCGTGGCGCAGGCCGCCGCGACCGAGAAGAAGCTGCCCGGCGACGGCTTCAAGGTCGGCGACGCCACGGTCAAGATCACCGGCTTCGTGAAGGCGGAAGCGCTGATGTCGGACTTCGCCGACGGCGTCGTTCCGGCCGGCGCGCTGCTGCGCGACTTCTATCTGCCGAGCCAAATCCCGGTCTCGACGGGGAGCGCCGCAAACGCCGATCCGCAGTTCGATGCGCACGCCAAGCAGACGCGCCTCGCGCTCACCGTCACGCGCGCGCTCGATGGCCACAAGGCCGGCGCTTATGTCGAAGGCGATTTCCAGACCACGCAATCGGCGGCCACGATCGTGGCGGGCGGCGGCTCGCAACGCACCACGAACGGCTACACCTTCGCGCTGCGCCGCGCCTACGTCACGTTCGACGATTTCCTCTTCGGCCAGGACTGGACGACGTTCCAGAATGTCGGCGTTCTTCCCGAGACCACCGATTTCATCGGGCCGACGGAAGGCTCCGTCTTCGTGCGTCAGGATCAGGCGCGCTGGACGCACGCGCTCTCCAAGGCCGTGACGCTGCAACTCGCCGTGGAGAATCCCGAGACCGCGACGGCCACGCCGGCCTCCGCGACCCTCACCGAGAACGACCAGGACCGGGCGCCCGACGTCGTCGCCCGCCTCAACGCGAAAACGAGCCACGGCGAATTCTCGCTCGCGGCGCTCGCACGCGAGCTCAGCATCGACAACGGCGTCGCGTCCGACACCGCGCGCGGCTGGGGCGTGTCGGCGGCCGGCAAGGTCCCGTTCGGCACAAAGAAGCGCAACGACCTGCGCTTCATGGTTACGACGGGCGAGGGCGTGGGCCGCTATGTCGGCCTCAATCTCGCGCCCGATGCGCTGGTGATCGGCACAGGCGCCGCCTCGCGTCTCGATCCGGTCGGCGTCACCGCGGGGTTCGCGGCCGTGCGCTGGTACTGGACGGACAAGACGCGCTCGACGGTGATGTACTCGATGCAGTCGATCGACAATCCGGCCGCCGCGGCCGGCGCCTCGACGGATCAGGTCTGGAGCGCCGCGGCGAACCTCTTCTATTCGCCGGTGAAGAACCTCGATCTCGGGATCGAAGTCCGCCACGCCGAACGCGAGACGAAGAACGGCCAATCGGGCGATCTCAACCGCATCCACGTAGTCGCGAAGCAATCGTTCTGACGTCGACCCCTGTCGACGTCATCCTCGACGCCGAAGGCGGCGGGGATTCACAGGCGGCCTGTGCGCGCGCCTGGATCCCCGGCCTCGCGGTGCTCGGCGAAGGCTGTGTGCTTACCGCCCGCCGAGCAGGATCGCATCCACCACGAGACGCGTCGCATCGGCGATCAGCAGCAGGTCGCCGTCGACCGACACGTACGAGTAGCCGTACGGCGCCGGCGGCAGGCGGCGATAAAGCCCCGGCGGCGGCGGGCCATAGCCGAGGCCCGGCGGCAGCGCGTAGCCGATGTCGTACGGACGGCGCCAATCGCCGCGCCATCCCGAATAGGACCAGCACGGGCGGCCATAATAGGTCGTGACGATGCGGGTGTAGCCGTCGCCGAACCAGGAGCCGTAGACGATCCGCTCTTCGCGATAGCGCGGCGGCGGGATGTAGGACGGCGGCGGGTAGTAGGCGCGCGGACCGCGATACTCTTCGCGCCATTCGCGGCGCTCGCGCCAATCGTCGTCGCGGTCGCCATCGCGATAGCCGTCGCGGTAGCCCTTCTTGTAGCTCTTGCGCTGCTCCCAGCGCTCTTCGTAGCGCCCATGATCGCGCTCGTGAGCGAAGGCGGGGGCGGCCGCGAGGGTCGCCACCGATGCGGCGAGCGCGCCGAGAATCAGTTTGCGCATGGTCGTCTCCATGCCGCCACAATTGGTCGCGGCGGCTGAACCGGACCTGAACCGCCCATTCAGTCGCGCCCAGTTGTTCCCGGCCGCGCGCTCAGCCCAGCCAGCGGCGCAACCGCTCCAGGCCCTCGATCACCACGTCGGCGCGTTGCGGGTACGCGATGCGCACCCAGCGTCCGCCGCGCGCGTCGCAGAAATCGACGCCGGGGGACATCGCTACGCCCGCTTCCGCCAGCGCGCGCCGGCAGAACGCAAGGCTGTCATCCCCGCGCGCGCCAATGTCGACGAAGGCGTAGAAGCCGCCGTCCGGCGGCGCCACGAGCGGCAGGCCAAGCCCCGGCAGTTCGCGCATCAGCACCGCGCGGCTTTCGGCATAGACGGCGCGCCGCGCCTCGCACTCCTCGTCGGCGAGCAGAGCGCCGAGCGCGGCCGTCTGCGCAACCGCCGGGGCCGCAATGAAGAGGTTCTGCGCCAAGCGCTCGATCGGCTTCACCAGCGGTTCGGGCGCGACGATCCAGCCGATGCGCCACCCCGTCATGGCCCAGTATTTCGAGAAGCTGGAAATCACGATGGCGCCTTGATCCACCAGCGATCGCGCCGGCGCCTCGTAGGTCAGCCCGTGATAGATTTCGTCGGAGATCAGCGGAATGTCGCGGGCGCGGCAGGCGGCGGCGATCTCGAGCAACGCGGCGTCGGGAATCATCGAGCCCGTCGGATTGCCGGGGCTGGCGATCAGCGCGCCGGCGATCGGTCCGCCGCGTTCGGCCTCGGCAAGGTGCGACGCGCGCATCTGCAGGCCGTCCTCGATCCGCGCCGCCACCAGCGCCGGCTCGACGCCGAGCGCCGTCAGGATATGGCGATAGGGCGGGTAGCCGGGCGAGACGAGCGCGACACGGTCACCCGGATCGAACAAGGCGAGAAACGCGAGTTGGAACGCGCCCGAGGCGCCCACCGTGATGATGATCCGCTCCGGCGCCACCTCGACGCCATGCGAACGTCCGTACCAGGCCGCGATCGCGCGGCGCAGCGGCGCGGCGCCGAGCGCATCGGTATAGCCAAGGGTTTCGGCGCGCATCGCCCGCGCCGCCGCGTCGATCGCCGCCTGCGGCGCGCCAAACGTCGGTTGGCCGACATCGAGCCGCACGATGCTGTCGCCGGCCGCCTGGCGCGCGCCGGCCTCGCGCGCAATGTCCATGGCGAGGAAGGAGGGGATGCCGCTGCGGCGGGAGAGGCTCGTCATCCGCGCTGCTTAGCGTGCGTCGGCGCCGCGCGCGACCGGCTCAGCGGGGGCGGACGCCGGAAACGAACAGATCCACCGCACGTGTGACATGCGCGCGCCGCTGCGCCTCGTCCATCGTGAAGGCGGGGTCCCATGCGGCGCGGGCGCGGAAGGTGGAGGCGACGAGGTCCAGAAAGCCCGTCGCGGCGGCGTCGAAGTCCTCGATCGCGACCTCGCCGGCCGCCTGGCGCTCTTCGAGATAGGACCGCACGATCCCGCGCACCCGGTCCGGGCCGACCGCCTGATACTGGCGCACCACCGCCGGGAACTTCGCGCCCTCGCTGATCACGATCCGATACATCGCGGTCGCGCCCGGGCTCACGACGCGTTCGAGGAACGTCTCACCAATCGCCTGCAGGCCTTCCCGCAGCGGGCGATGGGAGGCCGCGATCTCGCCGAGCGGAGCAAGCACCGTCTGGATCGCCTCCTCGACCATGGCGAGGAACAGACCCTCTTTGGAGCCGAACTGGGCATAGAGCGTCGCCAGCGATCCCCCGGCGATGCGCACCACGTCGTTCACGCTCGCCGCCACATAGCCCTGCGACAGAAAGACCTCCCGGGCCGCGTCCAGAAAGGCGCGGCGGCGGGCTTCGCCGCGCTTTGTCTCCGCGCGGCGCGTGTCCGCAGGGCGGGCGTCGCCCTCCGTGGGCGCCAAAGAAAAGGGGGCTGGGTTTTGTGTCATTGACCGGAACGTAACGCTTGCTACATAACAGTCCGTAACGACCGCTACAAGTTTTGCCGGCGACCGCCGGTTCGAAGGAGCAGGCCGCATGGCCGACGGCGCCGCCCCGACCTCCCAGACCACCGCCGCCCCCGTCGAGGCGGCCGCCGCCGCCTCGCGCCTGACGCCCGAGCGCCGCAAGGTCCTGCAGATGGTCGTCGGCGGGATCGCCGCCATCGTGCTGGCGTTCGCCGCCCATTGGCTCCTCGTGGGCCGCTGGGAACAGAAGACCGACAACGCCTACGTCCGGGCGGACATCTCGATCGTCGCCCCCAAAGTCGAGGGCTACGTCACCGCCGTGAAGGTCGACGACAACCAGGCCGTGAAGGCCGGGGACGTCCTCGTTCAGATCGACGACGCCGACTACAAGGCCGCGCTCGCCCGCGCCCAGGCCAATCTGGCCCGCGCCAAGGCCCAGGCCGCCGCCAGCGTCGCCGCCTCCCGCGGGGCCGGCACGCGCGTCGGCCAACAGGGCGCCCAGATCGCCCAGGCCCAGGCGGCGCTCGCCGCAGCCCAGGCCGAGCAGGCGCGTCTGGCCGCCGACCGGGAGCGGTTCGCCGCCCTGGCCGCAAAGGGCCTCGTCGCGCCCGCCCGCCTCGAACAGATCGACGCGCAGGCCAAGTCCGCCGCCGCCAACGCCCGCGCCGCCGCCGCGCAGCTCACCTACCAGCGCGAACAAACGGGCGTGCTGTCGTCCTCCCGCGCCAGCGCGGGCGGGGAGGCCGCCGCCGCCGCCGCCGCCGTGAAGGCCGCCGAGGCCGATCTCGCCGTCGCGAAACTCAATCTGGAGCGCACCCGCCTCGTGGCCCCGATCGACGGCGTCGTCGGGGATCGCACGGTCCGCGTCGGCCAGCTCGTGCGCTCCGGCGTGCAGGTCATGGCGATCGTTCCGGTTTCGGACGTTTACGTCGTCGCCAACTTCAAGGAGACGCAGCTCGGCAAGATGCGTCCGGGACAGAAAGTGAAGCTCAAGGTCGACGCCTACCCCGACCTCAAGCTTGAAGGCCGCATCACCAGCCTCGCGCCGGCGTCCGGCGCACAGTTCTCCCTGGTGCCGACCGACACCGCCACCGGCAACTTCACCAAGATCGTGCAGCGCGTGCCCGTGAAGATCGCCGTGGCGCTCGACGACGAGGCGCGTGGCCTCCTGCGCCCCGGCCTTTCGGTGGAGGCCGTCGTCGACACGCACCCCGTCCGCGGCTCGGCGCCGGCCGCGAAAGTCGCCGCCGCCACACGCGCGCGGTGAGGCGATGACCACGCTCGCCGCCGGGTCGACGCCCAGCGCGCCGCCGCGCCGGGGCGGGTTTTCGTTCGCCGGCGTCGAGCCGCCGGAGCCGACGCTCGGGCAATGGATCGCCTTCACGGCGATGATTTTCGGGAACTTCATGGCGATCCTGGACATCCAGATCGTCGCGAGCTCCATCACGCAGATCCAGGCCGGCGTCTCCGCAAGCCGTGACGAGATCACCTGGGTTCAGACGTCGTATCTGATCGCCGAAGTCATCGCGATCCCACTCTCGGGCTTCCTGATCCGCGCGCTCGGCACGCGCCTATTGTTCACGGTCGCGGCGTCCGCGTTCGCTGTGCTGAGCATGGCGTGCGCGCTCTCCTGGGACATGAACTCCCTCATCGTCTTCCGCACGTTGCAGGGCTTCGTGGGCGGCGCGCTGATCCCGACGACGATGAGCACGCTCTATCTCACGTTCCCGTCGCATCGGCAGGCCGTCGCTGGAACGATGGTCGGCCTCGTGTCGACGATGGCGCCCTCCATCGGCCCCACGCTCGGCGGCTGGATCAGCGAAGCGGCGGGGTGGCGCTGGCTGTTCTGGGTCAATGTCGTCCCCGGCATCATCATCGCCGTGCTCGTGTGGCGCCTCCAGAAGGGGCCGAAACCCAACTGGGCGATGATCCGCAATCTCGACGTCTGGGGGCTGCTCGGGCTCGCGGCGATGCTGGGCTGCACGCAATTCGTGCTGGAGGAGGGGCCCGGCCACGACTGGTTCGCCGAGACCGGAGTCGCCATCGCCGCCGCGGCCGCGCTGCTCGGCACGATCATCTTTTTCTATCGCTCGCTCACGCATCCCAACCCGGTCGTGGACCTGCGGGTGTTCCGCTATGGCAGCTTCGGGATCGGATGCGCGCTCGCCATTCTCGTCGGCGTGGGCCTCTACACGCCGACGTTCCTGCAGCCGCTCTTTCTCGGTCAGGTGCGCGGCTACAACGCGCTCGAGATCGGCCACAACATGTTCGCCCAAGGGCTGACGATGTTCATCATGGCGCCGATCATGTCGCGCCTCGCGCAATACGCGGAGGACCCGCGGCCGTTGGCGGCGTTCGGCTTCATCTGCATCGCCATCAGCTGCTTCATGCAATCTCACCTGACGGCCGAAAGCGCGTTCTGGGATTTCTTCTTCCCGCAGGCGATCCGCGGTGTCGGCCTCATGACGACCTTCATGGCCGTGATGCGCCCGACGCTTGCGTCCCTGCCACCCGAACTCGTGCCGAGCGGCACGGGCGTGTTCAACCTGATGCGCAATCTCGGCGGCGCCTTCGGGCTCGCCACGCTCATCACCCTGCAGCAGCACGCACTCGCGGGCCACCGCCAGGAGCTCTACGCCGCCGCCAACACGCCCACGGTTCGGGCCATGCTGGAGGGCTCGGCCGCGCGCCTCGCCGCCGAGGGCGTGCAGGATCCCGAGACGGTCGCGCTCGCCAATTATCTGCACCTGCTGGACCGTGAGGCGCTGGTCATGACCTTCAACGACCAGTTCCTGACGGTCGCCCTAGCGCTGTGCGTCGCGGCCGGTCTGGTTCTGCTCATGCGCAAGCCGAAGCCGGGCCAGGCCGCGCCGGCCGACGCCCACTGAGGCCCGGCCCTGACGTTGCGGCCCGATGGCGCCGCGCGCGGGCCTGAGGCATGATGCGCGCCGGCCGCCGTCAGAGCGGCGAGGGAGGCGCACATGGCCGATTTCGATCTCGTGATCCGCGGGGGAACCGTGGCCGACGGCGCGGGCGCGCTCGCCGAAGCCGACGTCGCGGTCGCAAACGGCGTGATCGCCGCGGTCGGCAAGGGGCTCGCCGCCGGGCGCGAAGAGATCGACGCCAAGGGCTTGCTCGTCACCCCCGGCTTCGTCGACATCCACACCCATTTCGACGGCCAGGCCACCTGGGACCGCCACATGGAGCCCTCGTCCTCCCACGGCGCGACGACGGTGGTGATGGGCAATTGCGGCGTCGGCTTCGCGCCGTGCCGCCCGCAGGACCGGGACGCGCTGATCGCCCTGATGGAAGGCGTCGAGGACATTCCCGGCGCCGCGCTCGCCGAAGGCCTGCCCTGGGACTGGGAATCTTTCCCGGACTATCTCGACGCATTGGCGCGCCGCCCGCGCGACATCGACGTCGCCGCCCAGGTCCCGCACGGCCCGCTGCGCGTCTACGCCATGGGCCAACGCGGCATCGATCGCGAACCCGCCACCGAAGCCGACATCGCCCTGATGCGCCGCCTGCTCGACGAGGCGTTGGACGCCGGCGCCGTCGGTCTCGCCACCTCGCGCACCATCGCGCACCGCACCTCGACGGGCGATCTCACGCCGATGTACGGCGCCCTGCGTGACGAACTCGCCGCGTTGACGAAGGTCATCGGCAAACGCGGCGTGTTCCAGCTCGTCTCGGATTTCCGTGACGAGGAAGACGAATTCGGCATCCTGGAAGACGCCGCGCGCGCCGGCGTCGCGGGCGCGTCGTTCTCGCTGCTGCAGGCTGACGTCGCGCCGCAGAAGTGGCGCTCGATGCTCGCGCGGACCGAAGCGGCGGCGGCCGCGGGCCTGCCGCTGCGCGCGCAAGTGATCTGCCGCCCCGTCGGCGTGCTGATGGGCCTGGAAGCGAGCGTGCATCCGTTCCTCTATCGCCCGAGCTTCGCGCCGCTGCGCGATCAGCCGCTCGCCGCACGCGTCGCGGCGATGCGCGATCCCGCGCTGCGCGCGCGCCTTCTCTCGGAGAAGGACGAGGGCGCCCATCCGCTGCTGATCTATTTCGGCGGCGCCCACGCCAAACTGTTCCCGATGCGCGCCGAGCCCGATTATGCGCCCTCCGCGGACGACAGCTTCGCCGCGCGCGCCGCGCGCGCGGGCCGCCCGGCGGAGGAACTGATCTACGATTGGCTGATCGAGGACGAGGGCAAGGCGCTCATCTATCTGCCGCTCTACAACTACACGGCCAATGATCTGTCCGTATGCGGAGAGATGCTGCGCCATCCCTTGACGATCCACGGCCTCGCCGATGGCGGCGCGCATGTCGGCACGATCTGCGACGGCTCGGCCTTGACCTACCTCCTCACGCGCTGGGCGCGCGACGATCGCACGATCCCGCTCGGCGAGGCGGTGGAGATGCTCACGTCGCGCCCCGCATCCGCGATCGGCCTTTTCGATCGCGGCCGGATCGCGCCGGGCCTCAAGGCCGATCTCAACGTCATCGATCTCGACGCGCTGGCGATCGAGCGGCCGCGCATCGTGCACGATCTTCCGGCGGGCGGCCGTCGCTTCCTGCAAGGCGCGCGAGGCTACCGCGCGACGGTGGTCTCCGGCGTCGTCACGCGCCGCGACGACCGCGCCACCGGCGCGCTGCCGGGCCGCCTCGTGCGCGGCCGCCAGGCCTCGCCGATGGCGCGCGCGGCGGAGTAGGGGGCGCATTTGAAAGCGCCCCGCTTCCGTCATCCTCGAGCACGCGCAGCGTGGTCGGGGATCCAGGAATTTTCATGCAACTTCTGGATCCCCGGCACGCCTGCGGCGCGCCGAGGATGACGGCGACGATTACGCGGCAAGCGCCGCGTCGATCGCCGCGAGCATCTCGCGGCCGAGCGGCGCGGCGGAGGAGGCGAAGCCCTCGACGAGCGCGCCGTCCTTGCCGATCAGGAATTTGTGGAAGTTCCAGCGCGGCAGCGCGCCTTCGCCGGCCTCGTCCGCGATCCAGCGATAGAAGGGATGCCGGTCGGCGCCGACGATCGACACCTTGCCCGTCATGGGGAAGGTCACCTTGTAGGCCGTCTCGCAGAACGACTTGATCTCGTCCTCGGCCTTGCTCTCCTGGCGGCCGAAATCGTTGCAGGGCACGCCGAGCACCACGAGCCCGTCCTTGGCGCGCGCCGCATGCAGGTTTTCCAGCTCGCGATACTGGGGAGTATAGCCGCAGGCGCTCGCCACGTTCACCACGAGCATCGGCCGCCCCGCGAAGCTCCGCAACGGCAGGTCCGCCTTGTCGGCGAGGCGCAGGAACGTGAAATCGTAGGCCGTCGCCATGGGACGCGGGCTCCTTGGGGATTGGGCGCGTGCCTATACATCAGCGGCGCGCGGGCGCAATGGCTGACGCTGCGGCGCGCGAAAATGGCTCAGTCGCCCACCGCCAGATCGGAAACGAACGGGTTCGTCTTTCGCTCCCAGCCGAAGGTCGACAATTCGCCGTGTCCGGGCAGGAAGCGGATGTCGTCGCCGCGCGGGAAGAGCTTCGTGCGGATCGAGGCGACGAGATCGTCGAAATTCCCGCGGGGGAAATCCGTGCGTCCGATCGAACCGCGGAAGATCACGTCGCCCACGAACGCGAACCGCGCCTCGTTCTGCACAAACACGACGTGCCCCGGCGTATGGCCCGGGCAGTGGACGACGTCGAACGTCGCCTCGCCGACGGTGACGGTCTCGCCGTCGGTGAGCCAGCGGTTCGGCGTGCAGGCGCGCGCGTCATTCATGCCGTAGCGGCTGGCCTGATCGGGGATGGAGGCGAGCAGCCAATCCTCGTCGCGGTGCGGGCCTTCGATCGCCACGCCATAGCGTTCGGCAAGCGCGGCGGCCGCGCCCGCATGGTCGAGATGGCCGTGCGTGAGCAGGATCTTCTCGATCGTCACGTCGTGTTGCGCGGCGACGGCGACGAGCCGCTCCGGCTCGCCGCCGGGATCGACGAACGCGCCGCGCTTCGTCTTTTCGCACCACACCAGCGCACAGTTCTGCTGGAACGGCGTGACCGGGATGACGACGACCTTGATCGGCATCAGGCGTCTCCGGAAGCGTCGTTCAGCGTGAACTCGCCGGCGCGCACGCGCGCGGGCAGCCCTTCGCACATCTGCGCGACGGCTTCGGCGCCGTAGAGATCGACCATGTCGGCGAGCGCCGCGAAGATCGCCGTCGAGGCGAGGAACTCCGGCTCGACGCCTTCCTTCAGGGCGGCGTCCCACGCATCCAGGATCACGTCGAGCGCGCGCGCTTTCTGATCGGCTTCGGACATCGGCGTGCGGGCGTTCGGCGGTTCGGACGTGGCCATGGGGCGCTCCGGGTTCGGATCATTCGGGAAGATCGGGCGTCATTCCGCGCGGTGCGGCGCGGCGAGCGCCGCGGAGAGGCGGCGGCCCTTGCCCTTGAGCTCGGCCTCGACGGCCTGCGCCTCGGGGCTGCAGGAGGGGAAACGTTCCTCCTCGGATCGGTATCCCGCGTTGAAGGCGTCCACCATCGCGCTCCGCTGGGGCCCCGCGACCGGCGCCTCGAGATCGATGAGCCGCGTCATCATCTCCCGCCAGGTCTGGTCGCCGCGGCCCACGCACAGGATGCGGATATAGTGCGCCCCGCCGAGGACGCGCGAGAGCTCCACCACGCGGGAGGAGTAGCTCTCGCCGGGGCGCGCCGCCTGGGCCTGCGCCTGGGCGGGCGCAAGCCCGAGCGCGGCGGCGAGGAGAAGGGCGGCGGGACCGGCAAAGCGACGCATTCCCGCAGTGTTAGCCGGGCGCGGCGTCGGCGTCATCGGTCCTGGCCAGTCTTGAGCCCCGCGGCCTCAGGCCACGAAGCGCGACGCGCGGGCGAGCGCGGCCTCGGCGTCGGCGATCATCTGGGCGACGATCTCCGCGGCCGGCTGGACCTTGCGCACGCCGCCGGCCGATTGGCCCATGGCGAAGCAGGACTTGTCGGCGTCGAGGCCCTCGATCTGGCCGCCGATCCCGCCCATCGCGCCGTTGCGGACCGACACCATCGCCTGCATCGGGAAGGCCTGGATGTCCTGCGGCCGACGCTCCCAATCCTCGACATAGGCGTTCTTCTTCACCCGCATCGGCTTGCCCGAGTAGCAGCGGGTGCGGACCGTATCCTCGTCGGAGGCGGTGACGACCGCCTCCCGATACATCTCGCCGGCATGCGCCTCCACGGAGGCGATGAAGCGCGTGCCGACCCAGACGCCCTGCGCGCCGAGGGTGAGGGCGGCGGCGAGGCCGCGCCCGTCATAGATGCCGCCTGCCGCCACGACCGGGATCTTCACCGCCTCGACCGCCTGCGCCACGAACGGCATCGTGCCGACGAGCCCGGTATGGCCGCCGCCTTCGCCGCCCTGGCAGATCACCGCGTCGCAGCCGGCCTGTTCGGCCTTGATGGCGTGTTTGACGGCGCCGCACACCACCATGACCTTGAGCCCGGCTTTCTTGAGCTTTTCCATGATCGGCATCGGCACGCCCAGGCCGGCGACGAAGCTCGTCGCGCCTTCGGCGATGATGACGTCCACCGCGGCCGTCAGTTGGTCGGGCGTGGCGGCGAGGAGGTCGACGCCGAACGGCTTGTCCGTGAGCTTGCGGACCTTCTGCATCTGCTCGCGGATGAACTCCGGCCCGGTGCCGGCCATGCCGAGCACGCCATAGCCGCCGGCATTGGACACGGCCGCGACCAGTTCGGCGTAGGAGACGCCGCCCATGCCCGCGAGCATGATCGGATGCTGCACGCCCAAAAGCTCGCAAAGCGGTGTTTTCAAAGCCATGAGGACCTCCCGTTTGACGGCGAGAGAGACCGGGCGCCGCAACGTCCGTCAAGACGCACGTTTCGGGAGCGCGTTTGGTTGGCGCGCGCGGCGGCTAGGCGTCCAGTTCGACGTCCCAGTAGAGATAATCCATCCAGCTCTCATGGAGATAATGCGGCGGAAAGCGCCGCCCCATCGCCTGAAGCTCGTGCATGTTCGGCCGGCGCGGCTTGCGCGCCGGGTGCATGCCGCATTCGCGTGAGAGCCGGCCGCCCTTCGTCAAATTGCAGGGGCCGCAGGCCGCGACGATGTTTTCCCACGTCGTCCGTCCGCCTTTGGAGCGGGGGATCAGATGGTCGAAGGTGAGGTCGTCCGGCGAGCCGCAGTACTGGCAGACGAAGCCGTCGCGCAGGAACACGTTGAACCGCGTGAAGGCGGGCGGGCGGTCCTGGCTGACATAGTCGCGCAGGGAGATCACCGACGGCAGCCGCATCTCGAACGAGGGCGAATGGACCGTGTGGTCGTACTGGGCGATGACGTCGACCCGCTCGAGGAAGACGGCCTTCACCGCCTCCTGCCAAGGCCATAGCGACAACGGATAGTACGAGAGCGGCCGATAGTCGGCGTTCAAGACGAGCGCGGGAAACCCGGACGGAGGCGTCTTGACGACCTGCATCAGCTTCGCCGCTCCGCAACGGGGAGGGCGCGGCCCCGCCGCCGGGGGCTTTCGGGGCGCCGAAGGGCGCTGGGGATGGGCGTCAGGTGACTGAAAGCAAATCTCCGGACCCGAAGATGGCGACTCGGACCCGAGCCGTCCACCCGCTGACCGGACTTTTATGTGATTTGCCGTGACGCTGTGATGACAAGGCGACGCAGGTCGCCAAGGCCGACCGACCGGCCAAGCATCCGGGGCATTTGACCCCGCCGGGGCGGCTGGCCTAAGCACCCCGAAACGGAGCGCCCATGGCCGAGCGGGTCATCGTCACCGGCGGCGACGCCAAATACTTCCCTTTGATCGAGGACTTGTGCGAGTCGGTGCGCGCGCAGCGCGACGCCGTCGCCATGGGTCTGGTCGTGATCGACGCGGGCCTGACCTCGGACCAGTGCAACCACCTCGCGGCGCGTTACGGCGCGCGCGTGATCAAGGTTGGCTGGGAGTTTCCCGAAGCCGAAGCGCGCTCGGGCGGCAAAGAGTACGTGAAAATGTCGGTGGTGCGGGCGTTCCTCGACCGCCATTGCCCGGAGGCGTCACTGATCGCCTGGGTCGACGCCGACGCGTGGATCCAGGATTTCGCTCCGCTGGAGCTCATGTTCGCCGCGGCGGCGCAAAACCGCCTCGCGATCGTGTCGCAGACCTCGCGCTATTCCGCCGTCTCGATGACGGTCCAGTATGTGGGGCTCGGCCTCGCGCGAGTGCGGTCCATTCTCTACAAAAACAGCCGCAACGCCGGCCTTCCCGAAGCGATCTGCCGCCAGCTCGGCGACAAGCCCACGCTCAACTCCGGCGTCTTCGTGCTGGCCCGCGAGGCGCCGCACTGGGACGTCTGGCGGGCGCGGATGGGCGAGGCGATCAAGCGCGGCCGGGTGTTCACCGTCGACCAGCTCTCGATCGGGCTGATGACCTATGTCGACGGCATGCCCGTCGAGCTCTGCCCGGAAACCTGCAACTACATGGGGCCGTGGAAGGCCTCGGAGGACGGAAAAGCGCTGGTCGAGTTCTATACGCCCTACGCCCGTGTCGGGGTCGTCCACATGGCCGGCCGGGACGAGATGCGCGCCGATCCGACCTTGACGATCCCGATCCCGACGGTGGACGGCCGCGAGATCCATAAATCGCTCCGCCGCGCGGCGTGGCGCGGGTGAGCGCGGAAGACCTGGCGCGGGACCTGTTCGCCGGCCTGGGCGAAATCCGGGTGCGCCGGATGTTCGGCGGTGCGGGTGTCTATTGCGGTGAGGTTATGTTCGGGCTGATCGCGGACGACGTGATCCACATCAAGGCCGACGCCGCGCTTGCAGACGCGCTCGCCGCGGAAGGCTCCGGACCGTTCGTCTGGGTTCCGCCGTCCGGCCCGAAGGCGGGCCAGGAGATCGCGATGTCCTACTGGCGCCTGCCGGACGCCGCCCTCGATGATGTCGATACCGCGTTGGACTGGGGCCGGCGCGCGCTGAGCGTCGCGCGCGCCGGAGCCAAGCCGAAAAGGCCGAAGATCAAGCGCCCTTGAACTGCGCCGGACGCTTTTGAAGGAACGCCGTCACGCCCTCGGCGAAATCGGCGGTGCGGCCGGCGTCGCGCTGGATGATGCGCTCCTGCTGCAGCTGGTCCTTCCAGTGGTGGTCGAGCGAGTCCCAGGCGATCTTGCGGATCATGGCGAGGGATTTGGGGCCATTGGCGAGCTCGGTCGCGAGCGCCTTGGCGGTGGCCAACAGCTCGCCATCGGGCACGACGCGATTGACCATGCCCCACTCGAGCGCCTTGGCCGCAGGCACTTTTTCGCCGAGCAGCATCATTTCCATGGCGCGTGCGCGCCCGATCATGCGCGGCAGCAGGTACGTCGAGCCGCCGTCCGGCACGAGGCCGATGCGGCGGAACGCCTGCAGGAAATAGGCGCTCTCGCCGGCGACGATCAGATCGCCCATCAGCGCGAACGAGCAGCCGACGCCGGCCGCCGCGCCGTTCACCGCCGTGACGAACGGGATCGGCAGATCGCGCAGGAAGGTGACGAACGGGTTGTAGTGGCTTTCCAGCGCCGCGCCGGCGTCCATTTCGCCAGTGCCGCGGCCGGACATGCCGCCGCCCGAAAGGTTCGCGCCGGAGCAGAAGCCGCGGCCTTCACCCGTCAGGATGACCGCGCGGGCCTCGCCGGCGGCCTTCTTGAAGGCGGCGTCGAGGCCGATGACCATATCGAGCCCGGCGGCGTTCATCGTGGCCGGATCGGCCATGGTGATGATGGCGACCCCGTTTTCCAGGGCGTAGCGGACTTTCTCGGTCATGGGTTCCTCCGGTCGTTGCCGCGCACGCTAAACCGCGCGGCCGTCCGGACAAAGCCCTCACGCAGCGGAACGGGCGTTCGGATCGGCGTCCGTGGTGATGCGGTTGCGGCCGCCGCGCTTGGAGGCGTAGAGGCACGCGTCGGCGCGCTCCATGAGCGCCTCCATGCTGTCGGACACACGCATGCGCGCGATGCCGACGGAGATGGTGATCTTGCCGAGGTCCTCGCCGGTCGATTTCCGGAACAGCTTCTTCGATTCGATCTGCGAGCGGACCGCCTCGGCGATCGTGTGCGCCTCGGTGAGGCCGACGCCCGGCATCACGATGGCGAACTCCTCGCCGCCATAGCGGGCGACGCAGAACTCGTCCAACGCCGCCTTGCGCAGGGTCGTCGCGATGAAGCGGATGATCTGGTCCCCGGTCTGGTGGCCCCAGGTGTCGTTGAAGCGCTTGAAGTGGTCGATGTCGCACATCAGCAGGCACAGATCGCGGCCTGTGGCGCGGCTTTCCTTCATGCGCGCGCGCAACGTCTGATCGAGCGCCTTGCGGTTGAAAAGCCCCGTGAGGCCGTCCGACATGGACTCGGCGCGCACCTGGATCAGCGTCTCGCGCAGCGTCTCCATCTCGCGCGAGCTGTCCTGCAGGCGCGTGGTGAGGGCGCGGTTGTTCTGCGCCATCTGCACCGTCGCCGAGGCGAGGCCCGCGATCAGTTCGCGCAGGTTGCGCGCGTCGATCCCGAGCTCGAGGATCGAAGCGGCGCGTTCGAGGGTGTCGGAATAATCGCCCTGCTGCTGCCCGGCGGACTGCAATGCGGCGACGACCTCGTTGATCTCGCGGGCGATCGATTCGCCCGAGGCGAGCAGCTGGGCGGTGAAGCGCTCGCTGGTGAAGAACGCCTCGTGCAGTTCGGCGTTGAGATCATCCGTGAACGGGTGCCCCGCCGCGACGATCTCCTCGATCCGGCGTCGAAGGTCGGGGTGCCCGCCGAGCTTGTAGGACAGCCACACCTCGTAGTTCTGCGACGAAGGGGGCACGTTGTGATTGCCCATCAGGTCGACGGTCTCGTGCCCGAGGACGATGCCGGCTGGGCCGCGGAGGGGGTGGAGCGTGTCGGTCACGGCGGTCTCACTTGTGTCTCACCCCGGCGTAGTTCGATTTGGTGGACGGGAAGTAAACGCCCGTTAAGGCGTGGGACTTGCGCCCGGCGGCGCCCCCCGCATACTGCGCCGCGAACCGCCGGCGGGCCCTCCCAAGAGGCCGACGAGGCGAGGGAGGCATCAATGAACGTCATGACGAACCTATCGGCGGAAGAGCAGAAACGCCGCATGAAAGAGACCCTGGAGCGCCAGAAGGCCCGCCAGATCGCCGAAGGCATTCCCTCCGCCGCGGTGCGAATCGACCGGATCGACCGCGCGATCGGCCTGCTCGTCGACCACGCCAAGGAGATCGCCGACGCCCTCGACGCCGACTTCGGCGCACGCTCGAAGGACGCCTCCGTCCTGACCGACGTCGCCGGCTCGATCGGCCCGCTCAAGCACGCGAAAGCCCATGTGGCCAAATGGATGCGCAGCTCCAAGCGCAAGCCGGAGTTCCCGTTCGGGCTGCTCGGCGCCAAGGCGGAAGTGCGCTTCCAGCCCAAGGGCGTGGTGGGGATCATCAGCCCCTGGAACTTCCCGGTGAACCTGACCTTCGCGCCGCTCGCGGGCGTTCTCGCCGCCGGCAACCGGGCCATGATCAAGCCGTCCGAGCTCACGCCCGCCACGAGCGAGCTGATGAAGGCGATGTTCGCGAAGGCCTTCACCGAGGACGAAATCGCGGTCTTCACGGGCGGGGCGGACGTCGGCGCGGCGTTCTCCGGGCTCGCCTTCGACCACCTGATTTTCACCGGCGGCACCTCGATCGCCTACCACGTCATGCGCGCGGCCTCGGAAAACCTCGTGCCGCTGACGCTCGAACTGGGCGGTAAAAGCCCCGTCGTCGTGGGCCGGTCGGCCGATCTCGGCCAGGCCGCCGCCCGGGTCATGGCGGGCAAGACGCTCAACGCCGGCCAGATCTGCCTTGCGCCGGACTACGTGATCGCGCCGGCCGAACAGCGTGACGCCTTCGTCGAAGCGGCGACGCGGGCGGTCGCTTCGATGTTCCCGACCATCCGCGACAACCCGGACTACACGGCCATCATCAGCCAGCGCCACTACGACCGGATCCGCAGCCTCGTCGACGACGCGCGGGCGAAGGGCGCCAAGGTGGTGGAGATCAACCCCGCCAACGAGGACTTCAGCCAGCAGGAGTTCCGCAAGATCCCGCCCACGCTGATCCTCGACCCGACCGACGACATGAAGGTCATGCAGGAAGAGATTTTCGGCCCGGTCCTGCCGGTGAAGACCTACGCCAACGTCACGGACGCGGTGGGCTACATCAACGCCAATCCGCGCCCGCTGGGCCTCTATTATTTCGGCAAGGACGAGGCCGAACAGGAGGCCGTGCTGACGAACACGACGTCGGGCGGCGTGACGGTGAACGACGTGATCTACCACGTCGCCCAGGAAGACCTGCCGTTCGGCGGCGTCGGCCCGGCCGGCATGGGGTCCTATCACGGCTATGACGGCTTCCTCGAGTTCTCCCACCGTCGCGCCGTCTACAAGCAGACGGGCAACGACAAGGTCATGGCGATGACCCGCCCGCCTTACACCGACGGCTTCCGCAAGCTGATCGGCGGACGGGTGAAACGCTGAGACCGAGGCCGGCCCCGCATCCAAAAGCGGGGTCGGCTGCATCCTAGCCTGAAAGCCCCGGCGTGCGCCGGGCGAGGAGGCGAAATGGAGCGGTTTCTCGTGGGGGCGGCCCTGGCCGCAGCGGCGCTGATAGCGATCGGCTCGGCGCTCGGGCCGTCGGCCTTCCAGTTCCACATCGAGGACGACGACAACGAGACCGTGATCGAAGGCGCGCCGCTGGCTGCGGGCGCGCCGCAGTCGTTCAAGGTCGGCGACATCGACGTCCGCGGCGCCGCTGCGCTGCTCACCGTCACCCCGGAAGACCGGACCGACGTGGAAGTCGTCCTGGTCAGCGCCGGCAAGCTGCCCGCCGTGGCGGTGCGGCAGTCCGGCGACCGGCTGATCCTGGACGGCGGCCTGCGCCGCCGGGTGCACCGGTGCAGCAGCGGCTCGCCCTTCACGGTGAGCGTTTCGGGCATAGGCGACCTCACGGAAGCCGATCTCACCCGCATCGAGATCAAGACGCCGCGGACGCTGAAGCTCGGCGTTTCGGACGGCGTGCGCGCGACGGTGGGCCCGTCGAACGGGGCGGAGCTGTCCTTCGCAGGTTGCGCGGGCGGCGTCGTGGGCGACGTGAGCGGCCCGCTCGAGATCAATTCCGCCGGCTCGGGCGACGTGATCGCCGGCGCGGCGCAATCGGCGAAAGCCAACATCGCGGGCTCCGGGGCCGTCACGCTCGGCGCGGTGGCGCAGGGGCTCGAAGTGTCGATCGCCGGTTCGGGCTCGACGCGCGCGACGTCCGTCACCGGGCCGTTCGAGGCGTCGATTGCAGGCTCGGGCGACGTCGACGTCACCAGCGGCGCGATCACCACGGCCAAGGTGTCGATCGCGGGCTCGGGCGACGTGACCATCGCCGCGCCGGTGACCGAACTCGACGCCAGCATCATGGGCTCGGGGGACGTGGACGTGGCCTCGGTGTCGGGCGCGGTGAAGCGCAGCGTGGTGGGCTCGGGCGGCGTGTCGATCGGCGGCGTGAAGCCGGTGGGCGTCACGTCTGGCGCCGCGACGCCGCCGACCGCGCCAACACCGCCCAAGCCGCCGCAGCCGTAAGCCTTCGCGCGCCGCGGCTAGGGCGGGCTGTCCCGCCCGGCCGCCGCCGCGATGTCCCGCATCAGGTCAACGGCGCCGGCGCGAACCGCCTCGGCGCCGTAGCGGTTTTCGAGTGCGCGCACCATCGCCGCGAGCCCGCGTGCGGCCGGCGGCGGCGCGCCGGCGCACACCTTGGCGGCGAGCGCGTCGGCCTTGTCCTGCGCCGACGCGAGCAGCGGCGCGAGGCGGGCGCGCACATCGGCCAGCAGCGTCGGCGCCGGCTTGGTGGGCGCGCCCTTCTCCAGCGCGGCGAGGAGCGTGGCGTCGTCGTGGCGACGGATCACGGCGAACAGGCGCGCGAGCGCCTCGGGATCGCGACGCAGGCGCGCGAGAAGCGCGAGCGCGGCGCGATCGGCCGGCTTCATTGCTCGGCCCGGCGCAGGATTTCGGCCGCGGCGGCCGTGAGCGATTCCTTCAGGCTGCGCTGGGCGAGGCGCATGATCGCGGTCGCGTTGATCGGATTGAAGGCGTAGCGCTCGTCCGGCGTCGCCCGCAGCAGGCCGGAATAGGGGATCGCGGTCGACAACAGCGCCGAACCGAAAAAGGGCGCCGCGGCAATCTCGTTGCGGGTGAGCGTATCGACGTCCGCGAGGCGTGAGCGCACGCGGTCGCCGACGCCGTTGAGCAGCACGGAGAACTCCTGCGGCCGCAGCGGCCGTTCGCGGATCTCGCGCGTCACCCACTCCAGCATCGACAGTCCGGACAAGGAGTATCTCTCGGGACGGACGGGCGCGACGATGTGGTCGCTGGCGGTGATCGCGCAGCGCGTGAGGAACGTCGCGCACGGGTTGGTGTCGATGACGACGGCCTGATAGTTCGCGCGCAGCAGCGAGATGAACTGGTGGAAGCGCGCGAAGGCCTCGTCCTTGTCACGCGGGGCGACGGCGTCGAGCGTGAACTCGAACAGCCGATCGTCGCCCGGCGCGAGATCGAGCCGCGCCCGCGCGCCGGGGCCAAGGCCCGAGCGGTTCAGGCTGACGATGCAATCGAGAAAGCGCGACGGATGGATCGAGGTTTCGCCGCGCGGCGACAGGATCGAATAGAGGGAGCGGTTCTCCTCGCGCATGCGGTTGCGCTCGATCGGCGCGAGGAAATACTGCGACAGGTTGTGTTGGGGATCGAGGTCCACGAACACGACGGAGCGGCTGTCTACCATGTGCGCCGCCGCGAACAGATTGGCGGCGAGCACGGTTTTGCCGACACCACCCTTGATGTTCAGCATCGAGATGACGCGTCCCGAGCCGCTGGCGCCGCGTACGGCCGCGACGATCGATGCGACCACGCTGGGATGATCGAACGGACGCGCCAGGATCGGTCTGCGGCCGTCGATCATCAGGCGCAGCCAGCTGTCGGGGCGCAGCTCCTCCACCACGACCGGCACGATCGGCTTGGCGTTGTTCAAGGCGGCGACGATCGCCCGGCGCACGGCCTCGGAGGCCTCGGCCGCGGGGGAGATCAGAACGACCATGCAGCGGGCGTCTGCGGCGGCGAGATGAAGGGCGCGCCGCGCGGTGTCGTGCGCCAGCTCCTCGCCGCCGAGCTGCACGTCGAGGCCGGCGGACGCCAACATCTGCGCAGTCTGCGCGGCCAACGGCGCATCGGCCGGCGCATAGGCGATGTAGGCGGCATGCGGCATGCGGCGGCGCGGTCTCCCCGGGGCCGGCCGTTGTACCCATGGGGATGACGCGGGCGCAATGTCGGTGGGCGGCGGGGGCTGCGCCGATCCATCGCGTGGCGGCGGCCGTGGCCGAAGGGCAGGATCGCGCCCTGCATGCTGGCCGATCTCGCGCTCGCGACCGTGATGGTCGCACTCACCGTCACGATCCACTTCTTCGGGCTCCTCGGGCTTTTGAGGTTGCTGCGGGCGCGCGGCTCGCGGTTCCGGGCGCACGAGAGCATCGCCGGCCAGGGCGCGCTTATCCTCTTCGTGGTGTTCGGGATTTTCGCCATCCACACGGTGGAGATCTGGCTCTATGCGGCGGCCTATTCGGCCGTCGGCGCGGCCCCGGATTTCGAGACCGCGCTCTATTATTCGACGGTCACGTTCGCCTCGCTGGGGCAGGGCGACGTGACGCTCGCGCACGAGTGGCGGCTGTTCGGGGCGATCGAGGCGGCCAACGGGGTGATCCTGTTCGCCTGGTCGACGGCGTTTCTCCTGGCGGTGATGGCCCGGCTGCGCACGCTGGAGCATGACTGGCTGGAGCCGGGGAGCTGACCTAGGCGGCGCGGGGCCGGGACCGGGACCGGTCTGGGCTGTGGCGCCGCGTCGCGCCTGTCCACCAAGCGCCCGTTGTGCTAAGCAGCGGTCATGCAAGAGAAATGGACGCCCTCAGGCTGGCGGGCCAAGCCCGCCAAGCACATCCCGACCGATTACCCCGATCCCGCCGCCCTGGCCCGGGTCGAGGACACGTTGCGGAGCTATCCGCCGCTGGTGTTCGCCGGTGAGGCCCGCAATCTGAAAGCGAGCCTCGCCAAGGTGGCGCGCGGGGAGGCGTTCCTGCTGCAGGGCGGGGACTGCGCCGAGAGCTTCAAGGAGTTCCACCCGGACGCGATCCGCGACACGTTCCGCGCGCTGATGCAGATGGCGGTCGTCCTGACGTTCGCGGGCGCCAAGCCCGTGGTGAAGGTGGGGCGGATCGCCGGCCAGTTCGGCAAGCCGCGCTCGGAGCCGACCGAGACGATCAACGGCGTGACGCTGCCGTCCTACCGGGGCGACAACATCAACGGCATGGAGTTCACGCCCGAAGCGCGGATTCCGGATCCGGAGCGCCTGCTCAAGGCCTATTCGCAATCGGCGGCGACGCTGAACCTGATCCGCGCCTTCGCCGGCGGCGGCTATGCCGATCTGCACAACGTCCATCGCTGGACGCTGGGATTCGTCGAGGGCAGCCCGCAGGGCGAGCGCTACCGCAAGCTGGCCGACCGGATCTCGGAATCGCTCGACTTCATGGCTGCCTGTGGCGTGACGCCGGATACGACGCCGCAGATGCGCGCGGTGGACGTCTACACGTCCCACGAGGCGCTGCTGCTCGGCTACGAGGAGGCGATGACGCGCGTGGATTCCACGACGGGCGACTGGTACGACACCTCCGCCCACATGGTGTGGATCGGCGATCGCACGCGCCAGCTCGACGGCGCGCACGTGGAATTCTGCCGCGGCGTGAAGAACCCGATCGGCATGAAGTGCGGCCCGACGCTGGAGCCGGATGATCTCCTGCGCCTGATCGACCGTCTCAACCCGGACAATGAGCCCGGCCGCCTGACGCTGATCGCGCGCTTCGGCGCGGAGAAGGCGGCCGCTGGCCTGCCGCGTCTGGTGCGGACGGTGCAGCGCGAGGGGCGCACGGTCGTGTGGTCGTGCGATCCCATGCACGGCAACACGCTCAAGACCGGCTCCGGCTTCAAGACGCGTCCGTTCGACCGCATCCTCTCGGAAGTGCGCACCTTCATGGAAGTGCTGCCGGCCGAGGGCGCCTATCCCGGCGGCGTGCACGTCGAGATGACGGGCCAGAACGTCACCGAGTGTCTCGGCGGCGCGACCGAGATCACCGAGGACGCACTGTCGTCGCGCTACCACACACACTGCGATCCGCGGCTGAACGGGGAGCAGGCGCTGGACCTGGCGTTCCTCGTGGCCGAGGCGCTGCGGGGCGCGCGGGTCGAGGCGCGGCGGGCGAAGGCGGGCTGACGCGTTTGGCCGCACGGCGCGCCTGCGCCGGCGGGTTCAGCAGAAAAAAGGGACGCGGCGGAGAGGCGTGAGCCTGGGTCGGCCGACCCTGGGGTGCATGCGTTGGTGGGGAGTGGCTTTCGGCCTCTCCGCCGCGTTCGGCGCGCCGGTTTGGTCAACCCGGCGAGGGGCTACTGGTCGGGATCGTCGCCTACGTTTTCGGCGCTTCACGCGACGTTCGCATCCTCCTTGAGACCCGAGGCCGGAGCTCGCCCTCACCCGGCTTGAGATAGGCGCGCACACCCACACGGGGGCGACCCTGCTCTCGAGGCAGGATTTCCCGGGTCCTGACCGCAACTCTTTCGGGCGTCACCCCGTCCAAGTCCGTTCACCGATCCGCTGCGCGTTCTCGACGTTCTAGACCGCCCTGTCGCAGCGACGGGAGAAGTATGCGGCGGGATCGTCCGGGGGCGGATTAGTTTTTGGCTATCCCCCGGCTTCACCGGCGCGGCGTCATCCTCGACGCGCCGCAGGCGCGGCGGGGATCCAGGCGTTTGGCGCGGCGGAATCTGGATCCCCGCCTCGCACAGGGTGCGAGGCGAGGATGACGGAGAAGGTGGTTTGTCTTCGACGTGGGCGGCGCCTGCGCACGCCGGCGCGCTCAGGGCTTTTGCAGCGTGAGGTGGATCACGTCGGTGCGCTGGGTACGGAAGCCGGCTTCGCAGTAGCTCAGGTAGAACTGCCACAGGCGCTTGAAGCGGTCGTCGAAGCCGAGGGTGCGGGCCTCGCCCCAGGTTGCGCGGAAGCGGCGGCCCCATTCGGCGAGCGTGGTTGCATAGTCCAGGCCGAAGCCGCGGACGCCGACCCAGTCCAGATGCGCGGCGGCCGTTTCTTCGCGCAGGCGCGCGACGCTCGGCAGCATGCCGCCCGGGAAAATGTAGCGCTGGATGAAATCGGCGCGCGTGCGGTAGTCCTCGAAGAGTTCGTCGGCGATCGTGATGATCTGCAGCGCAGCGCGGCCGCCGGGACGCAGGACCTCTTCGATCTTGGCGAAATAGGCGGGCCAGTAGCGCTCGCCGACGGCCTCGAACATCTCGATCGACGCCACCTTGTCGAACGGACCGGTGACGTCGCGATAATCCTGCAGGCGGATCTCGACCTGATCGGCAAGCCCCTGGCGCGCCATGCGGGCGACGGCGAAATCGTGCTGCTCGTTGGAGAGCGTGAGGCCGGTGACGTGCGCGCCGAACTCGCGCGCCGCCACTTCCGCGAAGCCGCCCCAGCCGCAGCCGATTTCGAGCACGCGCTCGCCGGGCTTGAGATCAAGCGCGGTGGCGATGGCGCGGTACTTCGCGATCTGCGCGGCTTCGAGCGTAAGCCCAGGCGCATCGTAGAGTGCGGAGGAGTACGTCATCGTCGGATCGAGCCACAGCCCGTAGAAGGCGTTGCCGAGATCATAGTGCGCGAGGATGTTGCGCTTGGCGCCGGCCTTCGTGTTCTCGCGCGTCCAGTGGCGGACGAGGTGGGCGATGCGCGCGACGGGATTGCCTTTGAGGAGCCGCGCGGTGCGCTCGATGTTCATCGAGAACAGCGTGAGCAGGGCCGAGAGATCGGGCGTGTCCCACTCACCGGCCATGTAGCCTTCGGCGAAACCGATGTCGCCGTCCGTCAGGGCGCGGCGCGCGAAGCGCATGTCGGTGACGTCGATGCGGGCCTGCAGCTCGGCGTCAGCGTCGCCGAAGCCGAAGCGTCGCCCGTCCGGCAGCGCGATCGTGAGACCGCCGCCGCGCAGGTTGAGGCAGATGGCGCCCGCCGCACGCAGGCTCGCCGGGAGATCCGGCGCGAGCGCAAGACTGGAGGCGGTGGCTCGGGTCACGGGCCAGGCGCGGTCGGCGGCGGGGGTCACTGCGTCCATGTCGTCGTCACCACTGAATCGTTGCGGCTTCGGCCTTTTGGCCTGGAGGATCGCCCGGAACCGGACCGGGCGACAGGGAATGCTCCGGTCGCGCGAGACTGAAAACGCGCGACGGCGGATCTGGTTTACGCCGGTAGCCTGCGCCGCGAAGCCACAGGAAGAGCGCTTCCCAATGGATCGCGGCGATGACCTTCAGCGTCATGAAAGGGAGGCCGACGAACAGCCCGGCCAACGCGGCGGTCGTCAGCGCCCGGCGTTTCCCGCGCAGCGTGGCGAGGTGGGTGCGCGCGCCATCAACGATGTTTTCTATCGTCAAGGAAAGCGCCTCGCCCGGCGCATGCATGGTGAACCGATACGCGCCCGTGACGTCGAAGAAGGGCGACACGTGGAAGGATTTTACCGTCTCGTGCCGCGTGCTGGCGCGCGCGACATAGGCATGCGTCTCGCCGAAGGTGTTGTTGACCTCGTAGATCACGCCCCGCAGATCGCCGTGGGGGCCGTAGCCGAAGGCGAGAGAGATCGGGTTGAACACGTAACCGAGGACCCGCGGGAAGCAGAGCAGGCGGATCGCGCCGCCCTCGAGATCGACGCCGGCGCCCGCAAAGAGGCGCTCCGCCCACGGACGCAACGGCGCGCCGCTGCGGTCGCCGTGGTCGCGATCGTAGAACGAGAAGAGGCCCGGCCGATTGTAGCCGATGAGCGGGTTGCCGCGCAGCTCCTCGCCGATGCGATCGACGTCGAGGAAGATCTGGGCGACGCGGTAAGAGAAGCGTCGCTCGAAGGGAGCGAAGCGAACGTGCACCGTACGCGCGTCGTAGAGCGCGGGCGTCATGCGGCGGCGGCGCTCAGCGGCGTGGTCTCCGCGGCGGCGGCGGCGTTGGCCCAGGGCGGCGCAGCGCCGAGCCCGGCGGCGGCGGCGAGGCCGGAAGAGAGCCCATCCTCGTGGAAGCCATAGCCGAGCCAGGCGCCGGCGAAGGAGACGCCGTTGCGGCCGTTCATCGCCTTGATCGCCTTCTGCGCGGCGACGGCGGGGAGATCGAATTGCGGGTGGGCGTAGTCATAGACGCCGAACGTCAATTCCTCGCGCGGGGGCGTGGCGGGATTGAGCGTGACGAAGACGGGGCGGGTTTCGTCCAGGTTCTGCAGGAGGTTCATCCAGTAGGTGACGCACACCTTCTCGTTCGCCACGGGATCGGGCGCGCGCAGATAGTTCCAGGAGGCCCAGGCGGCGCGACGGCGCGGCATCAGGCCTGGATCGCGGTGCAGATAGGCGCGGTTCGGCGCGTAGCGCACGGCGGCAAGCGCGGCGCGTTCCTCGCCATCGGCGTCGGAGAGGAGGGCGAGCGCCTCGTCGGAATGGCAGGCAAGAATGACGTGGTCGTAGCGGGTCTCGTGGCCGGATTGCGTGCGCAGCAAAACGCCGCCCGCGGGCAGGCGCCGCACGTCGACGACGGGATCGCCGCTGCGCACGGCGCCGCCGAGCGCCTTGGCGGCGGCGGTGACGTAGGAGCGGCTGCCGCCGACGATCGAGCGCCAGCGCGGGCGCTTTGCGTGCAGAAGGCGGTGGTTGTCGCAGAAGCGGAGGAACGTCTCGGCGGGGTAGTCAAGGACGTCGTCCTCGGGCGTCGACCAGATCGCGGCGCCCATGGGCAACAGATAGTTCTGGAGGAAGCCCTTCGAGAGCTTGAGGGCGTCGACATAATCGCCGAGGGAGGCGGCGGCGATGCGGCCGCCGGCAAGATCCGCGCGCGCGGCGGCGGAGAAGCGCACGATGTCGGAGAGCATGCCGAGGAACCCCGGCCGCGCGAGATTGCGTTTCCAGGCGAAGAGGCCCGAAAGGCCGTTGCTCGACCATTCGAAGCCGTGCGGATCGGAGACCGCAAAGCTCATGTCGCTTTCGAACGTGGCGACGTTCAGATGCGCGAGCATGGCGACGAGATTGGGGTAGTTCAGACAATTGAAGACGATGAAGCCCGTATCGACGGGCATGTGTACGCCATCGTAGTCCACCGTCACCGTGTGTGCGTGGCCGCCGAGACGCGCGTCTTTCTCGAAGAGTGTGACGTCGTGGCCGCTCGCCTGCAGCGATAACGCAGCACCGAAGCCGGAGATTCCCGCACCCACTACCGCAACGCGCATTCCGTTCTCCTGCCTCGACACCATGAACGCTTTTCAGCCACGCTTCGGCAAGTGTTCGAACGCCGCGAGGGCGCGGGCGCGCGCTGTGGCATGGTCGATGATCGGGCGCGGATAGGTTTCGCCGAGTGTCACGCCGGCCGCGCGCAGGGCGGCGGCGTCAGCCTCCCAGGGGCGATGGAGGAGCGCATTCGGCAGGCGCGCGATCTCGGGGACCCAGCGTCGCACATAGGCGCCGTCCGGATCATAGGTCTCGCCCTGGCTGACGGGGTTGAAGATGCGGAAATAGGGCGCGGCGTCCGCGCCGGAGCCCGCGACCCACTGCCAGGAGGCGGCGTTGTTGGCGAGGTCGGCGTCGACGAGCGTGTCCCAGAACCAGTCCTGGCCGACGCGCCAATCGGTCATCAGGTGCTTGATCAGGAAGGAGGCGACGACCATGCGCACACGGTTGTGCATCCAGCCCGTCGTCCAGAGTTCGCGCATGCCGGCGTCGACGATCGGGTAGCCGGTGCGGCCGCGCTTCCAGGCCTCTATGCCTGCGGGATCGTCCGCCCACGGAAAATCATCGAACTGCGTGCGCCAGTTGCGGTCGGGCAGATCGGGGAAGTCGAACAGGAGGTGGTGGGAGAATTCCCGCCAGCCGAGCTCTGAGACGAACTTGTCGGCGTCCTTGCCGGCGAGACCGCGGGCCTCGACGGCGCTCCAGATCTGCAGCGGGGAGATCTCGCCGAAATGCAGATGCGGCGAGAGCGCGGAGGTCGTCACCCGGCCGGGGATGTTGCGATCAGCGGCGTAGCCTTGAAGCGTGCGTTCGCAGAAGGCGTCGAAGCGGGCCTTCGCGCCGGCTTCGCCGGGCGTCCAGGCCGCGCGCAGGCCGCCGGCCCAGTCGGGCTTGGTCGGCAGGAGGCGCCAGGAACCGAGCGCGTCACTCGGGACCGGCTTGGCGGGGGCAGGGAGCCGCGCCGGCGTCGCCGCCAAGGACCGCGATGGCCCCTTCTTCAGCGCAGCGCGCCAGAACGGGGAATAGACCTTGAAGGCCTCGCCGGAGCCGTTGCGGACATCCCAGGGCTCGAACAGCAGGGCCGAGTTGAAGCTACGCACGGCGCGACCGTCGGCCTGCAGTGCGGCCTTGAGCGCGGTGTCGCGCGCGACGGCGAAGGGCTCGTAGCAGCGGTTCCAGTAGACGGCGCCGGCGCCGATCTCGGCGGCCAGCGCAGGCACGACGGCGGCGGCGGGACCGCGGCGCAGGATGAGGCCGCCGCCCAGGCGACGCAGGTCCGCGTCGAGGGCTTCGAGGCTGTGGTGGAGCCACCAGCGGGAGGCGCCGCCCATGCGCCAGGGGCCGGGGGTCTCGTCGTCGAGCAGGTACAGGCACACAACCGGCGCGCCGGTCTGCGCGGCCGCGGCCAGGGCCGGGTTGTCCGCGACGCGGAGGTCCTGCCGGAACCAGACGAGAACGGGCGCGGCGGACGCGGAGGTGGGGGCGGGGGGCACGTGGGGAGATCGTAGCGTGGTCGAGGCTTGTACGCCCGCGCGGGATGCGTGGATCAGATGAAATAGAAAACCGGGGGCGTCCCGGGGGTCCAGGCGCAGGACGCGCCGACGCCCCTCATCCGTCTCGCATGCTGGCGCGTGCGATCCACCTTTTCCCACAAGGGAGAAGGTCAGCGTGCTGGTCCTTCTCCCCTTGTGAGACCCCTGCGAAAGCCTCCGTTTCCGTCATCCTCGTCGCCGAAGGCGACGGGGATCCAGCTTTCAGCCTCCACGGCTCTGGATCCCCTCCCTCGCTCCGCTCGGTCGAGGATGACGCAGGTGCAGCTGATTTGACGTTTCGCAGGGGTCTCCCTCGTGGGAGAAGGTGGCCCGAAGGGCCGGATGAGGGGTGAACCCTACGCACGCGACGGCTCGGAACGAGGCGGGCTTGCCTTCCCCTGCGCAGCCCCGGATATGTCGCCGCCATGATCATCGTCACCGGCGGGGCCGGATTCATCGGGTCGAACATCGCAGCGCGGCTGGCGGCGGACGGCCGCGACGTCGTCGTCGTCGACAGCTTCGGGGATTCCAGCCTCGGCAAGTGGCGCAACCTGCGCGACGTCGATGTCGCGGACATCGTATCCCCCGAAAATCTATTCGCTTTTCTCGAGAAGGCCTGGCGCGACATCGACGGGATCGTCCATATGGGCGCGATCTCATCGACCACCGAGACGGACGTGGACCTCGTGGTCGAGACGAACTTTCGCCTGTCGCGCGACCTGTGGGACTGGTGCGTCGCCTGGCAGCGGCCGCTGATCTACGCCTCGTCCGCCGCGACCTACGGGGACGGCGCCCTGGGCTTCGTCGATTCGAATGACCGCGAGGATCTCAGAGCGCTGAAGCCGCTCAACGCCTATGGCTGGTCGAAGAAGGCGTTCGATCTCTACGCCGCGCGCCGCGCCGCCGAGGGCGCCGCGCCGCCGCGCTGGAGCGGGCTGAAATTTTTCAACGTCTATGGCCCGAACGAGGGCCACAAGGGCGCGCAGAAGAGCGTCGTGGCGCACATGTACCCGATCGCGGCGCGCGGGGAGGCCGTGCGGCTCTTCAAGTCACACCATCCCGATTATGCCGACGGCGGCCAGCTGCGCGACTTCATCTGCGTGCGCGACTGCGTCGATGTCGTGTCCTGGCTGCTCGACGAGGACATCCAGGGCGGCGTTCTCAATGTCGGCACGGGCAAGGCCCGCACGTTCGCCGATCTCGCGGGCGCGCTGTTCGCGGCGCTGGGCGCCAAGCCCGCCATCACCTACGTCGACACGCCGATCGAGATTCGCGACAAGTATCAGTACTTCACGCAGGCCGACACGACGCGCCTGCGCGCGCTCGGCTACGAGCGGCAGTTCACCACGATCGAAGCGGGGGTGGCCGATTATGTCCGATCCGACCTCGCGCGCGTCGAGTGAGGCCGTGGCGGCGGCCGGCGCGCTGATGCGCCAGTACGGCGCGGACGCCGCCGTGATCGCGACGCTGCGGGCCGCCGAAGAGGCCGCACGCAGCGATCTTGAGGCGAGCGATCACTGGATGTCGGTTGCAGCGCTGCTGGAAGAACCCTGAACATTGAAGGCCCGAGCCGCCGTCAGAGCGGCCGGGCGCGCAAGAGGAGGAAACGATGGTCGGGATCACGGGATATGGCGCCTATGTGCCGCGTCTTCGTCTGCAGCGCGCCGCGGCGGCGAAAGCCAATGCCTGGCTGGCGCCCAACCTGATGGGCAAGGCCAAGGGCGAGCGCGCCATGGCCAACTGGGACGAGGACGCGATCACGATGGCGGTCGAGGCCGCCCGCGATGCGCTCGGGCCCGATGACGACCGCTCGCACGTCAAATCGATGATCTTCGCGTCGACGACCGCCCCGTTCGCCGATCGCCTCAATGCGGGCATCGTCGCGGCGGCGCTCACCCTGGAGCGCTCCACCGGCGCGGCCGACATCACCGGCTCGCAGAAGGCGGGCGTGACGGCGCTCTCGACGGCGCTGGCGTCGTGCGTGGGGATCCCCGAAGGCTTCAACATGCTCGTCTGCGCCGCCGACAAGCGCCGCGCGCGCGCGGCTTCGACACAGGAGCTCGATTATGGCGATGCCGGCGCGGCGTTCCTGATCGGGCGCAAGGACACGCTCGCCGACTGGATCGGCGGCGCGGTGACCACCGCCGACTTCGTCGACCACTTCCGCGGCGAAGGCGAAGAGTTCGACTATCACTGGGAAGAGCGCTGGATCCGCGACGAGGGCTTCGCCAAGCTCGTGCCGCCGACGATCGAGCGCGCGCTGAAATCGGCCAAGCTCACCGGCGCCGACGTCACCCACTTCATCCTGCCCTCGACGTTCAAGGGCGTGCCGGAAAGCGTGGCGAAGAAGCTGGGCGTGAAGCCGGAGGCCGTGCGTGATGCGCTCGCCGCGAACGTGGGCGAGGCGGGCTGCGCGCACGCGCTCTTGATGTTCGCGCATGCGCTGGAAACCGCGAAAGAGGGCGACGTGTTCGTCGTTGCCCAATTCGGCCAGGGCTGCGAGGTGAACGTCTTCCGCGCGACCAAGCGGGTCGAGAGCTGGAAGCCGCAACGCGGCGTCTCCGGCTGGCTCGCCAACCGCAAGGAAGAGACGAACTACATGAAGTTCCTCGTCTTCAACGATCTCGTCGAATGGGATCGCGGGATGCGCGCGGAGAAGGACAACAAGACGGCGCTGACCACGCTCTATCGCGCCAACGACCAGATCCTCGGCCTCGTCGGCGGCCGCTGCAAAGAGACGGGCACGGTGCAGTTCCCGCGCACGCGCATCAGCGTCAATCCGAACGCGCCGACGGTCGACACGCAGGAGCCGTACAAGTTCGCCGAGCGCGCAGCGAGCGTGCTCACCTGGTCGGCGGACTATCTCACCTACGCGATGAGCCCGCCCAACCATTACGGCATGATCACCTTCGAAGGCGGCGGCCGCATCTTCATGGACATCACCGACGTCGAACCGGGCGACGTCGATTCCGGCGTGCCGGTGCGGATGGCGTTCCGCGTGAAGGAAAAAGACGATCGCCGCGGATTCACGCGGTACTTCTGGAAGGCCGTTCCGGCGCGGTGAGCCGCTCGTCATCCCGGACGGCGGCGAAGCCGCCGATCCGGGTCCTTGTTCCGCGCTCTATTCTGCACAAGGTCCCGGCTCTCGCGTTGCTCGGCCGGGCTGACGAAGGGTCCCTTCCGTCATCCTCGACGCGCCGCAGACGCGGCGGGGATCCAGCCTTGCAGCGCCCCGCCCTCGATCCCCGGCTTGCATGGAATGGGAGCCGAGGATGACGGAGGCTGCGTCGTTCACTCGTCCGGGCTCTGATCCACCAGCGTGAGCCGCCCGATCACCGCGCCCATCGAGATGAGCGCCCCCGGGGCGATCACCGCGTTCGCGCCGATCCGCGCGCTGTCGCCGACGAGGGCGCCGAACTTGTCGACGCCGGTGTCAATCACGCCATGAGGGGTGTCGATCCGAATGCGCTTGTCGGTGTGCTCGTTACGATAGTTCGCGATCATCGCTCCGGCCTCGACGTTCACGCCCGCGCCGAGGATCGAATCGCCGACGAAACTCAGGTGCGCGATCTTCGAGCCCGCGATGAGGAACGACGATTTCACTTCGCACGACGGGCCAATGATGCAGCCTTCGTCGAGCCAGACGCCGCCGCGCAGATAGGCATGCGCGGCGACGAGCGCGCCCGGGCCGATGACGATCGGCGCCTTGAGGATCGCGCCGGGTTCGACAGTGGCCGTGCGGTGCAGGGCGACGCCATCGGCGATCGAATAGGCGTCGCCAAGGTTCGAGATGATCGCCGTGATGATCGCGGAAGCGTCGGACGTCAGGCGCCAGGGCGCGTCGCCATAGGCCGCGAGGGGCGAAGCCGGGAAGGCTGCGATGTAATCCGAGATCCGCACGTCCGTCATCCTCGACGCGCCGCAGGCGCGGCGGGGATCCAGCCTTGCAGCTCGGCCACTGGATCCCCGGCTCGCATGGGATGCGAGCCGAGGATGACGGAGGCGGTGGGGCCGTGCGGCTTCACGCCGCCGCCTCGACGTCCGTCGCGCGGAAATCCTCGCCCTTGAACAAGAGCGGCAGGCCGCGGGATTTGGCGAGGGCGTAGGAAAAGCAATCGCCGAAGTTCAGGCGGTGGGCGCCGGAGCCGAAGCGGGTGAAGGCGGTTTGTGCGATCGCCAACTGCGCTTCGTCGAACGGCGCCGTCACCAGATCGAGCGCAGCGACGAGCGCCTCCATGAGCCGCGCGTTGTCCGGGCCGCGCCGGCGATGGCATGCGACGAATGCCTCCAGCCGCGTCGGCGCAGCGATCAGGGCGGCGTCCTGCTCGAGGATGGCCCGTGCGAACGCGTCGGCTTCCGGCTCTTTCCAAAGGATGGCGATCAGCGCCGAGGCGTCGACCACGATCATTTCGGCAGCCCATCCGCATCATAGAGGATGTCGTCGGGCTGGCCGGGATCATAAACCGGATGCGTCTGCGCCTCGATCTGAAGGCGCCGGATGGCGGCGAGGCGGTCGTCTCGGGCGTCGGCGGGCGCCGGCGTCCGCGCAAGCTTTTCCGCCAGCGCGGCCGTTACGGCGTCCGTGATCGTCATGCCCGTGCGGGCGGCGAGTTCGCGGGCCAGCGCATCGGCTTCTTCGGAGCGTATATACAGCGGCATCGGGCGTATATACACTGCGCCCTGCGTTAACGCTATGACGCTGCGGAACGGCGGCGCGCGCAACCAGGAGAACGCCAATGGCTTCGGGTATTCGCGACAAGGTCGCCATCATCGGCATGGGCTGCTCCAAGTTCGGCGAGCGCTGGGACGCCGGCCCCGAAGAGCTGATGGTCGAGGCCTATCTGGAGGCCATGGGGGAGGCCAGGATCGAGCCGACGCAGCTCGACGCCGCCTGGTTCTCCACCCACATCGACGAGATCGGCACGGGCAAGGGCGGCACGCCGCTCGCGCATGCGCTGCGCCTGCCCAATATCGCGGTGACGCGGGTGGAGAATTTCTGCGCCTCGGGCTCGGAGGCGTTCCGCGGCGCGGTGTACGCGGTCGCGGCCGGCGCGGCCGACATCGCGCTCGCGGTGGGCGTCGAGAAGCTGAAGGACACGGGCTATGGCGGCCTGCCGGTCTCCAATCCCGGCACGCTCCTGCCGCAGACGATGCCGAACGGCTCCGCGCCCGGCAATTTCGCCCAGCTCGCCAGCGCCTATCGCGTGAAGCACGGCGTCGACCGCAAGGATCTGAAGCGCGCGATCGCGCACGTCTCGGTGAAGAGCCACGCCAACGGCGCCAAGAACCCGAAAGCGCATTTGCGCAACGTCGTGACGGAAGAGCAGGTGATCGGCGCGCCGATGATCGCCGAGCCGCTCGGCCTGTTCGATTGCTGCGGCGTATCGGACGGCGCGGCGGCGGCGATCGTGACGACGCCGGAAATCGCCAAGGCGCTCGGCCACGGCGATCTCGTCACCGTGAAGGCGCTGCAGCTCTCGGTCTCGAACGGCTATGAGAGCCAGTTCAATGCGTGGGACGGCTCCTATTTCCACACCGCCCGCATCGCCGCGAAGAAGGCCTACAAGGAAGCCGGCATCGAGAAGCCGCGCGAGCAGATCTCGATGATGGAGGTGCACGATTGCTTCTCCATCACCGAGCTCGTGACGATGGAGGATCTCTTCATTTCCGAGGAAGGGCAGGCCTGGCGCGACGTGCTCGACGGCTTCTACGACGCCGACGGCCAGGTGCCGTGCCAGATCGACGGCGGCCTGAAATGCTTCGGCCACCCGATCGGCGCCTCGGGCCTGCGCATGCTCTACGAAATGTACCTGCAGCTGAAAGGCCGCGCCGGCGAGCGCCAGCTTGCGAACCCGAAATTCGGCATGACGCACAATCTCGGCGGCGCGCCGTCGAGCAATGTGTGCTCGGTGGCGATCATCGGGCAGCAGGGGGCGTAAGCTCGGGTTTCCCTCTCCGCTTGTGGGAGAGGGTGAATCGGCGGCGGAGCCGCCGAGACGGGTGAGGGGTGTTGGCGCTGAGGCTGGCAGGGACGAGGTTCACCCCTCATCCGGCGCTTCGCGCCACCTTCTCCCACAAGGGGAGAAGGACACCGTGATCGCCATCATCGGCGCGGGGCCTGCGGGGCTCATTGCGGCGGAGCGGCTTGCGGCGGCGGGGTTCGCCGTCACGGTCTATGAGCGCATGGCGAGCCCGGCGCGGAAGTTCCTGCTGGCGGGGCGCGGCGGGCTCAATCTCACGCACACGGAGGATCTGCCGCGGTTCGTCGCGCGCTATGGCGCGGCAGCCGATCGGCTCGCGCCGATGATCGCGGCGTTTCCGCCGGACGCGCTGCGCGGGTGGAGCGCGGCGCTGGGCGAAGAGACGTTTGCGGGCACGAGCGGGCGGGTGTTCCCCAAAAGCTTCAAGGCGACGCCGCTGTTGCGCGCGTGGCTGCGGCGGCTCGACGGCGCGGGCGTGCGCTTCGCGTTCGGGCGGACGTGGCGCGGGTGGGATGCGGCTGGCGCGCTGCGGTTTGCGATCGCTGAGGGCGAGGAAATCGTGCGCGCGGACGCGGTCGTGCTGGCCCTCGGCGGGGCGTCATGGCCGCGGCTCGGGTCTGATGGCGGATGGGCGGAGATTCTGCGGCGCGAGGGCGTGGACATCGCGCCGTTGCGGCCCTCGAACTGCGGGATCGAGATCGCGTGGTCGCCGTTCGTGCGGGAGCGGATCGCGGGCGCGCCGCTGAAAAACGTCGCGCTTCGGGCGGGGGCGGCGACGGCGCGCGGGGAGTGTGTCGTCACCGAAGAGGGGCTGGAGGGCGGCGCGGTCTATGCGCTGGGCGATGCGGTGCGCCGCGCGGGCGCGACGCTCCACATCGATTTCAAGCCGGACCTGACCGAAGCCGTGGTCGCTGCGCGGCTCGCCGCCGTGCCGAAAGGCGCGTCCTGGCCCAAGGCCGTCGCGCGTGCGCTGGGGTTCGATGCGGCGGTGCGCGCGCTGTTGGCGGAGGCGGGGTTCGCGCAGGCGGATACGGCCCGGCGCGCGGCGCTGGTGAAGGATGCGGCGTTCACGGTGACGGGCGCGCGGCCGATCGAGAAGGCGATTTCCACCGCCGGCGGCGTGACGTGGGGCGCGCTCGACGACCGCCTGATGCTGCGCGCGCGGCCGGGCGTGTTCATCGCCGGCGAGATGATCGACTGGGACGCGCCGACCGGCGGCTATCTCCTGCAGGCGTGCTTCGCCAGCGGCGCCTGGGCGGCCGAGGGCGTGCGCGTCTGGCTCAGCCGCCCGCCCGCTTGAGGGAGCCGTAGTTCGGCTGCTCGATGCGGACGCGGTCGATCGCGGTCTTTTCGAGATGTTCGAGCAGGCCGGGCGTGGTTTCATCGACGGCGCCGGCGCGGATTTCCGCCGAGAGCGCGCTGCGCAGGAACGCGAGATCGCCGTCGTGGCCGATCAGGTCCTTGAGGCGAGCGCGTTCGGCTTCGGCGGCGGCGGGGCCGTCGGTGAGTTCGCGCTGGATGATCGCGAGCACGTTGAGCGCGACGCGGCCATGGAAGGCGGCGTGGCCTTCGAGTTTCGGCAGCGCCACCTTCTCGAGAAACAGCGCGACGGATTCGACGAGCTGGGGTGCGGACGGTTCGCCGAGCATCAGAGTTTTCCCCGCATCATCAGGATGAGATCGAGTTCGGTTTCGCTGGAGCGGCGCCCGATGGCGGCGCGCTCGACGGTCTTGTCCAGGCCGCTGTCATAGGCGCGGAACATGGTGAGACACATGATCCCCCATTTCAGCGCGCCGAACATCGTCCAGAAACGGACGGTGTCTGCGGTGACGTCGGGATCGCCGCCGGCCGCGTGATAGGCGGCGAGGAAATCCGCCACTTCGCCGAAGCCGCCGACGGGCTTGTCGACTTGGCTGAAGCGCCACGAGGGCGTGCACACCCAACCGAGATCTTCCGACGGGTCGCCGAGATGGGCGAGCTCCCAGTCCAGCGCGGCGACCAGGCCCGCGCCGTCGACCATGATGTTGCCGAGGCGGAAATCGCCATGCACGAGCCGCGGCGCGGCGCGCTGCGGCACGTTGCGGCGCAGCATGGCGAAGGCGAGATCGAAGATGGGCCGCGGCGAATTGAAGGAGCGGTAGATCTCCTCGTAGCGATCGAGTTGCGCGGCGGCGTCGAGCAGCGGCAGCGGGGGCAACCCGTCGAGCGGGGCGGCGTGGATGCGCGCGAGGCAGGCGCCGCAATCGGCGGCGAGCTTCGGGCGCGCTTGGGCGAAGTCGGCGTCGCGCAGGATCTTGCGTGCGATCGTTTCGCCGGCGAGCCGCTCCATGACGTAGCCGACGCCGAGGCCGTCTTCGGGCGCCAGAACGTGCGCGACGCGCGGCGCGGGCGCGCCGGCGACGATGGCGGATTTGATCACCGCGGCTTCCGTGGCGAGACCGATCGCCTGCGCGGAGGGCAGCATCTCGGCGCCGCCGGGCGGGCGCCGCAGGATGAAGCCCAAGGCGCCGTCCGGGGCCGGAACATCGAATGACCACGTCTCCTGGCTCGCGCCGCCCGACAGGCGCTTCAGGTTCGCGATCGTGGCGGCGCCGGGCGTGAGGCGCGGCGCGAGCGCGGCGAGGCCGCGGGCGAGGTCGGCGGGATCGGTGCTCATGCGGGCGTTGTAGAGGAGATTTTGGCGGGAGGCGACGTGACGACGCGTGAGGGGGCGGGCGATTTTTTCCGCCCTAACGCGCGGCGTCATTCCGGGGCGCGCGGAACGCGCGAACCCGGAACCCAGCGCGTGGCCCGGATTCCCCCCCAACCTGTTCCCTTTGGCCCCTGGGTTCAGGGTTCGGCCTTCGGCCGCCCCGGAATGACGCTGCCCGTTTTCACCTTTGCGGCACGGCAAAGCACACGGGTCACCCCGAGCGCGCCAGATGTTCGCTCTCCTCGACGTCGAACAGGGCGAGCGCGAGGCGGATCGCGGCGCCGCGGGGGCCGGTGAGGTCAGGGTCGGCATCGACGGCGAGGCGCGCTTCCTGGTCGGCGAGCGCGAGCAGATCGCCGTGCGCGGCGGGATCGACGAAGCGGAAGGGCGGGAAGCCGCTCTGGCGCACGCCGAGCAGATCGCCGGAGCCGCGCAGCTTGAAGTCGGTCTCAGCGATGGCGAAGCCGTCGTCGGTGCGGCGCAACGTATCGAGGCGCGTCTTGGCGAGCTCGCCGAGCGGCGGGCGCCACAACAGGACGCACGCGCCCGGCTTGTCGCCGCGGCCGACGCGACCGCGCAGCTGGTGCAACTGTGCGAGGCCGAACCGTTCGGCGTGCTCGATCACCATGATCGTGGCTTCGGGCACGTTGACGCCGACCTCGATCACGGTGGTGGCCACGAGCAGGAATGAGGCGCCGGAGCGGAAGCGGTCCATGGCGGCGTCGCGCGCGGAGGCGCCCATCTTGCCGTGCACGAGTTCGACCTGATCGCCGAAGCGCTCGCGCAGCAGCTCGAACCGGTCTTCGGCGGCGGCGAGATCGACCTCCTCGGACTCGGAGATCAGCGGGCAGACCCAATAGGCGCGTTCGCCGCGCGCGGCCGCTTCGGCGACGGAATCGATCAGCTCCTCCATGCGGTTGGTGGGCAAAGCGACGGTGCGGATCGGCTTGCGGCCGGGGGGCTTCTCGTCGAGCACGGAAATGTCCATGTCGCCGAACACCGCAAGGCCCAGCGTGCGCGGGATCGGCGTGGCGCTCATGACGAGCACGTGCGGCTCCACGCCCTTCTCCACGAGTCGCATGCGATCGGAGACGCCGAAGCGGTGCTGTTCGTCGATAATGACGAGGCCGAGTTTCGCGAACGCGACCTCGTCTTGAAACAGCGCGTGCGTGCCGATGACGGCGCCGACGGCGCCGCTGGCGATCGCCTCCATCGCGGCGCGCTTCTCCTTGGCCTTGTCGCGGCCCGTGAAGACGAGCGCGCGCACGCCGGCGGCTTCGAGCAGCGGGACGAGGCCTTCGCCATGCTGGCGCGCGAGGATCTCGGTCGGCGCCATCAGCGCGCTCTGGAAGCCGGCCTCGGCGGCGTTGGCCATCGCCAGCGCGGCGACGAGCGTCTTGCCGGAGCCGACGTCGCCCTGGAGGAGGCGCAGCATCGGCGAGGCGCGGGCCATGTCGGCGCGGATGTCGCGGAAGGCGCGGGTTTGCGCGCCGGTGGGCGGGTAGGGAATGGCCGCGAGCAGGGCCTGCGCGCGCGCGCCGGGCGCCTCGATGGCGCGGCCCTGCTTGGCGCGGCGGCCGGCGCGGCGCAGACGCAGCGCGCACTGGCGGGCGAAGAGTTCGTCATAGGCGAGGCGGGTGCGGAACGGCGCTTCGGGCGTGACGTCGGCCGGGTCCTCGGGCGCATGCAGGCGGCGCAGCGCGTCCCCGAAGCTTGGCCAGCCGCGGGCGGCGACGGTGCTGGCGCCAAGCCATTCGGGCGGATCGCCGACGCGCGCGACGGCGGCGCGCACGGCCCGCTGCAACGTGCGCAGCGGCAGGCCGGCCGTGAGCGGATACACCGGCTCCACGGCGGGCGGCGCCTGGCCCGTCGCGGGATCGACGACGTGATCCGGGTGCAGCATCTGGCGCTCGCCGTTCCACGTCTCGACCTTGCCGGAGACGAGGCGCGTCTGGCCCACCGGCCACAGGCGCTCGATCATGTCCCGCTTGGGGCGGAAATAGGTGACGGTGAGAAAGCCCGTCTCGTCGCGCAGGCGCACGCGGTAGGGCATCTTCTGGCTGACCGAGGGGAGGTGCATGTCCACCTCCGCCTCGATGGTGGCGATCTCGCCGTCACGGGTCTCGGCGATCGGCACGCGGTTGCGGCGGTCGATCGCGGCGGTGGGCGCGAGGAAGGCGAGGTCCTTGGCCTTGAGGCCGCCCGCGCCGGCGCCGGCGACCTTCTCGATGAGCAGCGCGACATCCCGCCGCAGGCCTTTGACCGGCGGCGCGGGGCCCAGAAGGGCGGTCTCGGCCGGAGCCGGGGCGGGGGGAGGCGAAACGCTCATTCGTCCATGCGCTGACAGGCCCGAGGGATTGGGTTATAGCGCCAGCCCTTCCCATATGGGGCATCCATGGACGATCGGCGCAAACGCATCCGCTTCCGGGCCTGGCGGCGCGGCTTTCGGGAAATTGACCTGATTCTCGGCGCCTTCGCCGACGCGCACGTCGAAGAGCTCGACGAGGCGGGCCTTGTCGAGTTCGAGCGCCTGCTCGATACGCCCGATCAGGACGTCTACGACTGGATCGTCGGCCGCACGAAGCCGCCGGCCGACCAGGACGGCCCGGTGCTGGCGCTGATTCGCAGTTTCCGCTTCTTCGCCCGCACCGCGGCCGCCGGAAAGCCGGAGCCCGCGTGAGCGCGCTTTTTCCCGTTCCGCCCGCGGCCCTGCAGGCCATCGTCAAGACGCCCGGATCGCTCGCCGTCGCTGGCGCGCCGATGGGGCTCGATGCGGCCTCGTTCGCCGCCGCGTTGCGGCTGAAGGGCGGCGTCGGCCTGTTCATCGCCCGCGACGAGGCGACCGCCGCCGGCTTCGAACAGCTCGTGCAGTTCTTCACGCCGGACGTCGCGACGCTGCGCCTGCCCGCGTGGGACAATCTTCCCTACGACCGCATCTCGCCGACGCCGGTCGTCGCCGCGCAGCGTTGCGCGGCGCTCGCCACGCTCGCCAACCGAAAGGCGGGCGACAAGCCGGTGCTCGTGATCGCGACCGCCTCCGCGGTGGCGCAGCGCGTGCCGCCGCGGGCGCGCCTGATGAGCGCGACCTTCGAGGCCAAGGCCGGCGACGACGTCGAGATCGCCGATCTCGAACGCTATCTGCTGGTGAACGGCTATGCGCGCGCCTCGACCGTGCGCGCCGCCGGCGAGTTCGCGGTGCGCGGCGGCGTGACCGATATTTTCCCGCCGGGCGCAGCCGAACCGCTGCGCTTCGATTTCTTCGGCGACACGCTGGAATCGATCCGCCCCTTCGATCCCGAGACACAGCGCTCCACAGGAAAGCTCGAGCGCGCCGCGCTCGCGGCGGTGAGCGAAGTGCTGCTCGACGACGAGGCCGTGCCGCGCTTCCGCAAGAGCTTCGGACAGGCCTTCGGCGCGGTGAGCGATCCGATCCTGGATGCGGTGAGCGCGCGCATGCGCCGCCAGGGCGTCGAGCAATGGCTGCCGTTCTTCTACGACACGCTGGAGACGGTGTTCGATTATGTGGGCGAGAGCGCACTGATCGGCTTCGACCACCTCGCCGAGGAGGCGGTGAAGGAGCGCATCGAAACCGCGAAGGATCATTACGAGGCGCGGCGCACGGCGCCGACGCCGCGCGGCGCGATTCCCTTCCGCGCGCCGGAGCCGGAAGCGCTCTATCTCGTCGGCGATGCGTTCGCGCAGGCGATCGGATCGCGGCCGGTGCGGCGCTATCAGGGCTTCGATACGCCCGGCGCGGCGGCGGACGTTGGCGGCAAGCCCGGTCGCCAGTTCACGGCGGAGCGCCAACGGCTCGACGTCAACGTGTTCGAGATGGCGCAGAAGCACTGCGAAGCGCTGCAGCGCGCCGGCAAGCGCGTGATCCTCTCGGCATGGTCGGACGGTTCGGCCGAGCGCCTGATCGGCGTGCTGGAAGATCACGGCCTGAAAGACCCCGCGCGTGTGGCGACCTGGGCGGAGGCCGCGGCGCTGCCGGTGAAGCGCACGGCGATCGCGGTGGCGCCGATCGAGCACGGCTTCGAAACGAGCGACACCGCGGTTCTCACCGAACAGGATATTCTCGGCGATCGCCTCGTGCGGCCGCGGCGCAAGCGACGCGCGTCCTCGGTGATTGCGGAAGCGGCGGCGCTCTCTCCGGGCGATCTCGTGGTGCACGCCGATCACGGCATCGGCCGCTATGACGGGCTGAAGACGCTCGATGCGGCGGGCGCCCCGCACGACTGCCTCGAGCTGCACTATGCCGGCGGTGACAAGCTCTTTCTGCCGGTGGAGAACATCGAACTCGTAAGCCGCTACGGCTCGGAGGATGCGGGCGCGCAGCTCGACAAGCTCGGCGGTGTGGCGTGGCAGAACCGCAAGGCGAAGGCCAAGCAGCGCCTGCGCGACATGGCCGAGGAGCTCATCCGCATCGCCGCGCAGCGCGCGTCGCGCACGGCCGAGCCGGTCGAGCCGCCGGAAGGACTGTTCGACGAGTTCTGCGCGCGCTTCCCCTATGACGAAACCGACGATCAGCTCTCGGCGATCGAGGACGTCATGGGCGATCTCGGCGCCGGCCGGCCGATGGATCGCCTGATCTGCGGCGACGTGGGCTTCGGCAAGACGGAAGTGGCGCTGCGGGCGGCGTTCCTCGTGGCGATGACGGGCCGGCAGGTGGCGGTCGTCACGCCGACGACGCTGCTCTGCCGCCAGCATTTCCGCACCTTCGAGGAGCGCTTCCGCGGCCTGCCGATCCGCGTGCGCCAGCTGTCGCGCCTCGTCACCGCAAAGGACGCGACCGAGACCAAGAAAGGCATGGCGGACGGCACGATCGAGATCGTCGTCGGCACGCATGCGCTGCTCGCCAAGGGCGTCGAGTTCAAGGACCTCGGCATGCTCATCATCGACGAGGAGCAGCATTTCGGCGTGAAGCACAAAGAGCGGCTGAAAGAGCTGCGCAGCGACGTGCACGTGCTGACGCTCTCGGCGACGCCGATCCCGCGCACGCTGCAATCGGCGCTTTCGGGCATTCGCGAGATGAGCATCATCGCGACGCCGCCCGTGGATCGCATGGCGGTGCGCACCTACGTGACGCCGTTCGATCCGGTGACGATCCGCGAGGCGCTGCTGCGCGAGCGGTTCCGCGGTGGGCAATCCTTCTTCGTCGTGCCGCGCATCGCCGATCTCGCGGACGCGGAGAAGTTCCTGCGGGATCATGCGCCGGAGATCCGTTACGTCTCGGCCCACGGACAGATGCCGGCGAGCCAGCTCGACGAAATCATGACGGCCTTCTATGACGGCCAGCATGACGTTCTGCTCTCGACGACGATCGTCGAATCCGGCCTCGACATTCCCCGCGCGAACACGCTGATCGTTCATCGCGGCGATCTGTTCGGCCTGGCGCAGCTCTACCAGCTGCGCGGGCGGGTGGGGCGCTCGCGCGTGCGGGCTTACGCCTATCTCACCACCGATCCGGACAAGCCTTTGACCGCCAGCGCCGAAAAACGCCTGCGCGTACTCTCTTCGCTCGACAGCCTCGGCGCCGGCTTCACGCTGGCAAGCCACGATCTCGACATGCGCGGCGGCGGCAACCTCCTGGGCGAGGAGCAGTCCGGCCACATCAAGGAAGTGGGCGTCGAGCTCTACCAGTCGATGCTGGAGGAGGCCGTCACGGCGTTGAAGGAAGGCCGCGAGGACGAGATCGGCGCGCGGGCGTGGTCGCCGCAGCTGAATGTCGGCGCGGCCGTGCTGATCCCGGACGACTACGTGCCGGATCTGACGGTGCGGCTGTCGCTCTACCGGCGCCTGGCGGACCTGCCGAGCGACGGCGAGCGCGAAAGTTTCGCCGCCGAAATGATCGACCGCTTCGGCCCGATGCCGATCGAGGCGCAGCAGCTGATCCAGGTGGCGGGGCTGAAGGCGATGTGCCGAGCCTGCAACATCGGCAAGCTCGACGCCGGCCCGAAGGGCGCGGTGCTGACGTTCCGCGACCCGGGCTTCCCCGATCCCGCCGCGCTCGTGCGCTACATCCAGTCCAAGAAGCCGTTCGACCTGAAGCTGCGCCCGGACGGCAAGCTCGTGGTCGCGGGCGATTGGCCCGAGCCCGGCGCGCGCCTGAAGGCGCTGCGGCTGGCGCTGGAGGCCATCACGGGGCTGACGGCGCGGGCGGCGGCGTGAGGCGCTGACACCCCTCATCCGTCTCGCGGCCTTAGGCCGCGATCCACCCTCTCCCACAAGGGGAGAAGGACCACGCCGGCGACCTTCTCCGCTTGCGGGAGAAGGTGGCGCGCACCGCCGGATGAGGGGTGAACCACCGCAGCGCCCGTTCGCCGCCTCCTGCCTGCCTTGCGCCGGGGGCAGGCCGGCCGCATAAGCGCAGTTCAC
Organism: Alphaproteobacteria bacterium; assembly: GCA_018969015.1. GTDB lineage: Bacteria > Pseudomonadota > Alphaproteobacteria > Caulobacterales > Aquidulcibacteraceae > REEB506. The sequence goes on from JAGWZE010000004.1 coordinate 128,826, forward strand.
CACACGAGGCATAGATGGATCGGATCGTCATCGTCGGCGGCGCGCCCTTGAAGGGTGAAATCCCCATTTCGGGAGCCAAGAACAGCGCGCTGAAGCTGATGGCGGCGGCGCTGCTCACCTCCGAGCCGCTGACGCTCGATTCCATGCCCAACCTGGCCGACACGCGGTTCATGGCGCAGCTGCTCATGACGCTGGGCGTCGGGGTGGCGTGGCCGGACGGGTCGCACACGGCGCGGCTGCACGCGGCGGACGTCACCTCGACGATCGCGCCCTATGATCTCGTTCGGAAAATGCGGGCCACGTTCAACGTGTTGGGCCCGCTTCTGGCGCGCGTCGGGCACGCCACGGTTTCGCTGCCGGGCGGCTGCGCGATCGGCGCGCGACCGGTGGACCTGCACCTCAAGGCGTTCGAGGCGATGGGCGCCGACATCGTCATCGAGGGCGGCTACGTGAAGGCCGCCGCGCTGCGCGGCCTCAAGGGCGCGACCATCGTGTTCCCGTTCGTGTCGGTGGGCGCGACCGAGCACGCGATGCTCGCCGCCACCCTGGCGCGGGGCGAGACCGTGCTGGAGAACGCCGCGCGTGAGCCCGAGATCGCCGATCTCGCGAACTGCCTCAACGCCATGGGCGCGCGCATCGACGGCGCCGGCACGAGCACGATCCGGATCCAGGGCGTCGAGACGCTCGGCGGCGCGCGCTATCCCGTTGTGGCCGACCGCATCGAGGCCGGCACCTATGCGATCGCGGCGGCGGCGGCGGGCGGCGAAGTGCAGCTCGTGGGCGCCAGGGCGGAACATCTGGGCGCGCTCGTGCAGGCGCTGCGTGCGGCCGGCGTCACGGTGGAAAGCCGCGACGGTGGGCTCTTCGTGGCGCGCGATCCGGGCCAGCCGCTCAAGCCCGTCGACATCGACACGCAGCCGTACCCGGGCTTCCCGACGGATCTGCAGGCGCAGTTCATGGCGCTGATGACGCGCGCGCCCGGCGCCTCGATCTTCCGCGAGAACATTTTCGAGAACCGCTTCATGCATGCGCCGGAGCTGCGCCGGCTGGGCGCGGACATCACCGTGCGCGGGTCGGAGGCCGTCGTGCGCGGCGCGCCGCGGCTCGTGGGCGCACCGGTGATGGCGACGGACCTGCGCGCCTCGGTGAGCCTCGTGATCGCCGCGCTGATGGCCGAAGGCGAAACGACGATCAACCGCGTTTACCATCTCGACCGCGGCTTCGAGCGGCTGGAGCCGAAGCTCGCCGCGTGCGGCGCCGACGTGAAGCGCGTCAGCGATCGCTCGCCCGAGCCCCGGGAAGGGTCCGTCGAAGGGGAGGCCGCATGAGCGACCTCCTGCGCGTCAAGGCCGAGGACGGGGACGACCTGCAGGTGCTGTCGGCGGCGATGCAGGATGCGGTGTTCCGTGTCGGCGACGCCAGCTACGAGCCGAAGGCGCGGCGCTTCACGATCGTCGCCAATCGCTTTCGCTGGGAGACGGGGCGCAACGAGCGCATCCGCGCCGCGCTGTCGTTCGACGGCGTGCTCGGCGTGAAGACGCATCGGTTCCAGGTCGCCGCGAAGGAGGCGATCGCGTCCGTGCTCTCGGTCACGTTCGCCCCGGGCGCGGAGCCGCCGGCGGGCGCCGTGGAGATCGCACTGGCGGGCGGCGGCGGCATCCGTCTCGACGTCGAGGCGCTGGATGCGCTGCTGGCCGATTGGGGCGCGCCCTGGCCGACGCCGCGACGCCCCGATCACGAGAAGGGGGGCTGAGGCCATGGCCCGCCGTCTCGATGCGTCCGCGCCGGGGTTCGCGCAGGACTATGCCCGCCTGATCCAGGCGCGCGGCGATCATGTGGATTCCGCCGAGGCCGGCGCGCGCGCGATCATCGACGAGGTGCGGCGCGACGGCGTGGATGCGCTCTTGCGCCTTACGGCGAAATTCGACGGGCTCGTGCTGAAGCCGGACGATCTGGCCGTGACGCCGCGCGAGATCGATGCGGCGGTGGCGACGTGTTCACCCGAGCTGATCCGCGCGCTGGAGCTGGCCGCGCAGCGCATCGCCGATTTCCACGCGCGGCAGAAGCCGCAGGACGCGGAATGGACCGATGCGGCGGGCGTCACCGTCGGTTGGCGCTGGACGCCGGTGGACGCCGCCGGGCTCTACGCGCCGGGCGGGCTTGCGGCCTATCCGAGCGCGGTGCTGATGAACGCCGTGCCCGCGAAGGCCGCGGGCGTGGCGCGGCTCGCGATGACGACGCCGCCCGCGCGCGTGGGCGAAAACCCCGCTATCCTGGCGGCGGCGAAGATCGCCGGCGTCGACGAGATCTGGAAGGTGGGCGGCGCCCAGGCGATCGCGGCGCTCGCGTATGGCGCGGGGCCGATCGCGCCGACGGACGTCGTCGTCGGCCCCGGCAACGCCTATGTCGCGGCGGCGAAGAAGCTGGTGTTCGGCGACGTGGGCGTCGATTCCATCGCCGGCCCGTCGGAAGTGTTCATCCTCGCGGAAGGCGATGTCGATCCCGCGTGGCTCGCGGCGGATCTGCTCGCGCAGGCCGAGCACGACGCCGACGCCCAATCCGTGCTGTTCACGACGGACGCCGCGCTCGGCGACGCCGTGGCCGCGGCCGTGGAGCGTCAGCTCGCGGCGGGGCAGGCGGGCGCCTCGGCGCGCACCTCGTGGGAGACCCACGGCGCCATCGTGCGCGTCGGCGATCTCATGGACGCCGTGCCGCTGATCGACCAGGCCGCGCCGGAGCATCTGCAGATCGTCTCGCCGCGGGCGCGCGAGATCATGGCCAAGGTTCGCCATGCCGGCGCGATCTTCCTGGGCGCGGAGGCGCCGGAAGCGCTCGGCGACTACGTCGCGGGACCCAACCACGTGCTTCCCACGGGGCGGCGCGCGCGCTTCGCCTCGGGGCTCTCCACGCTCACCTTCATGAAGCGAACCACGCTGATCGGCGCGAGCCGCGCTGGCCTCGCCGCCATCGGGCCGGCCGCGGCGGCGATCGCCGACGCCGAAGGGCTGCCGGCGCACGCGCAGTCCGTCCGTGTACGGATGGGGGGCGGGTGATGGTTTGCGCGCCCGACCCGCGCCGATGCACATCTTCCCCCGCCTGCGGGGGAAGTGGCCCGCAGGGCCGATGGGGGGCGTGGCGTTTCCCCACGACGCCCCCCTCAGGCGCTCCGCGCCAGCTCCCGCGCACGCGGGGGAGCATGGGGCTGCGGCCATGAGCGACAAGAACCGCCTCTCCGACGTGCGTCTCGACGAGGCGTCGCTCGCGCCGGCCGGGCCGGAGGCGGAGCAGGAGCGGCGCGTCGCGATCTTCGATCTGCTCGAGGCGAACAGCTTCGCGCTCGACGGGCTCGATGCGGGCCCTTATGCGCTCGCACTCTCGATCCAGGAGCAGCGGCTGATCTTCGACGTGGCGGGCGCCGATGGTGCGGCGGCTCGGACGTTCGTGCTGTCGCTCACGCCGCTCAAGCGCGTGGTGCGCGACTATTTCATGATCTGCGACAGCTACTATCAGGCCATCCGCACCGCGACGCCGCAGCAGATCGAGGCGATCGACATGGCCCGTCGCGGCCTGCACAACGAGGGGTCCGAGCTGCTGCGCGAGCGGCTCGCGGGCAAGGCGACGTTCGATCTCGACACCGCCCGGCGCTTGTTCACCCTGATCTGCGCGCTGCATGCCCGCGGTTGACGATGGCCGCCGGCGCGCCTGCACCTTCTGCGCGCCCGCAGGCGGTGCTGTTCGTGTGCAACCAGAACATCATCCGCTCGCCGATGGCGGCGGGCCTGTTGCGTCTGCGCTGGGGCAAGACCATCTGGGTGGACAGCTGCGGGGTGCGCCCGGCCGGGCCGCGCGCCGATCCGTTCGCGATCGAGGTCATGGACGAGCTGGGCGTGGACCTCACGCCGCACCGCGCCAAGACGTTCGACGATCTCGACGACGCCAACTTCGACCTGATCGTCTCGCTGACGCCGGAGGCGCACCACCGCGCCCTGGAGTTCACCCGGACGCTGGCGGCCGAGGTCGAGTACTGGCCGACCTACGATCCCGCGCTGGGGCAGGGCTCGCGGGAGCAGCGGCTCGAGGAGTTCCGGGCGGTCCGGGACGCGCTGGCGGCGCGTGTCCTGGCCCGCTTCGGCCGACCATCGACGGGTCAGGCGTGAATCCCTATAGTCCGCCGCCTTGAATTCCCCCTGATCGCATTTACCCCCCTCTGAGGACCTTATGGCGAAAGAAGAACTGCTCGAATTTGCCGGGATGGTGACCGAACTGCTCCCGAACGCGACCTTCAGGGTCAAGCTCGAGAACGACCACGAGATCATCGCCCACACGGCCGGCAAGATGCGCAAGAACCGCATCCGCGTTCTCGCGGGCGACCGCGTGCTGGTCGAAATGACGCCCTACGATCTCACCAAGGGCCGCATCACGTATCGCTTCAAGTAAGCGCCATGGCAGCGCCGCGACTGCTCCTCGCGAGCGCCAGCCCGCGCCGGCTCGACCTTCTGGCGCAGATCGGCGTCACGCCGGCCGCGATCGTCCCCGCCGACATCGACGAAACGCCCCGCGCGGACGAGACGCCGCGGGCGCTCGCCTTGCGCCTGGCGCAGGAGAAGGCGGCGGTGGTGGCGTCCGCCCACCCGGACGCCCTGGTCCTGGCCGCCGACACCGTCGTGGGGCTGGGCCGGCGCATCCTGCCGAAGGCGGAGGATGACGCCGAGGTCGCCCGCTGCCTCGCGCTGCTTTCGGGCCGCGCGCACATCGTGGCGACGGGCGTCGTCGCGGCGTTCGGCGGCGTTACGCGATCGCGGCTCGGCCTTGCGCGCGTGACGTTCAAGCGCATCACCGCGGCCGAGGCCGAGGCCTATGTCGTCAGCGGCGAGGGGCGCGGCAAGGCGGGCGGCTACGCGATCCAGGGAAGGGCCGGGGCGTTCGCGCGGGCGATCAGCGGCTCCTACACCGCGATCGTCGGCCTGCCGCTGTTCGAGACGGCCGGGCTGCTCGAAAGCTTCGGCGCGGCGGTGCGGGGCCGGGCGTGAAGGTCCTCGAAACGTGGCTCGACGGCTCGGTCGGCGAGGCCCGGATGGCGCTCGTCGATGGCGGGCGGCCGATCGCGCTCGCATTGTGGCGCGCGACGGATCCAGGCCAGCGCGCGCGCTGGGGCGAGGTCTATGCCGGGCGCGTCACGCAGGTGGATCGCCGGCGCCGCGGGGCTTTTCTAGATATCGGGCTGCGCGGCGGGGCGGCGGGCTTCCTGCCGCTGGATGCGCAGGGCGGCGTCCGCGAGAGCGGCAAGAGCCGACCGGTGCGCGAGGGCGAACGCCTAGCCGTGCGCGTCGCCCGAGAAGCAGCGCGCGGCAAGAACGCCGTCGTCGAGATCGTGGAGCCGACTGCAGCGGAGCCTGGCCTTCTCGGGCGTCATCGCAGCGACACGCAGTTGATCGACGCGGCGCCGGCCCCGCCGGAGATGCGCGCCGCGCTGGATGCGGCGTTCGAAGCCGCGGCGGCGCGCACGGCGCCGATCCCCGGCGGCGGGCGTCTGGTCATCGAACCGACGGCGGCGCTGGTGGCGATCGACGTCGACGCCGCCGATCGCGCCGGCTCCAACGATCCCGAACAGTTCGCGCGCGATCTCAATCTCGCGGCGGCGGCCGAAGCGCTGCGCCAGATCCGGCTACGCGACCTCGGCGGCGTGATCGCGATCGATTTCGTGACCCTGCGCAGCGCGAAAGCGCGCGATGAGGTCATGGCCGCGCTCAAAGCCCATTCCGATCCGTGGGGCTTGAGCTTCGCGCCGATGTCGCGGTTCGGCATCGTCGAGATGGCGCGCCCGCAGCTGCGCCGTCCGCTTGCGGAAGCGCTGTGCGACGCGACGGGCGCGCTCTCGACCGAGACCCAGGCGCTCGCGGCCCTGCGCGCCGCCGAAAGCGCGGGCCGGGCCGAGCCGGCGCGCCGCGTCGTGCTGACGGTCGCGCCCGAGATCGCCGCCTGGCTGGAGGCCGCGCCGTTCGAATGGAAGCCCGCGCTCACCGCGCGCCTCGGGCCGCGGTTGCGGCTCGAAACGGGCGCGCTGCGGGGGCGTGCGTTCGACGCGCACACGGAGTAGGAGGCTGCCCATGCCCGCATCCGCCCCGAAATGTCCGATCTGCGGCAAGCCGACCGAACCGGCGGCCAAGCCGTTCTGTTCGAAGCGCTGCGCAGACGTCGATCTGCACCGGTGGCTGTCCGGCGCCTATGCCGTGCCGGCCTCCACGGACGACGAGGACGAAGCGCCGGATTTCGATGAGGCGCCGCCCAGTGCGCGCTCGCGCTAGCCGGGCGCCCGCCTCGGCCTATACCATGGCGTCATGGCTGGTGCGGTCGACCCCAAGATTTTCAAGGAAGCGCTGATCGTTCTCGCCGCGACGGCTGTCGTGGCGCCCGTCTTCCATCGCCTGAAGGTGAGCCCGCTCGTGGGGTTCATCCTCGTGGGCGCGGCCGTCGGGCCCTACGGGTTCGGCGCGTTGGCGGCGCAGGCGCCGTGGCTTTCGGCGGTGACGATCACCGACACCGAGGCGATCGCGCCGGTGGCGGAACTCGGCGTGGTGTTCCTGCTGTTCATGATCGGGCTCGAACTTTCGTTCGAGCGCCTGAAGATGATGCGGCGGTTGGTGTTCGGCCTGGGGCCAACGCAGCTCTTCGGCTGCGCTGCGGTCATTGCGCTCGCGGCCTGGCTGCTTGGCCTTTCGCCGGTGGCGGCGGCGGTGCTGGGCGTGGCGCTGGGCGTGTCGTCCACCGCGCTCATCGTGCAGACGCTCGCCGAGGCCAAGAAGACCGCCGCCCCCGTGGGCCGCGCGAGTTTCGCGGTGCTGCTGTTCCAGGATCTCGCGGTCGTTCCGATCCTGCTCGTCGTGTCGATGCTCGGCGCCAACGCGGCGTCGATCGCGGGCGGCGAGTCGGGCGGGGCGGCGCTCGGCCATATCGGCGTCGGTCTTTTGCAGGCGATCGCCGGGATCGCGGCGATCGTCGTCGCCGGGCGCTTGCTGCTGCGGCCGCTGTTCCGGCAGGTCGCGCGCGCGGGCAGCCCTGAGCTCTTCATGGCGGCCTGCCTGCTCGTGATCCTGGGCGCCGGCCTCGCGGCGGCGGCGGCCGGCGTGTCGATGGCGCTGGGCGCGCTGGTGGCGGGCGTGCTGCTCGCCGAGACCGAATATCGCCGCCAGATCGAAGCCTTGATCGAGCCGTTCAAAGGCCTGCTGCTCGCAGTGTTCCTGATCGGCGTCGGCATGGGCGTCGATCTCGCGGGCGTGGCGCGCAATTTCTGGACAGTGGCGGCGGGCGCGGTGGGGCTGCTCGTGGTCAAGGCCGCGGTGACGGCGCTGGGCGCGCGCGCGTTCGGGCTGCCGTGGCCGGTGGCGTTGCGCAGCGCGCTGATCCTCGCGCCGGCTTCGGAGTTTAGCTTCGTCATTCTCGGCGCGGCCGCGGTCTATGGCCTCGTGCCGGCGGAGGCCTCGAGCTACGCGCTGACGCTGGCGGCGCTGACGATGGCGCTCGTGCCCGTGCTTTGGCAGGTGTCGGAACGCCTGGAGCGGCGGCAAACGCGCACGATCGATCCCGCGCTGCTCCCGCCGGAGACGTCGACCGCGGCCACCGTGCTCATCGCCGGCTATGGGCGCGTGGGCGAAGTGGTGGCGCGGCTGTGCGACGCACATGCGATCGCCTATGCGGCCTATGACACCGATGCGGACGTCGTCGCTCGTGCGCGGCGGGCCGGCAAGCCGGTCTATTTCGGCGACGTGTCGAAGCCGGATCTTCTGGCCTCGGCGCTGGAGGGCGTGCGCGCCGTCGTGGTGACGATGGATTCGCCGCGCGCGGTGGGCGACGTGGTGGCGGCGGCGCGGGCGCGCCGCGCAGACCTCGTGATCGTTGCGCGCGCGCGGGACGCCCGTGACGCCGGTCGGCTCTATCGCCTGGGCGCGACGGACGCGGTGCCCGACACCGTGGAGGCTTCGCTGCAGCTTGCCGAGACCGTGCTCGTCGACGTCGGCGTGCCGATGGGCCACGCCATCGCCTCGATCCACGACGTGCGCGCCGAGATGCGCAATTCGATCCAGAAGCACGCGCCGCCGACGATCTCGCCGCCGCGACCGCAGCGGCGCCTGCGCGACGCGCTCTCCGCCGCGAAGGATGACGATCCCGCCTAAGTGTCCGAGTTAAAAACCGATCGCGCCGCCCGAGGGGGGGAACCTGCCGCACCGCCCGCGATTGGTTGGGCCAACGGCAGGAGACGCAAGCAATGAGCGGCGTAGGTTTTCTTGGCGCCATCGTCATCGGCATCGTCGCCGGATGGATCGCCGAACAGGTCACCCATCGCGAACAGGGATTGCTGACGAACCTCATCGTCGGCCTCATCGGCGCGCTGCTGGGCGGGTTTCTCGCGAATGCGCTGGGATTCACGTTCGGCGGCTTCTGGGGCAGCCTCATGGTGTCGACCATCGGCGCCATCCTTCTCCTCGTCATCCTCGGCTTTTTCCGTCGCCGCGGCGTGACACGAACCTGAGGAGGCCCGCATGGCCGACAGCTGGCGCATCCTCGTCGTCGAGGACGAGGCGCTCGTGGCGCTCGACATCGAGGAGGCGCTGACGACGGCGGGCCATGTCGTCGTGGGCTCCGCCTCGACGATGGATCAGGCGGTGGCGCTGGCCGAAGCCGCCGACTTCGACGTCGCCGTGCTCGATGCGGACCTGGACGGCGTGATGTGTACGACGGTCGCCGTGCGCCTGATCGAGCGCGGGCGGCCGTTCGTCGTCGCAACGGGCCGCATCGAGGCGCTGCCTTACGCGTTTCCCCTGAGCGAGGCCCCGCGCGTAACGAAGCCGTTCACCACGGAGGAGCTCCTGCGCGTCGTCGATCGCACGGCCCGCAGCGGTGCGCCGCCGTCACCGTCCGCGACGCTGAACTGAGCGCGGCGGCTAGAGCCGCGACACGCCCGTGCGGCGCCAGTCCTCGAACAGCATCGCGATGGCGCAGGACACGAGCCGCGAAGTCTCGTCGTCGGCGCGGCTCGTGAGGATGATCGGCGCCTTCGCGCCCAGCACCAGCCCCGCGCCCTCCGCATGCGAGAGGAAGGCGAGCTCCTTCACCAGGATGTTGCCGGCCTCGATGTTCGGCGCGATCAGCACGTCGGCCTGGCCCGCCACCGTGGAGCGCAGGCCCTTGGTGCGCGCCGCGCCGGGATCGACGGCGTTGTCCATCGCCAGCGGGCCGTCGACCACGCCGCCGCGAATCTGGCCGCGTTCGGCCATCTTCGAGAGCGCGGCGGCGTCGAGCGTGGAGGGGATTTTCGGATTCACCGTCTCCACCGCGGAAAGCACGCCGACGCGAGGCGTCGCGCAGCCGAGCGCGCGCGCGAGATCGATCGCGTTCTGCACGATGTCGACCTTCTCCTCGAGCGTGGGCGCGATCGCGATGGCCGCGTCGCTCACGTGCAGGAGATGCGGGTGGCCCGGCACGTCGAACACGAACACGTGGGTGATGCGGCGCCCCGCGCGCAGGCCGCCCTCGCGTTTGACGACGTGGTGGAGGAGTTCGTCCGTATGCAGAGCGCCTTTCATCAGCGCGGCGGCGGCGCCGGCATTGACGAGCGCGACCGCGGCGGCGGCGGCGAGATCGGGCGTGGCGGCCTCCACGATCGGCGCCGCGCCGATGTCGAGACCGGCCGCGGCGGCGGTGGAGAGGATGCGCGCGCGGTCGCCCACCAGGATCGGCTCGATGATCCCGCGCGCGGCGGCGGCGAGCGCGCCGGCGAGCGCCTTTTCCTCCTCGGGCGCGACGATCGCGGTCTTCACCGGCGGCAGGGGATCGCACGCGGCGAGCAGGCGCTGGAAGTGCTGGTGGCGCGCGATGACGATGCGCGGCAGCGCGCCGGGATCGGCGGCCAGCGGCGTGGCGGGGGCGCGCACGTCGGCCTCGCCTTCGGCGATCACGCGCCCGTCGGGGGCAGCGGCGCGGCACGACAGGGTGAGGAGCCCATCCTCGCCCAGGGCCGTGACGGCGATCTCAATCAGGACGGTCTCGCCCACCCACACCGGCGCACGGTGGCGCAGCGTCTGGCGCACGAGGCGCGCGCCGGGGCCGGGCAGGAGGGTGCCGAAGGCGGCCGAGAACAGCGCCGCGATCCAGGCGGCGGGCGCCTCGGTGGTGGCGTCGGCGTCGGGGCGGCCGTCGCCGTCCTTGTCGGCGCCGGGCAGGGTGAGCGGATTGAGGTCGCCCGCGGCGGCGGCGAAGGTGATCAGGTCCTCGGCGCGGCAGAGCCGCTCCAGGCGGGCCGTCTGGCCGATTGCGAGGCGCGGGGAGGGGGCGGCGGCGGTCGTCATGCCCCTGCTTAACGCGCCCGCAGGGCAGGCGGCCACGTCGCCCATCGCCGCGCGCCGCGGGCATGGACAGCGCCGCGCCCGATGGCTATAGACACGCCTCCCGAACCGCCGGGACGCCTGGGTAGCTCAGTTGGTAGAGCAGCGGATTGAAAATCCGCGTGTCGCTGGTTCGATTCCGGCCCCAGGCACCACCTTCTTCCCCGATATTCAGGTTTGAGTGCCCCGGGTCCTAGAACCCGGACAGCCCATCACCACGGCGGCGTGGCCTGTTATGTCTGAGTTTTTCCGGCTTTCGGCCATGGCGCACGGCCCAGACCGCCGCGACCGGCCGGGGTAGGCAGTCGCGGCGGCGGGCGGGCCGTCAGGGCAAGTGAGCGGACCGCATGTCGGCGCGACCGAAACCGACCGACTCTCCTAAAACGGGAGCGAGCGGCGTTTGTTCCATGGTCGGTGTTTGTTTGTTGGTCACCGGCGCCGATCCGGTGGGCGCCCGCCGCCCCGGAGCGTCATCATCAGGATGTAGCTCGAGAGCGCCAGGCACGCCGCGTTGGGGATCATGAGCGCGAGATCGCGGCGCGCGACGCCGTAGGCGAGCCAGAGCGCGAAGGCGAGCACGGTGAGCGCATAAGTGCGCGCCGACAGGCCCGAGACGTCGCGTGTGCGGGCGATCTTCAGCGCCTGGGGGGCGAAGCTCGTCATCGAGGCCAGGGCGGCGGCGGCGCCGAGCAGGGCCGTCCAGGGCAGGGAGGTCCAGTCCATCGGGGGCGCAACGCGGCGGCCGGCGTCGAGGCGCCGGCGGGAGTGTGTGCGTCCGGCCCCGAGCGGGCGGCCAGGTTGTCCACAGGGCGGAGATATGAGTCGCAAACTTGACGCAAGCCGGGATCAAAACTAGAACATATGACGAACAGTTGGTGAGCCCATGGCGCTCGACTCCCTCATTCCTGCGTCTCGTCTGGCGCGGCCCGCCGCGGCCGCCGCGGCGCCCGTATCGGCGGCGCCCGCATCATCGGCTCCGGCAGCGCCCGCCGGCGCGGGGCAGGCGCCGCTGGCCGCACTCGGCGCGCCCGCGCTGGACGGCTGGCTCGGCGGCGGGATCGCGCGCGCCGCGATCCACGAGGTGTTCCCCGCGACGGGGGCCGATCAGCCGGCCGCGGCGGGGTTTGGTCTCGCGCTTCTGGCGCGCGCGGCGGCGGGGCGTCCCGTCGTGTGGGTGCGTCACGAGGCGCTCACCGCCGAAACCGGCCGCCCCTATGGCCCCGGCCTCGCCGATTGGGGCCTCGATCCGGCGCGCGTGCTGTTCGTGCGCGCCGCCGGGATCGAGGATGTCCTGCGCGCGGCGGGAGAAGCGGCGCGCTGCGGCGCGCTGGGCGGCGTGATCGCGGAGGCCTGGGGCGAGGACAAGCGCTTCGACCTCACCGCCAGCCGCCGACTCGCCTTGCGGGTCGAACAGTCCGGGGCGCCGCTGATCCTCATGCGTGCGGGCGCTGCGCCCGCGCCGAGCGCCGCCGCCACCCGCTGGCGCGTGCGGGCCGCGCCGTCGCGGGCGCTCGCCGCGAACGCGCCGGGCCTGCCGGCGCTGGACG
>JAGWZE010000050.1 GCA_018969015.1 Alphaproteobacteria bacterium
CGGTCGAGGCCGGCACCGCGGGCGCATTGCTTGTTGCTGCCGATCGGCTCGACGATCAGTTCCTCATGCTGAACGGCGACGTGCTGTTCGACATCAATTACGGGTCCGTCGCGGCGTCGTTGCGATTGAATGACATTGGCGTGCTTGCGCTCCGACGGGTCGACGATCCACGCCGCTATGGCCGGGTTTCGACTGACGAGAATGGGCGGATTCTCGCCTTTACAGAGAAAGTCCCCTCAGCCCGCGAACCCGCGCTCGTCTCGGGCGGCGTCTACTACCTGCGTCGCGCAATCCTCAGCTGGATCCCTCACGCGCCTTGCTCCCTCGAGGTGGATGTCTTCCCCCGTCTGGCGCAAGAACGTCGCCTTAGGGGGCTTGAAGGCGTAGGGTATTTTCTTGACATCGGAACTCCAGAATCGCTCGAGCAAGGTAGAATGGAACTGATCGGCGCCGTTCAACGGCCGGCGATGTTTTTCGACCGGGACGGGACCCTCACCGTCGACGACGGCTACACGTACCGACCCGAAGACCTCGAATGGTTGCCCGGCGCGATCGACTCTATCCGGGCCTGCAATGAGGCGGGTTGGCTGGTCATCGTGGCGACCAATCAATCCGGTTTGGCGCGCGGACTGTACTCGGAAGCCGACATGCGGCGGTTTCACGACGCGATGCAGACGGCGCTCCAACCCCATGGCGCGCATATTGACGCCTTCTATTTTTGCCCCTTTCACGAAGACGCGCGCATTGAGGCTTGGCGCGTCGCGAACCACCCCGACCGAAAGCCTAACCCCGGCATGCTGCGCAGAGCGATGCTCGAATGGCCGATTGATCGGGCGCGAAGCATGATGCTCGGCGACGCGCGTTCAGACATCGCAGCCGCTGAAGCTGCCGGTATCCGCGGAGTTCAAATTCACCCCGGCAGCCTCTATGCCGCGGTGACAGAAGCGATTGGCCAGTTTCGCCACGCGACGCGCCCTGCGCTGCGCGCGACCACGCATATCTTGAAAGAGAGAGCCGAAAGGGCCCGCGAATGGCTCTTCGACGCTGCGCTTCCTTTCTGGGTCTCTACCGGCTTCGATGAAGGCTCCGGTCTGTTCCACGAGCGCGTGAGCCAAGCCGGCGAACCACTCGCCCATTTGCCTCGGCGCATCCGCGTGCAGGCGCGACAAACATTCGTTTTCGCGGCCGCTGGGGACCTCGGCTGGGACGGCCCCTGGCGCGAAGCCACGCGGGCTGGCGCGCACGTTTTGCTCACAAAGGGTCTGCGGGCTGACGGCGGCACGCGGTTTCAGCTCTCGGCATCTGGAAAGCCGGTCGACGATCGCCGCGACCTCTACGACTTGTCCTTCGTAACGTTCGCGCTCGCGCACGCCGCGCGCGTCCTCGGCGACCGTCCGGATTTGGTTGGCGCTGCGGCAGCGACCTTGGACTGGTTGGACAGGGCGTGGGCCCACCCCGCGGGCGGATTCCTAGAGGGTGATGTCGCACCATCTCCGCCGCGCCGGCAAAACCCCCATATGCACCTCTTCGAGGCCTGCCTAGCGCTGTTCGAGACAACTGGCGACCATGCGCATTTGCTTCGCGCGCAGCGCCTTGCTGAGCTCTTCTTGGAGAAGCTCTTCAATGCTGAGTATGGAGCGTTGCCCGAGTACTTCGACCACCAATGGGGTCCCGCCGCTGGCGACGAAGGCCGGATCGTAGAGCCTGGTCACCATTTCGAATGGTCCTGGCTGCTTCATCGATTTGCAAAGGCCTCGGGCGCTTCGACGCGCGCCATTGCCGAAAGACTTCGTGTTTTTGCGGAAGTCTATGGCGTCGACCCGGCGACAGGCATCACGATTGACGAAGTCTACACGAACGGCGCACCTCGCGCGCTGACGTCGCGGCTCTGGCCCCAAACGGAACGACTTAAGGCGAACTTGGCGCGCTTTGTTCACGCCCGCGATCCGAACGCCGCTGAAGCGGCGGCACAAGCCTTCAACGTCGTTTTCGCCCATCTGGACACGAAGGTGCGCGGACTTTGGCACGAACGACGCCGGGCCGACGGGTCGCCGATCGAAGACGACGCGCCCGCCTCAAGCCTCTATCACGTCACATTGGCCTTCGCCGAGTTGATCCGTGTCGCGGAGCACGCGTGACGCGCGACGATCGCTGGAGCGCCAGGCGACGCGGTGCGCCGAAGCGCACCGCGGATGTCACGCGTTATCGCCCCCTCACCACCCGCACTTCTCACCCTTGTTCTGTTTCGTCAGCCACGCATCCAGCGGCGCAAAGTAGTCCGCCACCGCGGACGCGTCCGTCGTCGTTTCGCCCGTGAAGGTGCGCATGGCTTCGGGCCAGGGCTTGGACTGGCCCATCTGCAGCATGGCGTCGAAGCGCTTGCCGACCTCCTTGTTTCCGTACACGGAGCAGCGGTGCAGCGGCCCTTTCCAGCCGGCCTGTTTGCAGGCCGCGCGCTGGAACTGGAACTGGTACACGTGGGCGAGGAAGTAGCGCATGTAGGGCGTGTTGCCCGGGATGTGGTACTTCGCGCCGGGATCAAACGCGTCGGCGGGGCGCGCGCCGGGCGGCGTCAGGCCCTGATACTGGCGCACGAGGTCCCACCAGGCCTGGTTGTACTGATCCGGCTTCACCTGGCCCGAGAAGACCTCCCAGCGCCATTTGTCGACGAGCAGGCCGAACGGCAGGAACGCGATCTTGTCGAGCGCCATGCGCATCAGGAACGGGATGTCCTGATCCGCGCTCGGCGTCTGCTCGATGAGATTGATCTGCTTGAGATAGGTCGGCGTGTTGGCCGAAAGCGCGACGAAATCGCCGATCGCTTCGTGGAAGCCGTCATTGGCGCCGCCGCGATAAATCCAGGGCTGATCCTTGTAGGCGCGCTGGTAGTAGTTGTGCCCGAGTTCGTGGTGGATCGTGGAGAAATCCTCCGCGTTCACCTTCGTGCACATCTTGATGCGGATATCGTCCTTGTCGTCGAGGTCCCAGGCGGACGCATGACAGACGACTTCGCGATCGCGCGGCTTCACGATCTGCGAGCGCTCCCAGAATGTCTGCGGCAGCGGCGCGAGGCCAAGCGACGTGTAGAAGCCCTCCCCGGTCTTCACCATCTTGATGGGGTCATAGCCCTTGGCGACGAGCACCTTGTCGAGATCGTAGCCGAGGCCGCCGCCCTTCGTTTGCGGCGCGACGACGTCGTAGATGTTGCCCCACTGCTGCGACCACATGTTGCCGAGGAGATCGGCGCGGATCGGGCCGGTGCGCGGCTGCACGGCGTCGCCGTACTTCTCGTTGAGGCGCGCGCGCACGTAGCAATGCAGGTTCTTGTAGAAGGGCTGCACCTGGCTCCAGAGGCGGTCCGTCTCTTTCGCGAACGCGTCCGGCGGCATGTCGTACCAGGAGCGCCAGATTGCGCCGGTGTCCTTGTAGCCGAGTTCGCGCGCGCCGGTGTTGGCGAGATCGACGAGGCGCGCATAGTCCGTGCGCATCGCGGGGCTCACCGTGCGCCAGCCCTCGTAGATCGCCTTGGTTTCGGCGGGATCGCGCGACGATGCGAGGATGTCCTCCGCGTCGCCGAGCGTGAGCGTCTTGCCCTTGTAGGTGAACTTGCCCGTCGAATACATGCTGTCGAGGCGCGAGCCGATGGTGGCCATCTCCTCGGCGGCGCCGGGCGTGGACGGCGTGGGGAACGAGATGCCGCGCTTCAAGAGATCGAGCTTGCGGCGGGTGTCGGGATCGACCTGCACGCCGTCGAAGCGCGTGGCGTCGCGCGCGAACTTTGTCGCCGCCTCGGCGATCTCCGCGCCGGCCTTGGCCTCGAGCCACTGCGTGTCTTCGGTGATGTAGGTGGCGCGCACCCACGACGCGCGATTGGCGTATTCCGAGCGCTTCGCGAGGTCGGCTTCGGCGGTGGCGACGAAGGCTTTGGCTTCGGCGGGCGACGGCGTGACGGGCTTGTCGGCGGCGGCCCCGAACACGATCGCGGCGACGCTCGCCGCGACGAGAAGCAGGCGTTTCATCAGTCTGGTGTCTCCCCTTCGGTCGCAGCAGGTGACAGCGCCGTGATCGCCGGGTCAAGCCGCGTGGCGCCGCAGCATGCCGCTTGATCCTGCGGCGCCGCAGGCGCACATCTGCGCCGATGATCGACCTCGATCCGAACCTCAAAGCGCTGCTCGAGCGCGCCCGCGCCCGCCCGTTCGACTGGCGCGGGCCTGTCGACGCCATGCGCCGTCAGTTCTGGCGACAAATGCAGCGCTGGGAGGCGGAGGCGCCACATCTGCTGGATGTGCGCGACCTCACGGTCGACGGCGCGGCCGGCCCGCTCAAGGCGCGGCTCTACACGCCGTTCGCGGCGGGCGTGACGTCGCCCGGACTGGTGTTCCTGCATGGCGGCGGCTTCGTGGTCGGCGATCTCGACAGCCACGACATGCTGTGCCGGCGCCTCGCCGACGCCGGGCGCATCCGCGTGCTCTCGGTGGCGTACCGACTCGCGCCCGAACATCGCTGGCCGGCGGCGCCCGAGGACGCCATGGCGGCCACGCGCTGGGCCTTCGCGCACGCACAGGACCTCGCGTTCGATCCGGCGCGCATCGCGGTGGGCGGCGACAGCGCGGGCGGCAATCTTTCAGCAGTCGTGGCGCAGGGGTTGAAAGGCGATCCGCAGGCGCGGCTGAAGGCGCAGGTGTTGATCTATCCGTGCACGCAGTTCCTGAAAATGACGCCGTCGCAGCTGCGTCTCCAGGAGGGCTACGTCCTCACGCAGGCGGCGCAGGATTTCTTCGTGCGCCAGTATCTGCCCGACCGCGAGAGCGTCTATGACTGGCGCGCCTCGCCGCTGGTGACCGACGATCTCGGCGGCCTGCCGCCCGCCTATGTCGTCACCGCCGGGTTCGACCCGCTGCTCGACGAGGGCAAGGCCTATGCGGACAAGCTCGCCGCGTGCGGCGTACCGGTGACCTACCGCGCCTATCCCGATCAGGTGCACGGCTTCTTCAACATGACGGCCGTGTCGAAGACGGCGCGCGAGGCGATCGCCGCCTGCGGACAATGGCTCGCAAAAACGCTCGCGGCCTAGCCGGACACGCTAGGCCTTCGCGGCGGGCGAACGCGTAGCGACCGCGGCAAGCAGCGCGGCGGCGACCATCAGGCCCGCGCCCACGGCGAACGGCGCATTGTGGCCCAGCGCGTCGAACACCGGCCCGGAGGCGAGCGGCCCGAATACACGCCCGAGCGACGAGGCCGATTGCTGCAGGCCGAGCACCGCGCCGCGCTCCTCCGCTGCGGCTTCACGGCTCACGAGCGATTGCAGGCTGGGGCTCACCACACCCCCGCCGAGCGCCAGCAGAAGCATCGCGGTGATCACCAGCACGACGTCGTGCGCGAACACCAGCAGCGTGAAGCCCATCGCGTAGAGAACGAGGCCGCCGGTGAGCAGGCGCGCTTCGCCGAACCGCTGCGCGAGCCGGCCCATGCCCCCGCCCTGCAGGAGCGCAGAGACGAGCCCGAGCGCGGCGAACGTCGCGCCCAGCTGCGGCGGGCCCCAGGCGAGCTCCTTTTCCGACCACAGGCCGAACGACGACTCCATCAAGGCCTGGGCGGTGAGCGTGAGCAGCGTGACGCCGACGAGCGCGAACAGGCGCGGCCGCGTCCAGAAGCGCGGCGTGCGGCGCGCCTGCAGCGGCGCGTCGGCGGGGCGCGTCTCGGGAAGCAGCACGATCGCCGCAACGACCGAGGCGGCTGCGAGCGCGGCGGCGACATAGGCGACGCGGGCAAAGTCGGCCTGGGTCGGATCGCCGCCGGCGACCAGACCGCCGATAGCCGGACCGACGATGAAGCCGAGCCCCACCCCCGCGCCGAGCACGCCCATCGTGCGCGCGCGGGTTTCCTCCGTCGAGATGTCGGCGGCGGCGGCGAAGGCGGCGGCGATGTTGCCGGCGACGAGCCCGGTCATGAAGCGCGTCACCCCGATCTCGTCGATCGTGGTGGCCTGGGCGAGCACGACGTAGAAGACGGCGGTCAGCGCGAGCGTGGCGATCAGGATGAGGCGGCGGCCGTAGCGATCCGACAGGCGCCCCCAAAGGGGCGCCGCGAGGAACTGGCCGAACGAATAGGCGCCGATGGCGTAGGTGATCTCGGTCGCGCTCGCCCCCAGATGCACGCCGAAAAAGGGCACGATCGGGATGACGATCCCGAAGCCCGTCATCGAGACGAACACGACGAGGAACAAAGCGAGCAGCGGCCCGCGGCCAAGTTGCCGGCTTTGGGCGGCCTCAGGCTTCATCACATCTCATCATCGGTGCGGTTGACCAAAGCTCTGGCGATTCAGCCCCTTGCGGCGCGGTTCTTGGGCCACGCCTTGGGTCGGTGATAGCGGCTTCGGGCGTGGGAGGCGAGCGCCGCGACGCCGCAGGGTGGTGGGATGGCGGCGAAGGGCGTCGGTCCCTCTCCCCTTGTGGGAGAGGGGGGATCGCGGCTGCAGGCCGCGAGACGGGTGAGGGGTGTCGGCGATGACGCCGGAGACCTCGGTGCTTCTCCCCTCATCCGGCGCTTCGCGCCACCTTCTCCCACAAGGGGAGAAGGACGCCTCAGCTCGGCTTGGGCTGGGTGATCGGCGGCGGGGCGTTCGGGTTGACGTAGGGCTGGAGGTCTTTCCAGGGGATCTTCACTTCCTGGCCGCCGAGCGCGAAGGGGCCCACCGAATAGGGCGGGAACAGCACGACGAGGCCGTCGTCCGTCACGGTCCAGTTGTGGGCCTTGGTCGCGGTGTCGCGGACGTCGGTGAGTTCGGGCGGGCCGGCGCCGAACTCGGCGAACGTCTTGGTGAGGCCGCGCATGGAGCGGCGGGTGAGATAGAGCTCCCATCCCGAACCGGGCTTGAAGATGTCCTCGGCCGTGATCTCTCGGCCCTCGTCCATCAGCACGGTGACGGCCGTCATGCCGTTGTTCGGGTGGGCGGCGCCGAGGCTGTAGTCGGACGTCAGGAACTGCACCGACACGAGCTTAGGGCTCGCGAAGGTGATCTTGTATTCCGAGGTCTCGGTGGTGGCGTCCTCGAGCTTGAAGCGCGGCTGGCCCATCTTGGCCATGATGGCGTTGAACTTCTGCGCGGCGGCGCTGGCGACGCCGTCGATGCGCGGATAGCTGAGCTCGCGCGTGACGGCCGGCGGCGCGTTCTCGCCGAGGCCGGACGCGGCGGCGACTTCGGCGGTCACCGGCTGGGCGGCGTTGATCTCGACGCGCTGGAAGGTGAAGCCGCCCTTCTGCTCGACGGCCGTCTTGGCGTCTTCGAGGCGCTGGGCGAGCGCGGTCTTCAGGCATTGCGCCGCGTCCGGCGCGTTGGCGGCGACGCCGCAGCTGGCGGCTTGCGTCTCGAGCCAGGCCTTCTGGCCGTCGACGATCAGCTTGTCGCCTTCGGCCGAAACGGCGCCGGCCGCCTCGGCAAGCTTGGCTTTGATCTCGCCAGCGGCGGCGGCAAGGGCGGGATCCTGGCAGACCTTTTGGGCGAGACCGGCCTTGTCGGCGCAGGGATCGAGCTGCGCTTCGATCGAGGCCGCCGGGGCTCCGGCGCCGGAGCCGGCCCCGCCCGACGGCGCGCCCGACGCGCTTTCCTCACCGCCCTGACGGCCGCAGCCTGTGACGGCGAACGCCAACGCGGCGACCAGAACCAGCCCTCTCACGCGACCCGCCATCGGCCTCCCTCCTCGTCTGCGACCCTCACTGCCACACGCCGCCGCAGCCGTCATCAACGCCGACTGCCGGGACGAAGCCACCTGCCCCCGCGCGGCCGGCGCTTGCGCCGCGGGCGGGGCGCGTTACGTCAGACCGATGCCCGTCGACCCCACCTACGCGCCCACACCGCTGTTCGCCGCCTTAGGCCCAGACTTCGCCGACACCGTGGCGCCGGCCCGGTTCCCTATGCATCGGCTGCGCTGGCGCAACCAGCGCTGGGCCGACGCGGTCGGCCTCGGAGGGCTGACGGCGGCGGAATGGGAGGCGGCGTTCGCGCGGTTCGAACCGTTGCCGGACAACCAGTCCGCGCCGCTGGCGATCCGCTATCACGGGCACCAGTTCCGCGTGTACAACCCGGATCTCGGCGACGGGCGCGGATTCCTGTTCGCACAATTGCGCGATCGCGACGGCCGCCTGCTCGATCTCGGCACCAAAGGCTCGGGGCAGACGCCGTGGTCGCGCAGCGGGGACGGCCGCCTGACCTTGAAAGGCGGCGTGCGCGAGGTGCTGGCCGCGGCGATGCTCGAGGCGCAGGGCGTCTATACCTCGAAGGCGTTCGCGCTGTTCGAAACGGGCGAGGCGCTCGAGCGCTCGGACGAGCCGTCGCCGACGCGATCGAGCGTGCTGACGCGGCTGTCGCACGGGCACGTTCGCTTCGGCGTGTTCCAGCGCCATGCGTTCCACAACCGGCCCGACCTGATCCGCACGCTGATCACCTATTGCGGCGAGGTGTTCTATCCGGAGGTGCTGGCGGCGGATGAGGCCGAGCAGCCGGCGGCGCTGTTGCGCGCGGCGGTGCAGGCGAGCGCGCGGCTCGCGGCGCAATGGATGGCGGCGGGCTTCGTGCACGGCGTGCTCAACACGGACAATCTCACCGTCACCGGCGAGAGCTTCGACTACGGGCCCTGGCGGTTCCTGCCGGTGAGCGCGCCGGGCTTCACCGCGGCCTATTTCGATCATTCGGGGCTCTATGCGTTCGGGCGCCAGCCGGAGGCGGTGTCGTGGGCGCTGGCGCAATTCGCCGGCGCGCTGACGCTGGTGAGCGAAACGGAGCCGTTGGAAGAGGCGTTGCGCGGCTACGCGCCGGCCTACCAGGCGGCGCTGCGGACGGCGATGTTCACGCGGCTTGGGATCGCCACGGGCGAGCTCCGACCGGACCTCGAGTTCCTGCAGGCGTTCTTCAACTGGCTGACCGAGAGCGAGGCCGGCTGGGCGCAGACCTTCCACGACTGGTTCTGCGGCGCGGCGAGCGCGGATCGCGCAGCGGCGAGCCCGCAGGCGGCCCTCTATGCGGCGGAGGCGTTCGCCCCGATCCGCGCGGGGTTCCTCGAGCGGGCGCCGGTCCGGCCCGAACGGCTGGGGGACGCGTATTTCACACGGCCGACGCCGGCCGATCTGCTGATCGACGAGGTGGAGGCGCTGTGGGCGCCGATCGCGGCCGCTGATGACTGGTCCGCATTCGACGGAAAGCTCGCCGAGATCGACGCGATGCGCCGCGCTTTGGACATCGCCCACCCGAAAGCGTGAAGGGCCCAAAGGGGGGCTCGACGCCGTCGCACGGGTGTCATAGGCGAGCGCTACGCCCCTGCGCGTTGACGAGGACCGTGATGCCCGACGATTGCTCCCCTGCCCCGACGATGCCCGTTTCCGCCGCCGACGTGGCCGCGCCCACGCCGCACGTGCAGACGCTGATCTCGCGGCGCGGGATCCTGGGCGGCCTCGCGGCGCTGCCGATGCTGTCGCTGGCCGGGGAAGCGGGCGCGGCGGCGTTGGCCAAGCCCGTGCGGGCGCCGTCGTTCAAGCCGGTCGCGGCGACCTGGGCCGACGCGGTGACCGTGCCCGAGGGCTATGTGGCGAAGCCACTCATCGCGTGGGGCGACGCGCTCGTCGAGGGGCTCGGCCCGTTCAATCCGGCGGCCGTGACGCGCGCGGAGCAGGAGCAGCGCTTCGGCCAGAACAACGACATGCTGGCGATCTTCCCGGCCGAGTGGACCTATCCGAAGGCCACCGATCAGAACCGCTTCCTGCTTTGCGCGAACCACGAGTATTTCGATCCGGCGATGCACTTCCCCGGCAAGGCGTCGCTCGCGGACTACACGGCGGAGGATTTCTCCGCGCTCTACGCCGCGCTCGGCGTTTCGGTGGTGCAGATTGCGCGCGGGCCGGATGGCGCCTGGAGCGTGGTGCGCGATCCCAAGCCCGGCGCCGGCCTCAATCGCCGCATCACGCCGTTCACGCCTGTGGTGTTCTCCGGGCCGGCGGGCCAGCATCCGTGGATCGTGGCGGCCGGCGCCAAGGTGAATGCGATCGAGCCCGGCGCGCCCGAAGGCGCGATCGCGTGCGGCACGCATTCGAACTGCGCCGGCGGCGAAACGCCGTGGGGCACGTACCTGACCTCGGAAGAGAACTTCAATTCCGCCTACTACAACACGAGTGAAACGGCGGCCGGCTTCTCGGCCGATCCGGCGCTGGTGCTGGATGCGGAGAATTTCGGCTACCCGCTGCTGCGCACGTCGAAACGGCGCAATCAGCCCGCGCAATTCGATCTCGCCGGCAATCCGACGGGCCCTTCGCTCTATGGCTGGGTCGTGGAGATCGATCCCTACGATCCGACATTCACGCCGCGCAAGCGCACCGCGCTCGGCCGCAAGAAGGGCGAATGCGCGACGACCGCGCTCTGCAAGGACATGCGCGTCGCCGTGTACATGGGCGACGATCAGGTCGACGAGTTCATCTACAAGTTCGTCACGAAGCGCCGCTTCAACCCGAAGGACCGCATCGCCAACCGCACGCTGCTCGACGACGGCACGCTCTACGTCGCGAAGCTGCACGAAGACGGGACCGGCGAATGGCTGCCGCTCACCGTTTCGCGCGCCAATGCGGCCGCGAAGGCGGCGGGCTTCCCGCATCCGTTCAAGGATCAGGCGGACGTGGTGGTGCGTGCGCGCGAAGCCGCGCGGCTCATGGGCGCGACGCCGATGGACCGCCCGGAAGACGTCGAAGCGATCCGTGACGCGAACTGGGTGGGCACGGGCGCGGTGCTCGCGGTCATGACGAAGAATCCTCAACAAGGCTTCGCGCATCCGGGCAATCCGCGCCGCGCCGATCCCGATCGCCCCGACAAGGCCCAACCGAACCTTTCCGGACACATCCTGCGCTTCGACGAAGCCCGCGGCTGCGGCGCGTCCACCACGTTCACATGGGGCGTCTTCCTGCTCGGCGGCGATCCGAACGCGGCGGGCGCAATCACCAAAACGACGACAGGCCTTCGTCTGCACACGGACGTTTCCGTGAACGGAACGGCGACCTTCACCGGCGACCGCTTCGCCTGCCCCGACAACATCGCCTTCGACGCCGCGCATAATGTGTGGATCGCGACGGACGGATCCCCGGCGGTGTTCGAGGGCAATGATCAGGTGCTCGTCACCACGACGGCCGGCCCGGCGCCGCGCGAGGTGCGACGCTTCCTCGTGGGGCCCGTGGGTTCGGAGATCTGCGGGCCGATGCTTGCGCCGGACGATCGGGCGTTTTTCTGCGCCATCCAGCATCCTGGCGAGAGCGACACGGCCGAGAAGTCGTTCAACGAAAC
>JAGWZE010000026.1 GCA_018969015.1 Alphaproteobacteria bacterium
GAGGGCAGCGGCGGCGTTGAGCAGGACGGTGTCGCGATAGGCGCCCTTCGTGCCCTGGAGCAGGGCGAGGAGGGCGGCGGCGTTGGTGGCGGCATCTCCGCCGCGGATGGCCTCGAGCGGGGCGTGGGGGAGGCCGGCTTCCTCGGCGGTGACGGTGAACTCGCGGATGATACCGCCGGACAGCGCCACGACCTGGTTCGGGCCGGCGGTGGTGAGCTCGTCCAGCCCCTGGCCGTGGACGAGCCAGACATCGGTGGAGCCGAGATTGGCGAGCGTTTCCACCATGGGGCGGGCCCAGGCGGGGTCGAACACGCCGGTGAGCTGGCGGCGGACGCTTGCGGGGTTCGCGAGCGGGCCGAGCAGGTTGAAGATGGTGCGGGTGCCCAGCTCCACGCGCGGGCCGGCGACGTGGCGCATGGCGGCGTGGTGGCGCGGGGCGAAGAGGAAGGCGCAGTGGGCGGCGCGCAGCACCTGGGGCAGGCGCGGGAGCGGCACTTCCACGTTGACGCCGAGGGCGGTGAGCACGTCGGCGCCGCCGGTGCGCGACGAGAGGGCGCGGTTGCCGTGCTTGGCGACCGGCACGCCGAGGCCGGCCAGCACGAAGGTGACGGCGGTGGAGACATTGAGGCTGCCGGAGCCGTCGCCGCCAGTGCCGCAGACATCGATGGCGCCCTCCGGCGCGTCCACCCGGTTCATGCGCGCGCGCATCGCCTGCACGGCGCCGGTGAGCTCGGCCACCGTCTCCCGCCGCACGCGCATGGCCATGAGCAGGCCGGCGATCTGGGCGGGGGTGGCCTCGCCGGCCATGATGATGCCGAAGGCGGCTTCGGCCTCCGCCTCGCTCAGCGTCTGCCCGGCGGCCAGGCGCGCCAGGACCGGCTTCAGGTCTCCCGTGCTGCCAGACATGGCATCAGGCCGCTTTCGCCGGCGTGTTCAGGCCGCGCGCGATGTCCAGGAAGTTGCGCAGGATTTGGTGGCCGTGCTGGCTGGCGATGCTCTCGGGGTGGAACTGCACGCCGAAGATGGGGAGCGTGCGGTGGCGCAGGCCCATGACGATGCCGTCGGTGTGGGCGGTGGGGACCAGGGCGTCCGGCATGGTGTCGGCCTTCACCACCAGGGAGTGGTAGCGCGTGGCCTCGAAGGGGGAGGGGATGCCGGCGAAGATGTCGGTGCCGCCATGGGTGACGGGGCTGACCTTGCCGTGCATCGGGACCGGGGCGCGCACGACCTCGCCGCCGAAGGCCTGGCCGATGGCCTGGTGGCCGAGGCAGACGCCGAGGATGGGCAGGTCCGCAGGGGCCTTGGCGATCAGCTCGAGGCAGATGCCGGCCTCGTTTGGCGTGCAGGGGCCGGGCGACAGGATGACCGCCTGCGGGCGCTGCGCCAGCGCGGCCTCGGCCGACAGCGTGTCGTTGCGCACCACTTTCGTCACCGCGCCGAGCTCTTCGACGAAGTGGACGAGGTTGTAGGTGAAGCTGTCGTAGTTATCGATGACGAGGAGCATGGGGGCCGTTCGCGGGTTCGCCCGAACCCAAGCCGGAACCCGCGCCGGGCGTCAAGGCGGAGGCGCTTCATCGGGGAGCGGCGCGGCAAGCTCGTTCCGGCTGGCGTCGGCCAGAGGCGGGAGGTCAAGCCGGATCGTGTCGGCGAGTATGATTGGATCCACCGCCCCATAGCCATGAATGAGTCGGTTCCGGGTGAGGGCCGCGGCGCGGAAGGGAATTGCCGCAAGCGCGGTGCGGACGTCGTCGGGGACCTGTGCCGCGGCCTCGCCAATGATCTCGACGAGACGGCAGGCGGCCAGAAAGTGGAGGCGATCCGAGGCGAAGTCTTCGTTCGTCCGTCCGGCGAGCAACTCGATCGCCTCTTCGGCGTGCGCCAGCATGTCTTCGAGAAGCGGGCGGGCGGCGCACTTGGGCATCACACCGGGATCAGTTCGGAACGAATGTAGGGCTCGAGGCGCGGATTGATGGCGGTGGAGGGCGTCGTCTCCACATGCAGGCCCAGTCTGCTGCCCAGATAGTCGTCGAGGGCCGCCAACCTAAAGAGGGTGGGGCGGCTCGAAGCCTCGAAGCCAACGATCAGATCGAGATCGGATCCGGCATGCGCCTGACCTCGGGCGCGCGAGCCGAAGATCGCCATGTTCGCCACACCAAATTGCGCGCGAAGCTCCGGGCGCAGGGCGCGAAGCGTGTCGAGCACTTCGGTAATGGTGGTCTGCGACATGCGCACAGGATTAGCATACCCCTGGCCACTACGCGAACCGCCACGCCTCCTCGGCCGCCCGGAACAGGGCGCGGGCCTTGTGCACGGTCTCTTCGAACTCGGCCTGGGGGTCGCTGTCGAGTACGACGCCGCCGCCGGCCTGGACGTGCATTTCGCCGTCCTTGATGACGGCGGTGCGCAGAGCGATGCAGGTGTCCATGTCGCCGCCGGCGGAGAAGTAGCCGACGCCGCCGGCATAGACGCCGCGCTTGCTGACTTCGAGTTCGTCGATGATCTGCATGGCGCGGACCTTCGGCGCGCCGGAGACGGTGCCGGCTGGGAAGCCGGCCATCAGCGCGTCGATGGCGTCGAGATCGGGCCGCAGCCGGCCTTCGACGTTCGAGACGATGTGCATGACGTGGCTGTAGCGCTCGATCGTGAACTGGGCCGTGACCCGCACGCCGCCCTGGTTGCTCTCGCGGCCCGTCTGCGCGACGCGGCCGACGTCGTTGCGGCCGAGATCGAGCAGCATCAGGTGTTCGGAGCGTTCCTTGGGATCGGCCAGGAGCTCGGCTTCGAGCGCGGTGTCGAGGGCAGGCGTCGCGCCGCGCGGGCGCGTGCCGGCGATCGGGCGCACAGTGACGACGCCATCGCGCAGGCGCACGAGGATTTCCGGGCTCGCGCCCACGATCTCGAACGCGCCGAAGTGCAGATAGAACAGGAAAGGCGACGGATTGATCCGCCGCAGCGCGCGGTAGAGCGCGAGCGCCGGCAGCGGGAAGGGCTGCGTGAAGCGCTGGCTCGGCACGACCTGAAAGATGTCGCCGGCGCGCGCGTAGCTCTTCGCCGTCTCGACCATCTCGCGATAGCGCTCGGGCGGCGTGTTGGAGCGCGGCGTGATCGGCGCCGGCTTTGCCGCATCGACATGGCGCGCGGGCGGCGTCGGTCCATCGAGACGCGCGCGCGCGTCGGCGAGGCGCGCCTCGGCCTCCGCGATGAGCGTGGCGGCGTCGCGCCCGTCCGGGCGCACGGGCGTCACGAGCGTGATCTCCTGGCGCACGTTGTCGAAGATCGCGACGAGGCGGGGCCGCATCAGCACGGCTTCGGGAAGGCCGAGCTGGTCCGGTGGGCAGTTCGGCAGCTTCTCGACATAGCGCACCATGTCGTAGCCGAGATAGCCGAACAGGCCGGCCGCCATCGGCGGCAGATTGGGCGGGATCGGCAGCGCGGCGCCGGCGACCAGATCGCGCAGGGCCTGCAGGGGCGGAGCCTCTAGCGGCGTGAAGGCCGCGTCGTCGAACGATCCCGCACTCGTTTCCGCGCGTCCGTTGCGCACGCGCCAGACGAGATCGGGATCCTCGCCGATGATGGAGTAGCGGCCGCGCCAGTCGCCGCCCTCGACGGATTCGAGCAGGAACGATCCGGCCTTTTCCGCGCCGAGCTTCAGGAGCGCCGACACCGGCGTCTCGAGGTCACTCACGCGGCGCGACCACATCAGCGCCGGCTTTCCCGCAGCCAGCGCCGCCGCGACCGTTTCGGTCGCGGGCTCGACGTCCGCCACGCCCAGCGTCATTTCGCGGCCGCCGCGTCGTCTTCGGTCTGGAGGCCGAGCACCGAGGCGATCAGCTTGTCGTTCTGCTTCACGCGCGCGCTCGCCACCGCGGCGCGCTGGAACGTGTCCAGCACGTCGTTGGTGAGCAGCTCGTTGGCCTGGGCGCGCGCGGCTTCGACGAGGTCGGGCCGCGTCTTGGGATCGTCGCGCAGGATGTCTTCGACCTGCGCCACGAGCAGCACCGGCGCGCCCTGGATCGGCGCGGCGACGACCTCGCCCTTGGCGGCGGCGAAGATTGCGCCGCCGAGTTGCGCCGCGGGGCCCTGGCCGGCCTGCTGGCGCGTGATCGTCTGCGACTTCGCGCCGACGCGCAGCTTCTCCGCCTGCACGGCGGCCGTGAAGGTCTTGCCGCCCGCGACTGCTTCCTTGATGCGTGTGACGACGGCTTCCATGCGCTTGCTGATCTCGCGCGAGCGCCAGGCGCCGGCGAGACGGTCCTTGACCTTCTCGAAAGGCACCACGCCTTCCGGCGTAATCCCGTCGACGCGGACGCGGGCGTAGCCGGCGTCGCCGAGCGGCGTGAAATCGCTGGTTTCGTCCTGCGCGGCGGCGAAGGCGGTTTCGAGAATGTCCTTCGCGTTCGCGAGCGTCGCGACGGGCTGGCCGTTGTCGTCGCGGCCTTCCTTGTCGACGACCTCGATGACTTCGACGACGAGGCCGGAGGCCTTCGCCGCGGCTTCGGGCGTCTCGCCGCCGGCGACCGCGTCGTCATAGGCTTTCGTCGCCTGGTTGAGCAGGGTCATGCCTTCGTCGCGCGCGAGATTGGCGCGCAGTTCGGGCTTGAGTTGCTCGTAGGACGGCGCCGATCCGGGCGTCACGGTCGTGATCTTCGCGGCGACCCACGCGAGCTTGCCTTGCACGGGGCCGATCGTCTGGCCGGC
Organism: Alphaproteobacteria bacterium; assembly: GCA_018969015.1. GTDB lineage: Bacteria > Pseudomonadota > Alphaproteobacteria > Caulobacterales > Aquidulcibacteraceae > REEB506. The sequence goes on from JAGWZE010000026.1 coordinate 4,699, forward strand.
CTGGGCGCCGAACACGGCGTTTGCGACGACGGCGTCCGGAACGGCGGTGCGTGCGGTCTTGTCGAACGGCACGGCCGTGCCGCCGACGGCTTTCGCCACAGCAGCCGGATCCTCGCCCGCCGCGAGGCGCTTGGCGGCTTCCGCCGCCGCGGCCTGCGAGGAGGCCGTGATCTGCACGAAGCTGCGGGTTTCGGGCGTGCCGCGCTTGTCCTTCTCGAACTCGTAGGCGGCCTTGAGCTTGTCTTCCGGGATCTCGACCTTGGCTTCGAAATCGGCGTTGCGCGCGAGGATCAGCGTGAGCTTGCGGAACTCGGGCGTCTTGAGCGCGGGCTTGCTCTCTTCGTAGAGCTTCTTGAGGTCGGCGTCGGTCGGGGCCGGGATCTGGCCAGCGACCGTCGGCGGAATGTCCGCGACCGTCACGACACGGCGTTCCGATTGGAACGCCACGATGAAGTCGGCGAAGCTCGTCGGCGCGCGCACGCCGGCGGCGGTGGCCGAGATGAGTTGGCGGCGCATCAGGCCCGTGCGCAGGCCGTCTTCGAACTCGGCTTCGGAAAGGCCGTTCTGCTGGAGAAGGGAGCGGTAGGTTTCGGCGTCGAACGCGCCGGTGACCTGGCTCTTGAAGGACTCGTTCGACCGGATCGCCTCGGCGACCATCTTGTCCGGTGTCTGCACGCCGAACTGCGCGGCGATGCGGTTCATGGCCTTTTGCGCGATCAGCCGGGACAGAACCTGGGCGGTGACGCCCTGCTCATGCGCTTGCTGCTTGGTCAGGAACTGGCCGCTTTGCTGGCGGGCCTCGTTCAGCGCGCGCTCGACCGCCCCATTGTACTCGCGGGTGGTGACCGTGACGCCGTCCCCATACGCGACCGCGTCCCTCTGGACAGGGCGGAAAACATCGTTGATGCCCCAGATCGCGAATGCGCCGGCCAGGACGAGGATCAGAACGGTCGCAACCGGCGATTTCGCCAGCTGCCTGAAGAAGGTGAGCATGACAACCCTATCGAAAGCGGCCGCACCTTAGAGGCCGCACGGCGAAACGCAACGAGGCCAGGATGCCCCCGACAACGACCCCGCCCAAACCGCTCCTGATCGCGGGAAACTGGAAAATGTATGGCCGCATGGCCGATCTGGCCGAGTTGGACGCCCTGGCGGCGGCGGTGGGGGGCGTCCGCGCGGAGGTCGACGTCGTGCTCTGTCCGCCGTTCACGATGACGGCGGCGGCCGCAGGGCGGGCGAAGGGCGGGCGAATCGCGATCGGGGTGCAGGACGTCGCGGCCATCGGCGCGGATGGGGCGCACACCGGGGACGTCAGCGCCGCCATGGCCGCCGACGCGGGGGCCCGCTTTGCGATCGTAGGCCATTCCGAGCGCCGCGCCGCCCATGGCGAGACGGACGCCGTGGTCGCCGCCAAAGCGACCGCCGCCGCCGCGGCCGGTCTCGTGCCGATCGTGTGCGTGGGCGAGACCCTGGAGCAGCGGAAGGCCGGGGAGGCGGCTGCGGTCGTCGCGGCCCAGGTGGCGGGCTCGTGCCCGGCGGCAGGAGTAGTCCTCGCCTATGAGCCGGTCTGGGCGATCGGCACCGGGTTGACGCCCACCGCGGCCGAGATCGCCGAGATCCATGCCGAGGCCCGTCGGGCGTTCGCCGCCAAGTTCCCGGGCGCGGCCGTGCGCATCCTCTATGGCGGCTCGGTGAAGCCGGGCAATGCGGCCGAGATCCTGGCGATCGACGGCGTCGACGGCGCGCTCGTGGGCGGCGCGAGCCTCAAGGCCAAGGATTTTGCGGCCATCGTCTTGGCCGGCTAGGGCGTGCGCGCATCCTCGTCGGCGAGCGGGATCATGACGCTGAAGCCGCCGTCGCCGGAGTGCGGATCGAAGCCGGGCCCGTAGCGCTCGAGTTCCGGCGCATCGGCCTGCGGCCCGAGCGCATGCACCTCGGAACTGTCCCAGGCGGCGCGCCAGACGTCCCGGATGCGCGCGACGTGCGCCGCGCTTTCGAGAACGGCGTACCGGCGCGCCGCCAACGCAATGGACACGAAGCCCGGCGGCGGCTCCGTGAAGGCCGACGCTGGCGCGGCGCAGGCGTAGGTCGGGCTGTCGCCCGCCATGCCGGACAGGACGCCGTACGTCAGACGCGGGGCGTCGGAGCGGAAATAGGGTCCGGCGCGTTCGGCGAATACACCCCACAAGGCGGGGATGCCGCCGGGCTCCAAAGCGTTTGGCGACGCCTTTAGTCCGACCAGTCGGTCGATAAGCGCCCCTCGGGCGGACGTCTCCACCCTGAGCGGGTGGCAGGGAGGCGGGGCGCCTTCGTCCGGCACAGCGGGGGAGCCGAGACGCTCAGACGGCAGAGGCTGCGCCCGCGCCGCTTCGGGCGTGAGCCCGAACGTCTCCCGGAAGGCGCGGGAAAACGCCGCATGCGATCCATACCCGGCGGCAAGCGCGACGGACAGGATCTGGTCGTCGGTCTGCGCAAGCGTCTTGGCGGCTTGGGAGAGGCGGCGGCGGCGCAGATAGGCCATCGGCGTTTCGCCGAAGCGGGCGGCAAAGGCCCGTACGAGCCCGTAAGGACTCGTTCCCAGCTCGGCCGCGAGCGCCCGCAGCGACGGCGGCTCGGCCAAGCGCGACTCCAGCACCCACAACGCGCGTCCTGTTAGCGACATGGCGATGCTCCTCGGGGCCAAGATTATCAACGCGCGCCGCGACTGCTTGACCGGAATTGCGCGCGGGCCCTTTCCCCGCCGGCCGGGCTCCGCTATTGAGCCCGCTTTCGCCCGCCCCCATGTGAGGGCCGGGTCAGGAGAGTGCGCGTCGATGGAAACCGCCCTGTTGTTCGTCCACCTGTTCGTGGCCGTCGGCCTCGTCGCGCTGGTGCTGATGCAGCGCTCCGAAGGCGGCGCGCTCGGCATGGGCGGCGGCGGCGGCAGCCTGATGACGGGGCGCGGCGCAGCCGATGTCCTGGCGCGGGCCACCACCATCCTCGCCGCCGTCTTTTTCCTGACGAGCATGTCCTTGACGTTGCTGGCGCAAACGCACCGCAAGCAGAAGTCCGTGATCGAGACCGCGCCCGTCACCGCGCCGGTGAAGCCGGCGCCGGCCCCGGCCGCGCCGCCGGTGCGCGCCGCGCCGCTCGAGTCCTATACGCCGCCGTCCGAAGGCGTCGTCGCGCCCGCGCCGGGCGCTACGGCCGAACGCGCGGCCCCGCTGACGGCTGCGCCCGCGCCTGCCCCGGCCAAGCCGGCGACGGCTCCCGCCGCGACGGCGCCGGCGCCCAAGCCGGCCGCCACGACAACCACCACCGCCACCCCGGCTCCGAAGCCCGCGCCGAAGCCGGCTGCGACGGCCCCGGCGTCGACCACGGCCGAATCAAGCCAGACTGCGCCGTCCGCACCGGCGCAACCGCAGCCGCGTTCGCGGGCCGGCCCGGACGAGTGATCCCCGCCCGCTAAGGGCGCGGACCGGCCTGGTCCGAGTGAAACGAGCCCGCGAGAAGCGCGGGCGCCCGCAAGGGTCGGCAGGGGCGTAAGGCAACATGGCGCGCTATGTGTTCATCACCGGTGGGGTGGTGTCCTCCTTGGGGAAGGGCATCGCCTCCGCCGCCCTCGGCGCGTTGCTGCAGGCGCGCGGCTACAAGGTCCGCCTGCGCAAGCTCGATCCGTATCTGAACGTCGATCCGGGCACGATGAGCCCGTACCAGCACGGCGAAGTCTTCGTGACCGACGACGGCGCCGAGACCGATCTCGATCTCGGCCACTACGAGCGCTTCACGGGCGTGTCGGCGGCGAAGTCCGACAACATCACCACGGGCCGCATCTATCAGGAAATCATCGCCAAGGAGCGGCGCGGCGATTTCCTTGGCGCGACGGTGCAGGTCATCCCGCACGTCACCAACGCCATCAAGGAATTCATCCTCGCCGACAATGGCGGCGCGGATTTCGTCCTGTGCGAGATCGGCGGTACGGTGGGCGATATCGAAGGGCTGCCGTTCTTCGAGGCGATCCGCCAGCTCGGCCAGGAGCTCGATCCCGGGCAGGCGGTGTTCATCCACCTTACGCTGCTGCCCTACATCCCCGCCGCCGGCGAGATGAAGACGAAGCCGACGCAGCACTCCGTGAAGGAGCTGCGTTCGATCGGCATCCAGCCGCAGATCATCCTGTGCCGCTGCGATCGTCCGATCCCGGAAGGCGAGAAGCGCAAGATCGCGCTGTTCTGCAACGTGCGCGAAAGCTCCGTCATCGAGGCGCGCGATCTCGCCACGATCTACGAGGCGCCGATCGCCTATCATGAGGCCGGGCTCGACACCGAACTGCTGCGCCATTTCGGCGTCACCGTCGCTCCGCAGCCGGAACTCGGCAAATGGCGCACGATCACGCAGCGCCTGAAAAGCCCGGACGGCTCCGTGACGATCGCGGTGGTCGGCAAGTACACCGAGCTCAAGGACGCCTACAAATCGCTGATCGAGGCGCTGTACCATGGCGGCGTAGCCAACAACGTGCGCGTCGACATCCGCTGGATCGAAAGCGAAGTCTTCGAGACGCAGGAGGACCTCGCCCCGCGCCTCGAGGGCGTGCACGCGATCCTCGTGCCCGGCGGGTTCGGCGAACGCGGCTCGGAAGGAAAGATCCAAGCGGTGAAGTTCGCGCGCGAACGTCGCGTGCCGTTCTTCGGCATCTGCTTTGGCATGCAGATGGCCTGCATCGAGGCCGCGCGCCATCAGGCGAAGCTGAAATCCGCCAGCTCCACCGAGTTCGGTCCGACGAAGACTCCGATCGTCGGCCTGATGACGGAATGGATGCGCGGCAACGAGCTCGAGACGCGGCGCGCCAATGGCGATCTCGGCGGCACGATGCGGCTCGGCGCCTTCGAAGCCTCGCTGGCGCCCGGTTCACGCGTCTGCGAAATCTATGGCGACACGCGCATCAGCGAGCGCCACCGCCACCGCTACGAAGTGAACACCGCCTATCGCGAAAAGCTCGAAGCCGTGGGCCTGCGGTTCTCGGGCATGAGTCCCGACGGGCTGCTCCCCGAGATCGTCGAGCGCGAGGATCATCCGTGGTTCATCGGCGTGCAGTTCCACCCGGAGCTGAAAAGCCGCCCGTTCGAGCCGCATCCGCTGTTCGCGAGCTTCATCGGCGCGGCGGTGGAGCACAGCCGCCTCGTGTGATCACGCGCGGCCGGGCAGGCTCTGCCGCAACGACCGGCCAAACCAACGCATGTACGCGATTAGCCCCTTGAGCGCCGCCCACGCGCCCAGAGCGAAGAGCGGCGAAAGCGCGACCGCAACCCAGGGCGCGCCTTCATAATGGACGTCCGGTGGAAGCGGCATGCCGAGCGCGAGCGGCAGCCCAACCGCGAACAGCACTACGGCGCTCATGCCGAATGCGAAACTTATCGTCACCAGCGTCGACGTCACGATCAGAGTCAGCAGGCCGCCGCCCGTGGCGAGCCCGAACATCGCCCAGAAATTGATCCGGCGCGCACGCGCCTTCCCCGAACCTTCCGCCGTCTCGTCGCCGAACAGCAGCTCTGCGGCGTAGGCCCGCGCCAGGGCGTCGGGCGGCCCGAGCTTTGCGCGGATATCGGCCCAGACGCGTCCCGCCATCTGCGCTTCTTCGATGTGTTGGCGGACGTCCTCCGCCAACTCGCGCGCCTCGGCGAGCCTGCGTTTCTTTCCGGCTCGCTCGAAGGCGAGGAGATAAGCGGTGATGTCGGCGGCGTCGGCCGTCACGTCGGTTTGGGCTGTCATGTCGCATCTCCGAGAGCGAGGCATCGTTCGATAGCGCGCGTGAGGTCGATCCAATCGCGACGCAGGTTCTCCAGGCGCGCGGCGCCCAGAGGGGTGATCTTCAGGTATTGGCGCGGCGGCCCCGACGCGCTTTCGACGGCGTAGGCCTCGAGCGCGCCATCGGCCCGCAGGCGCCGAAGGAGCGGGTAGAGCGTGTTCTCGCCGGCGGCGAGCGGGCCGAGCGCCTGCAGTTTCTCGACGATCGCGTAGCCGTAGGTCGGCTCGGCCTGCACGACGTGAAGCACGCACAGCTCCAGCGCCCCGCGCCGCATTTGCGATGTCCAGTCCTGCTCGGCCACGCGATGCTCCTGTGTCATGCACAGTAGCGCAGTACCGTGTGGCGCACAATAGCTGACGCGAAGCGCAGGGCTGCTATATCGCTCCGCAGGGAGGACACCTCATGCCCACCGACATCCTCGTCGCGAAAAAGAACCTGCGCGACGCGCACGCCGTCGAGACCGCCGCGGCGCCGCTCGCGGAAGGGGACGCGCGGCTGGCCGTGGCCCGCTTCGCCCTGACGGCCAACAACGTCACCTACGCCGCGATGGGCGAGAGCTTCCTCTATTGGCGCTTCTTTCCGGCGCCGGACGGTCACGGCCGGACGCCCGTCTGGGGCTTCGCGGACGTGGTGGAGAGCCGGTGTGCGGGCGTCCCCGTCGGCGCGCGCGTGTTCGGGTACTTTCCGATGTCGTCGCATCTCGACGTCACGCCGGTCCGTGTCACCGAGGGCGGCTTCGTCGACGGCGCGGCGCACCGGCGCGAGCTGCCGCCGGTCTACAACGCCTACGAATTCGCCCCTGGGCTCGACCCGCGGCGCGAGGCGCTGGTGGCGCTGTTCCGGCCGCTGTTCACGACGTCCTTCCTGATCGACGACCACTTCGGCGACGTCGCCTTTCACGGCGCCGAGAAGGCGCTGTTCGCGAGCGCGTCGAGCAAGACCGCGCTCGGCGCCGCCTGGCTGATGCGTCGCCGGAGCGGCGTCGAGGTCGTGGGGCTGACGTCGGCCAGGAACGTGGCGTTTACGCAGGCGACGGGCGCCTATGACCGCGTGATTCCGTACGAGGCGATCGACGCCGAGGTCGTGCGTCCGAGCGTGTTCGTCGACATGGCCGGCTCGGCCGCGGTCGTGAACGCCGTCCATGCGAGGTTCGGCGCCGCGCTGAAGCACTCGATGATGGTCGGCGCGACGCACTGGGAGGCCGGCGGCCCGGTCCAGTCGCCGTCGGGCGTGCAGCACGTGCTGTTCTTTGCGCCGGACCATATCGTCAAGCGCACCCGCGAATGGGGCGCGCCGGCGTTCCAGGAGCGGGTCTCGGCCGCGCAGGCCGCGTTCCTCGACGCGGCGGACTGGCTGAAAGTGGACGAGGCGCATGGTCCCGCCCCGACGATCGCGGCCTGGCGCGATCTCGTCGACGGCAAGGCCGCGCCGGAGGTGGGGCTGATCCGGGGCCTCTGATGAAGGGCATGTGGGCGCGCACGGCGGCATATGGCGCGGCGCTCGCCGCCGGCGCCTTCGTGCTGCAATGGCTGGATTACCAGAACCTCGCGCGCGCCTTCTCGACACAACTCGTCGTCGGGCTCGTGGCGCTCGGCTTTCTGGGGCTCGGCGTGTTCGTCGGGCTGCGCCTGTTCCAGACACCCGAAACGCCGCCGGCCGCGGTGAGCGACGCGACCGCGCCCGACAGCCGCGCCGCCCGCGAGGCGCTCGGCATTTCGCCGCGGGAGTACGAGGTGCTGCAGGCGCTGGCTGCGGGGCTCTCGAACAAGGAGATCGCCCGCCAGCTCGACGTGTCGCCGAATACGATCAAGACGCACCTGGCCCGCTTGTTCGAGAAGCTGGGCGCGCGCCGGCGCACGGACGCCATCATGCGCGCGCGCCATCACGGCCTCCTGTAGGTCACCGAAGGGGCGAGTTTCGCCCAATCACCCATTCGGGCGACTGTTTTGCCTCGCAAATCTCCGGTCCTGATGAGACGCCAATCTGGAGGAGGGCGTCATCATGGGCGGAACGATCCTGAAGTTCGGAAGCGCGGCGGGCCTGATCGTGGGCGCCGTTCTGTACCTGACGACGGTGCTGGCCGGTGGGAACCCGCCCCCCGGCGGCGTCGGCATGCTGATCGGCTCCGCGACGATGCTGGCGGCGTTGTCGCTGGTCTTCGTCGCCATCAAGCAGACGCGCGACCGCGACGTCGGCGGCGCCATCGGCTTCTGGCGGGCGCTGTTGATCGGGCTCGGGATCAGCGCGATCGCCGGAATCTTCTACGTCGCGGCCTGGGAGCTGGCGCTGGCGACGACGGGCATGGATTTCGGCGCCACCTATGCGAAAGGCGCGATCGCGGCCGCCGAAGCCCGCGGCGCGAGCGCGGAGGAGATCGCGAGGCTCACGGCGGCGATGGCGAAGTTCGAGGCCGACTACCGCAACCCGCTTGTGCGCCTGCCGATGACGTTCACCGAGATCTTCCCTGTCGGCGTCCTGGTGTCGCTGGTGAGCGCAGGGCTGCTGTGCAATCCCAAGTTCCTGCCGGCGCGCCGCGGCTGAACTAGAGCTTCGGCGTCGGGTAGGTCGTGCCGGTGGCGCGGTGGTAGAGCGCGGCCATCGCCACGAGCCCCACCGCCCCCACGAGCACGGGGGCGAGCAGAAAGCCGAACCCCGGATCGAGCGCAAAAACGACCAGCGGGTCGGCGGCGCCGGGCGGGTGGAGGACGCGCAGCGCCATCATCAGGGCGACCGCGACGGCCACCGCCAGCGCCGCCGCCCACCAAACGTCCGGCAGGGCGGCGCGCAGCAGGAGCGCGGACAGCGTCGAAACCAGATGGCCGCCGATCACGGCCGAGGGCTGGGCGAGGGGGCTCCCCGGCGCCGCAAAAAGGAGGGCGCAACTCGCGCCGAAGGGCGGGATCAGCAGCGCCAGCGGCCCGGCGGCGTGGGCGGCCGCGATGGCGGCCACGGCCAGGAAGGCGCCGAGGGCCGCAAGGCCGATCTGCCGGACGGTCGGAGACGGCTGGTGGCGTTGGAAGAAGCTGCGCATCGGCTGCGTTTACGCTCGCGCGGCCCCTTCGGCTACACGGCGCGGGCGATCCGGGCGGACCCCATGCCCCTTGCTTTTCCCCCGGCGCTCCGCCATAAGCCGCGCTTCCCTTTTCGCCGGGCCCTCGGGCCCGCCAGCCTGGAGCCTGCGGCGATGGCCGTTCCGAAGCGCAAAACCTCCCCCTCGCGCCGGGGCATGCGTCGCGCGCACCACGCGCTCCCGAAGAACACCTTCGTGGAAGACAAGGACGGCGAACTGCACCGTCCGCACCATGTCAACCTCAAGACGGGCATGTACCGCGGCAAGCAGATCCTGCAGCCGAAAGAGGATTGAGCGCCCCCGCGCAGGCCGGCGCCGCAAAGGCTTACGCCGGCGCGCCAGCTTCCGCGCTTGTCACGGCTCTTGCTGATTCCAGACGCCCGGTCCTATGACCGGGCGTTTTCGTTTTCCCACCCACCACAAGAACGGGCGCCTCCCCATGACCGCCATCGCCGACATCATCGGTCGCGAAATCCTCGACAGCCGCGGCAATCCGACCGTCGAAGTCGACGTGATCCTCGAGGACGGCGCGCTCGGCCGCGCCGCGGTTCCGTCGGGCGCGTCCACCGGGGCGCACGAGGCGGTCGAGAAGCGGGACGGCGAGCTGGACCGCTATCTCGGCAAAGGCGTCCGCGATGCGGTCGAGGCGGTCAATGGCGAGATCTTCAACGCGATCGCCGGCATGGACGCCGAGGATCAGCGCCGCATCGACCAGGCCCTGATCGATCTCGACGGCACGCCGAACAAGGCGCGGCTTGGCGCCAACGCGATCCTCGGCGTGTCGCTCGCCGTGGCGAAGGCCGCCGCCGACACGCTCGATCTGCCGCTCTACCGCTATGTTGGCGGCGTTCAGGCGCGTCTCTTGCCGACGCCGATGATGAACATCATCAATGGCGGCGCCCACGCCGACAATCCGATCGACATCCAGGAGTTCATGATCATGCCCGTGGGCGCGGCCGACATGGCCGACGCGGTGCGCATGGGCGCGGAAGTCTTTCACGTGCTCAAGAAGGAGCTGAAGGGCGCCGGCTTCTCGACGAACGTGGGCGACGAAGGCGGGTTCGCGCCGAACCTGAAGAGCGCCGACGAAGCGATCGGCTTCATCATGAAGGCGATCGAGAAGGCCGGGTACGAGCCGGGAACCGACATCGCGCTCGCGCTGGATTGCGCCTCGACCGAATTCTTCAAGAACGGCAAGTACGAGCTCGAAGGCGAGGGCAAGTCGCTCTCCGGCGAGCAGTTCGCGAAGTATCTCGCCGATCTCGTCGGCCGCTATCCGATCGTGTCGATCGAGGACGGCATGGCGGAAGATGATCTCGACGGCTGGAAGGCGCTCACCGATCTCATCGGCGGCCGCTGCCAGCTCGTCGGCGACGACCTGTTCGTCACCAATCCCAAGCGTCTGGCGATGGGCATCGAGCGCGGCCTCGGCAACGCGATCCTCGTGAAGGTCAACCAGATCGGCACGCTCACGGAGACGCTCGAGGCGGTCGAACTCGCGCATCGCAACGGCTATTCGGCGGTGATGTCGCACCGCTCGGGCGAGACGGAAGATTCGACCATCGCGGATCTCGCCGTCGCCACGAACTGCGGGCAGATCAAGACCGGCTCGCTGGCGCGCTCCGACCGGACGGCCAAGTACAACCAGCTGATCCGCATCGCCGAAGACCTCGACGATCAGGCCGTCTACGCCGGCGCGACGACGATCCGCGGGCTGCGGCGGTAGGTCGCCCCTCGGCGCCCCTCGCGGCCGACAGGCCACCGAACGCGTCCGTCATTCCGGGGCGCGCGGCACGCGCGAACCCGGAACCCAGGAGACCGCGCGCGCCTGCGGACGCGGTGAGATGTGCTGCAGTGGGCAGTTCAGTGCGCAGGCCTTGGCGCTTCTTGGCCCCTGGGTTCCGGGTTCGGCCTTCGGCCGCCCCGGAATGACGGCGCGCGAGAGCGGGCGGCGCGCTCGCGTTTAGGAATCGAAACGATTCCTTAACCAACACGACTCACTTTCGACCCGATTCGGGACCACCCGAGCTTTGGGGGCGAACGTGGGCGTCCAGGGACATGCCCGTCAGAAGACGGGCCGGCGCGGTATTGATCTCACGAGCATCAGCCTTGCGGCGGTGGTGGCGTATCTCGGCGCGCATGCAATGACCGGCCGGCAAGGGATCGGCTCGGCGATGGAGCTCGCGGAGCAGGAAAGCCGCCTGACGCGGGAGCTCGCCGAGCTGCAGGCGCGGCGCGCGCAATTGAGCGACGAGGTGAAGCGTCTGCGCGAGCCGTCCCTCGATCTCGATCTGCTCGAAGAACGGGCGCGGCTGATGCTCAACGCCGCCCATCCGGACGAAGTGATACTGACGCCGCCCAAGGGGTGAACCTTCGCTTTCGCAGCATGGACGTGCCCCGCGCAGCGCCATAAAGTGTCGTCGGCGTTCAAGAGGATAGAGCCGATGCCCGCGGAAGCCGCGCCGTCCAAGCCGAAGGCGCAAAAAGTCTCCAAGGACGAACTCCTCGCGTTCTATCGCGACATGCTGATGATCCGGCGTTTCGAAGAGCGGGCTGGCCAGCTCTACGGCATGGGCCTGATCGGCGGGTTCTGCCATTTGTATATCGGGCAGGAGGCCGTCGTCGTCGGCTTGCAGGCGGCGATGAAGCCCGGCGATCAGGTCATCACCGGCTATCGCGATCACGGCCACATGCTCGCCTGCGGCATGGACCCGAAAGGCGTGATGGCGGAGCTCACGGGCCGCGCGGGCGGCTACAGCCGCGGCAAAGGCGGCTCGATGCACATGTTCTCGATCGAGAAGGCCTTCTATGGCGGCCATGGCATCGTCGGCGCACAGGTGAGCCTCGGCGCCGGCCTCGCCTTCGCCAACGCCTATCGCGGCGACGGCAAGGTGGCGCTCGTCTATTTCGGCGACGGTGCGGCCAATCAGGGCCAAGTGTACGAGAGCTTCAACATGGCGGCGCTCTGGAAGCTGCCGGTGGTGTTCGTCGTCGAGAACAACCAGTACGCCATGGGCACGAGCGTGGCCCGCGCGAGTTCGGAAACGCACCTGCATCGCCGCGGCGCGAGCTTCAACATTCCGGGCGAGGAAGTCGACGGCATGGACGTGCTCGCCGTGCGCGAGGCCGGCAAGAAGGCGATCGCCCATGCCCGTGGCGGCAAGGGGCCCGTGCTGCTGGAGATGAAAACCTACCGCTATCGCGGCCACTCGATGTCGGATCCGGCGAAATACCGGACGAAAGAGGAAGTGGACGCGATGAAGGAGCACCACGATCCGATCGATTCGGTGAAAAAGCGCCTGATCGATCTCGGCTATGCCGACGAAGAGGGCCTGAAGGCGATCGATCGCGAGGTGCGCGCCGTCGTCGCCGACGCCGCGCAGTTCGCGCAGGACAGTCCCGAGCCGGATTCGTCCGAACTGCTCACAGACGTGCTGATCGACGCATGAGCCTCATCACCCTCGCTTACGTCGCGCAGATCGCGCTGTTCGGCGCGGCGGGGACGATGTTCATCCAATCCTTCCTGCGGATGCAGGCGCAGCGCCGCGCGCGCGGCTGGACCGGTTCGCCGGCGAAGAGCTGGAAGCTGTGGCGTCATCCGCATCTGCGCGCGGCGACGCGCACGCCGGATGATCGCGCCGCGGACCGGCAAATCGCGTCGCGCATGCTGTGGGGCGTGGCGTTTCTCGGCGTCGCGCTTGGTCTGCAGGCATGGACGCTCGCGTCCGCCGTTGCCGCGGCGCACGTGACATAAAGGTGAGGCAGGGGGCTCAGGTGTACCATCTCGCTCAGATCAACGTGGCGCAGCTGCGCTATGCGATGGAGGCGCCGGAAATGGCCGACTTCGTCGGCGCGCTGGCCAACATCAATGCGCTCGCCGAGCGCTCGCCCGGATTCGTCTGGCGCTACACGGACGAAGGCGGCGGCGACGCCACGGGCTCGCGCCTGGACGGCCGGGACGACCTTCTCGTCAACATGTCGACCTGGGAAGACGTGCCGTCGCTGCGCCACTTCGTCTACAAAACCGCGCACGCCGCCGTGATGGCGCGCCGCGCGAAATGGTTCCCCGCATTTGCCGGCGCGCACGTCGCGCTGTGGTGGGTTCCCGCGGGCAAGCGCCCGATGCTCGCGGACGCGGCCGCAGCGCTCGCCCGGCTCGACGCCGCCGGCCCGACGCCCGCGGCCTTCACGTTCGACACCGCCTTCGATCCGAGCGGCGCGTTGCTGGTTCTTCCCCCCATCGTCAAGGACTGCGCCTGAGACATGTCCACGTCGATCCTCATGCCCGCCCTCTCGCCAACCATGGAGGAGGGCAATCTCGCGAAATGGCTGGTGAAGCCGGGGGACGCCGTCGCGCCCGGTCAGGTGATCGCCGAGATCGAGACGGACAAGGCGACGATGGAGGTCGAAGCCGTCGACGAAGGCGTCATCGAGGCCATCCTGGTGCCCGAAGGCGCGCAGGCGGTGAAGGTGAACACGCCGATCGCCACGCTGAAGAACGGCGACACGGCGCCTGCGCCGGCCCCGGCCCCATCCGTCGTGCGCACGCCGAAGCCGGAGCAATCCTTCGAGCCGACGCCGAAGCGCCCGGAGCCGACCGCGGCTTCCGCTCCTGCGCCGCAGACGCGGCCGGCTGACGAGGCGGCGCCCGGAACCGCGATGAAGAAACAGACCGTGCGCGACGCGCTGCGCGACGCCATGGCCGAAGAGATGCGCCGCGATCCGGACGTGTTCCTGATGGGCGAGGAGGTCGGCCAGTACCAGGGCGCCTACAAAGTGTCGCGCGGGCTCCTGGAGGAGTTCGGCGACAAACGCGTCGTGGATACGCCGATCACGGAGCATGGGTTCGCCGGTCTCGGCGTCGGCGCGGCGATGGCGGGGCTCAAGCCGATCGTCGAGTTCATGACGTGGAACTTCGCGATGCAGGCGATCGACCACATCATCAACTCCGCCGCGAAGACCCTCTACATGTCGGGCGGCCAGCTGAAATCCTCGATCGTGTTCCGCGGCCCCAACGGCGCTGCCGCGCGCGTCGCTGCGCAGCACAGCCAGGATTATTCCTCGTGGTATGCGCACGTGCCCGGCCTGATCGTGCTCGCGCCGTATGATGCAGCCGACGCGAAGGGGCTTCTCAAGGCGGCCATCCGCAACCCGAACCCGGTCGTCTTCCTCGAGCACGAGATGCTGTACGGGCAGGAGTTCGACGTGCCCGACGTCCAAGACTGGCTCGTGCCGATCGGCAAGGCCAAGATCCGCCGCGTCGGCGCGGACGTCACCATCACGGCGCACTCCCGCATGGTGGGGCTCGCGCTGAAGGCCGCCGAGGATCTCGCCGCGGAAGGGATCGACGCCGAGATCGTCGATCTGCGCACGCTGCGCCCGCTCGACACCGCAACGATCGTCGAAAGCGTGAAGAAGACGAACCGTCTCGTGACGGTGGAGGAAGGCTGGGGCCGCGCCGGGATCGGGGCCGAAGTCGCCGCGTTGGTCGCCTACGAAGCGTTCGACTATCTCGACGCCCCGCCGACCCGCGTGCATCAGGTCGATGCGCCGCTCGCCTACGCCGCCAATCTCGAGGCGCTGGCGCTGCCGCGCGTCGAGGACATCGTGCGCGCGGCCAAGGCGGTCTGCTACCGGAGCTGACCCGATGCCCTCTTTCCACCACTGAACTGACGCGCGTACACCAAGGGGAGCGGGCATGGGCGAGGCGGATGTTGTGCAGGAGCTGGTGGAGTTCACCACCATCCTGCTCGCGGGCGTGTCGGTCTACTTTACGATCGTCTCGGCCTATGTGGCGGCGATGAACTATTTCATCGGCGGCGCGGGCTTCATCGCGCGGTCGTTCGCCTTCGCGTTCGTGAGCGTCGTCCTCTCGATGCTGCTGATCGTGATGCTGGGCGCCGTCCAGACGCATGCGGGGCTGATCGCGCGGCTCGACGAACTGCAGGCGATGGGGCAGCTCACGGCGGTCGGGCGTGCGGTGCTCTCCAACGCCGAAACCAGCATGATCAGCATCGCCGGGCGCGAATTCTCGATCGACAGTTTCGTGCGCACGTCGATCTACGTCGTGCTCGGCTCCACCTATCTGGCGCTCTTCTACATGACCTTCTTCCACCGCTGGAAACCGGAGGTCATGCCGGTCCAAGTCGTGCAGGGTTCGAACTTCCCATGAGCATCATCATCACCATGCCCGCGTTGTCGCCGACGATGGAGGAGGGCGCGCTGGCGAAATGGCTGGTGAAGCCGGGCGACGTCGTCGCCGCCGGCCAGGTCATCGCCGAGATCGAAACGGACAAGGCGACGATGGAGGTCGAGGCCGTCGACGAAGGCGTCGTCGAGGCGCTGCTCGTGCCGGCTGGCGCGCAAGGCGTGAAGGTCAACACGCCGATCGCGCGGCTGAAGGGGGAGGGCGCGGCCGCGCCGGCGCCCTCGGCGCCCTCGGCGCCTGCGGACTCCCGCGCCGCGCCGGTCGCTGCGCCGCCGCCGGCTGCGCACGCCGCGAACGGCCATGCGGCGCCGTCGCACAAGGGCGAGGCGCGCGTGCTTGCGTCCCCGCTCGCGCGGCGTCTCGCCGAGCGCGCCCATCTCGATCTTGCGGCGATCGCGGGATCGGGGCCGCGCGGGCGCGTCGTCAAGGCCGACGTCGAGGCTGCGATCGCGCGCGGGTCCGCCCAGCCTGCGCCGACATTGACCGCAACGCCGGCGGCAGAGCCCGTCCGTGACGAACCGCGGGCGTTGATGATCCCGCCGGCGGCGCCCAAGAGCCTCGAACAGCTCGGCATTGCTCCGGGAACCTACGATCTCGTGCCGCTCGACATGATGCGCAAGACGATCGCGCGGCGCATGACGGAGAGCTTCCGCGACGTTCCGCATTTCCCGCTGACGATCGATCTCGAGCTCGACAAGCTGCTCGCCGCGCGCGCCGAGATCAATGCGCGCTTCGGCGACCAGGGCGTGAAGATCTCGGTGAACGACTTCGTCATCCGCGCCTCGGCGCTGGCGCTGACGCGCGTGCCGGAAAGCAATGCGAGCTACACGCCGGACGGCATCGCGCTGCACCACCATGCCGACATCGCCGTCGCGGTGGCGATCGACGGCGGGCTCATCACGCCGATCATCCGCGCCGCCGAACACAAGGGTCTCGCCGCCATCAGCACCGAGATGGCCGACCTCGCCGCCCGCGCCCGCGCCCGCAAGCTGAAGCCGGAAGAATACCAGGGCGGCACGTTCTCGATCTCCAATCTCGGAATGATGGGCATCAAGAGCTTCGGCTCCATCCTGAATGCGCCGCACGGCATGATCATGAGCGTCGGCGCCGCGGAGAAGCGCCCGGTCGTGCGCGGCGATCAGCTCGCCATCGCCACGGTGATGACGATCACGCTCACCTGCGATCACCGCGTCGTCGACGGCGCCATCGGCGCGGCGTTCCTCAAGGCGTTCCGCGGGTTCCTGGAAGATCCGATGACGATGCTGTTGTGAGGGGGGAGCGGTTCACCCCTCATCCGGCGCTACCGCGCCACCTTCTCCCACAAGGGGAGAAGGTCGCCGCAGAGGTCCTTCTCCCCTTGTGGGAGAAGGTGGATCGCGGCCGAAGGCCGCGAGACGGATGAGGGGTGTTCGCGCGACGCAAGCGCCTCACCACCCGTCCGCGCGATACGCGATCTTGCCGTCGACGATCGTCGCGAGCGCGCGGCCTTTCGGAATGTCGGCCAGCGGCGCGGTCATGAGATCGACGGAGAAAATGCTGACGTCGGCGCGCGCGCCTTTGACGAGGCGGCCGCGCTCTTTCTCCTCGAAGGCCGTGTAGGCCGGCGCGGTGGTGAACATCGCGAGCGCCTGGGCGCGGCTCACGGCCTCCTGCGGGCGCCAGTCCGGGCCCTGGAAGCCGTTCAGCGCGCGGCGCGCGGTCGCCGCATAGAATTCGATCAGCGGATCGCCTTGCTCCACCGGCGCATCCGAACCGCCGGCGATCACCGCGCCGCTCTCCAGCAGCGACCGCCACGCATAGGCGCCGTCCAGGCGCGTTGGCCCCAGGCGCGCGGGCGCGAAATAGAGATCGCCGATCGCGTGGCTCGGCTGCATCGAGGCGATGACGCCCATCTCCTTGAAGCGCGGGATGTCGCTCAGGCGCAGGACCTGCGCGTGCTCGACGCGCCAGCGCGGCGCGGCGATCGCGCGCTGCGCGGGCGGAACGGCGGCGAAGGCGCGGGCATAGGCGTCGAGCACGATGGCGTTGCCGCGATCGCCGATGCCGTGCGTGGCGATCTGGATCCCGTCCTTGAGGGCGCGCGCGAACAGAGGATCGGCGTCCTCGGCGCGGAGCAGCACGAGGCCGCGCGAACCCGGACTGTCCGCGTACGGCTCGAACAGCGCCGCCCCGCGCGAGCCCAGCGCGCCATCGGCGTAGAACTTGATCGCGCGCGTGCTGACGAGGCCGTCGGGCGAGCGGCGCGGGCCTGAGGCGAAGAGCTTTTCGGAGGCCTGCGGCGTCACGGCGTTGTAGACGCGCAGCTTCATGCCGCCTTCGGCGTCGAGCGCCTCCAGCGCAAGCATCTCGGCCCAGTCGACGCTCATGTTGTGTGCGCCGGTCCAGCCGCGCGCGGGATAGACGCGCATCGTCGCGGCGAGCGACTCGCGCACCGTGGGCCGCGGCGCCGCGGCGATCACGGGGCCCATGAGGTCCATCGCGTTGTCGATCAGCATGCCGGAGGGCGCGCCGTCGGGCTCCTTGAGAATGTCGCCGCCGCTCGGGGGCGTGGTCTTGGCGTCGATGCCCGCGCGCGTGAGCGCGGCGGAGTTGGCGACGAGCGCATGCCCGTCCGCCCGCTCCAGGATAACGGCGATGTCGGGCGCCACGGCGTCGAGGTCGCGGCGGGTGGGGAAGCGCGCTTCCGGCCAATGCGTCTCGATCCAGCCGCGGCCGACGAGCACGTCACCCGGTTTCAGGCCCGCGGCCCGCGCCTTCACGCGCGCGACGAGATCGGCCAGCGACGTGACCGTATCGAGATTGAACGTCAGCTCCCGCGCGCCGACGCCCTGCAGGTGCACGTGCGCGTCGGTGAAGCCGGGGAACGCGGCCGCGCCGCGCAGATCGATCACCTCCGTACCCGGACCTTGCAGCCGCGCGACGCTGCGGCGCGCGCCTGCGGCGGCGACGACCCCGTCTCGTACGGCGAGCGCTTCGACGGGACCGCGCCCGTCCTCGCCCGTATAGATCGGGCCGCCCCAGACGATGATGTCGGCGGGTTTCGGCTTGGCGGCGGCGGGATCGGCGAGCGCGACCACGGCGGCGAAAAGAGCAAAGAGCAGGGCGAGTGGGGCGGGGATCGCGATAATGCGGCGGGTCATGGCCGAGCCTACCACGCGGCGGCCACGTCCTTGCAAGGGGCCGGGTGGCGGCGCGCCTTCCGGCGCGTGACACCCCGCCCAAATCGTCCTAAGTCCGCCCCGTGCTCGACACTTTCCTCGCCGCCTTCGTGACGTTCTTCGTCATCATCGACCCACCCGGGGTGGCGCCGATGTTCGCGACGTTGACGCAGGACATGGACGCGAAGTTTCGCCGGAAGATGGCGATCAAGAGCGTCGCGGTCGCGACCGCCGTGCTCTTCGGGTTCGCGTTCGGCGGCGCCTGGCTGCTCGACAAGCTGCACGTTTCGCTCGACGCTTTCCGCATCGCGGGCGGCCTTCTGCTCTTCCTCATCGCCGTGGACATGCTGTTCGAGAAGCAGACGGAGCGGCGCGAGGCCCGCAACGAGAAGGTCCTGGAGGAGCGCCGTGCGCACCCCGGTGAGCACGACGACATCTCGGTCTTTCCGCTGGCGATCCCGCTGATCTCCGGGCCCGGCGCGATCGCCAGCGTCATCCTCTATTTCACCACCTTTACCGACGTCGCCCAGCGCGCGGCGGTGCTCGCCGGCGCCGGCGCCAACCTCGCTTTGACGCTCGCGGCGTTCCTCGCCGCCGGCCCGCTCACGCGCCTCATGGGCAAGACGGTGGCGAACATGATCACCCGCATCTTCGGCATCCTGCTGGCGGCCCTGGCGGCGCAGTTCGTGGTGGACGGCGTGCGCAACGCGTTCGGGATCGGCGGCGCGGGCTGAGCAACGCCGCTTTACACCGCAGGATGGCGCGCGCCTAATCCGCCATAGGACCAGCGCGGGAGGCGGCGATGCGGGTCAAGGGCGTCAATCTGATTGCATGCGGCGTCGCGGCGATCGCGATGTATCTCGTCGGCATGGTTATCTACGGGGTCCTGTTCAGCGCGCAGTGGATGGCGCTTTCGGGGTACACGGAGGAGATGCTCGCGCCCTTCATGTGGAAGATGGCGCTGTCGCCGGTGATGCCGGTTCTCGGCGCGATCGGGATCGCGGCGGTGATCCGGTGGCGCAACGCGCAGGGCCCCGCGGCCGGGGCGGTGACGGGTGCGCTCGTCTTCCTGTTCTTCAGCTTCTCGTCGCGTCTTTACGGCTATGCTTATGGCCCCGAGCCGGTTGGGCTGCTCGCGATCGACTCGGCGCATTTGCTGCTCACCAACGTTGTCGGGGGCGCGATCATCGGCGCGATGAAATAGCCACGCTCGCGCCTGCGGCAAGGCGGTGCTAAGCCCCGCGCATGCGTATTCTCTGCACCAACGACGACGGCATCCATGCGCCGGGGCTTGCGGTCCTGGAGGGCATCGCCCGCCATTTCTCCGACGATGTCTGGATCGTCGCCCCCGAGACGGAGCAATCGGGCGCGTCCCGCGCGCTGACGCTGACGGCGCCGATCCGGGTGCGCAGCATCGGCGCGCGGCGGTTCGCGCTGACGGGCACGCCAACGGACTGCGTCACGCTCGCGGTGCATGATCTGATGGACGGTCCGCCCGATCTCGTTCTCTCGGGCGTCAACAACGGCCAGAACATCGCCGAGGACGTGACGTTCTCCGGCACGATCGCCGGCGCAATGCAGGGCATGGCGCTCGGCGCGCCTTCGGTGGCCTTCAGCCAGGCGCGCGGCTTTCGCGGCGAGACCTCGCCCTTGTGGGAAACCGCCGCCGCGCACGGGCCCGGTGTGCTCGGCGCGCTTTTGAAGCATGGCTGGCCGTCCAACGTCGTCATGAACGTCAATTTCCCCGACCGCGCGCCGGAGGAGGTCGCGGGCGTCGACGTGACGGTGCAGGGCCGGCGCGACAACCGGGTGCTCTTCGCGGAAAAGCGCACCGACCTGCGCGGCCAGACCTACTACTGGCAGGGGTTCAACGGACAGTTGTCGGATCCGCCCGCCGGCACGGATCTGCGCGCGGTCTATGACGGCCGCATCTCGATCACGCCGCTCCATGTCGATCTGACGGAACGCGACGTGGTGCACCGCCTGAAGGGCGTCATCGGCGGGGCGCCGCCGAAGCTCGAGCCCCGTGGCTGACGGGACCGCTTGGCCTCGGCGCCGATTCGGGGTGATCGAAGGGCATGAAGCGCGCGATGGCTCTCCCCGTGGTGGCGCTGGCGATCGGTTGCGCCGGCGGCATCGACGCGCCCGGCGCGCCAACGGCGGATCAGCACGCGCGCGTGCGGGCCCCCGCGCCGATCGAACAGCGGGATATCCCGGCGCCCCGCGCCGGCGCCCCGTCCCCGTCGACCACCGTCGCCGCGCGCGGGACAGGCCGGGCGCCGCGCGCCGCCGCGCCCGTCGATCAGCGCGTCATGGCGACCCGGCCGCCCGCCCCGGAGACACCGCCGCCGGCGCCCGCGGCGCCGCGTCCGCATCCCGCCCAGCCCGCGCCGGACTGGGCCGCGGGCCCCGGCACGCCCCTCTCGGCTTACGCCTTGCGCCCGGACGACGCGCAGCCGTTCGATCCGCTCGCCGCGCCGCGCACCCATACCGTCGCCGCCGGCGAGACGCTGTACGCCCTCTCGGCGCGGTATCAGACGCCGCTGCGGGCGCTCGTCGACGCCAACCGCCTCGAGGCGCCGTTCGCGCTGTCGACGGGGCAGACCCTGCGCATCCCCCCGCCGCGCACCGTAACGGTGCAGCGCGGCGAGACGCTCGACGCCATCGCTACGCGCTACGCGATCGACGCTCGCTCGCTCGCTTATCTCAACCGGCTCGCGGCGCCGTTCGAGGTCCGCGCCGGGGACCGGCTCGTCATTCCAGGCCTTGCCCGCCCGCCCCAGCGCGCGCGCGACGCCGATCTTCCGCCCCAGGAGCCGCAGGCCCCGCCGCTCGGCAAGAAGAAGGGCGCGATCAAGTTCGCCTGGCCGTTGCGGGGGAAGGTCGTGGCCCGGTTCGGGCCGCAGCCGAACGGGCTGCGCTCCGACGGCATCGACATCGAGGCCAAGCCCGGCGCGCCGGTGCGCGCCGCCGCCGCCGGTGACGTCGTCTATGCGGGCGACGATCTTCCTGGATACGGGGCGCTGGTGCTCGTGAAGCATCCGGACGGTTGGGTGACGGCCTATGCGCGGACCCAGCGGATCGTCGCGAAAGAAGGCGCCAAGGTGCGCCAGGGCGACGTCATCGCCGAATCGGGCGCGCGCCTGCATTTCCAGGTCCGGCGCGGCGCGGAGCCGGCCGATCCGCTGAGCGCGCTGCCGCCGGTCTAGCCGCGCGCGGCCCAATCCAGAAGAAACTGCCGCGCCACCCGGCCCGAGCGCGAGCCGCGGGTGATGCACCATTCGAGCGCTGCGCGCTCCATCTCCGGGCCGTCGCGCAGGCCTTCGGCGGCTGCGAGCGTGCGGACGATCTCGAGATAGACGTCCTGGTCCATCGCGTGGAACCCGAGCCACAGGCCGAAACGGTCCGCCAAAGCGAGGCGTTCCTCGGCGGCGTCGCGCCAATGCAGCTCCAGCTCGACGTTCTCGCGCGGATCGCGATCGAGCAGGTGGCGGCGGTTCGAGGTGGCGTAGACGACGAGATCGTCCGTCCGGGACGCGAGGCCGCCTTCGAGCGCCGGCCGCAGCGCCTTGGCGAGGCCGGAGCCGCCTTCGAACGCGAGATCGTCGAGGAAAAGGATCACCCGCGCGCCAGAGCCGGCGAGCGCGCCCAGCAAAGCGGGGAGGCTGTCGAGGTCGTCCCGGCCGACCTCCACGATCTTCAGCGCCGGCGTTTCGGCGGCCACGACCTTGTGGACGGCCTTCACCAGCGCGCTCTTTCCGGCCCCGCGGGCGCCCCAGAGCAGGGCGTTGTTCGCCGGGCGCCCGGCGGCGAAACTGCGGGTGTTGGCCAGAAGCGCCGCCTTCTGGGCGTCGACTCCGACCAGGAGGTCGAGGTCGAGGGCGGCCGGCTGCACCGGAACTAGGCCGCCCGCCCGCGGCCGCCACACGAACGCGCCGCCGGCCGAAAGGTCGGCCGGGCCGGGTGGGGGCGGGGCCAGCCGCTCCAAGGCGGCGGCGATCCGGGCGAGGGCTTCGGTCTGGTCCACGGTGTGGCGCTCGGGGGCGTGCGTTGCAAAGCGAGGAACCGAGCCTATAGTCCGCGCCGCGTTGGCGGGCCAGGGCCCGCTCCCTAGAGGATTCTCGATGTTCGTTTCCGACGCCTACGCCCAGGCGGCTGGCGCTGCCCCCGATCCGATGACGGCCGCGCTGGTCCAGCTCGCGCCTTTGGTCCTCATCATCATCGTCTTCTATTTCCTGCTGATTCGGCCGCAGCAGCGCCGTCTCAAGGCGCACCAGGACATGGTTAAGGGCCTGCAGCGCGGCGACACGATCGTCACGTCCGGCGGCCTGATCGGCAAGGTGAAGTCCGTGGCCGACGACGAACTGCGCGTCGAACTCGCGCCCAACGTCGAGGTGCGCGTCGTGCGCGGCACGGTGGCGGAAGTGCGCTCCAAGGGCGCGCCGGCCCCGGCAAACGACTCCAAACCCTGATCCGCCGCCCTGATTTCGCCCTAGCGACGCGCTCAAACGCGCGCGGAACGAAGTTGCACCCATGCTGAAAATCGCGCGCTGGCGCATCATCGCCGTCGTCATTGCGGCGCTCTGGGGGTTCGCCTTCTCGGCCCCGAGCCTGCTGCCGGAGTCTATCCGGTCGGCCCTGCCGGCATGGGCGCCGAACAAGGCGATCAATCTCGGTCTCGACCTGCGCGGCGGCTCACACCTGCTGCTCGAAGTCGACACCAAGGGCCTGTTCAAGGACAAGCTCGAGAACACCGTCGACGAGATGGCGCGCGCGCTGAGCGAGGCCAAGCCGCGCATCGGCTATACCGGGCGCGCCGTCGTCGGCGACGCCGCGCGCATCAAGGTCATCGACCCGGCCGAGCAGCAGCGCGCGCTCGCCGAGATCCGCAAGATCGCGCAACCGGTGAACTCGACCGGCATGAGCGCCGGCAAGATGGACCTCGAGATCACCGAGGCCGCCGACGGCGCGATCGAAATGCGCCTGACAGAGGCCGCGCGCGAAGCGCTGACGCGGGACGCCGTCACCCGCTCGATCGAGGTCATCCGTCGCCGCGTCGACGCCGCCGGCACCGCCGAAATCAGCATCACCCGCCAGGGCGAAGACCGCATCATCGTGCAGGCGCCGGGCGAGCAGGATCCGGAATCGCTCAAGCGCCGCATCGGCCAGACCGCGAAAATGACCTTCCACATGGTCGACGCGAGCGTCTCGCCGGCGGACGCCGCCGCGGGCCGCATTCCGCCGGGCTCCGAGCTGATGCCCTCCGACGATCCGGGCGAGGGCGCCGTGGTCGTACGGTCGCGCGCCGTGCTCACGGGCGACAACCTCGCCGAAGCGCATGCGGGCTTCGACCAGCAGACGCAGGCGCCGATCGTCAACTTCAAGTTCGACGCCACGGGCGGGCGGATCTTCTGCCAGCTCACCACGCGCTACACCGGCCAGCGTTTCGCCACCGTGCTCGACGGCAAGGTGATCACCGCGCCGCGCATCAACACGCCGATCTGCGGCGGCTCCGGCTACATCGAAGGCAACTTCACCACCGAAAGCGCCAACGAGCTCGCGGTCCTGCTGCGCGCCGGCGCGCTGCCGGCCCCGTTGAACGTCATCGAGCAGCGCACCGTCGGCGCCGAGCTTGGCCAGGACGCCGTCAATGCCGGCCTCGCGGCGGGCGTCGTCGCCGCCATCATGATCCTCGGCTTCATGTGCTTGGCGTACGGCTTCTTCGGCGTGATCGCCTGCGTGGCCCTCGTCGTGAACCTCGCGATGATCCTCGCAGCCATGGCGGTGTTCGGCGCGACGCTGACATTGCCCGGCATCGCCGGCCTCATCCTCACGATCGCCATCGCCGTCGACGCCAACGTGCTGATCTACGAGCGCATGCGTGACGAGGAGAAGCTCGGGCGAAGTGTGGCGTTGTCCGTCGACGCGGGCTTCTCTCGCGCCATGGTGACGATCATCGACGCCAACATCACCACGATCCTCGCCGCGCTGATCCTGTTCCAGTTCGGCGCCGGCCCGGTGCGCGGCTTCGCCTGGACGCTGTCCATCGGCACGGTGACTTCGGTGTTCACCGCGGTGCTCGTGACGCAACTGCTGATCGCGTGGTGGTATCGCGCCGCACGCCCCAAGAAACTGCCGATCTGAGGTCGAGACATGTCATCCTGGTGGCCCCTGATCCGGCTCATCCCGGTCAAGACGAACTTCCAGTTCGTGAAATTCTCCGGCTTCGCGGCGTTCGCCTCGATCGCGCTGGTGCTGGCGTCCTTCGTGTCGTTTGCGACCGCGGGCTACACCAAAAGCCCGACCGAGATCTGGAACGACGCCGGCCCGACGGCAGGCGAGAAGGGGCAGGCGTTCTTCTGCGCCGCCTTCAACTGCGGCGTCGATTTCAAGGGCGGCACGCTTCTGGAAGTGACGACGCCCGGCCGCGCGGCGCCGCTCGGGGAGCTGCGCGCCGAGCTCGAAAAGATGGGCCTCGGCGACGTGCAGGTGCAGGGGTTCGGTACGGAGTTCTCCGCGCTGCTGCGCTTCGAAACGCCCGACGGCCAGGATCCGGCGCAGTTCGTCGACAAGGCCAAGGCCGATCTGCGCGCGGCATTCCCAGGCATCGAGATCGTGCGCGCCGAAGTCGTCGGGCCGAAGGTCTCGGGCGAGCTGTTCGCCTCGGGCCTCACCGCGCTCGGCCTCGCGATCGTCCTGATGCTGATCTACATCTGGTTCCGCTTCGAGCTGAACTATGGCGTGGGCGCAGTGACGGCGCTGTTCCACGACGTGATCCTGACGATGGGCCTGCTCTCCGTGCTGCGCATGGAGTTCTCGCTGACATCGATCGCCGCGCTTCTCACCATCATCGGCTACTCGATGAACGACACCGTCGTCGTGTTCGACCGCATGCGCGAGAACCGTCGCAAGTTCAAACGCATGACCTGGCGGGATCTGATCGATCTGTCGGTCAACGAAACGCTCTCGCGCACCATCATCACGGGCGCCACGGCGCTGCTCGCGCTTGGCGGTCTGTTGTTCCTGGGCGGGCCGACGATGTTCCCGTTCGTCTTCGCGATGATCTTCGGCATCGTGATCGGCACCTATTCGTCGATCTATGTCGCGGCGCCGGCGATGCTCGTCATGGGGAACACGGTGAAGGACACGCCGGGCGCGTCCGGTGAGCCAAACCCCGCCGCCGGGGCCTAAAGCGATCGCGACGCCGCCATCGCTCCGGCTCCTGCCGCATCCGCAGGCCGGACGATGGGAACGCGCTCAAACGCCAACCCGCTGACGTCGCGCGCAGGCGTGCTATATGCTCGCGCCGACTCGGCAGGAGGCTGAACATGGCGAATTTCCTGAGCAACATTCGGGCGGTGGCGTGGACCACCTGCCTTCTGGGACTGGTGTTCCTGATCGCGTATGGCGTCGGCGTGCAGAAGTTCGGCATCGCCGATCCGATTTACGTCTCGGCGTTCCTGCGCTGGACGCACGTCGTGGCCGGTATCATGTGGATCGGCCACCTCTATTATTTCAACTTCACCCAGATCCCGAACGTCCAGAAGATCCCGGAAGAGCATCGCGGCCCGGCGATCTCGAAGGTGATCGCGCCGGCGGCGCTGTTCTGGTTCCGCTGGGGCGCGGTGGCGACGCTCGTGACCGGCGTGCTGCTCGCGGCCAACCAGGGCTATCTCATCCAGGCCTATACGCTTGGCTTGGCCGATGGCTTCGCCGTGCCGAAGCACATCTTCATCGGCATCGGCATGTGGCTCGCGACCATCATGTTCATCAACGTGTGGTTCGTGATCTGGCCGAACCAGCAGCGCGCGCTCAACATCGACAACGCCTACCCGGACCTGTCGAAGGACGACCGCGCCAAGCACGCGCGCACGGCCATGTTGTTCTCGCGCACCAACACGCTGTTGTCGGTGCCGATGCTCGTGGCGATGACGGGCGCGCAGACGCTCGGCTGACGCAGCTCCGCGGAACCGGCGAGACGGCACAGCCGTAGTCTCGCCGGTCCCGTGGACGGCGCCCTGACGGGTTCGGACGGTCCGGAGGCGGAGAGCGCGCATGACGGAATCGATCGACGCGCTGGTGCGCAGAGTCGACGAGGATCGCTGGCTCGCCTCGCGCTTTGCCGAGCCGTTGGCGCGCCAGCGGCTTCTCGCGCTCTACGCCGCCTATTACGAGATCGCACGCACGCCCGAGATCGTCAGCCAGGACACGCTCGGCGCCATTCGCCTGCAGTGGTGGCGCGAGGGGCTCGACGCGATCTTCGGCGATACGCCGGTTCCGGAGCATCCGGTCCTGCAGGCCCTCGCCGAGACGATCCGCGGCGCGGGCCTCGTGCGCGCGCCGTTCGATGCGCTGATCGATGCGCGCGAGAAGGATTTCGAGCAGGCGCCGTTCCAGACCTGGGCCGATCTCGACGGCTATATCGACGCGACGGCCGGCGGCGTGATCCAGATCGCCGCGCAGCTGTGCGATCCCGCCCTCGAACTGACCGAAGAGCACCGCGCCGTGCTGACGACGGCCGGCCGCGCCTGGGGCTATGTCGGGCTCGTGCGCGCCGCGCCGTTCTGGGCCTCGCGCAATCGCTCGTTCTTTCCTGCGAATCTGCTGGCCCATGTCGGCCTCGACCTCGCCGACGTGCTCACGACGCGCCGCGGCCATGCGCACGTTGCGGCGCAGCGCGCGGTGCTCGATCGCGGGCTCGGGGCCCTGCGCGAGAGCCAACGCCGCGCCAGCATCCTGCCGGCCGCCCTGTTCCCGGCGGTGTCGTATGTCAGCTTCGCCGCGGACTATGCAAAGGCGATCCTGCGCGACGGGTTCAACGCGCCGCGCCGCACGCCGCTCGGTCCGCTCGCGCGCCGGCTGAAGCTGGTGCAGGTGACGATGCGCGGCGCGCTGTAGCGCGCGCCGGCGCGATCAAACGGCCGCGCCGCCGCCGACCCAGCCTGCGAGATCGGTGAGCGCCCGCTCGGCCATCAGCCGCTTCTTCGCGCGTCCGCGCTCTTCGCCCTTCATGCGCTTGCCGTCGGCCGTGTGCGTCGGCGGTTCGATCGGCGGGAACAGGCCGAAATTGACGTTCATCGGCTGGAACGTGCCGCCGCCTTCGAGGTGTCCGCCCGTGACGTGCGCAAGAAGCGCGCCGAGCGCGGTCGTCGCCGGCGGCGGGACCGGTGTTTCGCCGCGCCGCTCGGCCAGGGCGAAGCGCCCGGCGAGCAGGCCGATCGCGGCGCTCTCCACATAGCCCTCGCAGCCGGTGATCTGTCCGGCGAACCGCAGGCGCGGCTCTGCCTTCAGCCGCAGCACGGGATCGAGCAGCTTCGGCGAGTTCAGGAACGTGTTGCGGTGGATGCCGCCGAGCCGCGCGAACACCGCGTTCTGCAGGCCGGGGATCATGCGGAAGATGTCGGTCTGCGCGCCGTGCTTCAGTTTGGTCTGGAACCCGACCATATTGAACAGCGTGCCGAGCGCGTTGTCCTGGCGCAGCTGCACCACGGCCCAGGGCCGGCGGCCCGTGCGCGGGTCCGTCAGGCCGACGGGCTTCATCGGGCCGAAGCGCAGCGTGTCGCGGCCGCGCGACGCCATCACCTCGATCGGCAGGCAGCCCTCGAAATAGGGCGTGTTCGCCTCCCACTCCTTGAATTCGGTCTTGGGCGCGGCGAGCAGGGCGTCGAGGAAGGCTTCGTACTGGGCCTTGTCCATCGGACAGTTGACGTAGGCCGCCTTGTCGCCGCCGGGGCCTTCCTTGTCGTAGCGCGACTGCATCCACGCGACGTCGAAATCGATGCTCTCGCGATGCACGATCGGCGCGATCGCATCGAAGAAGGCCAGTTCGCCTTCGCCGGTGAGCCCGCGGATCGCTTCGGCGAGCGGCGGCGCGGTGAGGGGCCCGGTGGCGACGATGACGCTCGACCAGTCCTGCGGCGGCAGCCCCGCGATTTCCTCGCGCATGATCGTCACGTTCGGATGCGCCTCGAGCGCCGCCGTGACCGCGGCGGAGAAGCCGTCGCGGTCGACCGCAAGCGCCGCGCCCGCCGGCACCTGGCTCTTGTCGCCGCACGCCATGATGAGCGAGCCGCAGCGGCGCATCTCTTCATGCAGCAGGCCGACGGCGTTGCCGGCCCAGTCGTCGGAGCGGAACGAGTTGGAGCAGACGAGCTCGGCCAGGCCCTCGGTCTTGTGCGCGTCCGTCATGCGCACGGGGCGCATCTCGTGCAGCACGACGCGGCCGCCGCGCTCCGCGATCTGCCAAGCGGCTTCCGAGCCGGCGAGCCCGCCGCCGATGATGTGAATGGGATCCATCGCTCTTACATGCCGCGGCTGGCGCGCGCGTCAATGTGGGGCGCGAGGGATCGCGCGGATGCGACCGCCAAGCGGCGCCCCGCCATGTCTTCGAGCCACGATCAAGCTCTCGCCATCGACGGCGAAGCGGGGTCGCCGCTTCGTCGCCGCATCGGCGTGTGCTCAGAACGGGATTTCGTCGTCCAGGTCGGCGCTGAAGCTTTCCTTCGGGCCGTCGGCGACGCGCTTCGGGCGCTGCTGGCCGCCGAACGAGCCGCCGCCGCCATAGGACTGGCCGCCGAAGTCGCCGCGGTCTTCGTAGCCGCCGTCACCGCCGCCGCCGCGGCCTTCGAGCATGGTGAGCTCGCCGCGATAGCGCTGCAGCACGATCTCGGTCGTGTAGCGCTCCTGGCCCTGCTGGTCCTGCCATTTGCGGGTCTGCAGCTGGCCCTCGATGTACACCTTGGAGCCCTTCTTCAGGTACTGCTCGGCCACCTTGGACAGGTTCTCGTTGTAGATCACGACCTGGTGCCACTCGGTGCGCTCGCGCTTTTCGCCGGTGGCCTTGTCGCGCCAGTTTTCAGACGTGGCCACGCGCAGCGTCGCGACCTTCTCGCCCGAGTTCAACGTGCGGACTTCCGGGTCCTTGCCCAGATTGCCGACGAGAATCACCTTGTTGACGCTGCCCGCCATGAACCCATCTCCGCTGGATGCGAACCTGCTCCCGCCCACTCGAGAACCCGCCGCCAGAACATCTGAGGACGATTGAACTGGAGGATGGTGGCGAGAGTATGTTCTATTTCTGTTCTCGGCGTCAAAGCCGAATCGAGGAGATAGGTTAACGCCGATCCCTTCCGTCACCCAGTCCGGGGGAGCACCACGTTGGGCGGTCCGCTGCGCGGCCGCACAGGGTGGCGGGCGCGACCCCTCAGCTAGCGAGCAGAACGCCGAATGACCGACGGCCTCACCCACATCCGCGTGCGCGGCGCGCGCGAGCACAACCTGAAGAGCGTCAATGTCGACATTCCGCGCGGGCGGCTCGTCGTCATCACGGGGCTTTCGGGCTCGGGCAAGTCGTCGCTCGCGTTCGACACGATCTATGCCGAGGGCCAGCGCCGCTATGTCGAGAGCCTTTCGGCCTACGCGCGCCAGTTCCTCGAACTGATGCAGAAGCCGGACGTGGACCTCATCGAAGGGCTCTCGCCGGCGATCTCGATCGAGCAGAAGACGACGTCGAAGAACCCGCGCTCGACGGTCGGCACCGTCACCGAGATCTATGACTACATGCGCCTCCTGTGGGCGCGGGTGGGCGTGCCGTATTCGCCGGCCACGGGCGAGCCCATCGAGGCGATGCAGGTCAGCCAGATGGTCGATCGCGTGATGACCCTGAAAGAGGGCACGCGGCTCTATCTGCTGGCGCCGATCGTCCGGGACCGGAAGGGCGAGTACAAGAAGGAGCTCGCCGAGCTCCTGAAGAAGGGCTACCAGCGCGCCAAGATCGACGGCGAGTACTACACGCTCGAAGAGGCGCCGACGCTCGACAAGAAGCTCAAGCACGACATCGACGTGGTGGTGGACCGCATCGCCGTGAAGGCGGGCGTGGAGACGCGCCTCGCCGACAGTCTCGAACAGGCGCTGAAGCTTGCGGATGGCATCGCCGTCGTCGAGTTCGCCGACGCGCCGAAGGGCGGGGGGGAGCCGGAGCGCATCCTGTTCTCGTCGCGCTTCGCCTGCCCGGTCTCGGGCTTCACGATCCCCGAGATCGAGCCGCGGCTTTTCTCCTTCAACAACCCGGCCGGCGCCTGCCCGGCGTGCGATGGTCTCGGCGAACAGCTCGAGTTCGACGCGGACCTCGTCGTGCCGGACAAGGATCGCTCCCTGCAGGATCAGGCCATCGCGCCCTGGGCGCGCGGACCCTCGCCGCTCTACACGCAGACCCTGATGGCGCTCGCCAAGCATTTCGGCGCGTCGATGACGAAGCCGTGGCGCACGCTGAAGCCGGAAGTTCAGAAGGCGATCCTGTTCGGCACGAAGGAGACGGTGCAGTTCGTCTATGACGACGGCCTGCGCCGCTACGAGACGAAGAAGCCGTTCGAGGGCGTGATTCCCAATCTCGCGCGGCGGTGGAAAGAGACGGACTCGGCCTGGGTGCGCGAGGAGCTCGGCAAGTACCAGTCCGCCGCGCCGTGCCCGACGTGCAAGGGCCAGCGGCTTAAACCCGAGGCGCTTTCGGTCAAGGTCGGCGCGCGCGACATCTCGACGGCGACCGCGATGTCCATCCGCGAGGCGCGCGAATGGTTCGGCGCGCTCAACGATACGCTGAAGCCGAAGGACCGCGAAATCGCCGCGCGCATCCTGAAAGAGATCAATGACCGCCTGCGGTTCCTCGTGGACGTGGGCCTCGATTATCTCTCGCTGGCGCGCGCTTCGGGCACGCTGTCGGGCGGGGAGAGCCAGCGCATCCGGCTCGCCTCGCAGATCGGTTCGGGGCTGACGGGCGTGCTCTACGTGCTCGACGAGCCGTCGATCGGCCTGCACCAGCGCGACAACACGCGCCTGCTCGAAACGCTGAAGCGCCTGCGCGATCTTGGCAACAGCGTGCTCGTCGTCGAGCACGACGAGGAGGCCATCCTCACCGCTGACCACGTCATCGACATGGGCCCGGCGGCCGGCGTGCATGGCGGGCAGGTGATCGCCGAGGGCGCGCCGCACGCGATCATGGACTCGGCCGAAAGCGTCACCGGCGCCTACCTCCGCGGGACGCGAGAGATCGCGATCCCGGAAAAGCGGCGGTGGACGCAGAAGGCGAAGATGCTGCGCCTGATCGGCGCGCGCGGGAACAATCTGAAGAACGTCACCGCCGAGATTCCGATCGGCACGTTCACCTGCATCACGGGCGTCTCCGGCGGCGGGAAATCCACGCTGACGCTGGAGACGCTCTACAAGGCCGCCGCGCGCCGCCTCAACGGCGCGGCCGAGGCGCCGGCGCCCTACGAGTCGATCGAAGGGCTCGAGCATTTCGACAAGTGCATCGACATCGACCAGTCGCCGATCGGGCGCACGCCGCGCTCGAACCCGGCGACCTACACGGGCGCCTTCACGCCGATCCGCGACTGGTTCGCGGGCCTGCCCGAAAGCCAGGCGCGCGGCTACGGACCCGGACGGTTCTCGTTCAACGTCAAAGGCGGCCGCTGCGAAGCGTGCCAGGGCGACGGCGTCATCAAGATCGAGATGCACTTCCTGCCGGACGTCTACGTCACGTGCGACACCTGCAAGGGCAAGCGCTACAACCGCGAGACGCTCGACATCACCTTCAAGGGCAAGTCCATCGCGGACGTGCTCGACATGACGGTGGAGGAGGCCGCAACGCTCTTCCACGCCGTGCCCTCGATCCGCGACAAGATGGAGACGCTCGCGCGCGTCGGTCTCGATTACGTCAAGGTCGGCCAGCAGGCGACGACGCTGTCCGGCGGCGAGGCGCAGCGCGTGAAGCTCTCGAAGGAACTGTCGCGCCGCGCGACGGGGCGCACGCTCTACATCCTCGACGAGCCGACGACCGGCCTGCACTTCGAGGACACGCGCCGTCTGCTCGACGTGCTGCACGAGCTCGTCGATGCGGGAAACACGGTCGTCGTGATCGAGCACAATCTCGACGTCATCAAGACGGCCGACTGGATCCTCGATCTCGGCCCCGAAGGCGGCGACGGCGGCGGCCGTATCGTCGCGCAGGGCACGCCCGAGCAGGTGGCCGCGGTGGAGGAAAGCTGGACGGGCCGCTACCTGGCCGAAACGCTGAAGCGCCACGAGGAGCGCCGCGCGGCGCGCAATGCGCCGGCGCCGAAGAAGCGGAAGGCGGCGCGGGGGTAGGCCCAGTGCGCGCGGGAGACCGATGATGGCGCCGACATTCGGCTACGCGATCTTCTACGTCGCCGACGTTCCGGCGACGGTGGCGTTCTACGAGGCCGCGTTCGGGCTTGCCCCGCGCTTCGTGCACGAGAGCAAGCTCTACGCCGAGATGGAGACGGGCGCGACCGCGCTCGCCTTCGCCGGCGAGGAGATGATCGACGCCAACGGGCTGACGCTTCGTCCGAACCGGGCTGGCGAGACCGCGGCGGCGTCGGAGATCGGCCTCGTCACCGAAGCGCCGGACGCGCTTTTCGACCGCGCCGTCGCTGCGGGCGCGGAGCCGGTCAAGCCGCCGCAGGCCAAGCCCTGGGGCCAAACCGTCGCCTATGTGCGCGATCTCAACGGCGTCCTCGTCGAGATTTGCTCGCCCATGGGCGGTTGACGGTCGCCGCCCCGCGGGTGCGCCGAAACGGCGCTACGCTGCTCAGCCCGGAATACGGTCCCAGTCCGCGAGCGCGTCGACGTTGCGGGAGAGGAGCGTCATGAGCAGACGGTCGGTATGCTCCCCCTCGGGGAGGGCGAGCGCCGCGCCGGTCGTCGTGAAGAGCGCGAACGGCAGCGCGTCGGCATATTCGGCCAGTGCGATGTCCAGCGTATAGCTGGGATCGGATTTGGCGATTTCGCCTTGCTGCTCGGCGATCAGCGCACGCTCGCAGGCCTTGCGATCGGCCTGGGTCAACGAGCCGGCCAGGAAATAGGCCGTGTCGAACATCGGCGAGCCGAGATCGGCGAACTGCCAATCGATGAGCCAGGCCTTCGGCCCTACAGGCGTATCCTCGAACAACACGTTGTCGACGCGCGGTTCGCCATGGATCAGCGTGCGGCGGACGCTCGCATGCGTGCGCGTCCAGGCGCCGACATGCGGCGTGAACGCGTCGACGGCGTCGAGAACCCGCGACTCCAGCCGCCCCGCGAACCGTTGGCGGACGATCGCTGCGCCTTGGGCGTAGGCGTGGCCGGCGGTGTCCGCGAGGCTGCTGCGATTGTAGAGCCAGGGCGCCTCGGCGAGGCGCGGATCGCCCCAGAACGCGCGGTGAAGTTTGGCGAACTCGGCGACGACGGCGCGCGCATCCGCCTGCGAGCATCCCTCGATCTGGTCGCCCAAACGGGCGCGCGCGGAGAGATCTTCGAGCACCAGGTTCACGGCGCGTCCGTCGGGTGAGGACTGTGCGAGGAAACAGTGGGGCGCGTTGAGCGGCGGCGCCTCGCCGAACACCTCGTAGACGCTCGCTTCGCGCGCGTACACGCCATAGGCCTGCGCGATGTCGAGCGCTTGCGGAATGCCCGATGTCAGCTTGCAGATCACCGACGTCACCGCCCGCGCGGCGTTGGCGTTGTAGGTGATCTGCGTCCGCACGGTGCGGGACAGGTTGCCGTGTCCGATCGGCTGAGACGACACCAGCGAGATGCGCGGCGCATCGAGGCCGGCATGCTGGAACACCGCCTGGAGCCAGTCCGCCGTCACGCCCTCGGGCCCGGCGATGAGCGCGGGCGGCGCAAGATCGTCCGGCACGGATTTGTCCCCGTCGCGCCCCCAGCGGCCCGGCGTGTAGCTCGAGTTCCAGCAGCGGATGAATTTGCCGTCCTTGGCCTCGAAGACCTCGATTCCGCACAGCTCGACGCGCGGCCCCTTGCGCGTGTGCATGTTCCAGACCGACGTGACGAACCGGTCGTCGGCGTGCAGCACCTCGTGCTCGAAGAACGGCGCGGCGTGCTCGCTCTGCTGGCGCACGCGCGCGATTTGATCGTCGACGGAGAGCGCCGTGACGCTGCCCGGATCGTGGCGCACGATCGGATCGGCGCAGAGCTCGCGGATCAACTCGACGTTGCGGTTGTTCCAGACCTCGGTCCAGTAGAGCTCGATCAGCTCTTTCGGCGAACGATGCATCGGGCCTCCCGCGTGACGCGTGGTTCTCGTTGGCCCTCAGTATCCGCCTGAATGGCGCGACCCTGCAACCCGACGCCGCGGAAGGGGCGGTGGCGGTCAATCCGCGGCAAGCGAAGCCGTGGAGCGCGCCTTTATGAGAAGTCTCAGGACGGGCCTTTATTCTTCGTCGTTTTCGGCAAAGACGCCGGCCCTTTGTGCAGCTCGGTAAGCGATGACCGCGATGGCCGCTGCCGCTGCCGGGGCGCAGAGCCACGCAAAATGAGCCAGATCAACCGTGGGCCAAGTTGCAACCGCAATGCCCACGGCCTTGAGTAGCATGCCAACCCCGAGCGCCACGGCGAGCCCGCAATTCAAGAGGAATAGGCCCTCGAGCGTCGACCCGGTCACCATCGTTCTGCATCCTTGGCCGCTTTGAAGGCCGGGCCCAGGATGGCGAGTACGATCGCCGAGGATGCAAATATGAGAGCTGCGACACGCTGAGTTTCGACGTCGTCCGAGATCGAGACGCCGAGGAGGAACACGCCTACCAGCCCGAGCTGGATCGCCGTCATGATAGCAAGAATCACCGCTGCAAGGCGGCGCATGGTCGGCGTCACGTCCGCGCCCCCCATGTCACGACCAAAGGCGCCACACCATTACCCCGTAATGGACTTCACCTTCACGTATTCGCCCGGCGCGTCGCCCAGCACCGGCAGCTTGCCGTCGCCGGGCGTGCGGGCTTTCACCATCGGGCCGGACATCTCGGAGAGCCAGCGGTGCCAGTCCGGCCACCAGGAGCCGGGCGTCTCGACGGCGTCGGCGATCCACTCGTCGACGGTGTCGGGCAGGGCCGCGTTGGTCCAGTATTGGTATTTGTTCGCGTCCGGATGATTGATCACGCCGGCGATGTGGCCCGAGCCGGCCATCATGTAGCGCACCGGGCCGCCGAACCGCTTCGCGCCGCGATAGACGCTGGCGTAGGGCGCGATGTGATCCTCGCGCGAGGATTGCATGTAGATCGGGATCTTCACGTCGCCGAGCGAAAGCTTCTCGCCGAGCAGCGTCAGCTCGCCCTTCGAGAGCGCGTTCTTCTGGTAGAACGTGGTGAGATAGAAGAGGTGCAGCGCGCGCGGCATGCGCGTCTGGTCGCTGTTCCAGTAGAGCAGGTCGAACGGCGGCGGCTGGTTGCCGAGATAGTAGTTGTCGACGACGTAGTTCCAGATCAGGTCGTTCGAGCGCAGCGAGTTGAACGTGTCGGCCATCGCCTGCGCGTCGAGCAGGCCGCCCTTCGAGTCCATGCGATCGCGGAGATAGTTCACGCCGGGCTCGTCGCTGAAGATCAGGAGATCGCCGGAGAGTTCGAAATCGGTCTGCGAGGCGAAGAACGTCGCGCTCTGGATGCGGGCGTCGCCCTTCTTGGCCATGTAGGCGAGGGTGGAGGCGAGCAGTGTGCCGCCGATGCAGTAGCCGACGGTGTTGACGCGGTCCTCGCCGGTGGCGTCCTGCACCGCCTGCACGGCGGCGTAGATGCCGTCGCGCATGTAGTCCTCGAACGTCTCTTCGGCCATCTTCTCGTCGGGGTTCACCCACGAGGCCAGGAACACGGTGTGGCCCTGCGCGAGCAGCCAGCGGATCATGGAGTTCTTCGGCTGAAGATCCATGATGTAGAATTTGTTGATCCAGGGCGGGAAGATCAGCAGCGGCGTCTTCAGCACCGTCTCGGTCGTGGGGGTGTACTGAAGGATCTCGATGATCGGATTGCGGAAGATCACCTTGCCCGGCGTCGTGGCGAGGTTCTTGCCGACCTCGAAGGCGTTGGGATCGGCTTGGCTGATCGAGAGATAGCCTTTGCCGCGCTTCAGATCGCCGGCGAGGTTGTCGAGCCCGCGCATCAGATTGGCGCCGGATTGCTCGAGCGTCGCGCGCAGGATCGTCGGGTTCGTCAGAAGGAAGTTCGACGGGGAGGCCGCGTCGACGGCCTGCTTGATGAAGAACGCCGCCTTGCGCTTGGCCTGCGGATCGACGCCGTCGGCCTGCTCGACGAGATTGGCGATCCAGCCGGCGGTGGCGAGATAGGTCTCGCGCATCATGCTGAAGAAGGGATCGGTCTGCCACTCCGGGTCCTTGAAGCGGCGGTCCTTGATCGGCACGAGCGGTGCGCCGGCCTGCGGGCCCTGCATGTAGCGCACGGCGTGCGACTGCCAGATTTCGCCGAACTGGCGCCAGAGATCAGCATGGGCTTCGCGCAGCGTCTCGGGCTTGAGGGCGAGATCGCGCCAGACGGCGCTGACCGCGCCGTTGACGTCGAACGGGTCGGCGCGCATCGGCGCGGCGTTCATCGACTGGTCCTGGAACGCGGTCGAGAACACGTTGTTCGCCCGCGTCATGGCGTCGGCCAGGTTGGCGGAGAGGCGCTGCAGCGTCTCCTGCGTCTGGGCCCGCATGAGGTCGCGCACGCTGGCGGGCTGCGGGGGCGGCGCGGCGGCCTTGGGGGCCTCCTTGGCCGGCGCGGCCTGGGGCTGGGCGGCCTTGGGGGAAGCGGCTTCGGCCGGCGCCGCCTGGGCGGGCTGGACGGGCGCGGCCGCAGCGGCGGGGGCGGTCTTGGCGCGCGGGGCGCGCGGCGGGGCGGCGTCTGAAGAGGATTTGCGGCTACGGCCGGACATCGTCGTCTCCCTCGTCCCGCGGTTCAGGCCTCTTTGGAGCCGATGCCGCGCCGGACAATGCATGCGAATGGTGGCACAGGCCTACGCGCTGGTATAGGACGGTCGCTCTACGCCGATGGAGATGCGGGTGCCAGCCACGCCTTGGGCCCAGCGAACGCCGAGGAAGATC
This sequence comes from Alphaproteobacteria bacterium, assembly GCA_018969015.1. Classification (GTDB taxonomy): domain Bacteria; phylum Pseudomonadota; class Alphaproteobacteria; order Caulobacterales; family Aquidulcibacteraceae; genus REEB506. Next base: position 41,797 of record JAGWZE010000026.1, read on the forward strand.
GCGATCGTGGCGGCCGCTTTGGCCGCTGCGGCCGGCGTCGCGTCGTGCGCGTCCGCCGATCCGGTGGCCTCTGGACCGCATCCCGACTGGTTCGTGGCGCAGGCCAAGGCCCTGGACGCGAAGGGTTTTCCCAGCCTTTCGGCGATCCCTCGAGCTAGCGGGCCGGGGCGTTCCGGCGCCACCTGGTCCGCGATCGGCGCCGAGCTTCGCGCCGAAGGGGCCCAGGTCCTGGCGTCGCCGCGCAACGTCCCGGCCGATCTCAAGGACCTCGAATCGTTCGAGGCCGAAGCCCGCCGCGCCGCGACGCCGCCGCCCGCCCAGGGGACGCCCATGACGTCCACCGCGGCCAAGCCGGCGCAACCCAAGGCGCCCTGACGAAATCGGCCCGCGCGCCTTTGACCGAGCTTCGCGCGCCGGGCCTTTGATGGACCCTCCGATCCATGACCGAGTTCTACAAGATCCGCCGGTTGCCGCCGTACGTTTTCGAGAGCGTCAACAAGCTGAAGGCGCAGCTGCGCAACAAGGGCGTCGACATCATCGATTTCGGGATGGGCAATCCCGATCTGCCCGTGCCGCCGCACATCGTCGAGAAGCTCGTGGAGGCGGCGCAGAAGCCGCGCACCAACCGCTATTCGGCCTCCCGCGGCATTCCGGGCCTGCGCAAAGCGATGGCCGGCTATTACGAGCGGCGCTTCGGCGTGAAGCTCAATCCCGACACGCAGATCGTCGCGACGTTGGGCTCCAAGGAAGGCTTCGCTAATCTCGCCCAGGCGATCACCGCGCCCGGCGACGTGATCATCGCGCCGAACCCTTCCTATCCGATCCACGCCTTCGGCTTCATCATGGCGGGCGGCGTGATCCGCTCGATCGAGGCGCATAGCCCCGAGCAGTATCTGGCGGGCATCGATCGCGCGGTGCGCCACTCGGTGCCGCCGCCGATCGCGATGATCGTGTGCTATCCGGCGAACCCGACGGCACAGGTCGTCGATCTCGACTTCTACAAGGAAGCCGTCGCGCTCGCGAAGAAGCACGGCATGTTCCTGCTCTCGGACATGGCGTACTCGGAAGTCTATTTCGAGGGCGATCCGCCGCCGTCGGTCCTGCAGGTGCCGGGCGCGCTCGACGTCGCCGTCGAGGTCAACACCCTCTCGAAAACCTACTCGATGGCGGGCTTCCGCGTCGGCTTCGCGCTCGGCAACGAGCGCCTGATCGCAGCGCTCGCGCGCGTGAAGTCGTATCTCGACTACGGCGCCTACACGCCGATCCAGGTGGCCGCCGCCGCCGCGCTCAACGGCCCGCAGGACTGTGTCGAGGAGATGCGCAACACCTACAAGGCGCGGCGCGACGTTCTGATCGACAGCTTCGCAAAGGCAGGGTGGGCGATTCCGAAACCGTCCGCGTCGATGTTCGCCTGGACGCAGATCCCCGAACCATTCCGTCACCTCGGCAGCGTCGAGTTCGCCAAGCGGCTGATGGAGGGCGCCGAGTTCGCCGTCGCGCCGGGGGCCGGCTTCGGCGAGTATGGCGACCAGTACGTGCGTCTCGCCTTCGTAGAGAACGAGGCGCGCATCCGTCAGGCTGCGCGCAACCTGAAGAAGTTCCTGCAGTCCAACAGCGCCAAGCAGGCCGCCGAATGAGCACGCGGGAGGGGGCTTTGCGGATCGGCGTGGCCGGGCTCGGCACCGTCGGCGGCGGATTGTTGAAGCTGCTCGCGGCGCGCGGCGCGCGCGGCGGGGAGCGTCCGCTCGAGGTGGTCGCGGTTTCGGCGCGCAATCGCTCGCGCAAGCGCGACGTCGACATCTCCCGCTACGCGTGGGCGGACGATCCGGTGCAGCTCGCGGCCGATCCGAACATCGACATCTTCGTCGAGCTGATCGGCGGCTCGGACGGGCCCGCCAAGCGTGCGGTGGAAGTGGCGCTGCAGCGCGGCGCGCACGTCGTCACCGCCAACAAGGCGCTGTTGGCCGAACATGGCGCCGATCTCGCGCGCCTTTCGGAAAAGACCGGCGGGCAGATCGCCTTCGAGGCGGCCGTCGGCGGCGGCATGCCGATCGTCAAGGCGATCAAGGAAAGCCTCGCGGGCTGCGACGTCGGCGCGATCGCCGGCGTTCTCAACGGCACGTGCAACTATCTGCTGACCGAGATGGAGGCGAGCGGCCGCAGCTTCGCGGACGTGCTCGCCGACGCCCAGCGCCTCGGCTACGCGGAAGCCGATCCGACGATGGACGTCGGCGGCTTCGACGCCGGCCACAAGATCGCGCTGCTCGCGGCGATCGGCTTCGGCGCCGCGCCCGATTTCCAGGCCGTCGAGGTCGAGGGCGTCGAGAACGTCACGCTCACCGACATCCGCCTCGCCGGCAAGCTCGGCTATCGCATCAAGCTCGTCGCCAAGGCCGAGCGCCGCGACGGCCGCGTCGACGTCTCGGTGGCGCCGCGTCTCCTGGCGTTCGATCACCCGCTCGCGCGCATCGACGGCCCGCTCAACGCGGCCGTGGTCGACGCCGATCCCGTCGGCCGGCTCACCTTCGTCGGCCGCGGCGCCGGGGAAGGGCCCACCGCCTCCGCCGTCGCCGCCGACCTCATCGATCTCGCGCTCGGCGTGCGTCGCCCCGTGTTCGGTCGACCGATCGACACGCTCTCGAGCTTCGAACCGATCGATCGCGCCCACGAACACGGCCGCTACTATCTGCGCCTGCTCGTGAAGGATCGTCCCGGCGTCATTGCGGCGGTATCGGACCGCCTCGGCCGCGCCGGCGTGTCGATCGAAAGCATCCTCCAGCAACCCACACCCGGCGCCGACGCCGTGCCGATCGTGCTGACGACGCAGTCTTGCGCGCGCACGGCGCTCGATTCCGCCGTCGCCGAGATCGGCGCGCTCGACGCGATGACCGAACCGCCGCGCGTGATGCGTGTCGAGGACAAGGGCAGTTGGGTGTGACGGCTGAGCCGTCATCCTGGCCCGCGCCGCGGGGCGGGGACCAGATTTGGAATACGAACGTGGAGCAGAACATGTCCGCCGATTTCCTGACCGACGAACTGGCCGCGGGCTTCGCGCGCGTGACGTCGCTCGCCGCCATCGCCGCCGCCAAGGTCGCCGGCCGTGGGGACGAAAAGCTGGCCGATCAGGCGGCCGTGGACGCCATGCGGACGGCCCTCAACGCCATGCAGATGCAGGGCCGCATCGTCATCGGGGAAGGCGAGCGCGACGAGGCGCCGATGCTGTACATCGGTGAGGAGGTCGGCGCCGGCAATGGCATCGCGCTCGACATCGCGCTCGATCCGCTCGAGGGCACCACGCTCACCGCCAAGGCGATGGCCAACGCGCTCGCCGTGATCGCCGTCGCGCCGCGCGGCGGGCTGCTGCACGCGCCGGACACCTACATGGACAAGCTGGCCGTCGGCCCCGGCTACCCCGAGAACATCGTCGATCTCGACGCGCCCGCGGGCGACAACGCGCTCGCGCTCGCCAAGGCCAAAGGCGTCGCGCCGAGCGAGATCGGCGTCTGCGTGCTCGATCGTCCGCGCCACCAAGCGATCATCGACAGCCTGCGCGCCGTCGGTGCGCGCGTGCACCTGATCTCGGACGGCGACGTCGCCGGCGTGATCTACACCACCGATCCCGAGACCGGCATCGACATGTATGTCGGCCAGGGCGGCGCGCCGGAGGGCGTCCTCGCGGCGGCCGCGCTGAAATGTGTCGGCGGCCAGTTCCAGGGCCGGCTCGTGTTCCGCAACGACGACGAGCGCGCCCGCGCCGAGCGCACCGGCATCACGGATTTCAAGCGCCGATATTCCCTGCACGAACTCGTCGCGACTCACGCCATCTTCGCCGCTTCGGGCGTCACGAACGGCGCCCTCCTGCGGGGCGTGAAGACCATGAACGGACATGTCCGCACGCACGCGCTGGTGATGAACTCGGCGACGGGCTCGGTCCTCGAGATCGCCGCCAAGTATCCACGGTAAGGGGATGGCGGCCGCCGACGGCTCCCAGGCGCCGCGCGCCTTTCTGGGCGTCGCCCGCTCCTTGAGCGGCAAGTACTGGCGCGAACGTCCGGCCGATCTCGGTCTCGTCGAAAGCCATCGTCGCAAGCTGCAGCTGCCGGAAGTGGCCGCGCGGATGCTCGCCGCGCGCGGCGTCTCCGCCGAGGATGCACCGGGTTTTCTCGACCCGACGCTGCGCCGCTTCTTCCCCGATCCGTCGACCTTCATCGACATGGACAAGGCCGCCGCGATCCTGGAGGACGCGATCCAGGACGGCCGCAAGGTCGCGGTGTTCGCCGACTACGACGTCGACGGCGGCACCTCCGCGGCGCTGCTCGTCCGCTATTTCCGCGCCCGCGGCCGCGATCTCGTCATCTACGTGCCGGACCGCATGAAGGAGGGCTACGGCCCCTCCGCCTATGCGTTCGAACGGCTCAAAGAGATGGGCATGGATCTCGTCGTCACCGTCGATTGCGGCGCGGCGGCGCATGGTCCGCTCGAGGCCGCGGCGGCGCTGGGGCTCCAGGTCGTCGTGTTCGACCACCATTTGATGAGCGGCCCGCCGCCGCCGTCGCTCGCCTGCGTCAACCCGAACCGCCCCGATTGCCCCTCGGGGCAGGGCGCGCTCACCGCCGCCGGCGTCGTGCTCGTCGCGCTCGCCGCGCTCAACCGCGAAGCGCGCAAACGCGGCTCGATCGGGTCGAACCATCTGCCCGACATCCTGCAGCTGCTGGATCTCTCCGCGCTCGGCACCGTGTGCGACGTCGCCCCGCTCACGGGGTTCAACCGCGCGATCGTCGCGCAGGGCCTGAAGATCCTTGCGAAGCAGAACAATCCCGGCCTGAAGGCGCTTGCCGCCGGCGCGGGGCGCGAAAGCGTCGGCCAGGTCTATGACCTCGGCTTCATCCTGGGGCCCCGGCTCAACGCCGGCGGCCGCGTCGGCGACAGCTCGCTCGCCGCGCGTCTTCTGTCCACGGACGATCCGGCCGAAGCGGCGCGCATCGCCGCCGAGCTCGAGGCGCTCAACGCCGAACGGCGTCAGCGCGAAGCCGACATGCTGCTCGAAGCCGCGAACGCGGCGGATGCGGACAAGAACCCCGTCATCGTCGTCGGCCAGCCGCACTGGCACCCCGGCGTGATCGGCATCGCCGCGGGCCGCCTCAAGGAGCGCACCCTGAAGCCGACGATCGTGCTCGGCGGGGGCGGCGAGGGCGAACCGGCCAAGGGCTCGGGCCGCTCCGTCACGGGGGTCAATCTCGGGCGCGCCGTCGCCGCCGCGGCGCGCGAGGGCATCGCGCTCGCCGGCGGCGGGCACGCCATGGCCGCCGGTCTCACCATCGCCTGGGATCGCGTGGACGACCTGCGCGCGTTCCTGGCCGAGACCATGGGCGCCGAGATCTCGGCGGCCGCCGACGAAGCCCGCACGCTCTGGATCGACGCCGCCGCCGCGCCCGGCGCGATCGACCTTCCGCTGCTCGACGCCATGGACCGCATCGGCCCCTATGGCGCCGGCCACCCCGAGCCGATCTTTGGTCTGGCTGACGTCCGCGTGTCCTACTCGGCGCCGGTCAAAGGCGGCGAGCACGTGCGGTTCGTGCTGGAAGACCCCGCCGGCCGCAAAGTGCGCGGCATCGCCTTCCGCGCCGGCGGCCAGCCGATCGGCGACGTTCTCTCCCGGAAAGGCGCCCTGATCCACGCCGCCGTCCGCGCCAAGCGCAACACCTTCGGCGGCGGGGAAAAGGCCGAAGTCGAACTCGTCGACGCCGCCGAGTCCAAGCCGGGCTGAGCCCGTTGGCCGCTCGCGGGCGAACCGCGCGCCAGCCTCTTGCATGCCCCGGCGGTCGTCGATATACCCGCGTCTCCCTGCAGACGGCCCGTTCGTCTATCGGTTAGGACGTCAGGTTTTCAACCTGAAAAGAGGGGTTCGACTCCCCTACGGGCTGCCAGGGCTCATTGAATTTTCAGCGCATTTTACTTCACCCCACCGCCTACCCACGCGCTTACCACCGAACGCGCGCGGCTTGGTCTGAATTTGGGCTCGCCCAGCCCGATTTCGGACGGCTCGGCTCGGGTCGTGCTTTGGCCGGTTAACGCCCATGCGCATGGCCGGCCTGCGATGCGCATTTGGCGCGGGTTTCGGGTTAACGGTGGCGAGGCTGGCCGCGCCGTCGAACAAAAACGCCCCCGGCCCAGAAGGCGCGGGGGCGTTACGTCTGCATAGGAGATCGGATCTAGTTCTTTGGAGCTGTCGTCGCCGCCGTTGCAGCCGGCGGCGACGCGGCGGGCGTTGCCACCGGCGCGGGGGCCGGGGCCGCTTGCACGACGGCGGCCGGCGCCGGGGCCGGCGTCTCAGGTTCGAGCGTGATGCGCATCGGGTTTGGAACGAGATCCAGCATTGCGCCCGAGGCAGCATCCACGCCGGCGCCGATCACGCCTCCAAGGATCACGTTACCGGCCATACCGGCCCCGCCAGCCCCGGCAACCTTCGTGACGACGTTCGATGTGACGGACTTATAGCCGGGCTTGGTAACCGTGACCGCAAACGTCGACTTGCGAGGCATTTTGAAAGTGCATGGCGTCGAAGTGCACGAAAATCCGTTGCTCGTTTGAACAGCCGCGCCCCCCGGCGTGGTCTCGACTGTAAACGCCGTGTTGGTGCCGCGCGTAACCGTTGCACAGCCGGAAGCGAGGACCGCGACAGCGGCCAATGCCAAAATCGTTCTCATGGGAATTTC
>JAGWZE010000051.1 GCA_018969015.1 Alphaproteobacteria bacterium
GCCACCGCACGCGGCGGCGGCGAGGGCTTGAGCGAACGCGCCACGAGACGAAGCGGCGTTGGTTGCAAGCGCGGCGGCGCCACCGCGTCGAACGCGAGCGCGAGGATCAGGACCGCGACGATCGCACCGGCCACCGCCGCAACGCGCCTCAACAGGCGCCACCGCCGGCCCGTCGGCTCCTGGAAGATCTGCCGCGCCGCGTTGCCCATACCGGTTCCCCGCCTGGCCCTTCATCGGCCACTTACGAAACCGGCATAGGCGCGGCGCCTGTCGGCAGCCGGGCCGCCGCCTTACATTTCTGCCAGATGCTCGGGCGGGGCGCGGCGAAGCGCCCCGCAATCCTGTCGCGTTTGTGAGGCTCTGCGCAGCGCGGGTCCAATCCAGCGGAAGAGGATGGGCGCGCCGACGTCGAAGGTCGGTGCAGATCAAGGACCGAAAGATGACCCGCAAACTTGTCGCCGCGCTCGCTGCACTTACCGTGCTGGCTGCCCCGGCCGCGTTCGCGCAGACCGCAACGCCTGCAGCGGCGCCAGCGGCGGCTCCCGCCGCGCCCGTGAAGCCTGTCGCCGCGCCGGCGAAGACGGCGGCCGAACATGCGAAGGCGGCGGATGAGCATGCCGCCGCCGCCAAGACGCATGCCGAAGCCGCCAAGGCCGCACACGCGGCGAAGCAGCCGGAGAAGGCCGCAGCCGAACACGTGAAGGCCGCCGAGGCGCACAAGAAGGCGGCGGAGGCGCATAAGAAGGCCGCCGCAGCCACGACCGCAGAAGCGAAGAAGACACCGTAAAGGTGACGGCGCCGGCGCGGCCTCCCCCCGCGCCGGCGCCCCTATATTCTGCCGCGCTCAGCGCGCCGCGCCGTCCCGCGCCGTCAGCACGCCACGAAGCGCCGCGAGCTCAGCCCGGATCTCCGCCAATCCCGCCTCGAGCGCGTCCGCGCGCAGCGCGTCCAGCTTGTCGTGGAGGCGCATGATCTCAAGCTCGGCGCGCAGATTGACTTCGAAATCGGTCTGCGCCGCCAACCGGTCCCGCGCGGACTGGCGGTTCTGGCTCATCATGATGACGGGCGCCTGTATGGCGGCGATGGTCGACAGGAGGAGATTCAGGAAAATGTAGGGATACGGATCGAACGCTAGGCCGAACCGCTGCAGAATGTCGGAGTTCAGCAGCATCCATCCCACGAGGGCCGCGGCGAAGCAGAAGATGAATCGCCACGACCCGCCGATGGCGGCGACGCGATCCGCCAGGCGATCCCAGAAATCGCTTTCCTCCGCATGGAGCTGTTCGGGATCGCGCGCGCTGGCCTCTTCCTTCGCGATCTTGAGCAGCACGCGCTTTTCACCGCGGCTCAGCCGCGCGAACGGCGTGCGCAGCAGGCTCAGCGCGAGCTGATCGAGCGCCTTCAAGGCGGACGCAATCCCGGACGCGGGCGCGCCGCTGTCGGCGGCTTCGTGCAAGGGTTTCGGTTCGGTCATGCCGGCGGCTTTCCCAATACGAGGCGGGCCACGTAGGGCCAATCGCCCTTGAGCGTATGTCCACCCGGCAAGTCCACGATGGTGTAACGTGTCGCGGAAGACGTGGGACACGATGCGAGGGGGTCGCGTGCGCCACGGACGCACACGATGTCGAGGCTCCGGAGACGTGCGATCGCCGGTCCGACCTCGTCCTTGTCGCCCACGCCGAACCAGGTCGCTGGCCCGACTTCATACGCCGCGCGCCGCGCCGGTGAGAGGAACACGGCCCGGTCCATCCGCGCGCGCACGTCGGGGCTGAGGCGATCGATAACGAGCGGCGCCATGTCCGCCCCGAAGGAGAACCCCACCAGCACGAACCGGTCACGCCCGAATGCGGGCGCATAGGCGCGGACGATGCGGTCCAGCGCGGCCGCGACCTCCTCGGGTCGACGTTGGAGCCAGAAGTAACGCAGCGTATTGACGCCGACCATCGGCGCGCCGTCCCGCTGCAGCAGACGCGAGACGTCCCGCTCCATCTCCCCCCATCCGCCGTCACCCGAAATCCAGACGACGAAGGGCTTGGGCGACACGGGGGCTGCGGTGACGACGAGCGGCAAATCCGCCACGGGCTTGGGCAGCGCCGCGCGCGGGGTCCGGTGCAGAGGGCACGCCGCCGCCGCCGTTCCCACGAAACCTGCGATCGCCATCAGCGCCACCGCGAGCGCCCCGCGCATCAAACCCGGCATGTCGTTCGCTCCGTGACGACCCACACTGCGCCGCTCGGCCACGCCTCGTCCCGACATGAACCTTGCAATCTTGTGAGGCGGCGTCGATCCGCCGGGAAGACGCCCGAAGCTAGGAAGGGGTGACGGATGCAAAAGACCCCGCACGGAGGCGTTTGACATGGCCCATGTCTGCTCAAGGATCGCAGGCGCCCTGGCGGCCGGCGCGGTGCTCGTGGCGGTGAGCGCCCCTGCGGCACGGGCCGACGAGGCGCAGGCCCGCGCGGCCCTGGATCTGGCGTTTCGCCGCGCGACGGCGGAAGCGCACGCCTCCCCCCGGCTGAGTTTCGTCGAGACGGTGGCCGAAAAGGGCGTGCGCGTGGCGGCGCGCTTCGATCCCGTCGCGACGCGCACGTGGACGCCGCTGGCGCCCCCCACATCGGCGCAGGAGAGCAAGAGCCTCGCCGACACTGTCCGCGACACGCCCGACGAGCGCGATCTCCTGCTCGATCGGATCCGTGCGTCATTGTCTGGCGCGGGCACGCTCGTCGCCGAGCGCGACGGGATCGCGACCTTCGATTTCGCCATGGCGAAAACCGCCCGCCCGACGGGTACGCTGCTCGATCAGGTCGCGGATCTCCAGTCCCACATTCGCGTCCAGCTCACCGTGGACGAAAAGACCGGGACATTCACGGCGATGCGCTTCTTCGCGCCGCAGCCGTTTCATGCCACGGCGCTTGCCAAGGTCGATCATGTCGACCTCGCGTTTACGTTCGGCCCGTCATTCGTCGGCGGCCCGACCGTTGTCCGTCAGGTCGCGACCGACGTCGCCTATTCGATCGCCGGCGTCGCTTGCGCAGTGCGCGATGGTGTTTGGTTCTCCGATGTCGCGCCGCGCGCCGGCCGGGCGGTGCGCGCGGGCGTGTGAGTCGGCCGCTCAGGCGCGGACCAGGCCGATCCAGCCGCCGCTCGTCAGCAGCGCGGCGTCCAGGAGCGCGGCGGCGGCGGACACTTCGGGTCGCGTCGCGACGTACATCGGGCGCCACTGCGGCTCGAACTTGTCCTTGAAGGCGCGCAAGCCACGAAATCCGTACAGACCCTCGCCGGTCTCGAACATCGCCGCGCCCAGCCGATAAAGCAGCGGCGCGAGCCGATGCGCCGGCAAACCCGAAAGCGGCGCCATGCCGAGATCGAACTCCCCATAGCCTTCGCTCCGGCCCCACTCCATCAGCCGCACGAAGAGATAGTCCATGGCGTTCTTGGGCGCGTGGGCCGGGTCGTAGCGCATGAGATCGACGGACAACTCGCGCCGATCCGGCGTCGCCCAGATGTTGGCAAACGCACAGATCCGCCCCTCGCGCCGCACGAGCGCGAGCGGCAAACGATCAAGATAGGCGATGTCGAAGCGGCCGAGCGAGAATGACTTTTCCCGTCCCCTGTGCGCGGCGAGCCAGGCGTCGGACACCGCGCGCAGTTCGGCGGCGAGCGCGCGCGCACTTCCCGCGGGCGCCACCTCGAACGTGGCCCCTTCGCGTTCGGCGCGATTGCGCGCCGCGCGCAGATTGGCGCGCGCCGCCCCCTGCAGCGAAAACGCCGGCAGCGGCACGATCGCCGTCTCGCCGATCTTGCGTACGATGAGCCCCAGCTGCGCCGCGTCCGCGAGGAACGCCGCGGTCACGGCATAGAAGACGGGCGACGCGCCCTCCGCGTCCGCGGCTTCGGCGAACCGCCACAAGAGGTCTGCGCGCTCGTCCGGCGCGCCGGCAGGCTCGCTCATCGCGATCCAGCGCGCTCCACGGCGTGCAAACGCGATGACGCTGGCCCGGCTCGCGGAAAAGAACAGCTCCTTGTCGCCCAACAGCGCAAGATGCGCGTCCCCGCGCATGTCTTTCGCGGTCTCGAGGATGCGGGCCACGTCATCGATCTCCGCAGCCGATGGCCGCGCCGCAAATCGCGGACGCGGCGGCGACAGCAGCGTCCAGAGCGCGGCAAGCGCGAGCACGAGCGCCACGCCCGCTCCGCCGCGAAGGAAGCGGGAGGCGTCCGCGTCACGCAGAAACGTCCACCAGAGTTCGTCCATGTATTCGACGTGCCGGTAGGAAAAGAAGCCCAGCCACCCCGCCGACGCGACGGCGCCCGCGGTGGCCAAAAGCCAGGCGGGACTGAGCGCCGCGCTTGTCAGGCGGCTCTTCCGCGTAAACGCCGCGCGCGCCGGCGCCAGCGCCGCGGCCACGAGCCCCAACAGCGCCGCCTCTTCGACGTCGCCGCCCTTCAACACGGCGAAAAGGATGCCGGCGCCCAACAAGGCAAGGCTCGCCGCCCATGCGCCCTCGAGCCGGCGCCAGAGACCGGCAGCCACGATGAGCAGCAGCACACCCACGAGGCTGGCGAGAAAATGCGACAGCTCGACGACGAACAGGGGCACCACGCGCGTCAGCGCCGCCATGCGCGGCGCCAATGCCGGCGTCGCGCTCGAGAACAGCAGAACCAGCCCCGCCACGAAGGCGAGCGCCGCAAACACCGGTGGCGCAAGCTCGGCCGCAGCGCCGCCAAGATGAGCGGCTGCGCGACGGGTCTCCGGCGAGGCCGACCGCGCGATGTCGCGGCCGAGTACGGCCCCGGCAAGGACGAGCGGCGCGAGCGTGTAGATGATCCGGTAGGCGATCAACGCCGCCACGGCGCCGGAAGCGTCCGAGCCCGGCCAGAGCGCCAGGACCGTCGCCTCGAAGACCCCCGCACCGCCCGGCGCGCCGCTGAGGGCCCCCGCCATGCCGGCGCCCACGAAGATCACCGCGAACGCCGGAAAGGAGATCGCGCCCGGCGGCAGGAGCACGTACAGAACGCCCGTCGCGCACGCCCAATCCGTCGCGGCGGTGAGCAGCATCGCGGCGCAGCGACGCCGCGGTGAAGTCCCGAAGAGACGCGCGCCGAGCGGGGCGCGCCCGATGAGCCAAACGGCGCAAAGCGCAACGGCGATCCCGACGCCCCCGAGCGCGCGCCACCCGGGCGCGGTTTCGCTCAGGATATGACCGCCTGCCGCGGTCAAGCCCGCGCCGGCTGCGACCGTCGCTCCGGTGATCGCGGAGACGCCGGCGATGGCGGTCGGCGACACGACGCCTCTGTAGAACCGGGTGCGCACGGCCGGCGCCGTCGCGAACGAGAATCCGATCGCGTTCGACAGCGCGTAGGCCGTGAACGCCGCCTGCGCGACGCGCCGGGCTGGCGCAGGCGCGCCAAGCCCGCGCAGCGCCACGGACTCGTTGGCGATCAGGCAGGCGAACGACGCCGCGGTCAGCAAGCCCGCCAGAAGAAGCGCCTCAGGGCGAAGTCCGGCGACCGCCGCCCCGAACTCGGCCGCCGAGATCGCATGCGCCTCTCGCCATACGACGACGCCGGCGACAGCGAACAGCGCGACGCCGAGCGCCGGCGACACCCATTTCGGAATCCTGGGAAGCACCAGTTGCATGTCGTCCGCGTTCCAGGCCGTACGGGCCTGCGCCCTCGGCTCTGGTGCATGGTGGACCGGCAAGCTGGCCTCAACCCGGCGCCAACCTCACGGCCGTGCAAGGTTACGAGCCGATGTCCGCCTGGCTCGGCATCGTGTGGATCTGAGGCGAGCGCCCCTGCCCCAAGGCGCGGACGGTCCCTACCTAATTCGCCATCGTCCGAACCTCGATTGGCTTCTCCAGCAGATCCTCGATGAACACGGATACGAGCATAGCCTGGCTGCTCACGCCGGCCTTGGCATAAATCTGGCTGAGCTGGGATCGGATGGTGCCAGTCGCCGCGCCGCGCAACCGGGCGATCTCGGCGACGTCGCAGCCTTTCAGCGCGAACAGCGCCACCTCGCCTTCGCCCTTGGTCAGCCCCCAGTCCGCGAACCGGTGGGCGATGTGGTCTGAGAGGGCGCCGCGCGCGCGGCGAAGCGACTGCTCGTTCCAGAGGAGGTCGCGCCTCAGTCGCAGAATGCTGAGCGAACTGTGAATAGCCCCGCCCAAGAGCGCGAGCGCGATGAGGCACTCCATCGCAAGGTCGAGACTGAACCCGCTGCGGGCGGCGGCGATCTGGTCTTCGAAGCCGTCGACGACGAAAAACGCAGCAGCGACGATCTGCAGCACCATCAGCGCCGAAGGCGCCGCGAACGGCCAAGTTCCGGCGGCGCGTTGGGCCCGCGCAAGGGCGTCAGCAAGCATCTTCATGGGACAACCGCTTATCGAAGGGGTTTTGAGCGCCTGCTTATGGCCACCGGCGCGCCCGGCCCTACCAAGTCGGACACAGGTTCGGCAACCGAAAGGCTAAGTCCTTGTCCCATTCCCCCCATGACGCGCTGGCCAAAGTCCCCGCGGTCACACTCGGCTTCTGGGTCATCAAGATCCTGGCGACCACGTTCGGCGAAACGGCGGGCGACAGCGTCTCGATGACCTGGCTCGGGGAGACGACGGCGAACGCGCCGACGTCCTTCTGGCTCAACGGATATCTGATCGGGACGGCGATCTTCGGATTGACCCTCGCGGTCCTGGTGTTCCTCCAGATCCGCGCGCGGCGGTTCAATCCCTGGCTCTATTGGGCGGCGATCATCGCCTCGACGACGGCCGGAACGACGATGGCCGACTTTGTCACCCGCTCGATGGGGATTGGCTATCCAGGCGGCTCGCTGCTCCTTCTGGGCCTGGTGCTCGCCTCGCTCCTGGTCTGGCGTCTATCGCTGGGGACAGTCTCGATCAGCTCCGTCCACGAGCCGCGCGCCGAACTCTTCTATTGGGTGACGATCACCTTCTCGCAGACGCTCGGCACCGCGCTCGGGGATTGGATCGCCGACGGCCCGCTCGGCTATCTGGGATCGGCGGCCATATTCGGCGGCGTCCTGGCGCTGATCGCCCTCGCCTATTTCCGCACGTCGCTCGATCGCGTTGCGCTGTTCTGGGCGGCCTTCATCCTCACCCGTCCGCTTGGCGCGGTCGTCGGCGACTTCCTCGACAAGCCGCACGCCAAGGGCGGCCTCGAACTCAGCCGGCCGCTGGCCTCGCTCGTCCTCGGGCTCGCGATCGTCGCGCTGATCCTGTTCCTTCGCCAGCGGGCAGCGCCGGCCGCTCTGTCGACGGAGGTATGAAATGACCCGCCAAATGGTCGAATACCGCCTGAAGCTCGGCGTCGTCTTCGCGGCTTGCCTGCTCTCCCCCATTGCGGCCTGGGCCGGCCCGCCCTTCCTGACCGACGACCCCGAACCCACCGAACCGGGTCATTGGGAGATTTATGCGCCGCTCGTCGATGCGGAGGGCCGCGGCGGCGCGTTCGAGGGCGCAGCGGGCGTCGAAATCAACTACGGCGCCATGCGCGACGTTCAGGTTACCGTCGAACTCCCGGCGGCCTACAAGCACGAGAACACTCGAACGTCATGGGGCGCGGGCGACGTCGCCGCGTCGGTAAAGTATCGGTTCTACCATGACGAGAAGCGCGGACTGTCGGCTGCGGTGTTCCCGGGCGTGACACTGCCCACCGCCACGAACGGTATGGGCGCGGGCCGCGTCACGGGGTTTCTGCCGGTGTGGGTCCAGAAAGATGCGGGCGCCTGGTCGGTGTTCGGCGGCGGCGGCTACGCGATCAATCCTGGCGGCGGCAATCGGAACTTCTGGACCGGCGCGATGGCCGTGTCACGCGAGGTAACGCGCAATCTGACCGTCGGCCTCGAGGCGGAACGAAAGGGCGCCGATACGGACGACGGCGCATCCGCCACCAGCCTCGGGCTGGGGGCGATCTACCGCCTTCGTGCGCCGGTGCGCCTGCTTGCCTCGGCCGGCCCGACGTTCGAGGACGAAAGCGGGCCAACGGGCTTCCACGCCTTTCTCGCGATCGGGCTGGATTACTAGGTCCGCATGCCCCTCTCCTCGCTTTCCCGGTGGTGACCGAGTGACGACCCGAAGCCTTCAGCGACTTTTGAGGAGAGGAAAATCTCTTTGATTTCTTGGTGGGTGTACCAGGATTCGAACCTGGGACCCGCTGATTAAGAGCAGGCCTAAAGGCGATTTCAGGCAGTGGCGAGTTTTGGCGGGCCTTGGCGTAACATACTGGATCTCTTTGGCATTTCGGATGTCGATCGTCCGTTTGCGTCTCGCAACATCCAGGACAATCCGACATTTCTGGCACACTTCTGGCACACTGGTTTGCGGTACGCTTCCGTGGGAGAGCGCACGTCTTGGCGACCTCGCTAGGTAGTTCGGCTGACGTCAAGCCGCCGCCGTCTACGCTGGCGGTAACGCCGGAGCAGCCGAGATTTACAGATCGGGTTGGCCACCCACCGTCAGGGCCGGGATCGTTGCAGTCGGCTTGTCGTCGTCGCTGGACGACGGGGCCGCGGACATACAATTGCGCGTTGCCGCGTTCCACACGAAGAGCATCTAACTCGACAGCGCGATGACTAAATTCAGTTCCCATCGCGTGTATTGAGCATTCGTCCGACTCCGCGCGCTTCACGTGCGGGAGACGAACCAATGCATGTTTTGATCATGTCGCCGGACCCCGTTCTCGCTCGGCAAATCGCCGGTCTGATGCGTGAGGCCGCCGGCAGTTGGCGCATCGACGCTACGTGGTCGTTTCAGGAAGCGAAACATCGTTCTGCGGACCTCGTGATCGTCGACTTCGAGGGCGATCCTTCGAGCGCCATCGCGGCTCTTTCGTATTTCAAGGCCGACGAAAAGTTGGCGCCCTTTGTCATCGCAGTCGTACGAAGCATGTCGCATTCGCAGTCAGCTCGAATGCTCGATGTGGGGTTCGACTGGATCCTGCAAGCCCCTGTCGTTGCCGCCGACATCACTCCAGTCGTCGGTGCGACGCAGGCCCTCCGCAGCGGCAGACGGCTCTGACGCGCGAAAGTTTTGGTTCGATATCTTTTGGTGTGTCGTGCGCCGCCGTGCTTATGAGTTACTGAATGCGCCCTGATTTTTCGCGTTGCGGACGGAGCGCTCGGGGTGGCCGCGCAGGATGCTGAAAGTGCGCACCAGAATTGGTGGCCGTCCCCTCCCAGACATGTCGATATCGCCATCGTCGGCGCCGGTGTCGGCGGGACGGCGCTCGCAGCCGCGCTCACGCGACGCGGCCGAAGCTTCAGACTTTGGGAGCAGAATGCCGACGCAACTGCGCATGCGGGTCAAGGCTTCTTGCTTCTCGACGCCGGCGTCCGTGCGCTCCTTGGTCTCGGCGTTCGCCCGGAGCGCGTTGGCCGTCCTGTTACGGGCGTCGAAATCCGCGATGCATCGGGCGCGATCATTCTCTCGGAACCACTCCGCGACGCGTTCGCTGTCAGACGCGGCGATCTGATCGCTGCGCTCCAATCGGCCGTGTCAGATGACGCCGTGATAGGCCGAGGCCGGATCGACAGTGTCGAGATGCATCCGCAGCACTCGATACTCATTTCACGTGCGCGCCCGATCGGCGTGGCGAACTACGTCGTCGGCTGCGACGGGATCCGATCCGCAGTGCGGCAATCCTGCTTCGGTGATCGTCCGCTCCGAAAGGGGCGCGTCGACGAACTTCTCTTTCCCATCCGCGATCCATCGGTGATCGAAGCATTGGCTGGGCGCTTGTGCAAATGGATGGACCGCGGCCGCCACCTTGCAATCGGCGGTCTCCATCTTGGCCTCGGCAACGCCGTCGTCTTCCTTCAGTTTCCGTCAAACGGCGCTCTGGACGATCGTGGGACGAGCGCGCTTATTTCCGAATTCAAGGACGTTTTCGGCGGCGCTTTGCCTCCTAGCCTCGTTCGGGGCCTCGCGACCGCAGCCCCTTATCATTGGAGCGCACATGATCTTGATCCGGCGACCTCGATCGTCCGCGACAGGGTCATCCTGGCCGGCGACGCCGCGCAGCCGCTTCTGCCATTCACGAGCCAAGGCGTCACTAACGCGCTCACGGACGCCTATGATTTGTCCTACGCATTGACGGCGAACAGCGCGGAGGCCTGTCGCACGTTGCTTGGCGCCTATGCTTCGTCTCGACGCGCAAGGGCCATCCGGCAGGTCCGTAGGGGGCGCGAGATCGAGCAGGATTTCTTCTCGTCGTCTCTCGTTCCTGAACTTCCCCTTGCTCTGGAGACGGCGCGTGGCCTTTAGCGACGACGACATCGACCTAGCCGGCCTCAGAGCGACTGCTTACAACCATCGCTGGGCCGAAATGCCCGAGGGCGTCATCCCGCTGACTGCAGCAGACTCGGACTTCGGCGCCCCGGCTTTCGTTCGCGATGCCTTGTCCGCCTACGCCGCGCGCGGACATTTCGGGTATGCACCGCCGTTCGGGCTTCCCGAGTTTCGAACCGCGGTGTCGACGTTCCTTGATCGCAAGCGCGGAGCCATTGTCCCGGCAGAAGGCATCATCGCGACGAACGGCGCCGCATCCGCAGTCTTTCTGGCGGCCAGAGCCGTCATTCCGCCCGGCTCGACAGCGCTCGCGCCCGATCCTTGTGACTTCTTGATTCCCGGCGGCATCGAAGCCGCGGGAGGACGCGTCGTCCGCTATCCCGTCTTCCGTGACCGGACAATGCGA
>JAGWZE010000052.1 GCA_018969015.1 Alphaproteobacteria bacterium
GCGTTGCGCCTGTGCGATGCCGAAACCGCCTATGTGGACCTCGCGTGGGAGGACGATTGGGCGGCCTCGCCGCTCGCGCGGGTCAATCCGCTCCTGCAGGTTCCCACGCTCATTCTGCCCGACGGCGAGGTGATGACGGAAAGCGCCGCCATGCTGCTCCGCCTCGCCGAGAGTTATCCACATACGAATCTGGCGCCGCCCGTCGATGCGTCGGAGCGTGCGCGCTTCCTGAACGTGCTCGTGATCCTCGTCGCGGCCGTGTATCCGACCTTCACCTATGGCGACATCCCGACCCGCTTCGTCGAGGGGGACGCGGCTGCGGGCGAGAAGCTGCGGCGCGCCACGGATGCGCGTCGCGAACAGCTGTATCGTGGGCTCAACACCGCTGCGGAGACGCCGTTTTTTCTGGGCAGCCGCATGAGCGCGATCGATCTCTATCTCTGGCGGATGGTCGATTGGCGGCCGCGGCGCGCGTGGTTCGACACGCATGCGCCGCGCCTCGCGGCGATCGCAGACCGGGTCGGCGAACTCCCGGCCGCGCGCGCCGCCCGCGCGCGCTCGCCCGACGTGTGAGCGCAAATTCACCCGCTGCGCGTTTTCGCGCGACGGCGGCAGCAGATCATGGTGAACTCGCGTTGGACGGTGGCTCGATTGACTCGGGCCGAGCCCACGCTAAGCGTGTGACGACCGATCCAAACACCGGCCCGACACCACGGTCCGAACCAAGCGAAGCTGCGGAGGAAACGTTCCATGTCCGAAGACCTGATCGGGTATGACGTTCTCACCCAGGAGGCGATGCGCGGTGTCGTGAAGGCGGCTCTGGCGCGCTGCGTCGGCGGTCGTGGCCTGCCCGGTCGGCACCATTTTTACGTGACGTTCCGGACCCATGCCGCGGGCGTGATCATCCCGGATCATCTCTCCGCGCGCTATCCGGACGAGATGACGATCGTGCTCGAGCACCAGTTCTGGGACCTCGAAGTCTTCCCGGATCGCTTCCGCGTGATCCTGAAGTTCCAGGGCCAGCCCTATCCGCTCACGGTGCCGTTCCTGGCGATCACCCGCTTTTATGACCCGTCGGTACGCTTCGGCTTGCAGTTCGACTCGCTCGCGGACGAACCGCGCGCCGCCTCGCCGCTGCCGATCGAAGAGCCGATCGACATCGAGCCGGAACCGCCGGCCGCTGCGCCCGCCGCCGCCGCCGCGACGGGATCGGGCGCCGTCGTGAGCCTCGACGCCTTCCGCAAGAAGTGACGTGACGGAGCCGTCGCCGCCCGCCACCGATCGGCCCGCCGCGACCGATGCGGAGCTGCTTGCGCGCTTCCGGTCGGCCCGGTCTCGACCGCGCGGCTCCGAGCTCGTCGACCTCGACATCATCGCCGTCGATCAGGCCGCAAAGCAGGTCGAAGCGACGTTCGCGGCCAAGGAAGACTTCTCCAATCCGATGCGCCAGATCCAGGGCGGCTATCTGTGCGCCATGCTGGACGAGGTGATGTCCATCGCCTGCATGGTCGCTTCGGGCATGACGCACGTGGCGCCGACGCTCGAAATGAAGACGTCCTTCCTGCGGCCGGCGACGCTCGGGCAGAGGCTCCGCGGCGTCGGCCGCGTGATCCGCTGGGGCAAAACGATCGCTTTCACCGAAGGCGAGCTCTACGACGCCGAGAACCGTCTGATCGCCAAGGCCTCGGGCACCGCCGTTCCGACGCCGTTCGCCAAGTACAAATAGGCCGCTTCAGGGCTGCAGATCGTACTGGCCGCGATACTCGCCCGCCGCGCCGCAGATCCACGCGCAGCGGCTCGTCGAATCCACACGCAGCGTGCCGTCGCTCAGCCGCCGCAGGCTGATGTCGCATTCGGACTCGGGATGGGTCGGCTCGAGCCGCCCCTTCCAGGCGATCTCGCCTTCGCGCCGCCAGGCGTCGTCCAGCGCAATCGCGCACATGTGCCCGCGCCTCTGCGACACCGTTTTCAGCTCGACGCGGACGGCAGTGGGCGACAGCTCGAGCACGCGCAGCTCCCCGCTCGCCGCCGGCCCGTCCATCAGCCAACGGCCCGTCGCGGTCTGCGGGTCGCTGCGGACGGCGAGGGCCCGGGTGCGCGCCCAGACCCGGTTGCGGACGCACGCGAACGCGGCGGCCCGATCGGCGACACGACGTTCATCCTTGTCATGCAGGCAGCCCGCGACGTTGGCGTCGAAACGCGCACGCTCGGCGGCGAGCGCCGGCGGCTCGCGCAGGTCCATGGCGCTCCAGGCCGTGCCGAGCCCCTCCATGGGGCACAAGAGTGGCCCCCAGAGCGGTCCGAGCTGGCTGGCGCACCCGCGCGGCTGAGCCAGCGCGGCGAACGCGACGCTGAGGCCGGCGAAACATGCCGCGCCGATCGCCGCCGCCCACACCTGCCGGCTCATGCGCCGTGGCCCCTGGTCTCGTCCCACGCGCCGGAGGCGTAGGGCGTGATCGAGACATGGATGCGCTCGACGGCCCCTTCCCGGCGCTCGACGAGCAGCCGCGCCACCTGGGCATCGTCGAAGAACACAGCGCCCTTCACGCCGTCGAGGATCGCCTTGGCGAGATTGTCGAGATCCAGTTTGGGCAGACCCGGCAGCAGCTCGACGTGAATCTCCACGGAGAAATCGCCATAGCGCGGACGCCAATCCCGGAACTCGCGCCGGAAGAACGTGTCGAGCGTGCGCTTGTAGACCCGCCCCTGGCTCGTCACCTCCGACAGCCGCAAATGCAGCGTCGCGCCCGCCTTCGCGTAGCGGACGAGCCGTCCGCCGGTCCAGTCGAGGGCGTCATAGGCCGCTGGGGTCATCGCCGGGATGTAGCGCGGGCGGGGCGAGAACGGGAGGGGCAGCGATAGGCCTGGAATGGGCCGTACGCGGGATTGCGGGCGCCCCCTCGCCGCGTCAGCACTCTTTCGTGCTGAAGAAACGCCTCTCGGCCCGGTCTGCGGTCGGCGCGCTGCCATTCCCCCGCGGACGTCGGCTGCGCCGCCGCGCCCCCGGCGAAATTTTGACTGGTTGGACCAACTGGTTTAAACCTAGACACATGATCACCGTCGGCGCTTTCGAAGCGAAAACCACGCTCTCCGCCCTCCTCGATCGGGTCGCCTCGGGAGAGGACGTGCTCATCACAAAGCACGGAAAGCCCGTCGCGCGCCTGACGAAGCCGCTCCCGGCAGACGAACCGGATGTCGACGCCGTGATTGAGCGCCTTCGAGACTTGCGGCGTGGCGTGACGCTCGGGGACCTGGACTGGCGGGAGCTCCGCGACGAAGGCCGAAAGTGACGGCGATCGTCGTCGATTGCTCGGTCGCAATCAGCTGGCTGATCGAGAGCGAGACGTCCGCCGCCGGCGACGCCATCCTCGACGCCGTCAGGGTGTCAGGCGCGCGCGTGCCGGAGCTGTTCTGGTTCGAGGTCGCGAACGTCATGAGCCTCGCCGTTCGCAGAGGGCGCCTCACCGTCGGCGCCGTGCGCCCGCGTCTCGATCTTCTGGCGGCGCTGCCGATCACGACAGACGCTGAATGCTGGTCTCGCGCCGGCAGCGAAACGACGCTCGTCGCCCTTGGCCAAAACTTGACGGTCTACGACGCCGCATATCTCGAACTTGCGTTACGGATCGGCGCGCCCCTCGCGACCTTCGACCAAGCGCTGCGGACGGCTGCGCGCAGTCTTGGGGTCAGTTTGCTGGTTTAGGTCAATCGACATTGCCCCTTGGAATCGTCGCGACTAAAACGCGGCCACGCAATTCCCGACCAGCTCAAGGCTTTCCCATGTCCGCGACGCGCACCGAAACCGACACCTTCGGCCCCATCCAGGTCGAGTCCGACAAATACTGGG
Organism: Alphaproteobacteria bacterium; assembly: GCA_018969015.1. Classification (GTDB taxonomy): domain Bacteria; phylum Pseudomonadota; class Alphaproteobacteria; order Caulobacterales; family Aquidulcibacteraceae; genus REEB506. The sequence continues at coordinate 3,845 of JAGWZE010000052.1, forward strand.
GCGCCCAGGCGCAGCGGTCGCTCGGGAACTTCAAGATCGGCTGGGAGAAGCAGCCGGCGCCGATCGTGCGGGCGCTCGGGATCGTGAAGCGGGCGGCGGCGGAGGCGAACATGTCGCTCGGTCGGCTCGATCCGAAGCTGGGCGAGACGATCGTCAAGGCCGCGCAGGAGGTGATCGAGGGCAAGCTCGACGCGCACTTCCCGCTCGTCGTGTGGCAGACGGGCTCGGGCACGCAGTCCAACATGAACGCCAACGAGGTCATCTCGAACCGCGCGATCGAGATGCTGGGCGGCGAGATGGGCTCGAAGAAGCCCGTGCATCCGAACGACCACGTGAACATGAGCCAGTCGTCGAACGACACGTTCCCGACGGCGATGCACGTGGCCTGCGCGGAGGAGATCGTCCACCGCCTGATCCCGGCGCTGCAGCAGCTGCGCAATGCGCTCAACGACAAGGCGCACGCGTGGTCTTCGATCATCAAGATCGGCCGCACGCACACGCAGGACGCCACGCCGCTGACGCTCGGCCAGGAATTCTCCGGCTACACCCAACAGGTCGAGAACGGCATCGCCCGCATCGAAAGCACGCTGCCGATGCTGATGCAGCTGGCGCAGGGCGGCACGGCCGTCGGCACCGGCCTCAACGCGCCGGTGGGCTTCGCCGAGGCGGTTGCCTCGCGGATCGCGGCGATCACGGGCCTGCCCTTCACCTCGGCGCCCAACAAGTTCGAGGCGCTCGCGGCGCACGACGCGATGGTGTTCTCGCACGGGGCGATCAACACGGTCGCGGCGAGCCTCTTCAAGATCGCCAACGACATCCGCTTCCTCGGCTCGGGTCCGCGCGCAGGGCTGGGCGAGCTTTCGCTGCCGGAGAACGAGCCGGGCTCCTCGATCATGCCGGGCAAGGTCAACCCGACGCAGTGCGAGGCGCTGACGCAGGTGTGCGTGCAGGTGTTCGGCAACCACGCGGCCGTCACCTTCGCCGGCAGCCAGGGCCATTTCGAGCTCAACGTCTTCAATCCCGTCATGGCCTACAATTTCCTCCAGAGCGTGCGCCTGCTGGCGGATGCGGCCGTGAGCTTTACCGAAAACTGCGTCGTGGGAATCGAGCCGCGTCTGGACAACATCAAGGCGGGCGTCGACCGCTCGCTGATGCTCGTGACGGCGCTCGCGCCGAAATACGGCTACGACCGCGCGGCGAAAATCGCCAAGACCGCGCACAAGAACGGCACGACGCTGCGCGAAGAGGCGATCAAGGACGGCATTCCGGCCGAGGATTACGACGCGATCGTGCGGCCGGAGAACATGATCGCCCCGGGTTGATCCATGCTGACGTCGCGTGATGCGTGACGCGGGACGCGCCCCGCGTCACGCGCCGACGTCCATGACCTACTTCACGACGCCGCAGGCGATGCGGGGGCCGCCGCCGCCGAGCGGGGCGGGCGCGTCACTGTAGTTGTCGCCGCCGCCATGGATCACGAGCGCGCGATCCCGGAACGCTGCGAGCGTGGTCAAGCGCGGCGCGATCAAGGTCTGTGTCGCCCGCCCGTCGGCGTCCACGCGGATGAGCGGGAGATCGCCGAGATGCCCGGCGCCGTCCGGGCCTTCGTGCTTGCCGGTCTGGGCAGGGTCGAGATGGCCGCGCGCAGCCATCGCGGGCGCGATCGCGCCTTGCGCGTTGGGCGCAGGATCGCAGGACGCGCCCTCGTGCAGATGGAAGCCGCGATCCCCCGGCGGCAATCCCCGGAGATCAAGCTTGAGCACGGCCCCCTTGGGGCTTTCGGAAATCCTGATTGTGCCGATCGGAGCGCCGGGGCCCGTGGCCGTGGCGAGCGCCATCGGAACCTCGATCGAGGCCGCAGCGAACTTCGGCAGCATCGCACACCCGGCCACCAGACCGACGCCCGCGACGGCGCACAGCGCCAAAAATGTCCGTCCCATTTCGTCCTCGCCAGTTCGACCGAAGCCTGTACGGCGCCACCCTATCAATGCCGGTCTCGGCAGACCATGAGGGCGGCGCGCACGCAGCGTCGCAGGCGGTTCGAGGGTGCGCGCGCGCGTCCAGGCTAGGCGGCGTTGCGCTCGGCGCGGACCGTCGCGGCGGCCGCCAGCGCGACGAACAGACGATCGGGCGTGACCGGCTTGGCCACGTGCAGATCGCAGCCCGCGGCGCGCGACTGATCTTCGTGCTCGCGCAGGGCATTGGCGCTCAGCATGACGATCGGCGTCGCGGGGCGTTGCTCGCGCGCTTCGATGTCGCGGATCGCGCGTGTGGCGGAGAGCCCGTCCATCACGGGCATCTGCATGTCCATCAGCACGATGTCGAAACTCTGGGCTTCGAAGGCCTCGACCGCCTCGGCGCCGTTGGAGGTCACCGTCACGGCGATCCCGAGCGGCGCGAGCATGAGCTCCATCACGCGCTGGTTGGTCGGATGGTCTTCGGCGAGCAGCGCGCGCATGCCTTCGAAGTCGCCCTTCACGGCCGACAAGGCCGGCGCCGTTTCGCTGATGCTCGCGGGCGCCGCGACGCGGACCAGCGGCAAACGCACTTCGAACCGGGCGCCGGCGCCAGGAGCGGACTCGGCCCAGATTTCGCCGCCCATCGCCACGCACAGCGACTTGCAGATGGCGAGCCCCAGCCCGCTGCCGCCGAACGTGCGCGTGATCGAGGCGTCGGCCTGCTCGAAGCGGGCGAACAGCCGCGCGCGCACCTCCTCGGTGAACCCGATGCCGGTGTCCGTCACGGCGATGCGCAGTTCGCAGTCCCCGCCGTCGCCGTCGGCCACGTCGATATCCAGCGAGACGCCGCCCCGCTCGGTGAACTTGATCGCGTTGGCCAGAAGGTTCGAAAGGATCTGCCGGATCCGGACGACATCGCCCTCGAACCAGCCGATGGCGGCGTCGCCGTAGGTGACGTCGAAGGACAGCGACTTCGATTCCGCGCGCATCTGCATCAATTGCGCGGCGGTCTCGACGGCGTCGCGCAGATCGAAGGGCGCGCATTGCAACGCGACCTTCCCTTCCTCGATGCGCGCCATGTCGAGAATGTCCGACAACAGGCGGTCGAGCGTATCGCCGGAGGTGAGGATCAGGTCCACCATCTCGCGCTGCTGCGGCGTGAGCGCGGTGGAGGCAAGCGCGCTCGCCACGCCGATGACGCCGTTCATCGGCGTGCGGATCTCGTGGCTCATGTTGGCGAGGAACGCCGCCTGCGCGCGGGCGCCGGCGTCCGCGCGCTCCTGGGCCTCGATGAATTCGGTGACGTCCCAGTTGACGCCCAGCATCGCGAGGTCATCCCCCGTCCGCACGGGAATTGCGCGCCCGACGATGTGGCGCACGACGCCGCCCGGTCTCACGATCCGGAAGCGGATCGAGAGCGGCTCGCGTTTCTCGATCGCGTTCGACAACACCGCGGATGCGCCGGCGACATCATCCGGGTGGACGGCTCGCTCCCAGTCGGCATAGCCGCCCGTCGAGTTTGCCCGGTCGACGCCGAACAGCGCGAACATGCCGTCGTCCCAGCGTAGCTGGCCCGTCGCGGGATGGTACTCCCAGAACCCGATGTCACCCGCGCTCGCCGCGAGGCTGAGGCGGCGTCCCAGGCTTTCGGCGTCGTCTTTCGCCGCGCGCAGCTCCTGCTCCTTGAGGAACATGTCGGTGACGTCGGTGGCGAACTTGTGCACGAGCGTCGACCCGTCCGCCAGGCGCTCCGGTTGGCCGAGAATCCGCACGGCGATTTCGCCGCGCTCGGGGTGCTTGATCCGCACCGTCGTCGAGAACGGCTGGCCGTCCTCGATGGCGTTGCGGAGGAGCGACAGATAGGAGGCGCGATCCTCCTCGAGAATGCGCTCGAAGCGGCGTTCCGGCGCGCGCTGCAGCTCGTCCGGCTCGAAGCCGAACAGATCGCGCGTGCGCCGACTGACATAAGGATGGGAGATCGCGCCGTCGGCGGCGAACTGCGTCTGGAACAGCACGCCCGGCACGGTGTCGGCGAGCTTGGCGAGACGGTTGCCCGCGGCCCGCGCCGCCTCCGAGGCCTGCTCCGCCCGGTGGCGCGCGAGGTGCGTATCGGTCACGTCGTGCGCATAGGCGGCGATGCGCACATCGTCGTTCGGCAGCCGGTCCAGGCGCGCGAACAACTCGATCCAGCGCTCGCCGCGCGCGGGATGCGCATAGCGGAACCGCACGAGCGCCGGCTCTTTCGGCGCCTCACGCAAACGCGCCAGCGCCGGGACCATGTCGAGCGCATTCATGCGGCTCAGCGCCGGCGCCAGCCCCTGGGCGCGCACGTCATAGCCGGCGAGATCGCTCATGGCGTCGCTGGCGTTGGCGAGTTCGAGCGAGAGATCGGCCTTGAGCGTGATCGCCACGAGCGCGCCGGGCACCTGGGAGGCGAGATCATAAAGGTCCTGCTTGGCGCGCTGCAGGTCTTCGAAGGCCACCTTCTCGGCGGACACGTCGAAGAAGCTGACGGCGAGGTGGCCCGTCGGCGTAAGCAGCGCCGTGACGCGATACCACGCATCGAGCCAGTCGAAGGCGTACCGCACGTCGAAATTGGCCTCGCGCCCGGTGCTAACGACCTCGACGTACCGGTCGAACACGCCGGTCTCGCGCGCGCCGGGAAAGAGATCGAGCATGGCGGCGCCGACGAGTTCGTCGCGCCCATGCCGCAGCAGAAGTTCGGCGGCCGGGTTGACGTCGACCCACCGAAAATCGACGACCTCCCCGTCGTCGTCCCGGACCGGCTCGGCGATCCAGATTCCGGCGCTCGAGGCGTCGACCAGGGCCTGGGCAAGCTGGCCGCGAGATTCGGCCTCGGACTTGCGGCGTTGCCGGGACGAGGTGTCGCGGATGGTGGCGACGAAACGCTCCAGCTCCCCGGTCGCCCCCAGCACCGGCGTCATCACGACCTCCATCGAGATCAGGTCGCCGTTGCGGTGGTAGTTGCGCAGCTCCACGGTCGCGGCATGACCGGCGCTTACGGCGTTCCGCAGCGCGAGTCGCGCGGGCAGATCGGCGTCAGGGCCCTGAAGAAACAGAGCCGGCGCGTGACCGACCATCTCGTCGGCGGCGAGGCCCGTCAGGGCTTCGAAGGCTGGATTGACCCATTCGACAAAGCCATTGGCGTCGAGCACGACGATCCCGTCGGGCGCAAAGGCCGCGGCCAAAGCGGCCGGGTCCGTCGGAGGCGCCGGCGCGTCGCGTGTCTCGGGAAGTGGCTGGTCGGTCAATGCGCGCCCCTGCCACGGCTTGTCCGCCTGTTTTGGTTTATGAACGGTAACCACCCCGTAACCGGTTGACCCAAGGGCGCCGCGCGACCACGCTTTGGCGATGCGACGCGTTGCCTTGCTCGCCCTGTCCCTGCTCCTGGCCGCGGCGGCTCCCGCCGACGCCGCAGCGCGCCTCGCGCCGCCGCTCGCGGGCCTCGACCAACTGGTCGGTTGCTGGCGCGGCGCGTTCGCCGCCACCACGGCGGTGCACGATGAACGCTGCTTCTCCCCGATGTTCGAAGGCGCGTTCCTGCGCGACGAGCATGCCGTGGTCGGCGGCCCGGCGGTCTATCGCGGCGAAGCCATCTATCGCTTCGACCCCCGCCGCCAACGGGTGGAAGCGACCTACTACGCCTCGGATGGCGGCGTGGAGATCGGGCGGGTCAACCTCGCGCCGGGCGAGATCAGCTTTCCGGCCGCGCCCTTCATCGGCGCCGACGGCAAGGTGCTGCTGGTGCGCGCCCGCTGGCGGTTCGAGGGACCGGACCGGTTCGTGTCGACGTCCGAAATTCGAAAGGACGGCCGCTGGAAGCCGCATTTGCACATCGTCTACGAGCGGGCGACGTCCGCCCCTGCGCTCGCGCGCTGACGCGCCTTGCCGCTCAGCCTGGACGGCGCGCCTTCTTCACCAGCGCGCTCGTGGAGTGCCCCTCGACGAGATCGATGAGCGCCACGCGCCCGCCCGCCGCCTTGACCACATCGCCGCCGACGACCTGATCCTCCGTATAGTCCGCGCCTTTGAACAGCACGTCCGGAACGAGGCGCGTGATGAGTTCGAGCGGCGTCGGCTCGCCGAACACCGTGACGAGATCGACGCCCTTGAGCCCCGCCAGGACGAACGCGCGCGCCGCCTCGTTCTGCACGGGCCGATCCTGCCCCTTCAACGCCGACACCGAGGCGTCGCTGTTGATCGCGACGATCAGCCGATCGACCTGCGCGGCCGCCCGCTGCAACAGCGTCACGTGCCCCGGGTGCAGGAGATCGAAGCAGCCGTTCGCGAAGCCGACGGTGAGCCCCTGGGCACGCCAGGCCGCCCGGCGGGCCGCGGCGTCCTCCCACGAGGCGGGGATCGCGACCGGCGCATCTTCCGCGCCGCTCTCGGCGCCCAGGGCCTGGCGCAGCTCCTCCGGCGTGCAGACGGCCGTGCCGAGCTTGCCCACCACGACGCCCGCCGCCGCGTTGGCGAGGTTCATCGCCGTCTCGATGGGTATGCCCGCCGCCATCGCGCAGCCGAGCGTCGCCACCACGGTGTCGCCGGCGCCCGAAACGTCGAACACTTCGCGCGCCCGCGTCGGCAGATGGACGGGCGCCGCGCCGCTGCGGAAGAGCGACATGCCCTTTTCCGAGCGCGTGAGCAG
>JAGWZE010000005.1 GCA_018969015.1 Alphaproteobacteria bacterium
CGCCGCCGCAGCCCGCCGCCGGGGCCCGGCCTGCTGCGCCCGCCCCCGCCGACACCGCCGCCGCCGCCGCGACCGCGCCAGCGGCCGCGCCAACAGCCGCCGTCACACGCGGCAAGCCGATCGCCGATTGGCCCGCCGTTGGCGTCGCCGCCGCGATGACGCTCGTCTACGCGGGCGTGTGGGCCGCGGCGCAGGCCGCGCCGACGCCGCTTGCGCCCGCGCCGATCGCGCTCGGGGTGATGGCCGGGATCGGGGCCCTGGCGCTCGGCGCGAGCCTGCGGCTTGGCCCTTGGTTCGTTCTGCTCGGCCTCGCCCTTGCGTTCGCGGCGCCGGCGCTCGTCGCGCTCGCGCGGCCGGCGCCGGCCGCCCTGTTCGCCTATCTGGCCGCAATCACTGGAGCCGCGCTGTTGATCGTGCGCGTGCGCGATTGGCGTCTGCTGCCCTGGTTCGCTTTGGCGGGGGCCCTGCTCTGGCCGACGCTCTGGCTCGCGTTCGCCTTCACCGGCGCGGCGCAGGTCGCGGTGTCGGTCTATCTCGTGGCGGTGGCCGCCATGTGCGTGGCGTTCGGCTGGCGCGACACGAAGCGCAGCGCGCTCACGGCGCCCTCCGAAGCCGGCGCGACTGCCTCTGCGGGCGTGATCGGCGCGGGACTTCTGCTGCTTGGCCTGACGCATGTCACCGGCCACGGCGTTGCGCCTGCGACCGGCGTGTTCGCGCTCGCCGCCGCCGTCATCGCCGCCGCCGCGTTCCGCGAAGGGCTGGTGTTCGCCGCGCTCGGCGCCGCGATCATCGCGCTCGCGACGCTGATCGATTGGCCCGCATTGCCGCCGATCGCGGGCGGCCTGCCGCACATCGTGCTCGGTGTGAACGGCCTCGTCTCCGCCGGCGCCGCGCTCGCGTTCGCCGCGAGTGTCGGCGGCTGGGCGATGATGGCGCGCCACGAACGCCCCGTGATCGGCGCCGGCCTTTCCGCGCTCGGGCCGCCGCTCGTTCTCGCGGCGCTGCATTGGAAATCCGACGGCTTCGGTCCCGGCTGGGCGTGGGGCCTGATGGCGCTGACGCTCGCCGCCGTCACCGCATGGACGCTCGTGCAGATGCTGCGCCGCGCCGGGCGCGCGGACGACGCCGTGGGCCCCATCAACGCGTTCGCCGTCGGCGCCGCGATCTCCGCGGCCTGCGCCGTGGGCTTCGCGTTGTCGGGCTACCCGCTCGGCGCCGGCCTCGCGCTGCTGGCGCCCGCCTGCGCCTGGTTCGACCGCCAGTACGCCCTGCCCGCGCTGAAGGCGAGCGCCGCGATCGCGGCTGCCGCCGCCGTGATCTGGCTCGTCCCGCCGCTCGCGCTGCTGCACCCCGTCGGCGCGACACCGCTGCTCAACGCGCTGGCGCCGAGCTACATCGTCGCGGCCACCGCGCTCGCTTTGGCTGCACGGCTCTTCGATCAAACCGTCGGGCGTGACGACACCCTGCTCGTGCAGACACTCGAAGCCGCGGCGCTGCTGCTGGCCGCGGTGTTCCTGTCCGCGGAAGTGCGTCACCTCGCCAATGCCGGCGCGATGACCGCGCCCTACGCCACGCTCGCCGAAGTCGGCGGGCATACGCTGGCCTGGCTCGGCTTTGCGATCGCGCTGGCCTGGCGCTTCGGCCCGCAGCCGCGGCGCCTGTTGTTCGTCGCCGAGGCGCTCGCGTTCTGCGCGGCCCTGGCGAACGTCGCGATCATGGGCCTCGTCGTCGTCAATCCGTGGTGGGGGCTCAACCCAGCGCCCGCGCCGGGATGGCCGATCGCCAACGCGCTGGCGCTCGCCTTCGCGGCGCCCGCAGCGGCGCTTGCCCTTTACGCCGCGCTGCGCAGCAGCCAGGGCATGACGGGCCGCGCCGGCGCGGCCGCAGCGGCGGCGGTCGTGCTCGCGTTCGTCAATGTCACGCTGGAAGTGCGCCGCGCCGCCCATGGCCCGCTCGATCTGCAGACGCCGCCCGTCGGGATCGGCGAGGGCTGGACGATGCTGGCCGCCTGGGGCCTCGTGGTCGCGGCGCTGGCCGGTGTCGGCGTGTGGCGGCGCAGCCCGCTGATCCTGATCCTGTCGCTCGGCGGGGCCGCGCTGACGATCGGCAAGGGCGCGCTCGTCGACGCCCCGGCGCTGGACGGCCTGTCGCGCGCCATCGCCTTTTTCGCGCTCGCCGCCGCGGCGTTGCTTGCGGCGTTCTTCTATCTGCGCGTCCTGGGCCCGCGCCCGGCGGCAGCGCCCGTCTATCGCGCCGCGGCCGGCGACCCCAACCTGTCCCCGCCGCAGGATGCGCGCTGAACCGCCGTGAGGAGATCGACATGACGCGAGTTGCGATCGCCGGGGCCGCAGGCCGCATGGGCCGCGCGCTTGTGCGCGCCGCGAAGGACGCCGGCCTTTCCGTCGTCGCCGCGACCGAGCGCCCGGGCGCGCCCGACCTCGGCAAGGACGCGGGCGTCCTCGCCGGCCTCGACCCGCTTGGCGTTCCGCTCACGGACGATCCCGCCGCCCTGCCCGCGTGCGACGCCTTCATCGACTTTACCACCCCGGCCGCGACGCGCGCCGCGCTCGCCGCACTGCCGCCGGGCGTCGCCGCCGTCATCGGCACGACGGGCCTGGGCGCCGACGACGAAGCCGCGATCGCCGCGGCGGCGGGCGCGCGCGTGATCGTCAAGTCCGGCAATTTCAGCCTCGGCGTGAATCTTCTCGCCGCGCTCGTCCGGCAGGCCGCGGCGCGGCTCGGGACGGACTGGGACATCGAAATCCTCGAAACCCACCATCGCATGAAGGTCGACGCGCCCTCCGGCACCGCGCTCCTGCTCGGCGAGGCCGCGGCCGAAGGCCGTGGCGCGCCGCTCTCCGACCTGCGCACTCCGCCTTATGACGGCCTCACCGGCCCGCGCCGCGCCGGCGCGATCGGCTTCGCCGTGCAACGCGGCGGCGGGGTGATCGGCGAGCATGACGTGACGTTCGCGACCGATGGGGAAGTGCTGCGCCTGTCGCACCAGGCGCTCGATCGCGCCTTGTTCGCGAAAGGCGCGCTGGCCGCCGCGCGCTGGGCGACGGGCAAGCCGCCCGGTGTCTATTCGATGCGCGACGTGCTGGCGCTCTGATCCGCCACGGGCCAGCGCTCCTCCCGCGCGCGCCGCAACGCCTGCGCCAACGCGCCGGCAAAATCCTCGCGCTCGTCCGGCGACAGGAACGCCGCAACCGGAACGCTTTGCCCGCCCGCGGCCAGATTGACCGCGGTTTCGGCGGTCTCGACGCGCACCCAATGCGGATGCACGATCCAATGATCGGCAGCGCCTTTCGCGGGCACGCGCGCGACGTGCAGCCGATCTCCCGCGACGAGGACACGCTCACGCGCGCGGCCATCGCGGTAGCTGATCGCGAACGCCGCCCCGAACAGCACGACGTCCAGCCCCATGAACCCGGCCACCGGATAGGCCCCCGCCGCCACGAACCCGATCGCGACCACGAGGTTGATGAGCGCGAACGCGCCGAACACCAGCGCGAACGCTTTTTGGCTCAGCGAACGGTTCGGGCTCAGCTCGGCGTCCAGATAGACCGGCCCCGCGGCGGGCGCCGGCGCGGTCTCGAGGCGTGTCCATTGCGGCGACATGGGACGAATGGTGGCGCGCCTTGCACGCCGCGCCAAGGGGCGCCACTGAACGTCGCAGAGCCAGACCTATGCCCAACGCCGCCGCCGCCCCGCCCCTTCTGACGAAACGCGCCGCCGGCGCCCTTTATGGGCGGCTGGCCGAAGCCGATCCCGCGCCGAAGACGGAACTCGACTATTCCTCGCCCTACACGCTGCTCGTCGCCGTGGTGCTCAGCGCGCAGGCGACGGACAAGGGCGTCAACAAGGCCACCAAAGGCCTGTTCGCCGCGGCCGACACGCCGGCCAAGATGGTGGCGCTCGGCGAGGCCGGCATCGCCGCGCACGTGAAGACGATCGGGCTGTGGCGCAACAAGGCGAAGAACGTGCTCGCCCTCAGCCAGACGCTGCTGGACGAGCACGGCGGCGAGGTGCCGACCGAACGCGCCGCCCTGGAACGCCTGCCCGGCGTCGGCCGGAAGACGGCGAGCGTGGTGCTCGCCGAGGCGTTCGGCCAGGCCGCAATCGCCGTCGACACGCACGTCTTCCGCGTCGCCAACCGCACCGGGCTCGCCAACGCCAAGACGCCCGACGCCGTCGAAGATCAGCTGATGGAGATCACGCCGAAGCGGTATCTCCATGGCGCTCACCACTGGCTGATCCTGCACGGCCGCTACACCTGCGTCGCCCGTACGCCGAAATGCCCGGAGTGTCCGATCCGGACGATCTGCCTCTATCCGGACAAGACGCCCGCGAAAGGCGCGGCCAAACCTGCCGCTGCGCGCGGCGGGAAGACTCAGGCCGGCGGCGCGTCCAAAGCCGCGACCAAGGCGCGCGCCAAGGCCGCGGCCGCCGGCGGCGCGAAGGTCAAGAACAAGTAGGGCTCAATCGCCTCGACCTCGATCACGCGCGGGGCGCCGTCCTGCCCTTCCACGAGATCGACGCGCGCATAGAGCATCCCCCGCGGTGACGCCGCGACAGCCGCACGCGCGGCCTCCATCTGCGCCGCGCTCGCCACGCCCGGGCCGAACCGCGCGCCGTCCACGTTGGCGAACCACTTCCCCTCGGCGGGAAGCTTGTGGATCGTGTGCGCCACCGCGCCGCCGAACAGGAAGATCGACGTCTCGCCCGCCGTCTGGATCGACGGCAGGAACGGCTGCAGCATCGCCGGGCCCGTGGGCGCCGCGATCAGATCCGCCTCCGACCACGCATTGCGGCGGATCCGGATCGTCGCCTGCGACCCCGCGCCGACCTGCGGCTTCACGACCAGCTCCGCCGCCTCGAACGTGTCGAAGGCGCGGATCACGTCGTGCGGGGTCACACGCTCGGTCCATACCGTGGGGATGGTCGGCACGTCCTGCGCGGCGAGTTCCTGCAGGTAGGTCTTGCGCGCATTCCACGCCACGACCGCGGACGGATTGAACAGCCGCAGCCCCTGCGCCTCGACCTCCGCGAGGCGCGCGCGAAACGCCGCGGCGCGCTGCGCGTAGTCCCATGTCGAGCGGATCAGCGCGCCGTCGAACCCGGCCTCGGCGAGATCGGGATCGTCCCAACGGCGGATCTCGAACGCGATCCCCGCCGCCCGCGCCGCGGGCTCGAGAAGCTTGTAGTCCTCGGCATCGGGGCCGGGGAGCTCGCCGAGCTGGAGGGGGCCGCCGCGCCACGACGCGCCCGTCAGATACGCCACACGCCGCATCACGACCGCCCTTCCGCGACGCGCGCGCGCGCCTGCTCGGCGCACTGCGCCGGCGTGGGGATCGCCGCGCCGGGTTTCGGCGCATCGGCCTGCACGATGCGCAGCCGCAACCGCCCCTGCCCGTCGTCCGCGAAGCCCAACGCCAGTGCGCAGTCCGGCAGACGCCACGAAAGCATCGCGCCCACCCCTTCCCGGCGGTCGACGTCCGGTTTGCCGAGCGCCGCCACGAGCGCGTCCGGCCCCGGCGCATCCGGTCTCCCGGCCGCCGCCAAGAGAGACTCCGCCGACATCATCCGCGACGTGGTGGTGGAGACCGGCGTCGTCACGGCATAGCCGCCGCCGCACGCCGTCAGCGCCGCAGCGCCTGCAAGGGACAAGAACTTCCGCATCGCGGCTTCCTGCCCCTGTCCGGGCCGCCGCGCAACACTCGGCCGCCACCCTTGCGCGCACGCGTTCGCCGTGAAACACGCTGCGCCATGAGCACAACGCCCGCCTCCGCCGCCTACGACGTCGTCGCCGTCGGCAACGCCATCGTCGATGTCCTCCATGCCGCGCCGGACGATTTCCTCGAAGCGCACGGCATCACGCGCGGCGCGATGACGCTGATCGACGACGCCCGCGCGCTGTACCTTACGGACCTGTTCGCCGATCCGGTCGTCGCCGCTGGCGGATCCGCCGCCAACACGCAGACGGGCGTGGCCAGCTTCGGCGGGCGCGCCGCTTATATCGGCAAGGTCGCCGACGACGCGCTTGGCGAGCGCTTCACCACCGCCTTCCGCGCCGCCGGCGTCCAGTTCGCCACGCCCCCGCGCAAGGGCCCGCCCGGCACGGCGCGCAGCATCATCATCGTCTCGCCAGACGGCCAGCGCAGCATGAACACCTATCTCGGCGCCTCGACGCTGCTCGAACGCGCCGACATCGACGCCGAGCTCATCCGCGCGTCGACCATCACGTTCCTCGAGGGCTATCTGTTCGACCGCGAGGAGGCGAAAGCCGCCTTCGTACTGGCCGCGGAGATCGCGCGGGCCGCCGGCCGAAAAGTCTCCCTGACGCTGTCGGACCTGTTCTGCGTCGATCGCCACCGCGACGCGTTCCGTCATCTCGTCGCCGGCCACGTCGACGTTTTGTTCGCGAACGAGCAGGAGATCCTCGCGCTCTACGAGACGCGCGATCTGGAGACGGCGATCGCCGCCGCACGCGCGGTGTGCCCCGTCGTCGCGGTCACGCGTTCGGAGAAAGGCTCGATCATCGCCGCCGGCGAAGACACCTTCGTCGTCACCGCGACGCCGGGCGTGAAGGTCGTCGACACGACCGGCGCCGGCGATCTCTACGCCGCCGGCTTCCTCTACGGCTACGCGACCGGCCGCACCCTCGACGTCTGCGGCCGCCTCGGTTCGATCGCCGCCGCCGAGGTGATCGGCCACATGGGCCCGCGGCCGGAGACATCCCTGGCGAAGCTGGCCGCCGACGTCGGGATTTAGCCCGCAGGTCAGAGGCGCTTGTCATTTTGACAAGGACGCTTGACCAGACCCGATGGATGTGAGACAAGCCTCCTTGTCACAAGGCAAGGGAAGCTTGACATGACCGCCACGAAGCCCCAGCCCGCCAGGTCAGGCCAGATGGCCATTACCGTCACGGGCCTCTTGATCTTCCTCTCCGCCACTGGCGCTGCCGCGCCCAAGACGGTCGGGCGTCTCCAGGGCCTGGGCATCGGCCTGACCGAGGCGCAAATCGTTCTGCACGTCGCGCCGGTTCTGATCGGCGCCGTCGCGGTCGTTCTGGCGCAAATGATCGCCGCCGGTCGCTCCACGCCCGTTCGTTTCGGCGTCTACGCCCTGCTTGGCGTATTCACCGGCTTCATCCTCGGCGCCGCCCTTGACCTGTTCGTCGGCGTCAGTGCGCTGATCACGGCGGTGTTCGGCCCAGGGGAGATCCGGGACGAGCACGCGGTCGGCTGGGCCGTGACGGCGATGTGCATCGCGTGGGCGCTGATGATGGCCGCCATCGCGGTGTTCGGAACGCCGGCCGCACGTGCGCTCCAGGACGCGGGAGGCGATCCTGAATGCGCGGAGGTGCGCCCCCGTGACCGCGCCCTCTCGCGCGAAGGCGCATTGGGCATGGGCGCCCTCGGCGTCTCGACCGGCGCCTTGACGATCCTGTCGCAGACGGCCGCCAGCGGCGCTGCCGCGGCGGTCCTCGCCGCCGTCGCCGCCCTGGGATTCATCGGCTCGACCTGGGCTAGCTGGTCCATCTGGCGCCGTTCCGACGAGCTGCAGCAGCGTGCCGTGCTTCAGGCCTATACGGGGTCGGCGCTGATCGTGACCGCCGCGGTGTTCATTTGGGCGATCGCCACGAGCCTCGGCGCCCAACTCACGCTCTCGCCCTACGCGCTCTATATCGGCTTCACGGTCGTGCAATTCGCGGCGGCGATCGCCGCCAACATCGGCTCGCAGATCGCGCTGTCCTCGTCGCCGCGGGGCCGCACGGCATGATGAACCGCCTGCGCGTGCTCCGCGCGGAACGCGCCTGGAGCCAGGCCGATCTCGCCGATCATCTCGGCGTCTCGCGCCAGACCATCAACGCCATCGAGGTCGGCAAGTACGATCCGTCCTTGCCCCTCGCCTTCAAGATCGCCCGTCTGTTCGGGCTCCGTATCGAGGAGATTTTCAGCGATGACAGCGCTGATGCGAAAGCCGCCGAGTAACGGCGTGCGTCCGGTGGATGTCGCCACGCTAACCGACACCGAGAAGGCGATGCTCTTCGATGCGGCCATGGCCGCGGTGGCGGAGGGCGCGGCGCCGCCGTCCGCCCACGTCCTCGCCGCGTTCGCCCGCGCCTATGTGGCGATCCGCGATCGCGAGGACGGGATCGTCTGACCGGGCGCGGCGATCTGTCCCGGCGCGTGGCTGCGGGACCGCCACTTTTCTCGGGCACACCCGCGCCATGCCCGACACCCACCCCCCCGCCGCGATCGCGCAAACCGCGCCGCCAGCGCCAGCGAACGACACCGGCCCACGCGCGCCCGCTTCGACCACGGCGCCTGCGCCGAGCGCGCCGACATCGCCCCCACCTCGTCCCGCCGGCCTCGCCACCTTCGATCGCGCAGTGCGCGCCGCGGAGGCGCGCCTCACCCATGGCGTCTCGCCGATCGCGCTGGCCGGCGCGATCGGCGACTGGGCCGCGCATCTGGCGCGCTCGCCCGGCAAGCAGATCGATCTCGCCGCGCGCGCCTGGGCGGACGCCACCCGCCTCGCGCTGTATGCCGGCCGCGCCGCGATGGGCCTCGAGCGCACGCCCGTCACGCCCGACACTCCCGGCGATCACCGTTTCGCCGAAGACGACTGGCAGCGCTTCCCGTTCGACGTGATGGCCGAAACGGCGAAGGCTGCAGAAGCCTGGTGGACGGAAGCGACGACCGATGTCCACGGCCTGCCGCCGCGCCGTGCCGAACAGGTGCGCTTCCTCGCGCATCAGGCGCTTGACGTGCTCTCGCCGAGCGCCATCCCCGCGCTCAACCCGACCGTCTGGCGCCGGACGATCGAGGAGGGCGGCGCCAATCTCGTCCGCGGCGCCGCGAACGTCGTCGATGATCTCGAACGTGCGCTGACGCATCGCCCGCCCGCCGGCGCAGAGGCGTTCGTCGTCGGTCGCGACGTCGCCGCCACGCCTGGCGCGGTGGTCTATCGCAACCACTTCATCGAGGTGATCCGCTACGCGCCGCAGACGCCCGACGTCTATGCCGAGCCGGTGCTCATCATTCCGGCCTGGATCATGAAGTACTACATCCTCGATCTCTCGCCGGAGAACTCGCTGGTGCGCTGGCTCGTCGCGCGCGGACACACCGTGTTCGTCGTGTCGTGGCGCAATCCGGATGCGGAGGATCGCGATTTCGGCCTCGACGATTACCGCCGCCTCGGCGTGATGGCCGCGCTCGACGCCGTGACGGCCGCGTGTCCGGGCGAGAAAATTCACGCGTGCGGGTACTGCCTCGGCGGCACGATCCTCGCCATCGCCGCCGCGACGATGGCGCGTGACGGCGACACCCGCCTCGCCTCCCTCACCCTGATCGCCGCGCAGACCGATTTCGCGCAAGCGGGCGAACTGATGCTGTTCGTCGACGAAAGCCAGCTCGCCACGCTCGAAGACCTGATGTGGTCGCAGGGATATCTGGACACCACGCAGATGGCGGGCGCCTTCCAGGCGCTGCGCTCGAATGATCTCGTGTGGTCCAAGCGCATCCGCGACTATTGGCTCGGCGAACGCGAGCCGATGAGCGATCTGATGGCCTGGAACGCCGACCAGACGCGCATGCCCGCGAAGATGCATGCGCAGTATCTGCGCGGGCTTTTCCTCGAAAACAGGCTGTCCACCGGACGCTTCGCCGTCGATGGCTGCGTGATCTCCTTGGGCGACATCCGCGCGCCGATCTTCGCCGTCGGCACGGAAAAGGACCACATCGCGCCGTGGCGATCGGTGTACAAGATCGCGCTTACCGCCAAGACGCCCGTGACCTTCGCGCTGACGACGGGTGGGCACAATGTCGGCATCGTCAATCCGCCCCCGGCGGATCCCGCCGACGCCGGCGGTCGCAGCTATCGGCTCGGTGCGCGCGAGACGTGTGATCCCTATCGAGATCCGGAGTCCTGGGCGGCGCAGGCGCCGCGCTTCGCCGGCTCATGGTGGACGGCCTGGGGCGATTGGCTCGCCGCGCACTCTTCGCCCGAGCGCGTGACGCCGCCGCCGATGGGCCCCGTGCTCGCCGCCGCGCCGGGAACCTACGTCTTCCAGCGATGAGGCGTGGTCAGAGGTCCGGCGTCGCCCAGCCGCGCCGCGCGCACGCCGCCAGCAGCGCATTGCGCAACAGGCACGCGATCGTCATCGGCCCGACGCCGCCGGGCACCGGCGTAATCCACGCCGCGCGCTCCGCCGCCTCGGCATAGGCCACATCGCCGACGAGCTTCGTTTTGCCCTCGCCTTTCTCAGGCGCGGGCACGCGGTTGATGCCGACATCGATCACCGTGGCGCCAGGCTTCACCCACGCGCCCTTGATCATCTCGGGACGGCCGATGGCCGGCACCAGAATGTCCGCCGAACGGCACACAGCAGCGAGATCGCGCGTGCGCGAATGGGCCATCGTCACCGTGCAGTTCTTCTCGAGGAACAGCTGCGCCGCCGGCTTGCCGACGAGGATCGAGCGCCCGATCACCACGGCATGCGCGCCCGACAGATCGCCCAGCGCGTGCTCGGCGAGGATCACGCAGCCCACCGGCGTGCACGGCCGCAGCCCCGGCTTGCCGAGCGCGAGCCGCCCCGCGCCGATGTCGGTCAGGCCGTCCACGTCCTTGTCCGGATCGAGCGCGGCGAGCACGCGGTTGGCGTCCATGTGCGGCGGCAGCGGCATCTGCACGAGGATGCCGTCCACGTCCGGGTCCTCGCTCAGCGCGCGCACGCGGGCGGTGACCTCCGCCTCCGGCGTGTCGCCCGGCAACTCGATATGGATCGAGCGCATGCCCGCGGCGGTCGTCTGCTTGGCCTTGTTGCGCACATAGACCTGGCTGGCCGGATCCTCGCCGACGAGCACCACCGCCAGCGTCGGCTGGCCGGGTGCGGCCGCGACCGCCGCCGTGACGCGCGCCCGCAGCGCCGCCGCGATCGCGGTTCCATCGATGATCTGCGCCGTCATGGCCCCTCTCCCGTCAGTTTGCGCTGCGCCGTCGCGACGTCGACCCCCGTCGCCGCGACCCACTTCACGCGCGCCGTATGGCCGCGCTCGATGCGCACCGCACTTTTGGCGACGCCCAGCGCCTTGGCGAGCAGGGCGACGAGCGCCGCATTGGCGGCCCCGTCCTCCGGCGCCGCGCGCACCCGTGCTTTGAGAAAGGCTTCGCCCGCTGCGTCAACCGCCACGCCGTCGATCCGATCCGCGCCGCCCGCGGGCGTCAAGCGGATACGCAGGCGCACGCCGTTCTCGAACTCAACAATTGGCAGCTTCAACCGGGAATGAGACGGGAAATGAACCCGAGGCCCAAGATCAAAACCATCGGCGCGAAATCCAACCCGCCAACCGTGGGAATGACATTTCTGATCGGCCGCAGGAGGGGATCAGTTAGACGGGAAGTGACGTCCCAGGTCGTGGCCACAAAGCGGTTGCGCCTGCTCACAATATCGAAACCAACAAGCCAGGAGATTACCACGTTGATCACCAAGATGATCAGTATGAGATTGATGATCTGCTGGACGAGCCAGAAAACAGCCTCGATCATGGGTCTCCCGCGCGCGTAACCTGGGCCGCATGTAGCCCTCGCCCCCGGTGTCTACAAGGCGAAGGCTTAACCGCCCCTCCATGCCGGGCCCCAGCGCGCCACGCTCCCTTGACGCCGGCCCCCGCCCGCTTCTATAGACCCGCTTCCCGCGGAGGGCCTGTAGCTCAGCTGGGAGAGCGCTACGTTCGCATCGTAGAGGTCAGCGGTTCGATCCCGCTCAGGTCCACCAAGGCTCCCTTGAACTTTTCGACGCAGCCGGTTGGCTGATCGGTGTTCAAGATACCAGCAAGATACCAAGTGGGCGGTAACCCCTGCCAAGCCGTTCCCCTTGATTGCTGGTTTTGTTGGCCTCGAGCGCCGGCTGGTATCGCAGCCTATCGAGAGCGGCGGCCAAGGAGCGGTTACGTCGGCGATCCGGGCTGCTCAAGTCATTCTCGCATACCCATCCCGTCGCGGGCTCGCGCGATGCTGGAGGAGATCAGCGTAGCTGCCCCCCGCAGAGGTATCGCGTTGGGATCCCGCCGAGGCCGCTGTTGCGACACAGACGCACTAGGCGAAGACGACCGCGATGGCGGGCTCCCGTTGCGTTAAGGCAAACACTAACGCGAAGCGCGGAGATCTGGCAGCCAGCGAAGGTTGGCCACAGGTTGTGGCGGCCGTATCCGGATGACCTCGATGGCCGACAGGCTAGGCAGCGCTATCAAGCGATTGGCGATGATGTCGGCCAACGTCCGCACTTGCTGAACTGCCCTGCGAACGCGTTGCGGCGTTTCGGATGACCGCCTCAAGGCGCCAGTTACCGCTATCCGGACTTCGCGAAGACGGATGTCCGTGCGTGCTTGGATCCAGATCGAGAGATCTGGGGACAGGCCCTTCGATCGGACGGATCAAACGTCGCCGCGTATGACCGGCGCCGCCGCCGAGCAAGCTTCGCTCCGCAGAACGTCCAGCGCCTCTGAGTAAATCCGATGGCTCAAAACCTCTATGGACACTCGGCTATCGCAGTCGCTCCGCGAGACATCTCCGACGATCACGACAGGGATTTGCATGGCTCTTATCCAATCGGCCCCACGTAGCCTCTCACTCGGAGGCCGCTCGCGCCGATCGATCTTTAGCGCCCGTTGTTCGTTCAAAAGATCACGTCGAAACGTGCGCGTCTTCGCAGTGACCATGCGTGGCAAATGACTGAATTCAGTCCGCCTCGGGGGTTAGACGCCAAGAGAGAAAACCGGTCCGATCCGAGTGCTGCTCCGTCCTCTGGTCGCTCCGCTGCGATCCATCGTCGGAGCGGTCGGTGGCGCCGCATGGGCTGGGCGGCGCCACCGTAGCCACGTGCGGGCATAAGCCACGTTACGAGATGACTGAATGCAGTCTCCAACTTCGGTGCGGCAGTTGCGACGGCGGCAACATGAACCGCCACGATCGCGCATTGTCCGTCTTCGTGCCTCAAAGCGCCGCCGGGTTTGGCGCGCAGCCCCGGCGCCCGTCCCAGCGGGAAACTTCGCGATCCACCGCAAACTTGATCGAATCGCGCATGACCGCCGCGCAGACATCCATCGTCGCGACCGCGATCGGAGCGATTCTGAGACGAAACGGCACGCAACCGGCGACCTATGCAACGAGGCCACTGAAAGAGGCCGGGAGAATAGCCGACCTGACAGTGTAACCAATGCGAAATCATTCCGCGGCGAACCAAAGATTAGGCAATGTCACTTAAGTTCAAATAAGTGGCCTTACTATGTCAAAGGCTGGTCGCCGCGGTTGCACGCGCCGAGGAATTCAGGAAGTCCCTCGCACGGGAAAACAGCTGGGTGGACAATGGCGGAGTCTGTACGAAAAACACGCATACTTAAGGCATGCGTCGATGCGCTGCGACAGAAGTCGCCGCGGGACATCAAAATGCAGGACATCGCCGCGGCATCCCGATCGAGCAACGCGCTCGTGGTCCTTCACTTCAAATCCCTCGACTTGCTCCTCGTCGAGTCGTGCCTCGAAGTGTTCAGAACGATAGCACGCCGCTGCATAGATCAAATCTCGGCTACGCGTACACTTCAACCAGGGTCTCGACCGTACCCACTGTCGTACACGGATGCGGCCCGCATCGTGACGGACCTCGAGACCTGGGAGTTTCGGTGCGTCGCCTATGCCGAACCACGCATGGTGGCGTCCAAAAAACTTCCAGAGTTTCAGTCAATCGTCCTCCCGATTTTGAGGCAGCTCGCCTCGGAAACCGGCATACTGGATGGCGCGCCGCCAGACCGCGCGCAGATCTGCGCGGACATATTCGTTCCGTACTACTCCCACGCAACGCGGTTGGTCGTTGAAGGCGCACTCACAAAACAGGCGTTTGCGGAACGGCTTGTCGACATCGCGCAGTTGGTTCGAAAAGCGGACTGACTGAATTTAGTCACTCCGAAAGAATTATGAGGAAATCAACCACGACGCCCCATGCTCCGCTCATGAGCGAGGGAGATGGTCATGACCAGCTACAGCGTCGGAGACCGGGTTGTCTTTGCAGGTGAAACGCTGACCGTCGTCGGCGTCGATGGCGAAATGGCCGTCTGCCGATGGTTTACGGTTGGGCTAGAACTTCGATCGGCGACCTTGCCAATAGCGGCGCTTACGCCTGCCCGACGCGGTCCGTCTCGGGACAGCGACAAAATCCCCTTTCGCCCATTCGGTCATCGGTCTGAGCAGGGCGCGCCGACGTGGCCCGCGAACCCCTGACGTTAGGGAAGTCCGCGAAAAATCAAAAGATAGCCAAGTCAATCGTCATCGCCGCGCTATCTTTGGATCAGCCCAAAAGAACGCCTTGACGGCGCCGCATTTGCTTAGGGCTGCGGGAGCACAACCGTGGCGCGACCATGAGCGACGCCAACAGTTTCGGAGCGAGCACGATGCGCCTGCTTGTCGCCGACGACCACGCCGCCTTCGGCGACGCGCTCGCGGCCTATATCGAGGCCACGACTGGGGACATCGCAGTCACAATCGTCGAGGGCCTCGATGAAGCGACGTCCGTGCTTTCAGCGCGAGCGATCGACCAGTTGCTGATCGATATCCGCATGCCCGGCGTCGAAGGCGTGCGCCACATCGTCGATCGGTGCCGGGAGGTCTATTCGGGCCCGATCCTCCTGATTTCGGGCTCCCCCGTGAAGCGCGATGTCGAACTCGCATTGAGCCTTGGCGTGTCTGGTTTCGTGACGAAAACGATGTCGGCAAAAGCGATCGTCGCCGCCATTCGGCTCGTCTCCTCGGGCGAGCGGTTTTTTCCGCTCTCCCTCTTGGGGCAAGGCGACGCGCGAACCGGCCCCGATCTCACCGACCGCGAAGCCGTGGCGTTGAGAATGATTTGCAGTGGCGCGCCCAATAAACTGATCGCCAAAGAACTCGGGCTCGAGTTGCCGACCATAAAGGCGATCGTTCGATCCCTGTGCATCAAGTTCAATGCGTCTAACCGAACCGGCGTTGCGATCCGCGCCATTGAGCTTGGCCTATGAGTTCGGTCGAAAGCTACGCTATCCCGCGCGAACTTGCCGAACTGCAATCCGCCGTCGACCTGCTGCACGATGGGCTGGCGATCACCGACAAGGATGGCTTGTTCATATACATGAACCCGTCGCACGCGACGCTGTTCGACTACTCGGGGCCCGCCGACCTCATCGGAAAGCCTTGGTCGACATTGTATCAAGCGGACGTCGCGGACTGGTTTGGTCGTTTCGTGATGCCGCGACTGTTCTCGAACGGCGCCTGGCGCGGCGAGGCTGAAGGTGTTTCTGCGACGGGCCGACCGGTGCCGCAGGAAGTTAGCCTTACCGTGAGCGCGTCCGGCGGGATCATTTGCGTGACTCGAGACATCGCCGGCCGAAAGCGGGACGAGGCATTGCTGGGCAGGCTGCGGGACTGGCTCGCCGACGCAAGCCTCGAAGCGACTTTGCAGCGGAAACTCGACCGCACCTGTCACGACATATCGAACTACTTGGCTGCAGCGGACGCCCGCCTGGCGACGGCGATCGCCTGCACCGCCGACCCGCGTATGGGCGCGCATCTCGGCGCTGCAGCGCATGCGATCAAGGGCGCTCGAGACACCGCCGCGTCCGCGCGATCCGACTTCAGCCGCGAAGACACGACCCAGCCCGTTGATCTCGTGCCCCTTGTCCGGCGTGCTGCGCTTTTGCGGGCGAGCGATCAGAACCCCGCCGGATCGGTCAGATTCGATTGTGCCTTTGCTGTGGCCACATGCGACGTGGATCCACTCGTCTTCATGCGGGCGTTGACCAACTTGATCCACAATGCCTTCGAGGCGGGAAGCGGAGACGAAGTCCTTCTGACGCTTGCGCAAGAGCCCCCCGACTTCCAAGCGGACGCCTACACTTGGCGATCGGGCGATGGCCCATCAGGTCCGCGAATCGTCCTGTCCGTGCGCGATCGTGGCTGCGGTATTGCACAAGAGAACATCAGCCAAATTTTCAACGCGTACTTTAGCACAAAAACCGGAAAGGCCGTTGCGACGCGCGGCCTGGGTCTGGATGCCGTGATGGAGCTCGTGGCGCGTGCGCGTGGGGCGGTCAAAGTGTCGAGCGCACCCAACCTCGGATCTCAATTCGACATTCTGCTGCCGGCCTCGGAAATCGTGGGACTCGCCGCGACCAGACCGGCGCCTGCCACCCGTCGAATCAAGAGCGTCATCCTGGTCGACGACGATCCTGATTGGCTGGATCGCATGAGCGCGGCGTTCGACGACCAGTCCATCGCGGTCTCGAAATTCAGCTCGGCGCGCGACGTCGTCGACGATCTCTCGCGCTCCGGCCTGGAATCCGACGCCATCATTATCGACCGGTTTTTGGGGCCAGGCGGCGATGGCCTCTCGCTGGGCGGCCTCCTTCGCCGGCGCTATCCGGCATCTCGGCTCATCTGCCTGTCATCAGCGCCGCCGGAGCCCGCAATAGCCGCAGACTTCGACGCCATTCTCGACAAATCGGATGGCATTGATGCGGCCGTCGCGGCGATTGTCGGCCGCCAAGCCTGAGGCTCTCCAACTAGGGATTTCCTAGTTCGGTTCGTGCCCGAGAACGTCGACGGCCCGCAAGGCTATGACGAGCGCCTCCGCATCCAAGGGCTTCCACAGCGCCCAGTCGAACCCAGCCTCAAAAAAAGCGAGCCTCGATAGATCGGTGCGCGACGTCAGCGCGATAACGATCGTCTCGGGAGAAACCGCACGGATCTCGCGGATCAGATCGAAGCCGGACTTTTCGCCCATCTCGATGTCCGTAATGATCAAATCATGATCGGCCGCGTTGAACGCCGTCAGCGCCTCGTCGACATTCGCCGCGCATTCGACTTCCGCGCCAATAGCCACGATGAGTGACGCAGCCATGCGTCTCATGTTCTCGTTATCGTCGACGATCAATACACGCATGCTGCAGGCATAGCAGACATCACGATCGGCGACCGGCCCTATCAGCCGACTGAACTCAGTAACCCTAATTGCATCGGCTGCGTAGCTCGCAGCGAATACGATTGAGGGCCTGACCTAGCCCGCCAGGCCCTCAAGGTATGTTACGCAGCAGGCTGGGTGGGGGACGACTGCGCAACGATCGTGGATGCTTTATGCCGAAACGATAGGCGCTATTGGCCGCCTCGTCTCGGCATCTTCCGTCCATTCACGCTGACTTTGGATATCTCTGAGAAGGGAGCGAACAAGACCAGCGCACGCGCCAAAAGATATGCCCGCTCTCGGAAGATCATTAGCATCCGGCTCTGCAGGGAGGTCATCCTTTCGGAAAAAGGGAGCGTCGAATGTCGACGATTGAGCAACCTTGTCTCGCGAACGCATTGCCGCCATTGCGCGCCGTCGAGAATTCGATGCCGACCGCCAGTTCGTACTTAAGAACTGGCCCTATTCCCGACGATGGCGACCGGCGCTGGATACTTCCCGGTTACGCCGCCGCGACATTGTGCTCCGTCGGACTCTGGCTTGCTGCCTTCCGAGCTCTTGGCGCCCTTTAGATTCGCGGTTCGCATGAACCGCGTGTGATAAATGAGGTACGACGTCGCCGCTCGACGAACCGCCGCGCGCGCCGGCGGAAGTACGCCTTGGACGACCCGAGAACGGCGCCGTACGCTGAGGTCCCGCGACACTGGAGGACGGCATGCAAATCCAGCCGTTCGTCTACACCCAAGCCTACGCACTCGTTCGTGATTTTGGCGGGCAAGTCCTGAATTCGATCCTCGTCGGCGGAGTCGTGGCCTGGATCTTGTCTCTCGGTCGCGAACGGGAAAAAAGAGCTGCGCGCGCCCAGGTGGCCGAGCAGCTTTGCCGGGTCTTCGGCATGCGGCTGTTTCGGTCCCGAACCACCAAAAAGCTCGAACTCGAACCTCTGGCCGGCCAATCCCTGCAGGGCTGGGCGTCACTCGATCGGCTTCAGTGGAACCTCGATCTGCACCGCGCGGACATCAACACGAGAGAGCTGACGATCGTGCAGGGCGTCATCGAAGACTTGATGAGGATCAAAGCCAACCAATTCACAGCCGAACTGCACATCCTCGACGACTATCTGCCAGCAGCCGCAAAGGCCTTTCTGCCGCCTCGACTTCGGGCGCAGTTTCTGGAGCAGGCCAAATACGTGGGACTGCCGAGCCTCATCGACGCGCCTCCACGATAGGCGTGTTCCCGGTAGCGCGACGGGCGCGCCTCCCTCACCCCGTCAGCAGCGCCTTGTACCGCTCCCGCAGCACCTTCTTGTCGATCTTGCCCGTCGCCGTGAGCGGGACGGTATCGAACACGACGGCGTCCGGCGTCCACCATTTCACGATGCGCGGCTGCAGGAAGGCGAGGACGTCCTCCGCGGTGATCGCCGCGCCCTCGTGGGGCTCGATGACCAGCACCGGGCGCTCCTCCCATTTGGGATGCGGCGCGCCGATGACGGCGGCGATCTTCACGCCCGGGCAGGCGACGGCGACGTTCTCCAGATCGATCGAGGAGATCCACTCGCCGCCGGACTTGATCACATCCTTTTTGCGATCGGTGATCCGCATGAAGCCGAACGAGTCGAGCGTGGCGATGTCGCCGGTGTCGAACCAGCCGTCGGCGTCGGCGACGTCCTTGGCGCCGCGGAAATAGCGCTGGATCGTCCACGGGCCGCGCACCATCAGCGCGCCGGAGGTCTCGCCGTCGCGCGGCGCGTCCTCGCCCTCGTCCGTCACGACGCGCAGTTCGATGCCGAATTGCAGCCGCCCCTGGCGCGTCCAGATCGCGTCGTCCAGCTTGTCCTCGCCGAGCGCGGCGAGCGCGGGCGTCGCGGTGGCCACGACACCGAGCGGCGTCGTCTCCGTCATGCCCCAGATCTGCAGCACCTGCACGCCGTAGGCGGTCTTGAACGTCTCGGCCATCGCGCGCGGCACCGCGGAGCCGCCGATCACCACGCGCGCGAGCTTGCCCGGCCGCTGCCCCGTTTGCTGCAGGTGGGCGAGGTACATCGTCCAGATCGTCGGCACGCCGCCGGAGAACGTGACGCCCTCCGAAACGATCAGCTCCTGGAGGCTTGCGCCGTCCATCTTTTCGCAGGGCAGAACCAGCTTGCAGCCGTTGATCGGCGCCGCGAACGGCAGGCCCCAGGCCGTCGCGTGGAACATCGACGAGCACGGCATCACCACGTCGAACGCCGAGAAGCCGAAGGCGCTCGCGAGGCCCGAGGCCATCGCGTGCAGAACCACCGCCCGGTGGGAATAAAGCACGCCCTTGGGATCGCCCGTCGTGCCCGAGGTGTAGCAGAGCACCGCACCGGCGTTCTCGTCGACGGTGGGCCAAACGAACCCGTCCTGCTCGGCGGCGATCAGAGCCTCGTAGCACAGCGCGCCGACCGCGCCGGCCGCATGGGCGCCCTCACCGCTCAGCATCACGAACGTGCGCACGTGCGTGAGCTGCGGGGCCAGCCGCTCCACCAGCGGCAGGAACGTCTTGTCGAACAGGAGCACGCGCGCTTCGGCGTGGTTGAGGATGTAGACGATCTGCTCGTCGAACAGGCGCGGGTTGACGGTGTTGAGCACAGCGCCGAGGCCCGGAACCGCATAGAACAGCTCGAAATGGCGGTGCGTGTTCCAGGCCAGCGTCGCCACCCGATCGCCCGACCGCACCCCCAGCTTCTGCAGCGCCTTCGCGCAGCGCTCCGTGCGCGCCATCTCGGCCCCATAGGAGGAGCGGACGATCGGCTCGTCCACGAGGCGCGACACGATCTCGACGCCGGCATGGGCGGTCGCGGCGAACTTCAGAATGTCGATGATCTGCAGCGGCCTCGGCTGCATCAGGCCAGGGATCATGGCGCCGCTCCGGCTTGAGGACGTCGCCATCCTGCGTCAAGCCGCGGCGCTTGTCAGGCCCGCCCGAAATTGACACGGCGCACGCCATAATCCACGCTGCCCGCAACCAGGGAGAGACGACGCATGGACGTTCTGCGCACGCCGGACGCGCGCTTCGAGGGGCTCGACGGCTACCCCTTCGCGCCGCGCTACGTGGAGGTCCGCGCGGCCGACGGGACCTCCCTTCGCATGCATTATCTGGACGAAGGCCCACGAGACGCGCCGGTGATCCTGTGCGTCCACGGCCAGCCGGCCTGGTCCTACTTATACCGCAAGATGATCCCGCTGCTCACGGCCGCGGGCTTTCGCGTCGTCGCGCCGGACCTGATCGGCTTCGGCCGCTCGGACAAGCCTGTGCGCCGCGAGGACTATACCTACGCGGCCCATGTCGAATGGCTCGCGCAATGGCTCGAGCTCGTGGACCTGCGCGAGGCCACGTTCGTCGGCCAGGACTGGGGCGGGCTGATCGGGCTTCGGGTCGTCGCGCAGGCGCCGGACCGCTTCGCGCGGATCGTCGTCGCCAATACCGGCCTGCCGGATTCGAAGATGGTGCCGGAGCCGGTTTCACAGATGCTCGGCCAGATGTACCCGGCCATGCCCGTCCCCTACGCCGCGGACGTGCGGCAGGCGTTCCAGAACGGCGGCCCCGGGGCGTTCCTGTATTGGGTAAAGTACGCGGCGGAGTGCCCGGAGTTTTCCGTGGGCGAGGTTTTCGGCCTGCTTGCCGGAATCGAAGATCCGGCCGTGCTCGCCGGCTACACCGCGCCGTTCCCGGATGATCGCTACATCGCCGGCGCGCGGCAGTTCCCTTCCCTCGTGCCGCTCTTGCCCCACCATGCGCCGGATCGCGCCGCCAACGACGCCGCCTGGGCGGTGCTCGAAACCTGGAAGAAGCCGCTGCTCACCGCCTTCACCGACGACGATCCCGTGACCCGCGGCGGCGAGGTCGTTTTCCAGACGCGCGTGCCCGGCGCCAAAGGCCGCACGCATCCCACGATCAAAGGCGGCGGCCACTTCCTGCAGGAAATGCAGCCGGCCGCGTTCAGCGACGCCATCATCCAGTTCATCCGCGAAACCGCCTGAGGGGAGCCGTCATGCAGGTCATCAACGAGGTCTTCCCGACCGATCCGGAGCAGGTGCGCGAGCTCATGCAGAAGGGCCCCGACGGCCCGATCTTCATGGTCAACCTGCTGAAGTTCAAAGACCGCGCCGAATATGACGACGGCCGCGCCACCGATCTTTCCGGGCGCGACGCCTACATGATCTATGGCCGCGCGGTGATGCAGCTTTTGCCGAAATTCGGCGGCAAGGGCGTGTTCGCGGCGGACGTCACCCACCTCTCGCTCGGCAAGGTCGAGGAGCTGTGGGACGAGATCGCGATCGCCATGTATCCGAACCGCCGCGCCATGGTGGAAATGTCGATGTCGGAGGAATGGCGGACGATCGCCGTTCACCGCTCCGCCGGGCTCAAAGGCCAGCTCAACATCGAGTGCGTCGCCAACAAGGACGGCGATGGCGACGGCGCCATGGCCAAGCTGATGGCCGCGCTGCTAGCCTAGGGGCATGGCCACGTTCGAGCCGCCCCTCGAGACCGACGGTCGCCGCCTGCGCGCGGTGCGCTCGCGCGATCAGATCGTGGAGGCCATGCTGGCGCTCGTCGGCGAAGGCGAGATGAACCCCAGCGCCGCCCAGGTGGCGGAGCGCGCGCGGGTGGGCCTGCGCAGCGTGTTCCGGCACTACGAGGACATGGACGCGCTCTATTGCGAGATGAGCGCCCGGATCGAAGCGGAAATCCTCCCGCTCATCTCTGCGCCCTTCCAGGCGCGCGACTGGCGCGGACGGCTCGGCGAACTCCTCGCCCGCCGGGCGCAGATCTACGAGCGGCTCATGCCCTTCCGTGTGGCCGGCGCGGTGCGCCGGTTCCAGTCCGCCTACCTGATGCAGGATCAGGCCCGCATGCGGGCGCTCGAAACGGAAACGCTGCGCGCCATCGTGCCCCGCAGCATCATCGGCGACGCCGCCTTGTTCGCCTCGCTGGACCTCGCCGCCGGGTTCGAGGCCTGGCGCGCGCTGCGCCAGGACCAGGGACTGCCGCGCAAACGGGCCGAAGAGGCCGTCCGCCGCCTCGTGGAAGGGCTGGTGGGCCAACTGTGACCCGTACCCGGCCGGTCTGCGCCTTTCCCAAACGCACGCACAGCGCTACATTGACCGCTCGATGAGCACACCCTCGTCTGCGTCCGCCCTTGCCCAGCTCGACGCGCGCTCGCGCGAGATCTTCCGCGAAATCGTCGAGGCCTATCTCGAAACCGGCGAAGCCATCGGCTCGCGCACGCTGTCGCGCCGCGGCCATACCGGCCTCTCCCCCGCCTCGATCCGGAACACGATGGCGGATCTGGCGAGCCTCGGCCTGCTCGATTCGCCGCACGCGATGGCTGGCCGCCGCCCCACCCATCTGGGCCTGCGCTTCTTCGTCGACAGCCTTCTGGAGATCGGCGGCCTCGACGACGCCGACCGCACCGACATCGAAGGCCGCATCGCCTCCGCCGGCCGCGCCCGCGAGGACGTCCTCGGCGCGGCGTCCGACCTCCTCTCCGGCCTCGCGGGGGGCGCCGGCATCGTCATGACGCCCCGGCGCGAGGAAGCCGCGCTGAAGCACGCCGAGTTCGTGGCGATCGGCGGCGGCCAGGCCCTGTGCGTGCTGGTGTTCGAGGACGGCTCCGTCGAGAACCGCCTCCTGCGGACGCCGCCCGGCATGACGCCCTCCGCGCTGATGGAGGCCACCAATTTCCTCGCCGCCCGGTTCAAGGGGCGCACCCTGGCCGAGGCCCAGGCCGAAGTGGCCGCCGAAATCGACCGCGAGCGCGCCCGCCTCGACGCCGCCGCCGCCGCCCTGGTCAAGCAGGGCCTCGTGGAATGGTCCGGCGAGGATCCGGGGCTTGGCCGCTCGCTGATCGTCCGCGGCCGCGCCAATCTGCTCCAAGACGCCCAGGCGCAAGGCGATCTCGAGCGCGTCCGCCAGTTGTTCGAAGATCTCGAGAAGTCCCGCGAGCTCGTCCAGCTGCTCGACTTGGCCCGCGACGCGGAGTCCGTGCGCATTTTCATCGGGGCCGAGAACGCTCTTTTTTCGCTCTCGGGGTCGAGCGTGATCGTGGCTCCCTATATGAACGCCGAACGCAAGGTGATCGGGGCCCTGGGCGTGATCGGTCCGACGCGGCTGAACTACGCCCGCGTCATCCCCGTGGTGGACTATACGGCGCGCGTCGTCGGCCGTTTGCTTGACGGACGCTCGCCCGATCGGTGACGAGAAGACGATGAGCACGACCGAATCGAACGAAACGCCTGAACCTCAAGCGGAAGCGGCCGGCGCCGCGCCCGTTTCTCCGGAAATCCGCATCGCCGAGCTCGAAGCGGCGCTCGCCCACATGCGGGACGAGCAGCTGCGCGCGCTCGCGGAGGTCGAGAACGTCCGCCGCCGGGGCGAGCGGCAGGTCCAGGAGGCCCGCCTGTTCGCAATCGACCGCTTCGCCCGCGACCTGCTGCAGATCGCCGACAGCCTCGGCAAGGCGCTCGAAGTCGCCCCCGCGACCGAGGACCCTGCCCTCAAGACGCTGATCGACGGGGTCGCCATCACGGAAAAGACGCTGCTCGACGTGTTCGCCCGCCACGGGCTCGCGCGGGTGGGCGCCAAGGGTGAGAAGTTCGATCCGAACATCCACAACGCCGTGGCGCAGATCCCGTCCGAAGCCCCGGTGGGCGCTGTCGCGGAAGTGTTCCAGCCCGGCTACACGCTCGCCGAACGCACGCTGCGCGCGGCCATGGTGGCGGTGTCTCTCGGCGGCGGCGGCGCAGCCGAAGCGCCCAAGCCCGCCGCCGACCAGTCCGGCGACGGCGCGGGCGCGACGATCGACATCAAGGTCTGACGGGCGTCAGGACGTCCCACGCCGCTCTGCGCGCCATTGCCAGGGCGGCGTGAACTCCGTGGCCCACGCCCCGGCGCGCGCGGCCCGCGCGGCCGCCTCGTCGCCCACATAGGCGCGGCTGTACTTCACGTAGGCGAGCGCCCAGCCGGCCCTCACCAGCGCCTTGCCGAGGTCGCGGCCGCCAACGCTGCATGTCGCGACGGCGCGGCCATAGCGGTCGGTATCGGTCTGCCGGCACACCACCAGCGCGCCGGCGACGAACCGCTCCGTGAAAGCGGCCGCCTCGCGCCCGCACGCCACGGCGCCGCAGCTCTGCCGCCGCTCGAAGGCGTCGACGCCCTCGATGCGGATCGAGCGCCCGTCGATGCGGATCGTATCGCCGTCGACGGCCTGCGCCGGACCGGAGATCGTCGCATTCGACGCGAAGGCCGACGGCGCGGCGAGAAGGGCAAAGGCCAGAACGAGAGCACGCATGCTCCCGACCAGCCGGCCGAATCGGTTGCGAGGGAATTAACGAGGGCGTGAGAAGCGACGCCAACGGTCCCTCTCCCCTTGTGGGAGAGGGTGGATCGGCGGCGCAGCCGCCGAGACGGGTGAGGGGTGTCAGGAGCGGCGCAGGGCGGCGTTTCACCCCTCATCCGGGCGCTTCGCGCCACCTTCTCCCACAAGGGGAGAAGGACGACCAAACGCCCCTATTCCCCCGGCTCCGCCTTGCGTAGCGGGTTCAGCCGTCGGCGGTGGATGTGCTCGCCCGCGCCGGGTGCGCCGCCGACCTTCTCGCCCTTGAAGTAATGGCGTTGCCAGCCCTGCTTCACGGCGTTCTCGTCATTGGCGGAGAGCTTGTCGAGGAAGCTCGTCCGGCTTTCGGACCAGGCGACATAATCGCCGTACAGCTCGGCGTCCTCACGCAGCTTTTTCCGGATCGGCTGCATGTCGTCGTAGGCCTGATGCGGCACCGGCATGACAAAGCAGAACGGCTCGCCCTTCTTGAACTGGATCGAGCCGGGGCGCGTGAAGTGCCAGTTCATCGTGAAGGGGAACGGCAGCCAGCTCGTCTCGACGACGCCGGTCAGCGGCTGGATGCCGTCCTTGATGTGGTTCGGCGGACCGCCCACCCAGAGGTCCCAGTCCGGCTCGGTGCGGAACAGGTAGCCGGTGTGGAACGTCAGCGTGCCGCCGCCGAAATGCGACGTGACGAGGCGCGCGAGGTCCGGATAGTCGTCGTCCTTGTCGAGGCGGATGTCCTCCATCCGCGTGCCGCCGGTCCACGTCGCGGTGAAGGTCGCGGGCGAGATGATTTCCCACCCCGTCGTGTTGGCGATGACGAGCGGCAGGCAGCGGTACGGGTGGCGCGCGCCGAAGGCGTCCATCCAGTCGCGGTCAGGCCCGCCGGGCCGAAGTTCGTGGCCGTCGTCGTCGATCGTGTAGCAGGTGATCTTCATGGCGCGCAGGTGTAGACGACGCGCATGGACGCCGCCAGATCGCCGCTCACGGAAGACGACCTCTATGCCCGCTTCGACGCGCTGGGCATCGCCTATGTGACGCACCGCCACCGCCCGATCTTCACGGTCGAGGAGGGCCGCGACCTAAAGGCCGCCCTCCCCGGCGGCCACTCGAAGAACCTGTTCCTGAAGGACAAGAAGGGCCGGCTCGCCCTCCTGTGCGCCAGGGGCGAGACCCGGATCGACCTCACCGCGTTTTCCAAGGCTGTGGGCGCCGCCGGCCGGTTCAGTTTCGGCTCGGCCGAACTCCTGGAGGCGACGCTCGGCGTGCGCCCCGGATCGGTGACGATTTTTGCGCTGATCAATGATCCGGCCGCCACCGTGACGCTTTATCTGGACGAGGCCCTCCTGGCCTGCGATCCCGTGAACTTCCATCCGCTGCGCAACGACGCCACGACCGCCATCAGCCCCGAAGACCTCGCCCGCTTCGTGGCCTCCACGGGCCGGACGTGGCGGCGGGTCGCTTTCGATCCCGACGGCGCGCCGCGCCTTATTGATGACGACGCCGCCTCCGCCCACATTGGCGCCACACACTGACGAGGTTTCCCGCATGGCCGCCCCCGCTCCCGACGCCTGGATCAAGGACGCGACCGATCAGAGCTTCATGGCCGATGTCGTCGAGGCCTCGCGCGCGACGCCGGTGATCGTCGATTTCTGGGCCCCCTGGTGCGGCCCCTGCCGCCAGCTTTCGCCGCCGCTGGAAAAGGCCGTGAAGGCCGCCGGCGGCAAGGTGCGCCTCGTGAAGATCAACATCGACGAGAACCCGGCGATCGCCGGCCAGCTCGGCGTGCGTTCGATCCCGGCCGTCTATGCGTTCGACCGCGGCCGCCCCGTCGACGGGTTCGTCGGCCTGCTGCCGGAAAGCCAGCTCAAGATGTTCGTCGACCGGCTTGCCGGCGGCGGCGCGCCCGGTGACGCCGGCGGCGCCGAGGAAGCGATCGCCGAACTTCTCGCCCAGGCGGACGAAAGCCTCGCCCTGGGCGATCTCGGCGGCGCGGCGCAAGCCTACGCCACGATCCTCAGCGTCGATCCCGAGCACGTGAAGGCCATCGCCGGATTAGCGCGCGCCTATCTCGCGAGCGGCGACGCGGCGCGGGCGGAGGAAACGCTCTCGCTCGTTCCGGACGACAAGAAATCCGCGCCCGAGATCGTCAGTGTGCGGACGGCGCTCGATCTCGCCGCGCAGGCTGCCGAAGCCGGCGATGCCGCCCCGCTCCTCGCCGCCGTCGAAAAGAACCCGAACGATCACCAAGCCCGCTTTGATCTCGCAAACGCCTATGTTGCGCGCGGCGATCTGGCCAAGGCCGTCGATCAGCTGCTGATCCTGATCGAGAAGGATCGCGCGTGGAACGAAGAGGCCGCGCGCAAGCAGCTGCTCAAGGTGTTCGAGGCCGCGGGCCCAACCTCCGACATCGTCAAGGCCGGCCGGCGTCGCCTGTCGGCGATCCTGTTCTCGTAGGGGCGGCGCTTGGGCGCGTTCGGCTATCGCAAGGTGCAGGACCTTCCGCGGTCCTTCCCCGTGTTCCCGCTGACAGGCGCGATCCTGTTTCCGCGCGGCGGTCTGCCGCTCAACATCTTCGAGCCGCGCTATCTCAACATGATCGACGATGCGATCGCCAGCGAGCGCATCATCGGCATGATCCAGCCCTCGCCGCGCACGGTCGATCAGCAGAAGCCGCCGCTCTCGGCCGTTGGCTGCGCGGGCCGGATCACGAGCTTTGCCGAGACCGACGACGGTCGCTACCTCATCACGCTCACCGGCATGGCGCGCTTCCGCGTCGTGCGCGAGCTGGACATCGCGCTCCCCTACCGCAAGGTCGAAGCGGAGTTCGGCGAGTTCGCGGACGATCTGCAGGCGCCGGGCGCAGCCTATGCAATCGACCGCACGCGCCTGACGAAGGCGCTGCGCCGCTATGTCGAAGTCAACGGCTATCAGGTCGACTGGTCCGCGGTGGACGACGCCGCGCCGGAAGTCCTCGTCAACGCCG
The DNA here is from genome assembly GCA_018969015.1 of Alphaproteobacteria bacterium. Taxonomy (GTDB): domain Bacteria; phylum Pseudomonadota; class Alphaproteobacteria; order Caulobacterales; family Aquidulcibacteraceae; genus REEB506. Next base: position 27,322 of record JAGWZE010000005.1, read on the forward strand.
TCGCCACGCTGTGCCCGTTCGAGCCGGCCGAAAAGCAGGCGCTGCTAGAAACCGTTCGTCTCGACGAGCGCTGCGCCGCCCTCGTCACGCTGCTCGAGCTGAACACCGGCTCCGGCGACCGCCCCGTGCAATAGAGGCCTGCCGATGTCCAACGCCGAGTCCGCCGACCTCGACCCGCGCTTGCTGGAGATCCTCGTGTGCCCGCACTCGCGCGGCCCCCTGCGCTACGACCGCGAGAAACAGGAGCTCGTCAGCGAACAGGCCGGCCTCGCCTATCCGATCCGCGACGGTGTGCCGGTGCTCCTGATCGACGAAGCGCGCGCGCTCGGCCCGGACGATCAATGAACGAGTCACGGACGCAGGCCGTCGATCTCGACTTCCGCCGCGGCGCGCGCGTGCTGCACATCACGTTCGCCGACGGCGCCGTCTTCGACATCCCGTTCGAGCTGCTGCGTGTGGAAAGCCCCTCCGCCGAAGTGCGGGGCCACGGCGGCGTTCCCCTGCTCGTCCGCGGCAAGGAGAATGTCGGCGTGCGCGACGCCAAGCCCGTCGGCCGCTACGCCGTGCGCATCGAGTTCGACGACGGACACTCCACGGGCATCTACCCCTGGGCCCTCCTCCGCCGCTTCGGCGAGGAGCGCGACGCCCTCATGGCCGCCTACCGCGCACGCGTGGCGGCGGCGGGGTAGGAAGATGCCTCCGTCATCCTCGGCGCGCCGAAGGCGTGCCGGGGATCCAGGGATGCAGCCCTTATGCTGGATCCCCGCCCGCGCTACGCGCGGCCGAGGATGACGCAAGGACAGGGCGCCCCCATCCCGCTACGCCGCCAGCGCCTCCCCGCGCAGCAGCTTCGGCAGCGCGCCCGCGGCGCCGCCGGCGTAGGTCATGAAGAAGCGCCGCGCGGGGCCGATGCGGTTGACGAGCGCGAGACCGACCCCGCGCGCGAGCCGCAGCGGCGCGATGTCGTTCGAGAACAGGCGATCGAAGAAGTCCGTCGCGAGGCCCATAGCGACATTGTCGAGGCGGCGCCAGCGCTGGTAGCGCTCCAACACGTGCGGATCGCCGAGATCGAGGCCGAGCGCGGCGGCGTCCGCCAGCACTTCCGCAAGGGCCGCCACGTCCTTCAGGCCCATGTTCAGCCCCTGCCCCGCGATCGGGTGAACGCCGTGCGCCGAGTCGCCCGCCAGCGCGACGCGCGGCGCGATCATGCGTTCGGCCAGCTGCAGCGACAGCGGATACCCGAAGCGCGGCCCTTCGAGACGCACGTCGCCGAGGAAGTCGCCGAAGCGACGCTTCAGTTCGGCGAGGAAGGCGGCCTCCGGCATCGCCAGCAGCGCGCGCGAGACGGCGTGCTTCTCCATCCACACCACGTTCGCGCGATTGCCGACGAGCGGCAGGATCGCGAACGGGCCTTCCGGCAGGAAGAACTCGTGTGCGACGCCGCCATGCGGTTTCTCGTGCGCGACGGTGCAGACGATTGCCGTAACGGGATACGGCCAGCCGACGGTGCGGATCCCGGCCTGGCGCCGTACGAGCGAGCCGCGGCCATCGCAGCCGATCAGCAGCGGCGCGCGCAGCGTGCGGCCGTCCGTGAGCGTCACGGTGGCGCCCGTGGCGTCGACTTCGGTTTTGGCCACACCCATCGGCGCGATGACGCGGACGCGCGAGCGCTCGCGGATCGCCTTGTCGAGCGCGAGGCGGATGTAGCGGTTCTCGAGCATGTAGCCGAGCGGCTCGCCCTCGGGTCCGGGCGAGATCTCTTCGCGGTCGAAGTGCAGATGAAGCAGCGACGGCCCGCCGCGGCGCACGCCGCCCATCGGGCGGCCGTCGGTGACCATAATCTCTTCGATCGGCTGCGCGACCGGCTCGAGATCGGCGCCGAGGCCGAGCGCCTTCCACATGCGGAACGACGCGAACGCGATCGCGAAGGCGCGGCCGTCGAAATGGGGCGCGAGCGTCGTCGAAGGGGCCTGGGCGTCGGCCACCACCACGTCGAGGCCGGCCTGGTCGAGCGCCAGGGCGAGCGTGAGGCCGGCCATGCCGCCGCCGGCGATGAAAACGTCGCAGTCGGGAGGGGTCGTCGCGGTCATGCCGCCGACATAGGCCGGACTTGGGCCGCCGTCGATGCGGCGTTTGCGGGCGCCCGCATGCTCAGCGCCGAGGCGCCCTGTCGCCGCCTTTTTGGGCGCCTGCGAAAAGCGAGGTGCAGCGCGAGACGCACAGCTTGCGGTGGCGCGCCCCCGGTCAATTCATTGGCCCCGTGTGCAGCAGCCGGCGCGGCCGGGTGAACCGCGCGGACGGCCAACGGCCGTCGAACGGGGGAGTACGATGACAACACCACGCGTTTCGTCTCAACGGCCGACTTTCTGGGCCGCCATCCGCGGGGCGCTCGCCGCCGCGGCCTTGGGGGTGGCGCTGTTCGCCGCCGCGCCGCCGGAAGCGTTCGCGCAAGCCGCGGCCGCGCCCGTCGCCGAAGCCGCTGCGGCTCCGGCCGAAGCCGCCGCGGCAGCAGCGCCGGCAGAAGCCGCCGCGCCCGCGGAAGAGGCCAAGAAGGAAGCCACGCTCCCGGAGAAGGTCGTCGACAAGGGCGACGTCACCTGGATGATGGTCTCCACCCTTCTCGTCCTGCTCATGATCGTGCCCGGCCTCGCCCTGTTCTACGGCGGCCTGGTGCGCACCAAGAACATGCTCTCGATGCTGATGGGCGTTACGACCGTCACCGTCATCGGCATGATCTGCTACGTGCTGTGGGGCTACAGCCTGTCGTTCACGACCGGCTCGTGGCCGATCGGCGGTGATCTCTTCCTGGGCGGGTTCGACCGCATCGGGCTGAAAGGCCTCGACGCGACCAGCCTCGTCGCAACCTTCTCGACCGGCATTTATCTGCCTGAGCTCGTGTTCGTCGTCTTCCAGATGACCTTCGCCTGCATCACCGCCGCGCTCGTGCTGGGCGGCGTGGCCGAACGCATGAAGTTCCTCGGCGTCTGCATCTTCGCGGTGCTGTGGCCGCTGCTGAGCTACTATCCGATGGCGCACATGGTCTGGTGGTGGCCGGGGCCGGACAGCCTCGCGGCGGCTTCCTATCAAGGTGACGCCACCACGAACGGCCTGATCTGGGGCTTTGGCGCCCTCGACTTCGCCGGCGGCACGGTCGTCCACATCAACGCCGGTGTCGCGGCGCTCGTTGGCGCGATCATTCTCGGCGCGCGCTCTGGCTACCGCAACGAGCCGATGGCCCCCCACTCGCTGACGCTGACCTATGTCGGCGCCGGCCTGCTGTGGGTCGGCTGGTTCGGCTTCAACGCCGGCTCCAATCTCGAGTCGAACTACTACTCGGTGCTCGCCATGATGAACACGCTGATCGCCACGGCGGCGGCGGGCTTCTCGTGGATCCTCGTCGAGTGGGTGACGCGCAAACACCCGAGCATGCTCGGCATGGCCTCGGGCATCGTCGCCGGCCTCGTGGCGGTGACGCCCGCGGCGGGCTTCGCCGGCCCGATCGGCGCGCTCATCCTCGGCCTCGTGGTCAGCCCGATCTGCATCATCTTCTGCTCGATCGTGAAGAACGCGCTGAAGTACGACGACAGCCTGGACGCCTTCGGCATCCACGCGGTCGGCGGCATCGTCGGCGCCATCGGCACCGGGATCGTCGTGTCGCCGGCGCTCGGCGGCGCGGGCATCGTGGACTACACGACCTGCTTCGACAGCGCGGGCGTCATCAAGGCGTCGTGCGACGCGCTCGCCTACGACATGGGCACGCAGGTGATGGCGCAGGCCAAAGCCGTTGGCGTCGCCATCGTGTGGTCTGCGGTCGCCAGCGCGATCGTGTTCGGCCTGATCAAGGTCATCGGCCAGCTGCGCGTCAGCAAAGAGGTCGAAGACGAAGGCCTCGACATCACCGAACACGGCGAGCGGGCCTATCACCCGTAAGCCAGAGTTTGCGGGCCGCGCCGAAGCGCGGCCCGCTCCCGAGCCCACACCGTGGGGTCCTCCTCCCCTCAGGCCGCGGCACACGCCGCGGCCTTTTTCTTTGACGCGGCAATCCGCTACGCTCCCATGCGGGCACAGGGCGGTCGCGAGTGGACGACACATGACGGCGATCATTCCCGAGCGCATGACCGTCAAGCTGGAGGGCGACTTCGTCGTTTTCCTCATCGGCATGCGCGTGAATCGGTGGTGGAAGGTCTGGAAGTGGGCGCCCGTGGCGGCGGCGATGCCCCGCATGCTGACCGAACTCGGCCGCCACCCCGAACTCGGGCTGCTTCATGCGCGAACGTTCTTCGGATTCCCGAACATCTTCGTTCTTCAGTATTGGCGCAGCTTCGAAGCGCTGCACGCCTATGCGACCGCCAAGGACCGCGCGCATCTGCCGGCATGGCGAGAATTCAACCGCGCCGTCGCAACGAACGGCGACGTCGGCATCTGGCACGAGACCTTCCTCGTGAAGGACGGCCAGCACGAATCCGTCTACGCGAACATGCCGCGCTGGGGCCTCGCGATGGCCGGTGAGCCTGTTCCTGCGGCGGGCCAGAGGCGGTCCGCGAAAGGCAGACTCGGACGCTCCGAAGGGCAAGACCACCCGCCCGAAGCGTGATCGCGCCCGCGAGGGCGACACCCTGCTCCGCGGCCCGGCGCACGCGCGACAACAGCCGCCGCGGCCAAGAATACAAAGGGTCGTTCCGCGGCCGGAATGTTTTTTCCACAGACCCGGCCGCGGTGTTCACACTCCCTTTACCGCTGCGGCCAAGATTCGCCCTCAGCTCCAGCAGCCGAGCGGATTGATGCCCCAAGACACGACGACGTTCGAAGCGGCCCACGAGGCCCTGGCCCCGGCGTCGAACAAACTGACGCTGCGACGCGTCGGCGCGACGATCGCGGCGGCCGCCGGCGGGGCCTATGGGCTCGGCGCGGTCGTTTCCTATTCGCCGCTCGACCCGAGCCTCAACGTCGCCACCGACGCGGACCCGACGAACCTGTTCGGCGCGCCCGGCGCCGTGTTCGCCGATCTCGCGATCCAATCCGTGGGCGCCGCCGCGCCGGCCGCCCTCACCGCCCTGCTCGCCGCCGGCGCGATCCGCATCGCCCGCAAGCGCGCCGCCTCGCCGATCAGCCCGGCGCGCCTGATGTCGGGCGCCGCGGGCGTCGCGCTGCTGGCGGGGCTTGTCTCCTACGTGCCGACGCCGGGCGCCTGGCTTCTCGGCTCCGGGTTCGGCGGCGTCATCGGCGACGTCGTCGCCGGCGCGACCTCCGGTCTCTACACCGTCGCCGGCCTGCCGCTGCCGGACGTCTGGAGCGGCCTCTCGCTCGCCGCCCTGTCTGCGCTGTCTTTCGGCTTCGCGTTCCGCGTGAAGAAGGAAGAGGCGATGGCGGCCGCCAACGCCGCGGGCCGCGCCGCGATCCGCGCGGGCGCCTCCGCGCAGACGATGCTGGCCAATCTCGCCGAGCGGTCGCGCCAGCGCGCGGCGCTCGTGCCGCCCGAGACCGATGCCGACGCCGACGACGCCTACGCCCTCACCGACGGATCAGCCGCGCCGCACTATGCGCCGACGCCCGTCGCGCCGGCGCCGCGCGTCACGGCCCCGCGCCTCACGCCGATGCCGGCCGACATGGAGCCGATGCGCCCGGCCGCGCCCGCCGCCGCGCCGCAGCCCGCGCCGATGGCCGCACAGCCCGCCGCCCGCAAGCCCCGCGCCGCAGCCGGCGCCGGCGCGCAGCAGGGCGAGCTCTCGTTCATGCGGCAGCGCCAGTTCCGCCTGCCGCCGCTCGATCTGCTCTCCCCGCCCCGCCCGCGCGCCGCGCAGGCCGACGGGGCCGCGCTCAAAGCCGCCTCGCAGCGCCTCGCCGCGACGCTGGTGGACTTCGGCGTGCAGGGCGAAATCGTCGCCGCGCGTCCGGGCCCGGTCGTCACGCTGTTCGAACTCGAGCCCGCGCCGGGCGTGAAGAGCGCGCGCGTCGTGAGCCTCGCCGACGACATCGCGCGCTCGATGAGCGCCAACGCCGCGCGCGTCGCCGTCATCCCGGGCCGCAACGCGATCGGCATCGAACTCCCGAACCCGAAGCGCGAAACGGTGTTCCTGCGCTCGCTGATGGCCTCGAACGCCTTCGTGGGCAGCCAGGGCGGCCTGCCGCTGGCGCTCGGAGAGACGATCGAAGGCGAGCCCTTCGCCGCCGACCTGGCGAAGATGCCCCACCTGCTCATCGCCGGCACCACCGGCTCGGGCAAATCCGTCGGCATCAACGCGATGATCCTGTCGCTGCTCTATCGTCTGACGCCGGAGCAGTGCCGCTTCATCATGATCGATCCGAAGATGCTGGAATTGTCCGTGTACGAGGGCATTCCACACCTGCTGGCGCCGGTCGTGACCGATCCGAAAAAGGCCGTCGTCGCGCTGAAATGGACCGTGCGCGAGATGGAAGAGCGCTATCGCCGCATGGCGAAGCTCGGCGTGCGCAACATCCAGGGCTACAACGACCGCATCGCCGAGGCCGCAGCCTCCGGCGAGCCTATCGAGCGCTCCGTGCACACCGGCTTCGACGCCGATGGCGAGCCGATCATCGAGACCGAAGCGCTCGCGCTCGAACCGATGCCGTACATCGTCGTCGTCATCGACGAGATGGCCGATCTCATGCTCACGGCGGGCAAGGAAATCGAAGCCGCCGTGCAGCGCCTCGCACAGATGGCGCGCGCCGCGGGCATCCACGTGATCATGGCGACGCAGCGCCCCTCGGTCGACGTCATCACCGGCACGATCAAGGCCAACTTCCCGACGCGCATCAGCTACTCGGTCACCTCCAAGATCGACAGCCGCACGATCCTCGGCGAGCAAGGCGCCGAGCAGCTGCTGGGCATGGGCGATCTCCTGTTCATGGCCGGCGGCGGCAAGATCCGCCGTCTGCACGGGCCGTTCGTTTCGGACACCGAAGTCGAGCGCGTCGTCGCCACGCTCAAGGCCCAGGGCCAGCCGAGCTACCGCGCCGACATCCTCGAAGATCCGGACGCGCCGCGCGAAGAGGACGACGAAGCGCTCTACGAATCGATGCCCGAGGCCAGCGGCGACGACCTGTTCGATCGCGCCGTGCAGATCGTCCTGCGCGACCGCAAGGCCTCGACGTCCTATCTCCAGCGTCGTCTGCAGGTCGGCTACAACCGCGCCGCCAGCCTCATCGAGCGCATGGAGAAGGAAGGCATCATCTCCAACGCGAACCACGCCGGAAAGCGGGAGATCCTCTCGCCGCCCGTGGCGGACTAGGCGCGGCGCCTGGTGTGACCACCGTCACACCGGGCCCGGCCACCGCCCGATAAGGTCTTTCCATCGACACCGGGGGCCCGCCCCCACCGACCGGAGAGACCGCCATGATCCGCTTCGCTTCCCTCGCTGTCGCGACCGTTCTGGTTTCCGCGTTTGCGCTCCCGCTGCTCTCGAAGGCCGCCCTGCTGGTCGCCTGAACCCGCCCGCGCCGCCCGGCATGACGCCGAGATGAACGACGACGCCGCGCGGACGCCCAACCCGCCTCTTTCTTTCGCCGCACGCGGCGGGCATGTGAGCGTCATGAACCGCTCGATCGCTTTCGCCGCCCTCGCCGCCGCGCTTGCCGGCGCCGCCCTCGCCGCTCCGGCGCTCGCGCAGACGACCGCCGCCCCGGTCGTCGCCGCCGCGACCGCGCCGGTCGAGCTCACGGGCGCGGCGCGCAGCCAGGCCCTCGCCGCCGCCTCCCGCGCGCTCGACAGCGTCCGCGCGCTGCAGGGCCGGTTCCGCCAACTCTCCCCCACCGGCACGGTGCAGACGGGCGCGTTCTACCTGCAGCGCCCCGGCCGGCTGCGGTTCGAGTACGACGCGCCGAGCCCGCTGACGATCGTCTCCGATGGCGCATCGCTCGCGATCAGTGACCGCGCGATGCGCACGACGGACCAGCTGCCGCTGCGCGCGACGCCGCTCTACTTCGTCCTGAAATCCACAATCAATTTGGAGAAGGACACGCGCATCACGCGCGTCGCCCAGCAAGATAAAGAGCTCGCGATTACTGCACGCGACAAGTCAGGGCAAACGGACGGCGAGATTACTCTGGTCCTCGACGCGTCGACGAAAGCTTTGAAGCGGTGGCGCATCATCGATGGCCAAGGACAGGTCACGCAGCTGACTTTGGTCGACGTGCGGCCGACCGGAAAGATCGATCCGAAATTGTTCGTCATCGACGCGAAAAACGATCCGACATCGCGTCGTCGCGGCGGCTGAGTTCGAACTTGCGGCAATCCTGCAAGATTTTTCATCATAGCAATCATTGTTTTTCGGGCCGTTGTGGCGTATATGCAACTGGTCGGTCGTCGACACTCTTCGGGCCAGCGTCGTCCCCCCGCTGACCGGCTCGAAGCGGCGATCGCGCCGGATCGATCCCCTCCCGGCGCGCGCTGAAAAGCGCATGGACGCCCGGTCGCACTCCCCCGCGACCGGGCGTCTTTGCGTTTGGGTCCTCGCACGTGCGGCACAAACGCAGAGACCGCTATCGCCGGACGCGGATCGGTCCTAAGCCGGGCCGATGCGTATCGCGACTTGGAACATCAACTCCGTCCGCTTGAGGATCGCCCACATCACGCGCTTCGTGATCGACGCGAAGCCGGACGTCCTGTGCCTGCAGGAAATCAAATGCCGTGACGGCGAGTTTCCGCTCGGCGCCTTCGCCGACGCGGGGCTGCGTCACGTCTCCGTCGTCGGGCAAAAGGGCTGGCACGGCGTGGCGATCGCCTCGCGCAAACCGATCGAGCGCCTGCCGCCGCCGCCGATCTGCCCACGCAACGAGGCGCGGTCCGTGGCGGTTCGCACGGGCGGCGTCGAGATCCACACGCTGTACGTCCCCGCGGGCGGCGACGAACCGGACGTCGCGACCAACCCGAAATTCGCGCACAAGCTCGACGTGCTGGCGCAGATGAAAACCTACTACGCCAGCCGGAAAGGCCGCGGGCCGCTGATCGTGACGGGAGACCTCAACGTCGCGCCCGGCGAGCATGACGTCTGGAGCCACAAGCAGCTTCTCAATGTGGTGAGCCACACGCCGGCGGAAACGAGCGCGCTCGAAGCGGCGCGCACCGCGGGCGGGCTCGTCGATCTCGCGCGCGTGCACCATCCCGCCGACGAGAAGGTCTATACGTGGTGGAGCTACCGCAATTCGGATTGGGCAAAGTCGAACCGCGGTCGGCGTCTCGATCACATCTGGACGACGCCCGAGCTCGCCGCCGCCTCGTCGAAGTTCACGGTGCACGCGGCCTGCCGCGACTGGGAAAAGCCCAGCGACCACGCGCCCGTGTCGGTGACGATCAACATCTGAGCCGCGCTCAGCCGCGCGGGTTCAGGCAATAGCCGCCCTGCTCCGTGATGATGATGCTCGCCGCCTCGGGGTTCAGGTCGACCTTCTGGCGCAGGCGATAGATGTGCGTCTCAAGCGTGTGGGTCGTGACGTTGGCGTTGTAGCCCCACACTTCGCGCAGAAGCTCCTCACGCGCCACCGGCTTGTCGCCCGAGCGATAGAGGTACTTGAGGATGTTCGTCTCCTTGTCGGTGAGACGGATTTCCTTGCGCTTGTCGCTCGTGAGCGTCTTCGCGGCCGGGCGGAATTCGTAGCCGCCGATCTGCAGCACCGCGTCCATGCTGCTTTCATGGATGCGCAGCTGGGTGCGGATGCGCGCGAGCAGCGAGTCGAATTTGAACGGCTTCGTGATGTAGTCGTTTGCGCCCGAGTCGAGACCGCGGACCTCGTCCTTTTCGGCGTCGTGGCCGGTGAGCATGATGATCGGCGTGGTGATCCCCGCGGCGCGCATGTCGCGGCAGGCGTCGCGTCCGTCGCCATCGGGCAGGTCCACGTCCAGGATGATCACCGACGCCCGGCCGGCCTCGGCGAGCGCGCGACCGTCCTTGATGGTCCCGGCGCTTTCGACGGAGAAGCCTTCGGCTGACTCGAGCTGCTCGATTAGGGCCTGGCGAAGATCAACGTCGTCGTCGATCAGGAGAAGCGGGGTCTTCCGGTGGGTCATGCGCGTGTGTTGTCCTCGGCGGCGCTACAACGTCAAGGTTCGCCCGGAGACATGGGCGGCGTCGAAGCGAAGAGGAAGAACCCGTGATCGTTTTTTCGGCCGGACCGGATGGGGTGTTTCGCGGCCCGGGCATCGAGTCGCGGTGCGCGATCGGCAAAGGCGGCGTGCGGCCGGCGGCCGAGAAACGGGAGGGCGATGGCGCCTCTCCGATCGGCCTGTGGTCGCTCAAACGCGTTTTGTACCGCCCAGACCGGGTAGAACGGCCGCGCACTGGTCTTCCGGTGGCGGAAATCGCGCCCAATGACGGCTGGTGCGACGCCCCGGACGATCCGGCCTACAACCGCCCGGTCACGCTGCCCTACCCCGCCAGCGCCGAAAACCTGTGGCGGGACGATCATGTGTATGACGTGATCGTGATCCTCGGCCACAACGACGACCCTGTCGTTCCAGGCGCTGGCAGCGCGATTTTCTGGCACCTGGCGCGCCCGGACTTCCGGCCGACCGAGGGCTGCGTGGCCGTGCCGCTCGACGTGATGCTCGAGGCGCTGGCGGCCGCGAAGCCCGGCGACGCGCTCGAAATCAAAGCCTAGTCGCGCGCGCCGAACAGCGCCGAGCCGACGCGCACCATCGTCGCGCCGAACGTGACCGCGCGCTCGAAGTCGTCGCTCATGCCCATGCTGATCTCGGGCAGCCCGTTGCGCGCGGCGATCTTGGCGAGCAGCGCGAAATGCATCGCGGGCTCCTCGTCCACTGGCGGGATGCACATCACGCCGCGCACCGGCAGGTTCAGCGTGTCGCGCGCGAGGGCGATCAGCGCGTCCGCCTCGGCGGGCGCGACACCGGCCTTCTGCGGCTCCTCGCCGGTGTTGACCTGAATCAGCACGTCGGGCCGGCGACCGAGCTTCGCCATGGCGGCGGCGAGCGCGTGCGCAAGCTTCGGCCGATCGACGCTGTCGATGGCGTCGAACAGGGCGACGGCGTCCTCGGCCTTGTTGGTCTGCAGCGGGCCGATCAGGCGCAGGTGAAGATCCGGCGCGCCCGCGCGCCGCGGGCCCCAGCGGGCCTGGGCTTCCTGCACGCGGTTCTCGCCGAACACACGAAGACCCGCGGCGAGCGCGGCGTCGATGCGGTCGTCCGGCTGCTGCTTGGAGACGGCGACGAGGCGCACCTGCGCCGGGTCGCGGCCGGCGACGCGGGCGGCAGCGCCGATCCGATCGAGGATTTCGGCGCGGCGTGCAGTGATGTCGGCGGTGAGCGCGTGAGACATTCGGCCGGTCTAGGAGCCGCGGGCCGCAGCGACAAGCGGGCGGCTTGCCTCTGCGGACGCGGCGCGTTTGGGTGCGGGCATGAGCGCCGCCCGCCGTCTCGCGATCCTTGCCCGCCGCTTGCGGAGGGGCGCCCGCGCGGACACGCCGCCGCTTTTGGCGTTCACCGATCCGGACCGCGGCGGCGCGAGCCTTGCGCTCGTGGCGGCCCTCCCCCGCGGCGCGGCGCTGGTGTTTCGGGCGTTCGGGGCGGCGGACGCGCCGGCGCAGGCGCGGGCCCTGGCCGGCGCCTGTCGGCGGCGCGGGGTGCGGCTGCTGATCGGCGCGGACGTGCAGCTCGCGAAAGCGGTGCGGGCCGACGGCGTGCATCTGCCGGAGCGGGCGCTCGCCTCTGGCCGCGCGAGGCGCCGCTGGCCGAAACAATGGCCGAAGACATGGATCGTGACCGCAGCCGCGCATGATCAGGGAGCGCTCGCGCGGGCGCGACGGGCGGGCGTGGATGCGGCGGTGCTTTCGCCCGTGTTCGCGAGCCGGAGCGCTTCGGCGGGAACGCCGCTCGGCGTGCGGCGGGCGCGGCTCTGGGCGGCGCGCGCGGGGCTGCCGGTCTATGCGCTGGGCGGGGTGACGGCGCGCACGGCGCGGCGCTTGCCGCGCGGCGTGTTCGCGGGCGTGGCGGCCGTGGACGGCCTCGTCAGAACTTGAAGGCGGACTCGAGCTTCACGCCGGCGGCGGGCTGATCCTGGGCCGTCGGCAGGCGCGTGGTGATCGGCTGGCCGGCGACGCTGACCTGACCGCCGACGCGAAAGCGCGGGGACACGTTGTAGAACGCGCCGAAGGAGGTTTCGTCCTTCGGGGCGGCCGTGACCGTGCGATCGGCATTCTGCAGGTTCAGCGTGACGCCCCACTTCGCCGAGGGGGCAAAGGACAGGGCCATGCGGCTTTCGGAGGCGGTAAACCCCTTGTCCTGGTCGGACAGGCCGGCGCTGGCGGTGAACCGGTCATACCAGGGGCGATCCGATTTCTCGGGCGTCGTCTCGGCATGGGCCGCAGAAGCGAACGCCGATACGGCGATAAACCCTGCAATGGCGAACGGTACGCGCACGGAACTCCCCCTGGCCCTGCTTATATAAGCGCATTCTCCTGCGGGAGGTGTGAACTTTCCGTCACAGGTCTAAAGAGAATTCTAATTTCGCCCCATCGACACGGGATTTCTCGGGCGTCACAGCCCCGTCCACGCGGTCACCCCAGCTCCCGACAACGGCAAAAGTCGCGGTATCGGAAAGAGATCGGCGCGCCGCGAGGGTCGCCGTCCGCAGGGTGATCGGTGCGACCTCATCGCGCATCCGTGCAGCCGAAGCCTCGAAGGCCCAGGCGCCGCGCTCGTACGTGGCGCCTGCCGCGAGAGAGCGGGTTTCGCCCCGTGGCGCCACGTCCTCGCGGGCGGTGCGCCCGGCCACCCCGAAGCTGAGACCGCCGCCGCCGACGCGGGCGCCCCAGCTCGTCATTTCGACGTCGCCGAAAGCCGGGCCGCCTGCGCCGCGGGCCCAGCCGACGCCGACCGTCGTCTGCAGACCCGACCGCCAGGTGCGATCGAACGAGAGGCCCGCCTCGCCGATATCGCGCCCCCGAAACCGCGGCGCCGCCGACTTCACGGGCGGATCGTCGAGGTTCGTCCCCTCGGTCCGCGGCGTGTACGAGCCGCCGACCCGGACCCCGAGCCACCGCGGCGAGACGACGGACGCCTTCGCCGAGGGGCCGGACAGGTCGGCGCGGATGCGGACGCCGCCCAGGCCGGTCGGATCGATCAGCGGATCGACGGTCGTCGCTGCGCGCAGAATGGTGGGCGGCGGCAGGCTGAACCGGGCGGCGACGCCGACGTCCCGGCCGACGCTCGCCTCCCCCCACCCGCCGCGCACGGCCAGATAGGCCTCCTCGAGCGCCGCCCGGCCGGACCCGGCGCGCGCCGCGGGATCGGCGGCCAGGCGGGTCGCGGGGGAAAGGCGCGGCCCGGCGACGGCCGCCGCCGCCGGGGCCCAGCCGCCCCGTCGGGGCTCGGCCTCGAGCGCGCCGCCCAGGACGGCGTCGATAGCAACGCCGCTGTCGAGCAGCCAGGATGCGGTGACGCCCGCCTCGATCCGCGCGGCCGGGCCGGCGACGGCGCGTCCTTCGGCGTCCAGCGGGCCGCCCGAAATGCGAACGGCGGCGCGCGGCGTGACGTCCGGCGCCAGCGCCTGCGCGGAGCCCGTGGCCCCCAGCAAAGCCGTGGCCATGGCGGCAATTGACCTCATCGCGCTTCCCCCTGGTCGACGCAGAAGCGCATGCTATACAGCGCTTCGCGACGGTTCGGCGCGGGCGACGCCCAGCGCGGCCACAATACCGCCGCAGCCGCCGTCGAAGAGCGGCAAGGCGAAGACGCGACGAGGCGTGAGGAGAAGCAGATGAGCATTCGCGGGCGCACCATCCTGACCGTGGCGATTGCAGCGACGGCCGCGGCCACGCTCGCGGGCTGCGCGTCCAACAAGGGCGGGGCGCAGGAAGCCTCCTCGGGCGTCTCCCGGACCGGCGTTGACGATCGCAACGGCGGCATCCGCCTGTTCGGCGGCGGCGACAAGAAAGCCGCCAAGGACCAGGCGGGCATCGGCGTGAACGCCTTCCTGTGGCGCGCGACGCTCGACGTCCTGAGCTTCATGCCGCTCTCCTCGGCCGATCCGTACGGCGGCGTCGTCACGACGGACTGGTACGCCAACCCCGACAAGCCGAACGAACGCTTCAAGGCGACGGTCTACATCCTGGATTCGCGCCTGCGGGCCGACGGCATCAAGGTCGCGATCTTCAAGGAACAGCTGACGGCCAATGGCTGGTCGACGGCCCCGACCGATCCCGACACCGCGATCCAGATCGAAAACGCGATCCTCACGAAGGCGCGCCAGTTCAAGCTCGCGACCGTCGGCGGCTGAGCCTCCGCCGGCAGAGGGTCTGGCGCGGCTCAGTCTTGAAGTCAGTCCCGCCAACTCTGCCGTCATCCTCGTCCGAGCGTAGCGAGGGCGGGGATCCAGGATATCCGACACGCTGGATCCCCGGCACGCCTGCGGCGCGCCGAGGATGACGGACACATAAACGGACAGGATCACGGCGACCTAAGCCCATTTGACCGCGCCATTGGCGAACGCCGCGCGGCAGCGCTAAGAGAGCGCCATGTCCAAAGAGCCCACTCGTTACAATCATCGCGAAGCCGAGCCGAAATGGCGGCGGCGCTGGGCGGAAGCCCGCGTGTTCGAGGCCCTGCCGCCCGAGAAAGCCGGCGATCGCCCGAAATACTACGTGCTCGAGATGTTCCCCTACCCTTCGGGGCGCATCCATGTGGGCCACGCGCGCAACTACACCATGGGCGACGTGGTGGCGCGCTACAAACGCACGCGCGGCTTCAACGTGCTGCACCCGATGGGCTGGGACGCGTTCGGCCTGCCAGCGGAGAACGCCGCGATCGACCGCGGGGCGCATCCGGGCCAATGGACCTACGCCAACATCGCGACGATGAAAGGCCAGCTCGAGCTTCTGGGCCTCGACATCGACTGGGCGCGCGAGCTCGCGACCTGTTCGCCGGACTACTACAAGCACCAGCAGGCGATGTTCCTGGCCTTCTGGAAGAAGGGCCTCGCCTATCGCCGCAAGCAGAAGGTGAACTGGGATCCTGTCGATCAGACCGTGCTCGCCAACGAGCAGGTCGTCGACGGCAAAGGTTGGCGCTCGGGCGCGCCGGTGGAGACGCGCGAGCTGGAGCAATGGTGCTTCAAGGTCACCGCCTATGGCGATGATCTCCTGGCGGCGCTCGAGACGCTGAACCGCTGGCCCGACAAGGTCCGCACGATGCAGACCAACTGGATCGGGCGCTCGGAAGGCGCCCGTGTCTGGTGGCCGATCGCGTCGGCGCCGGACTTCCTGCCGCGCGTGACGCCCGGCGGCGGGCCGAACCACGCAACCGATCCGATCGAGGTGTTCACCACGCGCCCGGACACGCTGTTCGGCGCCAGCTTCATCGCGCTCGCCCCCGATCATCCGCTGACGAAGACGATCGCGGCGCATCGGCCCGAAGTGGCCGAGTTCGTCGCGGCGTGCGCGCGGCTCGGCACCTCCGAAGCCGACATCGAGAAGGCCGAGAAGATCGGGATCGATCTCGGCGTGCGCGTGCGCCACCCGTTCGACGCGTCGCGCGAATTGCCCGTCTATGGCGCGAATTTCGTGCTCTCGACGTACGGCTCGGGCGCCATCTTCGGCTGCCCCGCACACGATCAGCGCGACCTCGACTTCGCGCGCAAGTACGGCCTGCCCGTCACGCCCGTGGTGCTGCCGCCGGACGGTGACGCGGCGACGTTCGCCGTCGGCGACGAGGCCTATACGGGGCCGGGACGCATCTACAATTCGGCCTTCCTCGACGGGCTCGACGTCGACGCGGCGAAATCCGCGGCGATCGCCAGGCTCGTCGCGCAGAAGGACGGCGAAGGCACCGTGCAGTACCGCCTGCGCGACTGGGGCGTCTCGCGCCAGCGCTACTGGGGCTGCCCGATCCCCGCGATCCACTGCGCCGCCTGCGGCGTCATTCCGGTTCCGGAAGATCAGCTGCCGGTGCAACTGCCGGAGGACGTGACGTTCGACGGCGCGGGCAACCCGCTCGCCAAGCATCCGACTTGGAAGCACGTGCCCTGCCCCGCCTGCGGCAAACCCGCAGAACGCGAGACGGACACGATGGACACGTTCGTCGATTCCTCGTGGTACTTCGCGCGCTTCACCGATCCGCAGAACGCTGCGGCGCCGTTCGATCCGAAGCTCGCCGCCTACTGGCTGCCCGTCGACCAGTATGTCGGCGGCATCGAGCACGCGGTGCTGCACCTGCTCTATTCGCGCTTCTTCACGCGGGCGATGCGCGATTGCGGCTTCCTTGATCTGCCGAGCGGCGAGCCGTTCGCCGGCCTGTTCACGCAGGGCATGGTCACGCACGAGACGTACAAATCGGCCGAGGGCAAATGGCTCGGGCCGGAAGAGGTCGAGCGGCGCGACGGTGCGGTAGTGCAGATTTCCACGGGCGCGCCCGTGGAGGTCGGCGCGATCGAGAAGATGTCGAAGTCGAAGCGCAACGTCGTCGATCTCGACGAGTTCGTGCGTGATTTCGGCGCCGACGTCGCGCGGTGGTTCGTGCTGAGCGACAGCCCGCCCGAACGCGACGTGCAATGGACGGCCTCGGGCGTCGAAGGCGCCTGGCGCTTCGTCGGCCGCGTGTGGGGCGCCGTCGAGGCGTATGGAGACGCCGCGCCCGCCGCCGGCGCGACGCCCCCGCCCGGTGCGGATCAGGGTGACGCGCTCGCTCTACGCCAGGCCGCGCACCGCGCGATCGCCGGCGTGACGGACGACATCGAAGGCTTCCGCTTCAACAGCGCCGTCGCCAAGCTCTACGGCCTGGTGAACGCGATCGGCAAAGCCAAGGCCGAGGATTCGGCTGCCCTGCGGTTCGCCCGCGGCGAGGCGCTGCGCATCCTGTGCCAGCTGATCGCGCCGTTCATGCCGCACCTCGCCGAGGAGTGCTGGGAAAAGCTCGGCCTCGCGCCGTTCGTTTCGACCGCACCCTGGCCGACGCCAGACCCGGCGCTGACCGCGCAATCGACGGTCACCCTCCCCATCCAGGTCAACGGCAAGAAGCGCGGCGAGATCGCCGCCGCCAAGGGCCTCCCGGCCGGCGAGGTCGAGGCGCTGGCCCTGGCGCATCCCGACGTGGCGGCTTTCGTCAGCGGCAAGACGGTGCGCAAGGTTGTCGTGGTGCCGGACCGCATCGTAAACATCGTCGTGGACTGAGGCGGCGGAGCCTGAACCGGGCTCGGGAGACCTTTCATGCGCAGGGCTGCTGCAGGACTTCTGGTGGGCATGCTGGCGCTCGGCGTCACGGGCTGCGGCTTCACGCCGGTCTACGCGCCGACGGTGAAGGGCGGCCCGACGCTGGGGCCCATCCTCGTCGGCGAGGTCAAGGGCAAGTCCGGCCACGAGCTCACCGTCGCGCTCGACCGCATGCTGGGCGCCGAGCGCGGCACGGCGGCGGCGCCGCGGCGCATCGAGGTTTCGCTATCGGAGTACGTCGCCGGGCTGGGCTACCGCCTCGACGAATCCGCATCGCGCGCCGACCTCGTGCTGATCGCCTCCTACACCGTGTACGAGCCCGATGGCCGCGAGTCGCTTAAGGGCACCGCGAACGCGCAGGCGAGCTATGACATCCCGCAATCGGCCTATGGGGAAGTCGCGGCCCAGAACGCCGCGCGCACCCGCGCCGCCGACGTGCTGGCCGAGCGCATCCGCGCCGATCTCCTGATGCGCCTCAAGCGCGCGGACGGCGCCGCGGCCCCCGTCACCGACGCCCGCTGAGCCCCCGATGCAGCTGAAACCGGCCGAAGCGGCGCGGTTCCTGCGCAAGCCCGATCCATCCGCACGCGCGTTCATGGCGTTCGGCCCGGACCGCGCGCGCGTCGAGGACGCCGCCGGCGTGCTGACGCGCTTCGCGCTCGGCGCCGATCCCGACCCGCTGAATCTCACGCGCCTGGGCGAGGACGACCTGCGCCGCGACAAGGCGCGGCTCGCCGACGAGGTCATGGCGCAGTCCCTGCTCGGGGGCGCGCGCGTCGTGCGCTTGCGGATCGAGGGCGACACGCATGCCGATCAGATCCTGCCGCTGCTTGCCGAGATCGGCGACGGCGCGCCGATGGGCGCGGTGCTGGTGATCGAAGGCGGCGACCTCAAAGGCGGCTCGAAAATCCGCAAGGCCTTCGAGGACACACGCCACTGCGTGTCGATGGTGTTCTACGAGGAGAGCGCAGAGGAGCTCGGCGCCTTCGCGCAAAGCCTGATCGCCGAGGCCGGGCTCGAGTTCGAGCCGGCCGCGCGCGAAGCCTTCGTCGCCGCCCTCCCCGACGACCGCGGCGGCATCCGCGGCGAGATCGAGAAGATGGCGACGTTCGCGCATGGCCTCGGCCGCGCGCTCGACGAAGCGGACGTGCGGGCGCTTTCGGTAGCGGCGAGCGAGAGCGAATTGGACGAGGCCGCGATGGCGGCGCTCGCGGGGCGTGGCGACGTGGCGGCGCGCACACTCGATCGCGTGGGCGCAACGAACGGCGTGACGCTGCTCAAGGCGCTCGAACGCAAGCTGCTGCGTCTGGCGGAAGCGCAGGTGCTGGTGGCGCAGGGCGTCAGCCGCACCGAGGCCGGCGGCAAGCTGCGCCCGCCGGTGTTCTGGAAAGAGCGCGATGCGTTCGCCCAGCAGCTCGGCGTGTGGTCGGCGGCGCGCGTCCAGGCGGGATTGGCGCGGCTGTGGGCGGCCGAAGTCGCGTGCAAAGCCGCGGGCGCGCCTTCGGTGCTGATCGCCGCGCAGTGTTTCGCGGAGATCGCGCGGCTGGCTAGTTCAGCCCGCCGTTGAGGCGGCGCACGATGTCGTCGAGCTGATCGAGCCGCTTGTACACGATGCGGATCTCGCCGCCCGCTTCGCCCTTGTGCGTGATCGTCACCGGCAGGCCGAGCTGCTGCGCGAGCTGATGCTCGAGCTGGCGGGTGTCGGCGTCCTTCTCGGGTTTGTCCGCCGTGACGCGCACGCCGTCGCGCTCGGTCTTGGCGTTCGCGGCCATCTTCTCGATTTCGCGCACGCTGAGCGCATTCGCGATCGCGAGGCGCGCGAGGCCGAGCGGATCGGGCGCCGTGAGGATCGCACGCGCGTGGCCGGCGGAAAGGCGACCATCGCGCACCATGTCCTGGATCTCGCCCGGCAGCGCGAGCAGGCGCAGCGTGTTGGCGATGTGCGGCCGGCTCTTGCCGACCTGATCGGCGATGTCCTGCTGCGTGTGGCCGAAGCGGTCGATCAGCGCCTGATAGCCCTGCGCTTCTTCGAGCGGGTTGAGATCCGTGCGCTGCACGTTCTCGATGATCGCGATCTCGAGGACCTGCGCCTCTTCGAGCTCGCGCACGAGCGCGGGCACGGTGTGCAGGCCCGCGCGCTGCGCGGCGCGCCAACGACGCTCACCGGCGACGATCTCGAACTCACCGGCGCCGCGCGGGCGCACGAGGATCGGCTGCAGCACGCCGTGCGCGCGGATCGAGGCGGCGAGCTCGTTGAGATCGGCTTCGTCGAAATGACGGCGCGGCTGATCCGGGTTGCGGTGGATCAGATCGATCGGGAGCATGCGCGGTCCACCCTCCCCCGCCGCAGCGGCGGCGGGCGGGGCGGGTTGGGGCGCGGCCGCGACCGGCGGCGGCGTCACGACGGGCGGTGCAATCGGCGGCGCGATCGGCGCAGCCGCGGAGGGCGGCGGCGCGGTCAAAGCGCTGGGCGTCGGGAACGGCGTGACGACGGCGGCCGGGGCCGGCGCGGGCGCAGGCGTCGGGGCGACCGTCGGCGGTGTGTAGGTGGGAACGGGATCCGGGCGCGGGCTGTAGGCCGGTTGCGCCGCAGTCGAGGCCGGCGCGGCCGGCGTGTCCACCCGCACGGGATCGCCGCCGAGAAGGGCCGAAAGACCACGCCCGAGGCCGCGTCGCGCCAGATCGTTCATTTGGAAGCCCTCGAAGGTCGGGGGTCCGATTCGGACCCGTGCAGTCACGATGCGGAAATCTTGGTTACCGAGACGTTTCCAATCACGCCGCGGCGCGGAGGATTCGCTCACGCTCGATCAGTTCGCGCGCGAGCGCCAGATAGGCCTGCGAGCCGGGCGCCTTGATGTCGTAGATGATCGCCGGCTTGCCGAAGCTCGGCGCCTCGGACAGGCGCACGTTCCGCGGGATGACGGTCTCGTAGACCTTCGGCCCGAAATAGCCGCGGACTTCGTCCGTCACCTGCTGGCTCAGCTTTGTGGTCTTGTCGTGCATCGTGAGCACGATGCCCTGGATATCGAGCGTCGGGTTCAGGTTGGACCGAACCGCCTCGACCGTGCGCATCAGCTGGGCGACGCCTTCGAGCGCGAAGAATTCGCACTGCAGCGGCACGAGCACGGCGTCCGCCGCGGTGAGGGCGTTGACCGTGAGGATGTTGAGCGAGGGCGGGCAGTCGATCAGCAGATAGTCGAACGCCCCACCCCCGTTCTCGGCGCGGTAGGCCGTGACGGCGTCGCGCAGGCGATGCTGCGGCCGCAGGCCCGCCATCAATTCCGTTTCGAGACCGGACAGGTTGGCGTCGCCGGGCACGATCGACAGGCCGGGCACTTCCGTCGGCATCAGCGCGGCGGAGAGCGGTCGCTCCCCGATCAGAACGTCATAGCTCGAGACCAGACGCTGCTCCGGCGCGATGTTGAGGCCGGTCGCCGCGTTGCCCTGCGGGTCGGTGTCGAAGATCAGCACGCGCTGGCCGGTGGCGGCGAGGGCCGTGCCGAGATTGATGGCCGTCGTCGTCTTGCCCACCCCGCCCTTCTGGTTGGCGATGGCGAACGTGCGCAGGGGGCCGGGTGTGGTCATCGGTGGGTCCTCAGCGTCGGCGGCGTCACCGTCGCGCTGACGTGACCCGCAGGATGCGGCCGCGCGGATCGGAGAGGCTCTCGAACGTTTCCGCGTCGAGCGTCCATCCGGCCGCCTCGGTGGCGGCCCGCTCGCTGTCGAGATCGGCCCCCTTCAGGAACAGACCGACGGCGCCGCGGCTCAAAACCGGTCTGGCGTAGTCCATGATTCGAGGCAAGGGCGCGAACGCACGTGCCGTCACCACGTCCACCGGCCCGGCCCGGCGCACGACGTCCTCGGCGCGGCCATGCAGCACGGTGGCGGGCACGCCCATGACCTGGATCGCCTCGCGCAGGAAGGCCGTCTTCTTGCCGATCGACTCCACGAGCGTGACGTGCGCACCGGGCGCGTCCGCCAGGATCGCGGCCACGATCAGGCCCGGGAACCCCGCCCCTGCGCCGAGATCGAGCCAGCGGCGCGAGGCGGGCGCGAGGCGGACGAGCTGGGCGGAGTCCAGCGCATGCCGGCGCCAGTAGTGGTCGAGCTCTTTCGGCCCAACGAGGTTCATGCGCTGCGACCACTCGGCCAGAAGCGCGCGGTGGGCCTCGATGCGGGCGAGCGCGGCGGCGGAGAGGTCAAGGTCGCGGCGGAGGTCGTCGGGGCCGTAATCGGACATGAGGCTGAGGTACAGCGGCGCGGCGGCGGCGTCACCCTTGCCCCCGCGCATCCGTCATCCTCGACGCGCCGGCGGCGCGGCGGGGATCCAGAGGAGGCCGCGCGCCCGCGCACGAGACTCACGGATGCGGCGCGACGCCGCCATAGCGCGCGGCGAGCGCAATCGCGATCTCGGCGCCGCCTTTCAGGAACGCATGGCCGTTGGCCGTTCGGGCCCCTTGGGGCGCCGTAGCGGGATCGGCGAACACCAGCGTCGGCAGGCTCTGCTCCGCCTCGCCCACCAGCGCGACCACCTCGGCGCGCGGACGCGGAAACGCGACGCGCTTCACCTTCACCTGCGCGGCCCAATGCGGATTGAGCTGCAGCGCGATCTCGACGACGGCGCAATGCGGGCAGAACCACTGCGCCTCCCCGAGCTTCGCATCGACGAACGGCGCCGCGAGCAGGAAGAGCTGATCCTTCGCCATCACGCCCTCTTCTTCTTCACGTGCGCCAACAGCGCGGTGAGCGCCCCGCTCGTCACGCCCTCGATGCGGCTCGCCTGGCCGAGCGTGACCGGGCGCGCGGCGGCGAGCTTCTGGCGCACTTCCGCCGAG
This sequence comes from Alphaproteobacteria bacterium, assembly GCA_018969015.1. GTDB lineage: Bacteria > Pseudomonadota > Alphaproteobacteria > Caulobacterales > Aquidulcibacteraceae > REEB506. The sequence goes on from JAGWZE010000005.1 coordinate 49,329, forward strand.
AGCCCGCCGATCGCGGCATAGTCCAGATCCGGATCGATGCGCAGGTCCTCGTCGCGGCGGAAGGCGACGATGTCGGCTTCCTGCCGCTCAAGGTAGCCCGCGTACATCGCCTCGATTTCCAGCTGCTCGCGCACCGCCGGCGTAATCGCTCCGAGTTCGGACCAGATGCGGGCGAGGTCGTCGAAGGCGATGGACGGATATGCCAGCAGCTGCAGCGCGTCGCGGCGCTGGCCGTCATGGTTCACTCTCAATCCGCGATCGTTCGCTTCCTTCGGCGTGAGCGTGAGGCTGCGCGCGAGGCGGCGCCCCTGCTCGATCGCCTGCATTTTCGCGGCAAAAGCCTGCGCCCGCGCCCCGCCGACGCACCCCGCCTCGATCCCCTTCGGCGTCAGGCGCTGGTCAGCGTTGTCGGCGCGCAGCGTGAGACGGTACTCGGCGCGGCTCGTGAACATGCGATAGGGCTCGGTGACGCCGCGCGTGACGAGATCGTCGATCAGCACGCCGAGATAGCCCTCGGCGCGCGTCACCTCGAATGGCGCCCCGCCCCCGGCCGCGCGCGCGGCGTTGAGGCCCGCGATCAGTCCCTGCGCCGCCGCCTCCTCGTAGCCGGTCGTGCCGTTGATCTGGCCCGCGAGGTAGAGCCCAGGCAGGCGCTTGGTCTCCAGCGTCGGCAACAGCTCGCGCGGGTCCACGTAGTCGTACTCGATCGCGTAGGCATGGCGCTTGATCGTCACGCGCTCCAGCCCCGGGATCGTGCGGATGAAGCGCTCCTGCACCTCCTCTGGCAGCGAAGTCGAGATGCCGTTCGGATAGACGGTGTCGTCGTCGAGCCCCTCCGGCTCGAGGAAGACCTGGTGCTGCGCCTTGTCGGCGAAGCGCACGACCTTGTCCTCGATCGAGGGGCAATAGCGCGGCCCCCGCCCGGCGATCGCGCCGGAATAGACGGCGGACTGATCCAGGCTCGCGGCGATGATCCGGTGGGTGTCGGGCGTCGTCCAGGTGATGCCGCACGACACCTGCGGCGTGGTGATCCGGTCCGTCAGAAACGAGAACGGCGTCGGCGGGTCGTCGCCCGGCTGCATTTCGAGGCTGGCCCAGTCGATCGTGCGGCCATCCAGGCGGGCCGGGGTGCCGGTCTTGAGGCGACCCATGGCGAAGCCCAGCGCGTAGAGCCGGTCGGACAGGCCGATGGCCGGGGCCTCGTCGACGCGGCCCGCGGGAATGCGCTTGGCCCCGATATGGATCACGCCCTTCAGGAAGGTGCCGGTCGTGAGCACGACGCGCGGGGCGCGGTAGGTCGCGCCGGAGGCGCAGACGACGCCCTGAGCTGCGGCGGGGCGGCCTTCGCCTGGATCGGAGACGAGCACGTCCTCCACGGCCTCGGCCCGAATGGTGAGGTTCGGCGTGGCGGCCAGGGCCGCCTGCATGGCCTGGCGGTAGAGCTTGCGGTCAGACTGGGCGCGGGGGCCGCGAACGGCCGGGCCCTTGGACCGGTTGAGCAGGCGGAACTGGATGCCGGCGACGTCGGCCACCCGGCCCATGACGCCGTCGAGGGCGTCGATCTCGCGGACGAGGTGGCCCTTGCCGATGCCCCCGATGGCCGGGTTGCAGGACATCTCGCCGATCGTTTCGAGCTTGTGGGTCAGGAGCAGGGTGCGCGCGCCGGCCCGGGCCGCCGCGGCCGCCGCTTCGCAGCCGGCATGGCCGCCGCCGATGACGATAACGTCGAACGCTTGGGAGGTGAAAGTCATGCCCGCCTCATACCCGAAAAGGCCCAACGAGGGGTAGGCGGTTCCACGTGAAACCGAATTGGGCGGATTGTCCGGAATCGGACGTTTCCCGTGGAACGTGCTAACGGGCGGCAAGATTTACTTGGGCTTTACTTGGTCCCCAGGTTTCACGTGGAACTACAGGGCTTTGTGGGGGCCTTTGGCGAGGGCTCCTGGCAGCCCCGACGGGGCGTTCCAGCAATTGCGTCATCCTCGTCCGAGCAGAGCAAGGGCGGGGATCCAGGGCCGCCGCGAGCCGCTTCTGGATCCCCGCCGCCTGCGGCGGCGAGGATGACGGGCGCGGGCTGGAAAAGCCGGCCGAGACCGCCGCCCCGCCCTCATTTGCCAATGCAGAAGCTCGAGAAGATCTCGCCCAGGACGTCCTCGACGTCGATGCGGCCGACGAGGCGGCCAAGCGCGTGGGCGGCCACGCGGAGGTCCTCGCCGGCCAGCTCTGGGGCCCCCGCCAGGGCGGTGCGGGCGCGGGCCAGGGCTTCGGCCGCGTCGGCCACGAGGGCCTGGTGGCGCGCCCGCGTCAGGGCCGGCGCCGCGGCCCCGCCCAGCGCCGCGGCGACGCGCGCGGCGAGGCGATCGAGCAGCGCGGCGACGCCCTCGCCCGTCCGCGCCGAGACGGCGAGATCAGAGCGCAGGGCGCCCGCCTCCGCCTCGCCCTGGCCCGCGCCGGCGAGATCGGATTTCGAGCGCAGCACGAGATCGCCGTCGCGCAGCGTTGCGAGAAGCGCCGGATCCGGACGATCGCCCGGCGCGACGAGTGCGAGACGCAGATCGGCCTCTTCCGCGCGCGCCAGAGCGCGCCGCACGCCCTCCGCCTCGATCGCATCGGCGGCTTCGCGCAGGCCCGCCGTATCCGCGATCCACACCGGAAAACCCGCCAAAACGAGGCGAATCTCGATCACGTCGCGCGTGGTGCCGGGGATGTCGGAGACGATCGCCGCCTCGCGCCCGGCGAGCGCGTTGAGCAGGCTCGACTTGCCGGCGTTCGGCGCCCCGAGGATCGCGATCCGGTAGCCGTCACGCACGCGGGCGCCGCGCGTCGCGTCCGCGAGTTCGGCGCGCATGTCGGCCTCGAGCGCGGCGAGGATCGGCGCGGCCTGCGCCGAGACGCCGCCCGGCACGTCCTCGTCGGGAAAGTCGATCTCGGCCTCGACCAGCGCCATCGCGCGCAGGAGGTCGTCGCGCCAGCCGGCGACGCGGGCCCCCAGCGCGCCCTCCATCTGGCGCAGCGCCTGGCGACGTTGCCCCTCGGTTTCGGCGTCGATCAGGTCGGCGAGGCCTTCGGCCTGGGCGAGGTCGAGCTTGCCGTTCTCGAAGGCGCGGCGGGTGAATTCGCCCGGCTCGGCGAGGCGGAGGCCAGGGATGGCGGCCAGGGCCGCGGCGAGGGCCGCGACCACCGCGGGCCCGCCATGGACGTGGAGCTCGGCGACGTCCTGGCCGGTGAAGCTTGCGGGGGCGGGAAACCAGAGGACCAGGGCGTCATCGAGCGCGACGCCCGTCTTTGGATCCGTCAGGCGACGCAGGACGGCCTGACGGGGCTTGGGACGGGGCTTCGGGCGGGGGCTGGCGGGGCGGCCGGCGAGCGCATCCAGCGCAGGCCCCGCTTCCGGCCCGGAAATTCGCAGCACGGCCACGCCTGCCCGCCCTGCGCCGGACGCCAGGGCGAAGATGGTGGTCGGCCGTGCGCTCAGGCTCACGTCAGTCGCCGCCCATCATCTTGCTGGCGTTCTGGGCCGTGGAGGTCATGAGCTTCATGAAGGCGTCCTGCGCCTGGGTGCCGACGCTGAACCACGAGCGCATCATCTGGTCCGGGGCCATCATCTGCACGTTCTGCTCCATGCGGGCGCCCATCTCGCGCACGAGCATTTCGTTGATGGGCGTGACGTCCGGAAGGCCGACGAACCGACGGGCCTCTTCCGGCGAGCACTCGACTTCGATCGTGAATTTCATGGGCGTCGCTCCTGGTGGGGTCTTATAACCCTTCGCGGCCGATCCCGGACAGGGTTCGACGCCGAACGCAAGACACGAGACACGGCCGGGCGGCCCGCCCGGCGCTAAGGGAGCCTTCCATGAGCAGCACGTGGCGCGACATCCAGGTGGCCGACGGTTCGTTCAAGGCCTACGTCGCCCAGCCGAGCGGCACGCCCAAAGGCGGCGTGGTCGTGATCCAGGAGATTTTCGGCGTCAACGAGGGCATCCGCGGCAAGGCGGACTGGCTGGCCTCGGAAGGGTACCTGGCGATCGCGCCGGACCTGTTCTGGCGGCTCGAGCCGGGCGTCCAGCTCACCGACAAGAGCGAGGCCGAATGGGCCAAGGCGTTCGACCTGATGAAGCGCTTCGACGGCGGCAAGGGCGTCGGCGACATCCAGGCGACGCTGACGTTTGCGCGGCAGGCGTTCGGCCTGAAGAAGGTCGGCGCGATGGGCTACTGCCTCGGCGGCCTGCTCGCGTACCTCTCGGGCTGCAACACCGACAGCGACGCGAGCGTCGGCTACTACGGCGTCTCGATCGAACAACAGCTCGCCGGCGCGGCGAACGCCAAGCACCCCGTGATGCTGCACATCGCCGGCAAGGACCAGTTCGTGCCGCCGGCGGCGCAGGAGCAGATCAAGGCCGGCCTTTCGGGCAATCCGCTCTTCACGGTGCACGTCTATCCGGAGCAGGACCACGCGTTCACGCGCGTCGGCGGCGCGCACTACGACGCCGACGCGGCGAAGGTCGCGGATGCACGCACCGTCGCGTTCTTCAACCAGCACTTGGCGTCGTGATGCGCAGCGTCCGTATCGAGTCGACGGGCGGGCCGGAGGTGATCCGGCTCGTCGACGTCGCGACGCCGACGCCGGGGCCCGGCCAGGTCCTGATCCGGCAGACCGCCATCGGCGTGAACTTCATCGACACCTACCATCGCACGGGCCTCTACCCGATCCCGCTGCCGAGCGGCCTCGGCCTCGAGGGCGCGGGCGTGGTCGAGGCGGTCGGCGAGGGCGTGACGCGGGTGAAGCCGGGCGATCGCGCGGGCTTCTGCTCGGGCCCGATCGGCGCCTATGCGGAGCGCCACGTCGTCGCCGCGGACAGGATCGTGACGATCCCGGACGATGTCTCGGACTCGATCGCGGCGGCGTCGATGCTCAAGGGCATGACCGCTCGTTATCTTCTCAGAAAGACGTTTCCCGTGGAACGCGGCACGGTCTGTGTCGTGCACGCGGCGGCGGGCGGCGTGGGCCAAATCCTCGTGCAATGGGCCAAAACGCTGGGCGCGACGGTGATCGCCGTCGTCGGATCGGACGAGAAGGCCGAGATCGCCAAACGTCTGGGTTCGGATCATGTGATCGTCAGTACGCGGACGGATATCGCCAAGGCCGTGCGCGAGATCACGGGCGAGGGGGCGGACGTCGTGTACGACAGCGTCGGCAAGGACACGTTCGAGGCCTCGCTCGACAGCCTCAAGCCGCTCGGCATGTTCGTGAGCTACGGCAACGCCTCGGGGCCGTCCCCCGCGGTGGTCCCGGGTGTCCTGTCGGCGAAGGGCTCGCTGTTCTTCACCCGCCCGACGCTCTTCCACTACACGCGCACGCCGCAGCTATTGCAGGAGACGGCCGACGATCTGTGGGCCGCGGTTCAGACGGGCGCGGTGAAGATCGCCGAACCGAAGCGCTACGCTCTCGCGGACGCCGCCCAGGCCCACCGCGACCTCGAAGCGCGACGCACGACGGGGAGCGTGATCCTGGAGCCTTGAGGGGCTCGGCGATCACGGAGCGACAGCCCATGCTCCCCCGCCTGCGGGGGAGCTGTCAGCCGCAGGCTGACTGAGGGGGGCGCGGGCGCAACGCACGACGCCCCCCTTCGGCCCTTCGGGCCAATTCCTCCGCAAGCGGGAGAAGAGAGGGCTTCCGCGGCGACCTGGCGCCCGGCCCGCCAGGCATGTGCGCTCGCCGCCTAAACAACCGCCGCGCGCTGATACGCCGGGCGATCCGAAAGCCGCTTCCAATAGGCCTGGACGTCCGCCGGCGCGCCGGCGACGAGGCCCATCAGCGCGCCGAGATGCAGCGCATAGCCCACCATCACGTCGGCGGCGGTGAAGTCGTCGCCGAGGAGATAGTGGCGACCGCCAAGCACGTGGGCGAGCACGCGCATGCGGGACAGGAAGGTCTCGGCGGCTTCCGCGGCGACGAGCGAAATGCGGCGCTCCGGCGGACGGATCATCGTGTGCTGGGCGAGCGCGGCGAGCGGCGGGGTCAGCGTGGCCTCGCCGGCGTGGATCCACTGCAGGTATTGCGGGTAATCGGGATCGCCGAGCGTGCGCTTGAACGGGTGCTTGCCGTACTTCTCGGTGAGGTACTGGCAGATCGCGCCGCTCTCCGTCATGCGCGTCCCGCCGTCCTCGATCGCGGGCAACGCGCCGAACGGATTGACCGCGAGGAACTCGTCCGATTGCAGCGCGGCGGGATCGAACGGCGTGTGCTTGATCTCGTAGTGCACGCCCAGCTCTTCCGCGGTCCAGACGACCCGGAGCGAGCGACTGTGCTTGGCGTGGTGGATCTTCAGCATCGGGCGTCCTCCGGGGTCTTGATCTCGTCGCGTCCATCGGACTGTGCGGGCAGGCGGGGGTCAAGGCCGGAGGGCGGTCGATGCCGTCGACGCCGCATGCGGCCCTGAGGCGCAGGGGCGTCGACGGCCGCCTCGTTTGGCTAGGGGCGCGCTTCGCCGGTGCGCTGGAGTGCAGCGAGCGCCTGCTGCAGGAACGCCCAATGCGTGGGGTTCATTTGCCCCTGCGCCGAGGCGGCGGGGTCCTTGAACGCCTCCTGCCAGAAGCGCGCGGCGCCGTTCCACCGCTCCTGCGTGCCCCGCGTGAAGGCCTGGATGAGCGCGAGCGCGCGCCGGCCGATCGCGAGGGCGGCGGGAGATGTGGCGTCCGCGCCGGGCCCTAGGGCGTCGATGTCGGCGAACACGCGGGCCCACTCCGCCGAAACGCGGGCGTGCTCCTCGTCGGTCGGCTGGGGCTCTCGGGCGAACGCCTCGAGCTGTTCGGGCGTATAGACGCGCTTGGCGACGTCCTCGAAGGCCGGGGGCCAGCTGGGTCCTTTGGTCATCATGGTTCTCCGGGTCAGGGTGGCGAGGTCGTCCGGAGAGAGGCGATCGCCGCGGGCCAGAGCCCGGCGCGCGCTGCGGATCGCGGCGAGGGCGCGTGTGGCCCGCTCCCGCGTCTGGGCGAGCGCCGCTTCCTGCACGGCGAGCACGGCGTCGAGATCGACGCCGGGCGCTTCGAGCAGGGTGCGGATTCGCTGCAGCGAGAGCCCGAGATCCTTGAGCGCAAGGACGGCCGCGAGGCGTTCGGCGCAGGCCGCGTCGTACACCCGCCAGCCGGCCTGTGTGCGGTGCGGCCGGATGAGGCCGGCCCGCTCGTAGACGCGCAGCGCCTTCACAGACACGCCCATGCGCGCGGCGAACGCGGCAGGCGCGTCGTCGGGCTTGCGGGGCGGGCGGTGTGATGCGGGCATAGCGCTCTCCTGGACCCGGAGAGCTAGCAGGCCGGACCTTGGGGACGGCGCAAGAGGAATGTGCGCCGACGTCATCGTCGGCTGTGCGGCAGCCGGGGATCCTGGCTGGCAGCTTTACGTCTGGATCCCGACGCGCCTTCGGCGCATCGAGGATGACGGAAGCGGGGACGTCAGAACGCCGCAAGGCAGTCCCGGACCGGCGGCGGCGCCGCCGTCCGGGCTGGCGAGATCACGCGTTCATCGACTGGAAGAATTCCTCGTTCGACTTCGTGCCGCGGAGCTTGTCCTGCAGGAAGTCGATCGCGTCGTTCGTGCCCATCGGCGCGAGGATGCGGCGCAGCACGTACATTTTCTGCATGTGCTCGCGCGGCGTGATGAGCTCTTCCTTACGGGTGCCGGACTTGAGGATGTCCATCGCCGGGAAGGTGCGCTTGTCGGCGACCTTCCGATCCAGGACGATTTCCGAGTTACCCGTGCCCTTGAACTCTTCGAAGATGACTTCGTCCATCCGCGAGCCCGTATCGATCAGGGCGGTGGCGATGATGGTCAGCGAACCGCCTTCCTCGAGGTTCCGCGCCGCGCCGAAGAAGCGCTTCGGGCGCTGCAGGGCGTTGGCGTCGACACCGCCGGTGAGCACCTTGCCGGAAGAGGGCACGACCGTGTTGTAGGCGCGGCCAAGGCGCGTGACGCTGTCGAGCAGGATGACGACGTCGTGGCCGTGCTCGGCCAGGCGCTTGGCCTTTTCGATGACCATTTCGGCCACCTGCACGTGGCGCGTCGCCGGTTCGTCGAACGTGGAGGACACGACCTCGCCCTTCACGGTGCGCTGCATGTCCGTCACTTCCTCAGGGCGCTCGTCGATGAGGAGCACCATGAGATAGACCTCGGGGTGATTGGCCTCGATCGATTTGGCGATGTTCTGCAGAAGCACGGTTTTGCCGGTGCGCGGCGGCGCGACGATCAGCGCGCGCTGGCCCTTGCCGATCGGGGCGACGATGTCGATCACGCGGCCCGAGCGATCCTTCAGCGTCGGGTCCTCGATCTCCATCTTCAGCCGCTTGTTCGGATAGAGCGGGGTGAGGTTGTCGAAGTGCGTCTTGTGGCGGACGCGCTCGGGATCCTCGAAATTGATGGTGTTGACCTTCACCAGCGCGAAGTAGCGCTCGCCGTCCTTCGGCGCGCGGATTTGGCCGTCCACCGTGTCACCGGTGCGCAGGCCGAAACGGCGGATCTGCGAGGGCGAAACGTAGATGTCGTCCGGGCCCGGAAGATAGTTCGAGCGCGGCGAACGCAGGAAGCCGAACCCGTCGGGCAGGATCTCGATAACGCCGTCGCCGCCGATCTCGGCGCCGCGCTCCGCGAGATGCTTGAGGATCGCGAACATCAGCTCCTGCGAGCGCATCGTGTTCGCGTTCTCGACCTGCAGGCCTTCGGCAAACGCGAGAAGCTCGGTCGGCGGTTTGCGCTTGAGCTCCTGGAGCGTCAGCGATGTCAGCCCTTCGAGGGCCTGTTGTTCGGTCATGGGCGGTGTCCTGGTCTGTTCGTTCGTCTGGAAATGAGAGGCTGTCTCGAAGGGGATTTGGTCCCGAAGGGCCTGGCCAGGGGCCGGGGCTGAGACGCGGACTGCGCGCCTGGAGGGACATGCGACGGGTGAGGTGGGATGTGAGGCGCCGTCGCGCGCCTGCGCCGTTCAGGCGCTGGCGTATGGCAACCATATTCGGGTCGCGCCCGTCAAGATGGGGACGGGGTGGCGGGTTGTGGAGAGGGCAGGACCTTCGGCTCCCCCCTTACCCCGTCATCCTCGGCTCGCACACGGTGCGAGCCGGGGATCCAGAGGCCGGAGCCACTCCGTCTGGATCCCCGCCGCGCCTCCGGCGCGACGAGGATGACGGAAAGGCATCGGACTACCCGAACCGCGGCTCGAGTGTCGCGAGCAGCACGATCGCGATGGCCATCACGAACGGGGCCTCGTTGATCAACCGCCAGAACTTCTCCGAATAGGGCCGCTCGCCCCGCGCGAATTTGCGGGCCGTGGCGACGAAGAAGCCGTGCAGGCCCGACATGCCGATGACGAGCGCCAGCTTGCCGATCAGCCACGGCTCCTTGAGCATGCCGCTGTCGTAGACGACGAGCAGATAGCCGCCGAACACCCAGGCCGCGATCAAGGCGGGCGTCAGGATGATCTTCGCCAGCCGGCCAGCCGCTTCCGTCATTTTGCGGTCGAGATCGCCGCCCGGGACGGCCCCGTATTGGTAGATGAAGAACCGGGGCAGCATCAGCATCCCGGCCATCCATGCGATCACCGAGAGGATGTGAAGGCCGCGGACCAGGTCGTAGGGAAGCGTCATGCGCGGGGCCTCGTCAGGCTGATTTGGCGGGCATCGGGCACAGGCCGAACTGGCCCGGGCAGATGCGGGCGCCCGTCTCGGAGTGAGGTCCGTGCGGGGCCGTCAGGGCCTTGTCCACCAGTTGGGCGAGCGCCGCAATGAATCCTTCCGCCGCACTCAGGGCCGGAGCGCGGATGTAGAACGGCACGCCCTTTTCCTCGGCCAGCTCGCCATACTCGTGGTCGAGCTCCACCAGCGTTTCGATGTGCTCGGAGACGAACGCGATCGGCGAGACGATGACGCCGACGCCATCGGCCCCCGCGCGCTCGATCTCGGCGGGCGTGTCCGGGCCGATCCATTGCAGCGGGCCGACGCGCGACTGGTAGCAGACCTGATGGTCCCAATCGGCGGGGAGGAGAGGGCGCACGGCCTCGACGGTGCGCTCCACCTGCCACTGGTAGGGGTCGCCGCGGTCGATCGTGCGCTGGGGCAGGCCGTGGGCCGAGAACAGGACGCGCGGCTTGGGCGGGGCCCCTGCGGCCTGCCACGCCTGGAGGATGGCGTCGGCATGGGCCTGCGCGAAGCGCGCCCCGGCGGGGTAGCAGCAGACCGTGCGGGTCGGCTTGCGCCAGACCTTGGCCCAGGCCTCGGCTGCGGACGCGGTCGTGGTCGACGAGAACTGCGGGTAGAGCGGGAGAAGGATGGCCTCGTCGGCGCCCCACGCGGCGGCCGCAGCGGCGACTTCGGCCGCGAACGGATGCCAGTAGCGCATGCCGATGAAGACCTTGAACTCCGCCGCCGCGTGGCCGGCGAGCGCGGCTTCGAGCGCCACCGCCTGCTTCGTGGTCTCCGGCACGATCGGGGAGCCGCCGCCCATCATGGCGTAGTTGGCCTGGGCGCTTTTCGTGCGCGTGGTGGAGATCAGGGCCGCAATGGCCGCGCGCACGGGTTGCGGCGCGGCGATGATCCACTTGTCGTTGAAGAGGTTGAACAGGAACGGGCGCACGGCCTCCGGGCGGTCGGGCCCGCCCAGGTTGAACAGCACGACCGCGATCTTGCGCCGGCCAACCCCCGCAGCCGACCCCTCCGAAGCACTCACGACTCCCCCTTCACGCCGCGCTCGTCACCAGGCGGACGAGCGTTTCGACGTTCTCGATCTTGGCCTCGGGGGTGATCCCGTGGCCGAGATTGAAGACATGGGGCGATCCGGCGAATCCGGCCAGCACGTCGCGAACACCCTTTTCCAGGGCGGCCCCGCCGGCGACCAGCAGTTGGGGATCGAGATTGCCCTGCAGGGCCTGGCCCGGGCGGGCGGCGGCGCGAGCGAAGGCCGGGGGCACGGCCGTATCGAGGCCAAGCCCGTTGCACGGGACGGCTTCGGCGAAGTCCCGGAGGAGGGCGCCGGCCCCGCGCGGGAAGCAGACGATCGGCACGGTGACGTTCCGGGCCCGCAACGTTTCCACCAGCTTCCGGTTCGGCTCCGAAACGACCCGATGGAAGAGCGCGGGCGGAAGGCCCTCGGCCCAGCTCTCGAAAATCTGCACGGCCTGCGCCCCGGCGGCGACCTGCGCGGCGAGGTGCTGGGCCGTCGCCTCCACCAGCAGGTCGAGCAGGGCGTCCACATCGGCCGGGCGCTGATAGGCGGCACGCCGCGCGCGGTCTTTTTCGCCGCCTTCGCCCTGGAGCATGTACGTCGCGACCGTCCAGGGCGCGCCGGCAAAGCCGATCAGGGCGACGGAGGGATCGAGCGCCGCGCGGATGCGCTCAACGGCTTCGTAAACAGGCGTCAACCGCTGCACGACACGGGCAGGATCTTCAAACCGCCATGTCGTCTCCTCGATCAGGGGATCGAGACGCGGACCTTCGCCTTCGACGAACCGGACGTTCCGGCCCAGCGCGTCCGGCACGACGAGAATGTCGGAAAACAGGATCGCCGCATCCAGCGGGAAGCGCCGCAAGGGCTGCAACGTCGCCTCGACGGCCAAAGCCGGGGCATAGCAGAAATCCAGAAAGGTCTTCGCCCGGGTCCGGAGCTCCCGGTACTCCGGGAGATAACGTCCAGCCTGACGCATGATCCAGATCGGGGGACGATCGGTCACCTCGCCATTCAAGGCCCGGAGGTACCGCGGGGTCCCGGTCTCGCCATCCTTCTTACTGAGACTCATGATTCAGGAATCCAAAAAAGGCGTGGCTGTAGAGGGCCGTGAGCGGGAGCAACTCGCTCTTCACACGCCATTCACAGACCTGTCCAGGGCTTGACGGCGGGCTGGGTCAAAAAGCGCGGGCCGAGTCGTGGCGTTGCTCAGATTACTCGGGTTTCATGAACTCAACGCAAGGGGTGTGGAGGCCGATGTGGACAACGGGCGCATGAACACGGGTCGACGAGGCTGTCAGCGGCTGCCCCAGGCTTGGTCCGCCGTTCTCAACAGCTTGCTCAACGGGGCGATCCTGCGCACGGTGCCGGCATGATCACGTCTCCCTTCGGCGTCTATTTCAACGTCCACCTGGTCTCGGACTCGACCGGCGAGACGCTGGCCGGGATCATGCGCGCCGCCTCGGCCCAGTTCGACAACATCCTGCCGATCGAGCACTCCTATTATCTGGTGCGTTCGCCGCGCCAGCTGGAGCGGGTGCTGCGCGAGATCGAGACGGCGCCCGGCGTCGTCATGTTCACGATCTCCAATATGGAGCTCCGGGGCCGGCTCGAGCAGCGCTGCAAGGAGCTCGGCATGCCGGCGGTCGCGGTGCTCGACCCCGTGCTCGACATGCTGTCGCGCTATCTCGGCATGGAGCTGAACCAGAAAATCGGCGCGGGGCGCGTGCTCGACGCCGACTATTTCCGCCGCATCGACGCCCTCAACTACGCCATGGGCCATGATGACGGGCAGGGTGGGGGCGAGCTCGCCACGGCGGACGTCATCCTCGTCGGCGTCAGCCGAACCTCCAAAACGCCGACCTGCGTCTATCTCGCCAACCGCGGGGTGAAGGCGGCGAACGTGCCGATCGTGATGACGGCGCCGATGCCGGACCTCCTGTTCAGGCCGGGCGCCCCGCTGATCGTCGGCCTCACGATCTCGCCCGATCGCCTGCAGCACATCCGCCGCAACCGCCTCGCCGCCATGAACGAGACGCGGGATTCGAGCTATGTCGACGAAGACCAGATCCGGCAGGAGATCATCTTCGCCTCGCGGCTCTACGAAAAACACGGCTGGCCGGTGATCGACGTCTCGCGCCGCTCGATCGAAGAAACCGCCGCGGCGGTGCTGAACCTGCTCGCGGAGCGCCGGAGCGCCACGCCGTGAGCGGGATCATCCTCGCGTCCGGCAGCGCGATCCGCGCGCAGGTTCTGCGCAATGCGGGCGTGCCGTTCGATGTCGTGCGGCCGAGCGTTGACGAAGAGGCGGTTAAGGTCGGCCTGCGCGCCGAAGGCCTCGCGCCGCGGGATCAGGCGGACGCGTTGGCCGAAGTGAAGGCGCTGTCGGTCTCGCGCCGCATCGGCGGGTTCGTGCTCGGCGCGGATCAAATGCTCGAGTGCGACGGGATCGTTTTCGACAAGCCCGAGGGCCGCGCCGGCGCTGTCCGCCATTTGCAGACACTGCGCGGCAAGACGCACCGGCTGATCAGCGCCGCGGTCGTCGCGAAAGACGGCGCGGTGATCTGGCGCCACATCGAAACGCCGAAGCTGACGATGCGCATGTTCGACGACACGTTCATCGAGGCCTATCTCGATCGCGTCGGACCCGAGTTGGAGAAGAGCGTCGGCGCCTACCAGCTGGAAGGCGAGGGCGTTCAGCTCTTCGAACGCATCGAAGGCGACTATTTCTCCATCCTCGGCCTGCCGCTTCTGCCTCTGCTCGCGCTGCTGCGGCGGCACGGCGTGATCCCGACATGAGCGGGCGCGTCATCACCGGGCGGACGAAAGTGCTCGCGGTCCTGGGCAATCCGATCGCGCACTCGCTTTCGCCCCCGATGCACAACGCCTGGCTGGCGGCGGCCGGGATCGACGCGACCTATGTGGCGCTGCCGATCGAGGGCGACGTGTTCGCCGCGCTGCCATCCTTCGGGCTTTACGGCGCGAACGTCACGGTGCCCCATAAGGAGCGGGCGGCCGCCATCGCGACGCAAAGGGACGAGGCGGTCGCGAGGCTCGGCGCGGCGAACGTGCTCCGCTTCGGGCCGAACGGCGTGGCCGCGTTCAACACGGATGCGCCGGGGTTCGTGGCGAGCCTCGACGAGGCCGCCCCGGGCTGGCGGGATCGCGTGAAAACGGCCCTCGTGATCGGCGCCGGCGGCGCCGCGCGGGCGATCGCCTGGGGCCTCGCCGCGGCAGGCGTGGAGAAGCTCCTCGTCAGCAACCGCACGGAAGCGCGCGCGCTGGAGGTGTGCGCAGTGTGCCCGCGCGCGGCGCCCTGGCCCTGGGCTTATCTTGGTGATGCTTTCGCGAAGGCGGACCTGATCGTCAACGCAACGTCGCTGGGACTTGCCGGCGGGCCTTCGCCGGACTGGCCGATCGAGGCGGCCGCGCCGCACGCGCTGGTCGTCGACGCCGTGTACAAGCCGCTCGAGACGCCGCTGCTCGCCCAGGCGCGGGCGCGCGGACTCGCCACGGTGGACGGGCTCGGCATGTTGATCCATCAAGGAGCGCTGGCGTTCGAGATCTGGTTCGGCGTGAAGCCGGACACACGCGCCGCGCGAGGCCTGTTGAACGAACTGCTTGCGCGGGGCTGAGCAGAGGGGAAGGGGCGGCCGATGATCATTCTCGGGCTCACCGGCTCGATCGGCATGGGCAAATCCACCACGGCGCAGATGTTCGCCGAGGAGGGCGTGCCGGTGTATGACGCGGACGCCGCGGTCCATGCGCTCTACGAACCGGGCGGCGCGGCTGTGGACCCCGTCGGCGCGGCGTTTCCCGGCGTCGTCAAGGACGGCGCGATCGATCGCGCGGCGCTCGGCCAGGCGGTGTTCGGCAACGCCGAGGCGATCAAGCGGCTCGAGACGATCGTGCATCCGCTTGTGCGCGAGGCGCAGGCGCAATTCCTGCGGCGCAACTTGGAGCGGAAATCCGATCTCGTTGTGCTCGATATTCCGCTGCTGTTCGAAACGGGCGCGAACACCTTCATGGACGCCGTCGTGGTGGTGAGCGCGCCGGCCGACGTGCAGCGCGCGCGCGTGCTGGCCCGGCCCGGGATGACAGAAGACAAGTTCGAAGCCATTCTCGCCAAGCAACGTCCGGATGCGGAGAAACGGGCGAAGGCGGATTTCGTGGTCAATACCGGGTTGGGCCTCGAGGAGGCGCGCGCGCAGGTGCGGGCGATCCTCTCCGTGATCCGCGAGGACGCGCTGGCCCCGGCGGCAAGCTAGGGGACAGCGCGGGGCATGGAAGATCATCGTTCGCCGGAGAAAGACTATAACCTCGAACGCCTGATCTTCCTTTCGGATGGCCTCTTCGCGATCGTCATCACGCTTCTCGTCATCGAGCTGAAACCGCCGGAAAACTGGGACAAGACGTTCGCCGGCTTGATGGACGAGCAATGGCGCGCGCTGGCGGCCTATGCGGTGACGTTTCTGGCGATCGGCGCGTTCTGGAATGCGCATCGACAGATGTTTGCGCGCGTGTCGAAGTTCCACCCGGGCCTGGTGGTGTTCAACCTGCTTTTTCTGGGCCTCGTGACGCTCTTGCCCTACGCCGCAGAACTGTTGTTCGAAGCGGGGCCGCGGGGCGAGCCATACCTCATTTACATGGGGCTTCTGGCTGCGATTTCGCTCGCGCAGGCCGTGCTGTGGGCCTTCGCTGCGCTCATCGCGAATGTCTTGGATACAGGCCTTCCCGTGCGCGATCGCGCGGTGTTGTTCCTGACCATGTGCGCGCCGGCGGGGCTCCTGGTCTACGGCGGCTGGATGAGCACGCAGGGGCGCGCGCTCGACCAGTGGATCTGGGTTGGCCCGGTCCTTGCCGTCGTCGCCCTGATTCGCCGACGACTCACCGCCAAGGCCGCGAAACTACCGGAGCGATCTTGAACCCGCGCCCGACGCAGCTTACGCCACATCCATGCGCGTTGTGATCTTCGACACGGAAACGACCGGCGTCGCCCCCGATGCCGGCGATCGCATCGTCGAGATCGGCTGCGTCGAGATGATCGGCTTCGAGATCGGCCGCACCTGGCACGCCTATCTCGATCCGGAGCGCGACGTGCCCGAAGAGGTCGTGCGGGTGCACGGACTCACGCGGGATTTCTTGCGCGGGAAACCGAAATTCTCCGAGGTCGTCGAAGACCTGATCGCGTTTTTCGGGCCCGACCCGATCGTCGCGCACAACGCCGAGTTCGACCGCCGCTTCCTCAACGCCGAGCTCGAGCGTCTGAACCGCATTCCCGCGCCGCAGGACCGCTTCATCGATACGCTGGCGATCGCCAAGAAGGTGATGCCGCCGGGCAAGCGGCTCTCGCTCGATGCGCTGTCGAAGGAATTCCGCCTCGATCGGCTGGGTTTTGACCTCTCGGCCCGGAAGGGGGCGGGGGGCCACGGCGCCCTGCTCGACGCCAAGATGCTCGCCGAGATCTATATCGGCCTCCAGGGCGGGCGCGAGCAGAAGCTGTTCGCCGAAGACAAGCCACGCACGGCGGAACGCGAGGCCACCGCGGCGCAGATCACCATCACGCAGCGCGCCCCGCGGCCCGTGCCGATGGGCCCGCTCTCCACGCCGGAGGAGCGCGATGCGCACGCGGCGTTCCTCGCCCAGCTCGGCAAGGAGCCGCTCTGGTCCAAGATCGGCTAGGGCCGGCTGGATCGCGGCGCATCTCTTCCCTATAGCTCGCCCCCGGACGTGATGCGGGGGGACGCATGGGAAAGATTCTGGCCTGGATCGCAGGATCGGTGGCGGGCCTTGCGGCGCTCGCCGCCATCGCGCTGCTTGCGCTCGATGCGCCCAATGCGCCGCCGCCGCCCGATCTCGACGCCATCCGCGCCAAGGCCGCAACGTACCGCGCCGTCATCGCGCGCGACTCCTGGGGCGTCCCGCACGTGCGCGGCGCGCGCAACGCGGACGCGGCGTTCGGCATCGGCTACGCGCACGCCGAAGATGATTTCGCCACGATCCAGGAAGTGGCGCTCGCCACGCGCGGCACGCTCGCGGCCGAACGCGGCGCGGGCGCGGCCCCCACCGATTACCTCGTGCGCATGATGCGCATCTGGGAGGATCTCGACGCGCGCTACACGACCGATCTCCCGGAGGACGTGCGCGCCGTGCTCGAGGCCTATGCGGACGGCGTGAATTTCTACGCCGCCCAGCACCCGGAGAAGGTGGCGCCCGGCCTGCTGCCAATGACGGGCAAGGACATCGCCGCGGGTTTCGCGTTCAAGACGCCGCTCTTCTACGGGTTCGACGCGCAGCTGAAGGCGCTCCTCTCGCCCGACGAAAAGGCCGGCCCGCCGAAAGGCTCGAACGGCGTCGCGGTCGCGCCCGCTCGCTCGACGGACGGCGCGACGCGCCTGCTCGTCAATTCGCACCAGCCCTACACCGGGCCTGTCGCCTGGTACGAAGCGGTGATCGAGAGCGGGGAGGGCTGGCACGTCGCCGGCGGTTTCTTCCCCGGTTCGCCCTTCATGCTGCACGGACACAACAGGAATCTCGGCTGGGCCAATACGGTCAACGCGCCCGACCTCGTCGACATCTACAAGCTTGAGATCGACCCGGCCGACCCGAACCGCTACCGGCTCGACGGCAAATGGACGCCGTTCGAGCGCAAGATGGCCCGCATCCGCGTGAAGCTGTGGGGCCCGTTCTTCTGGACCGCGACGCGGGAGATGATCTGGTCCGAGCACGGCATGGCGTTCCGCACGCCGCGCGGCGTGTTCGCGGTGCGCTACGCCGGCCAGCGCGAGATCCGTGGCGCGCTGCAGTACTGGCGTCTCGACACTGCGCGCACCGCGGAAGAGTGGCGCGCGGCGATGGCGCTGCAGGCGCTGCCGAGCATCAACTACATCTATGCCGATCGCACCGGCCTGATCGGTTACGTCTATAACGGGCTCTTCCCCGTCCGCGCCGAAGGGCAGGACTGGAGCGGCATTCTCCCGGGCGACCGCAGCGACCTCATCTGGCGAGCCTATCGTCCGTTTACGGAGGTTCCGCAGATCTGGGCGCCGCGATCGGGCTACGTCTTCAACTCCAACAACACGCCCTTCGCGGCCACCGATCCCGCCGATGCGCTGAAGCCGGAGCGGTTTCCCGCCACCATGGGCCTGCAGGCCAACATGACGAACCGCGCATGGCGCGCGCTCGAGACGTACGGCGCCGACACGGCGATCAGCCCCGAGGAGTTCCGCGCGTACAAGTTCGACGTCGCCTTCAGCCCGCGCTCGGCGCAGATGGAGATGGTGCGCGAGCTGCTCGCGATGACGTTCGATGATCCGGATCTGAAGGCCGGCCAGGACGTGCTGCGCGCGTGGGACGGGCGCACCGACCGCGCCAATCGCGGCGCGGCGTTGGCGATGCTCACCGTGGCGCAACGCGCGCGCGATCTGGAGGACGGCAAGCCCCCGGGCGATCTCACCGCCGCCTACAAGAAAGCCGTGACGACGCTGAAGACCAAGTTCGGCCGTCTCGATCCGGCCTGGTCGCAGCTGATGCATTTCCGCCGTGGCGGGCTCGATCTGCCGATCGACGGCGGGCCCGACGCGTTCCGCGCCGTCTACGGCGAACCGCAAAAGGACGGCACGCTGACGGCCATCGCCGGCGACACGCTGATCATGTTCGTGACGTGGGACAAAAGCGGGCGCGTGGCGTCCGAAAGCATCCACCAGTTCGGCTCGGCGACGCTCGACGCCGCCTCGCCGCACTACGCCGACCAGGCCCCGCTGTTCGCGGCCATGCGCACCAAGCCGGTGCTGTTCTGGCCCGAGGATCAGGCGGGGAAGATGGTGGAGAGCTACGCGCCCGGCGCGCGCGGGAAGTGAGGGGCGGGTGGGCGGTGTCGACTACCAGAGCCCACGAGTGCCCGTCATCCTCGCCCGAGCGAAGCGAGGGCGGGGATCCAGCAGACCGTGTCCGTTAAATCTGGATCCCCGTCGCCTTCGGCGACGAGGATGACGCCGACGATGGGGCGTCGAGGAGACCGCCCCCCTTACGTCGCCCGCTGCTGACGCTCGCGGAGCTGCGCGCGGTACAGCGCGGCGAAGTCGATCGGGTCCACCAGAAGCGGCGGGTAGCCGCCCTCGCGGGTGACTTCAGCGAGCATGCGGCGGGAGAAGGGGAACAGCAGCCGCGGGCACTCGATGAGCAGCAGCGGCTCGACGTCTTCCTGCGCGACGTTCACGAACTGGAACACGCCGGAATAGACGAGCTCCGTGATGAACATCACGTCGTCGCCGCGGGTCGCTTTCGCGCCGATGCGGAGATCCACCTCATAGGCGTCGCCTTCGCCCAACGGGCGGGCGTTGACGTCGATGCCCATGTCGATCGCCGGGGCGATGTCTTGACGCTGGGTTCCCGTCGCCGCGGTCGGGTTTTCGAACGACAAATCCTTCACGTATTGGGCCAACACGCGAATGTGAGGGCTGTCGTTCGCGGAGGGACCGCCTTCCGGGGAGAGGCTGGACATGGAGAAGTTCCGTCTTTTGCTTGGGTGGGCGGGCTAACATGCGCGGCCAAGGCTCGCAACCTCACGCGCATGTCTGGTGTCGTAATGTGGCGCCAAGACCCTTGTCGTACTATGTGTTGGCGTCAGAGCGGTCCGTCGAAGAGCGCGGGCGGCCACAGGAGTTCAGCGTGTCCCGCGAGTTGGTCGAAATTCTGATCTTGGCGGCAATCGCCGGTGTCGTGGTGGCGCGGCTCTATTCCGTGCTCGGCCGGAAGACCGGCGCTGAACCGCCGGCGCATACGCGCACCGCCCCGATCGAGGCTGGCGCCACGGCAGGTCCCGCGGCCCCGATCCCGCAGCCGGCCCCGGCCGCGCCGGTCTCGGGCCCGGTCGCCGAGCTGCAGAGCGCCGATCCGTCGTTCGACGCCAACCATTTCCTCGGCGGCGCCCGCGCGGCGTACGAAATGATCGTCCAGGCCTTCGCCACGGGCGACCGGGCGACGCTGCGCACGCTGCTCACCCAGCGCGTTTTCTCGAGCTATGACAAAGCCTTGACCGATCGGGAAGCCGCGGGCGGGCAGGGTCCGGAGCTGGTCCGCCTGAAGAGCGCCGAGATCGTCGACGGCGGCGTCTATGGCGAGGTTCTGCGAGTCGCCGTGCGCTTCGAGGCCGAGCTGGCCGAGGGCGTGGCCGGCATCCGCGAGACGCGCGAACGCTGGACGTTCGAGCGCGAGCTGCGCTCCCGTGATCCGAACTGGCTGCTGGCCGGGGTCGCCCAGGCGTGACGCGCCGCCGCGGCGGGTCTTCCGACGACGACGAGACATTGTGGCGGCTGGTGACCTCGACGGTCCGGCCGCTGCGTGGCCGCACGATCGCGCCAACGGCTCACGCGCTGCGGCATGTTGAGCGGACGGCGCGGGGCGCGGCGCCTGCGGGTTCGGCATCGTCCGAGGCGCCCGCTTCCAAATCTGCGCCATCGACGCCCGCCCCGTCCCGCCGCCCCGCGGCCGGGCCGCCGCCGGATCGCAGCGCCGAACGGCGTGTGCGTCGCGGCCAGGTGGAGATCTGGGGCGCGCTCGATCTGCACGGGCTCACGCAGGATCAGGCGCGCGCCGCCGTCGGCCGGTTCGTCGCGCGGGCGGCGGCGGACGGCGCGCGGACGGTCATCGTCGTGACGGGCAAAGGTGGGCGGTTCGGCGGCGGGGAGGGCGTGCTCAAGCGCCGTTTCCCCGAGTGGCTCGCCGAGCCGGGCGTGCGGGCGATGGTGTCGGGCGTATCGCCGGCGCACCCGCGGCATGGCGGGGCCGGCGCGTTCTACGTGTTCCTGAAACGTCAGGACCCGGCGCGCGACGCCTTTTCCTGAAGCCCCGAAACGCCCGAACGCTTGGCCAAAGCGGCGACGACGTCGTCGCCCGAAACGCCGGCGGCCTGCAGCAGCACGAGCAGATGATAGAGCACGTCAGCCGCCTCGGCGGTGAGGGCCGCGCGGTCGTTCTGCGCGG
The DNA here is from genome assembly GCA_018969015.1 of Alphaproteobacteria bacterium. Lineage (GTDB taxonomy): Bacteria > Pseudomonadota > Alphaproteobacteria > Caulobacterales > Aquidulcibacteraceae > REEB506. The sequence continues at coordinate 70,015 of JAGWZE010000005.1, forward strand.
CGGCGATCGCGGCCTCGACGGCCTCTTCGCCGAACTTCTTGGCGCAGCGCGCGGCGCCGGCCGCGAGGAGCTGCGCCGTATAGGACGATCCCGGGTCCGCGCCGACGCGCGATGCGATCACGGTGGCGAGGGCGTCGATCTCGGCGCCAAGCGTCGTCATAGCGGCCTCACGTCGATGCCGGCCGCCTTCATGGCGGCGCGGGCCTCCGCCAGCGTATGCCGGCCGAAATGGAAGATCGAGGCGGCGAGCACGGCGCTCGCGCCGCCAAGCTTCACGGCGTCGACGAGATCCTGAAGGCCTCCGGCGCCGCCGGACGCGATCACGGGCGCGCGCACGCGGCTCGAGATGGCGTGGAGCAGCGCGATGTCGTAGCCCGCGCCGGTGCCGTCGCGATCCATCGAGGTGACGAGCAGCTCGCCGGCGCCGCGCTCGACGGCCTCGATCGCGAAGGCGACGGCGTCCTTGCCGGTGGCGGTGCGGCCGCCATGCGTGAAGATCTCCCAGCGATCGTGCGCGACAGCTTTCGCGTCGATCGCGACGACGATGCATTGCGCGCCGAACTTCGCAGAGGCGGCGTCGATCAGGTCGGGCGTCTTGATCGCGGCGGTGTTGATGGCGGCCTTGTCGGCGCCAGCGAGGAGGAGGGCGCGCACGTCCTCCACAGCGCGCACGCCGCCGCCGACGGTGAGCGGCGTGAAGCAGCGCTCGGCCGTGCGGCGCACGACGTCCATCAGCGTGCCGCGGCCCTCGTGGCTGGCGGAGATGTCGAGGAAGCAGATTTCGTCCGCATGCTGCGCATCATAGACGGCGGCCTGCTCGGCCGGGTCGCCGGCGTCACGCAGATCGACGAAGTTCACGCCCTTGACGACGCGCCCGTCCTTCACGTCGAGGCAGGGGATGATGCGCGCGGCGAGCGTCATGGCGGGTCCTTCTGCGCGTTCAGCGCGATGCGATTGCCTTCGCTGTCCTGGAATTCCGCAACGAACCCGTTCGCGCCGATCGCCTTCTTCGCGTAGAGCACGCGCCCGCCGTTCGCCACGGCGCGGGCAAGCACGGGATCGATGTCGTCGACGCCGAAATAGATGATCGGGCCGGTCAGCGCGGGTTTGTAGACGTCACCTTTCGCCAGCGCGCCGATCGCGCCGGGGCGGCCGGCTGCGCCGGGGAACAGCGCCATCTCGTAGCCGTCGATCGTTTCGCGCGTGAGCTCCATCTGGAACACGGCGGAGTAGAACGCGATCGCGCGCGGCATGTCCGTTACGGGGATCTCGACATACACGAAGGGGTTCGGCGCCACAGGCGCTGGCGCCGCCGGCGGCGCGGGTGCGGGCGGCGCGGCTTCGTTCACGCACGCCGTCGCCAGCGCCGCGATCAGGATCGCCGCCGCGGGTTTCACGCCGCCGCCGCCAGCGCGTCGCGCGCGGATAGATCGCCTTCGTACAGCGCGCGGCCGATGACGGCGCCATGGATCGCGCGGCCGGGGCGGGCGCGCAGCGCCGCGATGTCGGACACGCCTTTCACACCGCCCGAAGCGATCACCGGCACGGCGACGGCGTCGGCCACAGCGCCGCACAGCTCGACGTTCACGCCGAGCTTGCGTCCGTCACGGCCGATGTCGGTGACGATCAGCGCGGCGACGCCGGCGTCCTCGAAGCGGCGGGCGAGATCGACGGCGGAGACGTCCGTCTGTTCGACCCAGCCCGCGACGGCGACGCGGCCATCGCGCGCGTCGATGCCCACGGCTACGCGCTCGGGATATTCGCGTGCGGCCTCGCGGACGAATTTCGGATCGCGCACGGCGGCGGTGCCGAGGATCACGCGCGAGGCGCCCTTGTCGATCCAGTAGCTGATCGACTGCAGCGTGCGGATGCCGCCGCCGATCTGCACCGGGATCGCGGTGGCGTCGAGGATCCGGGTGAGGGCGCCGGCGTTCTTCGGCTCGCCCGCGATCGCGCCGTCGAGATCGACGACGTGGAGCCAGTGGAACCCGGCCGATTGGAACAGCTCGGCCTGGGCGCGCGGGTCCTCGTTGAAGATCGTCGCCTCGTCCATGCGGCCTTCGGTAAGGCGCACACAACGGCCGTCTTTCAGGTCAATCGCGGGATAGAGGATCATGACGGGTCCGATCTCGGGGCGGGGTGGCCCCCGGTTTCAAGGCGTCCAATCCACGAAGCGCGCAAGCAGCGCAAGGCCCGCGTCCTGGCTCTTTTCGGGGTGGAACTGGACACCGAGCACGTTGTCGCGGGCGACAGCGCTGGCGAACGTCTCGCCATGGGTGGTGAACGCCGCCGCGTCGGTTTCGGTTTTCAGGTCCACGATGAACGAGTGCGCGAAATAAACGTGCGCGGCCGGCGCCAGCGCATCGAACACCGGGTGGGGGCGCACGATCCGGGCGGCGTTCCAGCCCATGTGGGGCAGGGTGGCCCCATGCGGCTCGAGCTTGCGGCACACGCCGGGCATCCAGGCGAGGCCCGCGGTCGTCTCGCGTTCGAGCCCGAGCTCGACCAGCAGCTGCATGCCCACGCACACGCCCAGGAAGGGTGCGCCATCGGTGCGCACACGCTCCACGAGCGCCTCCGCAAGCCCTTCGGCGCGCTTCAGCCCGCCCATGCATTCGGCGAAGGCCCCCTGGCCCGGCAGCACGATGCGGTCCGCCCGTCGCACGAAGGCCGGGTCGGACGTCACCCGCACTTCGCGCCGCCGGTTGGCGCGCGCCGCCGCTTCCAGCAGCGCGCGCTCGACCGAGCGGAGATTGCCGGAGCCGTAGTCGATGACGGCGATGGTCTGCACCGCTCAGAGCACCCCTTTGGTGGACGGCGCCGCGCCGCCGGCCTTCGGGTCGATCTCGACCGCCTGGCGGAGGGCGCGGGCGAGCGCTTTGTAGCAGGACTCCACGATGTGGTGGGTGTTCTCGCCGTAGAGGTTCTCGATATGCACGCAGGCGCCCGAGTTCATGGCGACGGCGTGGAACCATTCTTTGAAAAGCTCGGTGTCCATGTCGCCCAGTTTGGGGCGCTCCAGACGCACCCGCCACACGAGATACGGTCGGTTCGAGAGGTCCACCGTGGCGCGGGACAGGGTCTCGTCCATCGGGATGTAGGCTGCGCCGAAGCGCCGCACGCCCTTCAGCTCGCCCCAGGCCTCCTTCAGCGCGAGGCCGATGGCGATCCCCACATCCTCGACCGTGTGGTGCATGTCCACGTGCAGATCGCCTTGAGCCTCAACGGTCAGATCGATCCCGGAATGTTTGGCGAAGCTCTCGAGCATGTGGTCGAAAAAGCCGATCCCGGTCGACACCTGGGCCCCGCCCGTGCCGTCGAGATCGAGGGCGACCGCGATCTTCGTCTCTTTCGTCTGCCGCTGGACGGCGCCTTTACGCATGGTCAGCTCTCTCTGCGCGAACGGGCCAAAGAACCGGTCTGAGTAGGGACCAAGCTCAAGCCGCTCAAGATTATAGTTCATCTCGTCCTAACGCTTGGTCTTTACGCCAAGCTTTTGGGTTTCGATCGGCGAAGAGGCCGGGATCAGTGAGATGACGCCCCAGGCGGAGTTCATGGCAGGCGCAAAGCGGAGGGCGATGTCGCTCGCCGGTCGCGTTTGCCTGCTCGTCGCCGGGCTGATCGTCGCCGTCGCCGTGGTGTTCTCCGCCGTGATCTGGACGGCCTGGAAGGACGAGAGCCGCGGCCACGTCGAGGTGGTGGGCGGCGAGATCGCCCGGGCGCTGGGCCCCCGCATGGCCGAGTCGCTCGCCTCCGGCGACCGCGACCGCCTCGGGCGGCTCCTCAATACGCTCAAGGACGGGACGGGTCTCGTCTGGGCCGATGTCCGCACCCCTGCCGGCGCCACGGTCATGCGCCTCACGAGCCCCGCCGCCCCGGCCCGGGCGCTGGCGGCGGCGCCCCTGGCGACCCCCAACACGCCCGGCGTGTTCGTCGGGCGGGACGCCTATGTCGTCGTCGCGCCTCTCCGGAAAGACGGCGCGACGGTCGGGTACCTGCGCGTCAGCTTCGACCGAAAGACGATCGACGACATCCGCGCCGGACGGTTCGCCGAGGTCTGGCTGATCGTTCTGGCGATGATCGCGATCGCGGCGCCCGTCACGTTGTTCGCCGTGTCGCGGATCATGGCGCCGTTGCGCACGCTGACGGAATTCGCGCAGTCCCTCACGGAAGACGATCTGGGCCGGCGCCTCACGGTGCGCTCGGGCGATGAATTCGAGACGCTCGCCGAAGCCTTCAACCGCATGATGGGCCGGCTCGATTCGGCAATGCAGCGGATGCGCAAGCTCGCCTATGTCGATCCGATCACGGAGCTTCCGAACGCGGAGCGGTTCCAGATGGAGCTGCAGTCCGTCGTCGAAGGGGCAAAGCAGGGCGAGCAGATGGGCGCGCTCGTGGTGCTGGCGCTCGACCGCCTGCCGCGGCTGGCCGATACGCTCGGGCAGGAGGCGGCGCAGGAGCTCCTGGCGCTCGCCGGCCAGCGCCTCGCGGCGGCGGTGCGGATCGCCGATCGCACGGTGCGTCTCGCCGATGCGGGCGAAAAGCCTTCGCTTGCGGCGCGCATCTCCAACATGGAGTTCGCAGTCATCGCGCCGAGCCTCGCGTCGCCGTCTGATGCCGCGCGGTTGGCGCAGGTCGCCGCCTCGGCGCTGTCACAGCCCGTCGGCTGGCGCGGCCATCGGATCTCTTTCGGCTGCACCGTCGGCGCGGCCATGCTCCCGCGCGATGGCGAGGACGCCGATACCGCGCTGCGCCACGCGCGCCTCGCGCTCAACGCCGCCCGCGGCGAGCAGCGGCCGATGCGCTTCTTCACGCGCTCGCTGGACAACGACGCACACGCCCGCCTGGCGCTCGAACGCGAGATGCGCGACGCGCTCGAGCGCAGCGAGTTCCGCGCCTTCTTCCAGCCGAAGGTGAATCTCCTCTCCGGCAAGATCACCGGGGCCGAGGCGCTGGCGCGCTGGACGCGTCCGGACGGGTCCCTCGTCAGCCCTGCGGTGTTCATCCCCGCGGCCGAAGAGAACGGGCTGATCGACGCGATTTCCGAGAGCATCCTGCGCGACGCCTGCTGGAAGGCGGCCGCCTGGTCGCGCGAAGGCTTCCACGCGCATGTCGCGGTCAACATCTCGGCGCTGCAGTTCAACGATGAGCGCTTCGCGCAGAAGATCCTGCGCACGCTCGAACAGGCCGGGCTGGATTGCGGCCTGCTCGAGCTCGAAGTCACCGAAAGCGTGGCGATGAAGAACCTCGACCGCGTGACGGCGCTCATCGAGCCGCTGCGCGCGCGCGGCGTGCGCTTCGCGATCGACGATTTCGGCACCGGCCACTCCAGCCTCGCGGCCCTGACGCGCCTTCCGTTCGACCTGTTGAAGATCGATCAGCAGTTCATCCGCGGCCTTGCCGAGGACAAGCACGCGCCGGCGATCGTCGAGACCATCCTCGCGATGGCCGCCAGCGTGAACTTCGACACCGTGGCCGAGGGCGTCGAGACGGAGGAGCAGGCGGCGTTCCTGCGCCTGCGCGGCTGCTCGGTGGGGCAGGGCTATCTCTACGGCCCGGCTTTGGCCCCGGCGGATTTCCTGGCCCTGCTGCGGCGCAGCGCCGGCGGCGCGGCCGAATGGCCCCAGGGGCGCCTGGGCGTCGCCTGATCTTTCGGATGGCTTGAACGGGGCGCGACGGACGGCCACATCGGGCAGGTCCGCTCGTTCGCACGTCCCACGGAGCCGCCGGTGACCGCATCCCCTCAAGCCGAGCTTTGGCACGGCACCACGATCCTCGCCGTCCGCAAGTCCGGGCGCGTCGTCATCGCCGGGGACGGGCAGGTCTCGATCGGGCCGACGATCATGAAGGGCAACGCCCGCAAGGTGCGGCCCCTGGCGGGCGGGCAGGTGATCGCGGGGTTCGCCGGAGCCACGGCCGACGCCTTCACCCTGTTCGAGCGGCTGGAGCAGAAGCTGGAGCGCTTCCCGGCGCAGTTGGCGCGGGCGTGCGTGGAGCTCGCGAAGGACTGGCGGACGGACCGCTACCTGCGCCGGCTGGAGGCGATGCTGATCGTCGCCGATGCGCGCGACACGTTCGTGATCACGGGCGCCGGCGACGTGCTCGATCCGGAACATTCGGTCGTGGCGGTCGGCTCCGGCGGCAACTATGCGCTGGCGGCGGCGCGCGCGCTCTACGACGTGCTCGACGATCCCGAGCAGATCGCCCGCCGCGCGATGGACATCGCCGCGGACATTTGCGTCTACACCAATCGCAACCTGACGGTGGAGACGTTGGAGTCCGCTCGATGAAGGGCCTCGACGCGCAGTGGACGGCGTGGGCGATGCTCGTGTGCGCCGGCTTTTTCGAGGTCGGCTTCACCACCGCCATGAAGTTCGCGAGCAAGGGCGTCTGGATGGCCCAAGTCTTGTTCGTGGCCTGCGTCATCGCCAGTTTCACGCTGCTGTCGGAAGCGACGAAGACGATCCCGATCGGCATCGGTTACGCGGTGTGGACGGGCATCGGCGCGGCCGGGACGCTCGCGGTGGCGACGCTCTATTTCAAGGAGCCGATCTCGCCGCTGCAGATCGGCTGTGTGCTGATGATCATCGCCGCCGTGGCCGGATTGAAGTTCAGCAGTCAGCCCGCGTGACGCGCTGAACGCGCACCGCCTCCAGGATGCCCTCATGACCGAGTTTTCCCCCCGCGAGATCGTCTCCGAGCTGGATCGCTTCATCATCGGCCAGGCCGAGGCCAAGCGCGCCGTGGCCGTGGCGCTGCGCAATCGCTGGCGCCGGCGGCGCCTGCCGGATGGCCTGCGCGAGGACGTGACGCCGAAAAACATCCTGATGATCGGGCCCACGGGCGTGGGCAAAACGGAGATCAGCCGCCGGCTCGCGCGGCTCGCCGGCGCGCCGTTCCTGAAGGTCGAGGCGACGAAGTTCACCGAGGTCGGCTATGTCGGCCGGGACGTGGAGCAGATCGTGCGCGATCTCGTCGAAACGTCGATCGCGCTCGTGCGTGAGCGCCGTCGGCGCGAAGTGCGCGCGAAAGCCGAGGTCGCGGCGGAGGAGCGCCTCGTCGCCGGCCTCGTCGGGCAGGGCGCGAGCGACACCACGAAAGACGCCTTCCGCCGCAAGCTGCGCGCCGGCGAGATGGAGGACAAGGAGATCGTCGTCGATCTTCCGGAGGTCGCGCCGAGCTTCGCGGCGCTCGAGCTGCCGGGCGCATCCAACCCCGGTATGGTCAATCTCGGCGACATGCTCGGCAAGGCGTTCGGCGCGCGCCGGCGCTCCGTCCGCACCACCGTTGCCGAGGCGCGCGGCCCGCTGATCGAGGAGGAGAGCGACAAGCTGCTCGATCAGGAGAAGCTCGTCCACGAGGCCGTGAAGCTCGCCGAAGAGGACGGCATCGTTTTTCTCGACGAGATCGACAAGATCGCCTCGCGCGCGGAGCGGGGCGGCGCGGACGTCTCGCGCGAGGGCGTGCAGCGCGATCTGCTGCCGCTGATCGAAGGCACGACGGTCTCGACCAAGCACGGCGCGGTCAAGACCGACCACATCCTCTTCATCGCGTCCGGCGCGTTCCACGTGGCCAAGCCATCGGACCTTCTGCCCGAGCTGCAAGGGCGCCTGCCCATCCGCGTCGAACTCAAGGCGCTCACGCGCGACGATTTCCGCCGCATCCTCACGGAGCCGGAGACGAGCCTCATCAAGCAGAGCGTCGCCCTGCTGGCGACCGAAGGCGTCACGCTCGACTTCACCGACGACGCGATCGACGCCATCGCCGAGCTCGCGGCCGACGTGAACGCCAGCGTCGAGAACATCGGCGCGCGTCGCCTGCAAACCGTGATCGAACGCGTGCTCGACGACATCAGCTTCACCGCCCCCGACCGCGGCGGCGAAACACTCCGCATCGACGCCGCCTATGTCCGCGCGCGCGTCGGCGATCTCGCGAAAAACGCGGACTTGAGCCGGTTCATTTTGTGAGGGTGGCGTCTAGCGTCGGTGGTTCTCCCCTCAACCGTCTCGCGGCCTCCGGCCGCGATCCACCTTCTCCCACAAGGGGAGAAGGTCGCCGCAGTGGTCCTTCTCCCCTTGTGGGAGAAGGTGGCGCGAAGCGCCGGATGAGGGGTGTCGGCGCTGCCCTCTCAAAGGTCGCGCCCCCGCCTCACACATGCAAATGCGTGACGTCCAACCCGTGCTCGCGCTGCAACCGCTCGGCGATCTCGGCGCGGTGGCACAGGCGCCAATCGGCCTCGAAGCACATCAGGCAGACGCGGGCGGAGCGCGCGAGGTCAACCGCCTCGCGCAAGGCGAGCTGCGCTTCCGGGCGCTCGATCGCCTCGCAATAGATCTGCCGGAACGTGGCGAGATCGCCGCGGCGGTGCGCGTCGCGGCCGGCCTTGGGCGTGCCGAGCGCCTTCAAGTGCACGTAGCCCACGCCGATGCTCGCCAGCCCGTCGCGCAGCGCGTTCTTGGCGAAGCCGGCACGGCGGGAGTTGGCGACGTCGCGCACGTCGACGAGCAGAGAGACGTTCGCTTCGCGCAGCGCGTCGAGAAAATCGGGCTGGCCGGCGGCCTCGTAGCCGATGGTCCAAAGACGCCCGCTCATGCGAAGCCGTAGAGCCCGAGCAGCAGCACGCCGAGGCCGATGCGGTAGAAGGCGAACGGCGCGAACCCGAACCGGCTGACGATGCCGAGGAACATGCGCACCACGAACAGGCCCGCGACGAACGCCGCAATGAAACCGACGCCGATCGCCTGGACCTGCGAGAAGTCGAGCTTGTCGTGGTGGCGCACCACCGAATAGCTGAACGCGCCGAGCATCGTCGGCATCGCCAGGAAGAACGAGAACTCGGCGGCGGCGCGGCGCTCGACGCGCAGCAGCATGGCGCCCACGATCGTCGCGCCCGAGCGTGAGACGCCCGGTACGAGCGCCAAGGCCTGGAACGCGCCGATCGCCACGCTCTTCCAGATCGGGATGTCGTCCACGCTCATGTCCGTGGGCGGCGGGCGGAAGCGCTCGACGGCGAGCATGACATAGCCGCCGATGATCAGCGTCGCCGCGATGATCCGCACGGCTTCGGGGCTCGCCTGGCCGTCGAGAAAGATCCGCTCGACGACATCGCCCAGCAGCACGCCGGCCGCGGCCGCCGGCAGGAAGGCGAGGCCGATCGCCAGGGCGAAGCGGCGCGCCTCGGGCTTCGTCGGCAGGCCGGTCACGGTCTCGAGGATCTTCTTCAGATAAACGACGACGATCGCCAGGATCGCGCCGAGCTGGATCATCACCTTGAACGTGCCCGAAGGGTCATCGAACCCGATCGCGCCCCCCAGAAGCACGAGGTGGGCGGTCGAGGAGACGGGCAGGAATTCGGTCAGGCCTTCGACGATGCCGAGCAGGAGCGCCTTCAGGAGCGTGATGAGGTCCATGCCCAATCCCAAGCCCGCGGCCCGCCGAACGAGCGGCCGTCGTGGCTCAGGTGTCTGCCACAGCCGTTTGGCGGGCGCGAGGGTCGGCGCTGCACGACATTAAGGACAGCAATGCTACCATAAAGGCGGAATTTTGCTTGCGAGAGCCGAATTTGGAGCGTACGTGGGCACAACTCCGGCGGGAACGAGGGCGTGATGGCCGAACGTATGTTGAAGTTCACCGGCCTCGAAAAGGCGTCGCCACCGAAGCGCGCGGCCACCGAGCGGCGCGGCGACTTCCATGAAATCTATAAAGATTTCATCGAGGCGAAGGCCAAGGAACAGGCGTCGCGCTGTTCGCAATGCGGCGTGCCATTCTGTCAGTCTCACTGCCCTTTGCAGAACAACATTCCCGACTGGCTGCGCCTCACGGCCGAGGGCCGTCTGCGCGAGGCGTACGAAGTTTCATCCGCCACGAACACGATGCCGGAGATCTGCGGCCGCATCTGCCCGCAGGACCGCCTCTGCGAAGGCAACTGCGTCATCGAGCAGTCCGGCCACGGCACGGTGACGATCGGCGCGATCGAGAAGCACATCACCGACACCGCCTGGTCGAACGGCTGGGTGGAGCCGATCGCCCCGCCGCGGGAGCGGAAAGAGAGCGTCGGGATCGTCGGCGCGGGGCCGGCGGGCCTCGCCGCGGCCGAGGCGCTTCGCCTCAAGGGCTATCAGGTCACGGTCTATGACCGCTACGACCGCGCCGGCGGCCTGCTGATCTACGGCATCCCGAATTTCAAGCTGGAGAAGGACGTCGTCCAGCGCCGCACCAAGCGGCTCGAAGAGGGCGGCGTGCAGTTCGTGCTGAACTGCAATGTCGGCACGGACATCACGTTCGCCGAGCTCCGTGCGAAGCACCACGCCGTGCTGGTGGCGACGGGCGTCTACAAGGCCCGCGACCTCCCGGCCGCCAATGCCGCGGCCAAGGGCGTGCTGCCGGCGATGGAGTTCCTCACCGCCGCCAACCGCGCCGGGCTCGGCGACACCGTCGACGACACCGCGCTCAACGCCAAGGGCAAGCGCGTCGTCGTGGTCGGCGGCGGCGACACCGCGATGGACTGCGTCCGCACGGCCGTGCGCCAGGGCGCGAAATCCGTGACGTGCCTCTACCGCCGCGACCGGGCGAACATGCCGGGCTCGCGCGCGGAGGTCGCGAACGCCGAGGAAGAGGGCGTCGCGTTCGAATGGCTGGCCGCCCCGAAAGCGGTGCTCGGCTCCGCGCGGAAGGCCACGGGCCTGCGCGCCGTGCGCATGCGCCTGGGCGCCCCGGACGCCGGCGGTCGCCAAACGCCAGAAGAAGCGCCGGGCTCGGAGTTCGATCTTGGCGCCGATCTCGTGATCAAGGCGCTCGGGTTCGATCCCGAGGATCTGCCTGCCGCGTTCGTCGCGCCGGATCTGAAGACTACGCGCTTCGGCACGCTGCGCGTCGATTTCCGCAGCATGATGACGAGCCTGCCCGGCGTGTTCGCGGCGGGGGACATCGTACGCGGCGCCTCGCTCGTCGTGTGGGCGATCCGCGAAGGCCGCGACGCCGCCGACGCGATCCACGCCTATCTGAAGGAGCGCGCCGTGGCGCCGGCCGTCGCTGCGGAGTGACGTCGATGCACATCTTCGGCGATCACGGCTCCGGCAACTGCCTGAAGGTGAAATGGACGGCCGACCTGCTCGGCCTGCCGTACCGCTGGACCGAAATCGACATCCTCAAAGGCGAAAGCCGCACGCCGGACTTCCTGGCGATGAACCCGGCCGGGCAGGTGCCGACCGTGCTGTTCGACGACGGCCGCGCCCTCGGCGAATCCAACGCGATCATGCGCTATCTCGCCCGCGGCTCGCGCCTCCTCCCGGACGATCCATTCGTGCAGGCCAAAATCGACGGCTGGCTGTTCTGGGAGCAGAACGCGCACGAGCCGAACGTCGCCGGCGCGCGCTTCCGCATGGTCTATCTGCATCAGCCGGCCTCGTCCGTGCCGGAAGCGATGCGCGTGCGTGGCGATGCGGCGCTGGATCGCCTCGAGGCGCATTTTGCCGGCGCGGACTGGCTCGTCGGCGACGGCCTGACAATTGCCGACATCGCGCTCGTCGCCTACACGCGCGTCGCGCACGAAGGCGGCTTCGATCTTGGCCCGCGCCCGGCGCTGCGGGGCTGGATCACGCGTTGCGAAAAAGCTCTGGGGATCGCCGCATGACCGAACCGCAACGCCACGCCGGGCGCTGCCTCTGCGGCGCCGTGACCTTCGCCGGGCTCGGGCCGGTGAAGGCCGTGCATTGCTGCCATTGCCGCGACTGCGCGCGCTGGAACGGCGGGCCGCTCATCACGGCCGACTTCGCAGAAGGCATCGAAGTCGAAGGGCCGGTGCGCTGGTTCGCGAGCTCTGAGTGGGCCGAGCGCGGCTCCTGTGAGCGCTGCGGCTCCGCGCTGCTGTGGCGCCTCCGCGACGGCTCGATGATCAACGTCTCCGCCGGCGCGCTCGACGATCAGACGATCATCCGCGGCGTCGATGAGCACATCTATGTCGACTCCAAGCCCGCCTATTACGACTTCGCCGACGACGCGCCGCGTCTGACCGCCGCCCAGCACCTCGAAAGGCTCAAGCCATGAGTGAAGAGATCGCCCGCATGGAAGCCGAACGGGCGCGGCTCGCCGCCGAAGGGATGTGGCGCCCGGAGGACGACCGCGACAGCTGCGGCGTCGGCCTCATCGTCGCGATCGACGGCAAGCCGCGCCGCGAAGTCGTAACGATGGCGATCCGCGCGCTGAAATCGCTCTGGCACCGCGGCGCCGTCGACGCCGACGGCAAGACTGGCGACGGCGCAGGCATCCTCGTCGACGCGCCGCAGGATTTCTTCCGCGAGATCGTCACCCATGCCGGCCACCGCCCGAAGGCGGGCCCGATCTATGTCGGCCAGGTGTTCCTGCCGCGCACCGATTTCGGCGCCCAGGAAACCGCGCGGACGATCGTCGAATCCGAGATCCTGCGCGCCGGCTTCGAGCTCTATGGCTGGCGCCAGGTGCCGGTGGACATCGCCGCGATCGGCGACAAGGCCAACGCCACGCGGCCCGAGATCGAGCAGGTGCTGTTTCACGACCCGATGGGCCGCGACGAGCGCACCGTGGACCGCGACCTCTTCATCTGCCGCCGGCGGATCGAGAAGCGCGCGCTCGCGGCCAACATCATCGAGCTCTATGTGTGCTCGCTGTCGGCGCAGACCGTCATCTACAAGGGCATGTTCCTCGCCGAGCAGATCGACGCCTTCTATCCCGATCTGAAGGACGAGCGCTTCGTTTCGTCGGTGGCGATCTACCACCAGCGCTATTCGACGAACACCTTCCCGCAGTGGCGCCTTGCTCAGCCCTTCCGCATGCTCGCGCACAACGGCGAGATCAACACGCTCAAGGGCAACACCAACTGGATGAAGAGCCACGAGATCCGGATGGCCTCCGAGGCCTTCGGCAAGGCCGATCAGGACGTGAAGCCGATCGTGCAGCCGGGCGGCTCCGACAGCGCGGCCCTCGACAACGTGTTCGAGGTGCTCGTGCGCGCAGGCCGCCCCGCGCCGATGGCGAAGGCGCTGCTCGTGCCCGAAGCCTGGGCCAAGAGCCAGACGATGCCGGCCAACCGCCGCGCGCTCTACGCGTATTGCTCCGCGGTGATGGAGCCGTGGGACGGGCCGGCCGCGCTCGCCATGTTCGATGGGCGCTGGGCGGTGGCGGGCCTCGATCGCAACGGCCTGCGCCCGATGCGCTATGCGCTGACCACGGACAATCTCCTCGTCGTCGGCTCCGAGACCGGTATGGTCGCGCTGGACGATGAGCGCGTCGTCCGCCGCGGCCGCCTCGGCGCCGGCAAGATGATTGCCGTCGACACCGAGGGCGGCAAATTCTACGCGCCCGACGAGATCGTCGACATGCTCGCCGCCGAGCATCCCTACGAGAAGTGGCTGCAGAACGTCGTCGAGCTGGACAGCCGCATCGCCGGCCCGGAGCCGCGCTTGTTCCCCGCGCGCGCCGAGCTCGTGCGCCGCCAGTTCGCGGCCGGCCTCACGCTCGAGGACCTCGAGCTGATTCTGCAGCCGATGATGGAGGAGGCGAAAGAGGCCGTCGGCTCGATGGGCGACGATGCGCCCCTCGCCGTGCTGTCCGACAAATACCGGCCCCTGTCGCACTACTTCCGGCAGAACTTCAGCCAGGTCACCAACCCGCCGATCGATCCGCTTCGCGAAGAGCGGGTGATGAGCCTCGCCACGCGCTTCAAGAACCTCGGCAACATCCTCGCCACCGACGAGACGCAGGCCAACGTGTACGTGTTGGCGAGCCCGGTGCTCACCAACGGCATGTATGCGCGCATGCTCGAGGAGCTGGGCGACGCGGTGGCGGTGATCGACTGCACCTTCGAGGCGCCCGCCCGTCCGGATGAGGCGGGCCCCGCGCTGCGGCGCGCCCTCGATCGCATCCGCGCCGAAGCGGAAGAAGCGGTCCTTTCGGGCCGTTCGCACATCGTGCTGACGGACGAGGGCCAATCCCCGGCGCGCGTGGCGTGCCCGATGATCCTCGCCACCGGGGGCGTGCAGGCGCACCTCGTGGCGCAGGGCCTTCGCTCGTATTGCTCCATCACCGTGCGCAGCGCGGAGTGCCTCGACACGCACTATTTCGCGGTGCTGATCGGCGTCGGCGCGACGACCGTGAACGCCTATCTCGCGCTCGACACCATCGCCGATCGCGTGCAGCGCGGCGTGGGCGGCATCGAGAGCGTCGAGACCGCCGTGCAGAACTTCAAGAAGGCCATCGAAGCCGGCCTGTTGAAGATCATGTCGAAGATGGGCATCGCGGTGATCTCGTCCTATCGCGGCGGGATGAACTTCGAGGCCATCGGCCTCTCGCGCGCGCTGGTGGACGAGTACTTCCCCGGCCTCACGAGCCGCATCTCCGGCATCGGCCTTTCGGGCCTCGCGCACGAGGCGGCGGAGCTGCACGCCAAAGCGTTCGACGAGCAGGTGCTGTCGCTCCCCGTCGGCGGCCTCTACCGCTATCGCGCCAGCGGTGAGCGCCACGCCCTCGAAGCGAGCCACATCCACCAGCTGCAGCACGCCGTCACGACGGGATCGTTCGAAGCCTACAAGGCGTATTCGCACGCCGTGCGCGAGCGGCGCCTGCGCGAGCCGATCCAGCTGCGTGACCTGCTCGAAATCCGCGACAACGTGCGGCCCGAAGTGCCGCTGTGGGAGGTCGAGAACCTCAACGAGATCCGCAAGCGTTTCGTCACGCCCGGCATGTCGCTCGGCGCGCTCTCGCCCGAGGCGCACGGCGCGCTGAACGTGGCGATGAACCGCATAGGCGCGAAATCGGTCTCGGGCGAGGGCGGCGAGGATCCCGCGCGCTACGTGCCGATGCCGAACGGCGACAACATGAACTCCGCCGTGAAGCAGATCGCGTCCGGCCGGTTCGGCGTCACGGCCGAGTATCTGAACCAGTGCCGCGAGATCGAGATCAAGGTCGCCCAGGGCGCGAAGCCCGGCGAGGGCGGCCAGCTGCCCGGCTTCAAGGTCACGGAGATGATCGCGCGGCTGCGGCACGCCACGCCGGGCGTGATGCTCATCTCGCCGCCGCCGCACCACGACATCTACTCGATCGAGGATCTCGCCCAGCTCATCTACGATCTCAAGCAGATCAACCCGATCGCGCGCGTGTGCGTGAAGCTCGTGTCGCAGCAGGGCGTGGGCACGGTCGCGGCGGGCGTCGCGAAGGCCAAGGCCGACGTGATCCTGATCTCCGGTCACGTTGGCGGCACCGGCGCTTCGCCGCAGACGTCGATCAAGTACGCCGGCGCGCCGTGGGAAATGGGCCTCGCCGAAGCGCATCAGGTGCTGACGCTGAACAACCTGCGCCACCGCGTCGTTCTGCGGACGGATGGCGGCCTGCGTACGGGGCGTGACGTCGTCGTCGCGGCGCTCCTCGGCGCGGAGGAGTACGGCATCGGCACGGCCTCGCTCGTGGCGATGGGCTGCATCATGGTGCGCCAGTGCCACTCCAACACCTGCCCCGTCGGCGTGTGCACGCAGGACGAAGCGCTGCGGCAGAAGTTCATCGGCACGCCCGAGAAGGTCGTGAACCTGATGTCCTTCATCGCCGAAGAAGTGCGCGAGCTCCTGGCGCAGCTCGGCTTCCGCAGCCTCAACGAGATCATCGGCCGCACGGACCTGATCGAACAGATCAGCCGCGGCGCCGCGCATCTCGACGATCTGGACCTCAACCCGCTGCTGGTGCGCGTCGACAGCCCGAACCCGCCCTACTGCACGCGCGTGGGCCGCGTGGAGGTGGATGACACGCTCGACGCGCAGATCCTGCGCGACGGCGCGGCGTTCTTCGAGCGCGGCGAGAAGATGCAGCTCACCTACGCCGTGCGGAACACGCAACGCGCCATCGGCGCGCGGTCGTCCTCCGAGATCGTGCGCAAGTGGGGCATGAAGGCGCTGCCGGAAGGCCGGCTCACCATCGGCCTCAAGGGCTCGGCCGGGCAATCGCTCGGCGCGTTCCTGGTGCAGGGCGTGGCGATCGACGTCACCGGCGACGCCAACGACTATGTCGGCAAGGGCCTCTCCGGCGGGCTCATCGCGCTGCGGCCGCATCCGAAGTTCGAGCGGGCCGCGGCCGACAACACGATCATCGGCAACACCGTTCTCTACGGCGCCACGAGCGGCAAGCTCTTCGCGGCGGGGCAGGCGGGCGAGCGCTTCGCGGTGCGCAACTCCGGCGCGACGGCGGTGATCGAAGGCTGCGGCGCCAATGGCTGCGAGTACATGACCGGCGGCATGGCCGTCATTCTTGGCGCCGTCGGCGAGAACTTCGGCGCCGGCATGACGGGCGGCATGGCCTTCCTCTACGACCCCGACGGCCGGTTACCGGTCATGGCGAACCCGGACACGATCGTGTGGCGGCGCATCGCCTCGGCGGCGTGGGAGGAAAAGCTCGTCGCGCTCCTCGAGGAGCACGTCGCGCGCACCGGCAGCGTCCGCGCCCGCAGCCTCCTGGCCTCCTGGGCTGAGGCGCGCGGGGCCTTCTGGCAGGTCGTGCCGAAGGAGATGCTCTCGCGCCTGGCCATCCCGCTGGACGACGCCGCGGCCGTCGCCGCGGAGTAGGCGCGGCCTCGCCTCGAAACGGCGGGCAGACGCGCTATACTCGCGCCGGTGCAGGAGACACCCGTGGCCGGACCGACGACATCCCCCCGCCTGAGCAGCGGAGAGACCGCGCGCATCACGCGCCGCGTCGCGTTGCTGTCGGTGGCGGTCGCGGTCGTGCTGATCGCAGCGAAGGCGTGGGCGTGGCTGGCGTCGGGCTCGGTGGCGATGCTGTCGTCGCTGGCGGATTCGACACTCGATCTCGCGGCATCGCTGTTCACGTATTTTGCCGTGCGTTACGCGGCCACACCGCCGGACGGTGAGCACCGCTACGGGCACGGCAAGGCGGAGGCCTTCGCCGGCCTGTTCCAGGCGGGGCTCGTCGCGGTCTCGGCGGCGCTGATCCTGATGGAGGCGTCACGTCGCATCGCCCAGCCCGCGCCCGTGCGGGCGGGGGAGGAATCGCTCGGCGTCATGCTGCTGTCGATCGCGCTCACCGCGGCGCTGATCTTCGCGCAGACGCGGGCGCTGCGGCAAACCGGGTCGGTCGCCACCAAGGGCGATCGCGCGCACTACGCCTCGGATCTCACGAGCAACGTCGTCGTCATGGTCGGCATCGGCGCGGGGCACTTCCTCGGCTGGACGTGGGCGGATGCGGCGGCGGGCCTTCTGGTGGCGTGCTGGCTCGCGATCGGCGCGTTCGAGGTGGCGCGCGAGGCGGCGGATCACCTGATGGACCGCGAGCTGCCGGACACAGACCGCGCGCAGATCGAGACGCTGGCGAAATCCGATCCCGCAATCCTCGGCGTGCATGACCTCCGCACCCGCACCTCCGGCCCCTACATCCACATCCAGTTCCACGCCGATCTCGATCCGACGCTCACGCTGCAGCAGGCCCACGAGATCGTCGTCGCCGCCGAGGCGCGCATCCGCACGGCCTATCCGGCGGCGGACGTCATCATCCACCCCGATCCCGCGGACGCCGCCGAGCCCCACGGCCATGAAGCCTTCAGCGAAGGACGCGCCGCTGGCGCCGACCACTGACGCGCGCGTGGACGCCCTGAAGGCGCAGGCCCGCGCGCTGGGGTTCGACGCGGTGGGCCTCGCCGATGCGCGCGCGCCCTGGCCGGCGCAGGCGCGCCTGCAGGAATTCCTCGCCGAAGGCCGCCATGGCGACATGGCCTGGATGGACACGCCCCGGCGCGGCCACCCCACGGCGCTGTGGCCCGAGGCGCGCACGGCCGTCATGCTCGGCGTGTCCTATGGGCCAGAGGAGAATCCGCTCGCGCTGCTCGCCGCGCGCGATCGCGGCGCGATCTCCGTCTATGCCGCGCGTCGCGACTATCATGACGTGGTGAAGTCCAATCTGAAGGCGCTGGCGCGCTGGCTCGCCGCCGAGAGCGGGGCGGAGGTGAAGGTCTTCGTCGACACCGCGCCGCTGATGGAAAAGCCGCTCGCGCAGCAGGCGGGCCTCGGCTGGCAGGGCAAGCACACCAACCTCGTTTCGCGCGCGCATGGCTCATGGCTGTTCCTCGGCGCGATCCTGACGGACCTCGCCTTGCCCCCGGATGCGCCGGAAGCGGACCATTGCGGCTCCTGCCGCGCGTGCCTCGACGTCTGCCCGACGGCGGCGTTCCCCGCGCCCTACCAGCTCGATGCGCGGCGGTGCCTTGCCTACCTCTCCATCGAGAGCCGCGGGCCGATCCCGCACGAATTCCGCGCGGCGATGGGCAATCGCATTTTCGGCTGCGACGATTGCCTCGCCGTGTGCCCGTGGAACAAGTTCGCTGCCGTCGCGCGCGAGGGGCGGCTTGCCGCCCGGGACGCGCTGCAGGGGCGGCCGCTCGCCGAACTCGCCGCGCTGGACGACGCTGCGTTCCGCACGATGTTCGCGGGCACGCCCGTGAAGCGGACGGGCCGGGGCCGCTTCGTGCGGAACGTGATGATCGCGATCGGCAACAGCGGGGCCCCCGCGCTCGCCGCTACGGCGGAGCGGGGAACAGAGGACGACAGCCCCCTCGTTCGCGGCGCGGCCGTCTGGGCGCTCGCCAAGCTTGACCCGGAGCGATTCGCCGCGCTCAAGATCGCCCGTGCGGACGCCGAACGCGATCCGGAGGTGCGGGGCGAATGGCAAGCGAAACCGACGTGCGCGGACGCCAGGCAGGCCGGCTCGTGAAGCCCCGGTCAAGCTGGGTGGCGCGCCTGGCCGCGCTGGCGATCGGCCTCGTCGTCGTCCTGCCGCTGGCGGTCGTGCTGCTCTACCGCTTCGTCGATCCGCCGCTGACGCTGTTGATGGTGCAGCGCGCCTTGCAGGGCGAGGACATCACCCACCAGGCGCGCCGCTACACGGAGATTTCGCCGAACCTCGTGCGCGCGGTGATCGCGGCGGAGGACGCCAAATTCTGCAGCCATCGCGGCTTCGATCTCGAAGCGATCGACAACGCCATGGAATACAACGCCCGCGCCGAGCAGCGCGGCTCGAGCAAGCGGCGCGGCGCCTCGACGATCAGCCAGCAGACGGCCAAGAACCTGTTCCTCTGGCCGCAGCGCTCCTGGGTGCGCAAAGGGCTCGAGACCTATTTCACGGTGTTGATCGAGTACACGTGGCCCAAGCGCCGGATCATGGAGGCGTATCTGAACGTCGCCGAGTGGGGCGATGGCCGCTTCGGCGCAGAGGCCGCGGCGCAGGCGATCTTCGGCGTGTCGGCGAAGGATCTCACGCCGCAGCAGGCCGCGCGCCTCGCCGCCGTGCTCCCGAGCCCGAACAAGTGGCGCGCGGACAATCCGGGCCCGTACGTGCGCAAGCGCGCCGGCATCATCCAGCAGCGCATGCGCGTCGTGCAGGCCGACGGGTACGATTCCTGCGTGCTGCCGCGCAGCGCGCCGCCGCCGAAACCGCGCAAGCCGGCGCAGGAACTGCCGCCGCTCGTCGAAGCGCCGATGCCGGACCTGCCGCCGCCGCCCGAGGCGCTGGAGCCGCTGCCGCCGCTCGCCGATGCGCCGGTGGAGGACGCCGCGCCGCCGGCTGAGGGCCAACCCTCTGCCGAGGCGCCCGCCGCCGCCCCGGCCGCCGCGCCCGCGCCCGAAGCGCCGCCGCACACGCCTTCGCGGATCGACCCGCCACCGCTCACGCCCTGAGGCTGGCGCGAACACCCCTCATCCGTCTCGCGCGCTGCGCGCGCGATCCACCTTCTCCCACAAGGGGAGAAGGTCGCCGCAGTGGTCCTTCTCCCCTTGTGGGAGAAGGTGGCGCGGAACGCGCCGGATGAGGGGTGAACCGCTGCGGCTCGTTACTCCGGCGCTTTGCCGAGACGCCGCGCCTCGCGCGCCCGGCCAAGCGTGAGCAGCCCGTCGACGTTCTTCGGATCGAGCGCCACCGCGTCGGCCGCATCCTTCTCCGCCAGCTCGAACACGGATTGCCGCAGCCGGGCCTCGGCGCGCAGGCGCAGGATCAGCGGGTCCTGCGGACGCAGGTCGAGCGCGGTGGAAAGATCCTCCTCCGCGGCCCGCCAGTTCGCCGCCATCGCGTGCGCGCGTGCGCGGTCGACGAAGAGGTCAGGGTCCTTGGCGCTCGCGGCGATGGCGCGATCGAACGCCGTTTTCGCGCGGGCGGCGTTGCGGGCGAGCAGCCAGGCGTTGCCGGCGCGCGACAGCATGGCGGCGCGGTCGCCGTCGTCCGGCGCGTCGATCGACAGGCTTTCGAACTGGCGCGCCGCGACATCCGGCTTGTTGCGGCCGGCGTCGGCGATGGCCGAACACACATAGGCTTCGCGGACATGGGCCTCCGCGATCCATTGGCGCGCGGTCTCGTAGCCGGCGTCGGCGTCCTGATCGACGGCGGCGATGCAGGCGGTCAGCCGCGCCCGATCGGCCGATTGGCCCTCCGTTGGCGGCGCAGCCTTGGCGGCGGGGGCCGCCGGCGCCGTGCGGGTGATCGCCGGGGGCGGAAGGACAGGGGCCGCGACGGGGGCTGCGACGGGGGCGGCGGCGGCGAGCGCCTGGACGGCGAGGAGCGTGACGAGCATGGTCACCCCATGAGCGAGCGATTGGGCGAAGGCAAGGCGGGCGACACGTTGCTCGCATTAGGTTTCGGTTATGTGGCGCAGGCGCTTGGGCGGCGGCTTGCCGCGCAGGGCGTCCAGGTCCTTGGCACGAACCGCGCCGGCCGCGATGGCGCGCTCGCGTTCGACGGGACCATCGGGCCCGCGCTCGAAGCGGCGGCGGCGTCCGCGACGGTCGTGCTGATCTCGATCCCGCCGGATGCGGACGGATGCCCGGCCGCGCGTGCGTTCGCGACCGATCCCGCGAAGCTGCCTGCGGCGCGCTGGATCGGCTACCTCTCGACGACGGGCGTGTACGGCGACCTTGGCGGACGCTGGGCGTTCGAGTGGTCGCCCCGCGCGCCGACCAGTGACATCGCCGCCCGCCGCGTGCGCGCCGAGGATCAATGGCTGGCGCGCGGCGCGCACGTGTTCCGGCTTCCGGGCATCTACGGTCCTGGCCGCTCCGCCTTCGATCGCCTGCGCGCCGGCGACGCCCAGCGCATCGTCAAGCCGGGGCAGGTGTTCTCGCGCGCGCATGTCGAGGACATCGCCGCCGCGCTCGCCGCGTCGATCGCGCGTCCCAACCCCGGCCGCGCCTACAATGTCTGCGACGACGAGCCCGCCCCGCCGCAGGACGTGATCACGCATGCGGCGCAGATGCTCGGCGTCACGCCGCCGCCGGAGATCGCGTACGACAAGGCGGACTTGTCGCCGATGGCGCGGCGCTTCTATCAGGACAGCAAGCGCGTCGCGAACGCGCGCTTGAAGGCGGAGTTGGGCTGGCGGCCCGCGTTCCCGAGCTATCGCGAAGGATTGGCCGCCATTCTCGATGCGGAGCATGGGGCGGAGTCTCGGCGATGATGGGCGAAAACCCGCTCAAGGCGTTCACGATGCTGATCAAGGCGCGCGACGCCGAGGACAATTTCCACGTTCTCTACGAGGTGATCGCGCCGGATCCGGAGCAGGCGGCGCGGTTCGCGCTCGCCGACATGGCCGCGCGCGACGAAAAGGCCGTGGACGTCGAGCACGTGGAGTTCGCCCCCGTACGCAACCCGCTCGCGACGCCCGGCGTGCGCTTCCGCACGGGCCGCCGCTACTAGCGCGCGAGGCGCGCCGCCATCGCATCGACGGCCGCCGCGATCATCTCGAGATCGGCGGGCGTCGAGAGGCGGTGATCGCCCGCCTTCACGAAGGTGAGGCGCACATCTTCGCTCTCCAAACGCTCGGCGAGTTCGAGCGAGAGGCCCCAGGGCACGTCGGGATCGGCTTGGCCGTGCAGGATGTGCACGGGCGCCTGGATCTGGATCGGCGTGTCGAGCAGGCAGTGGGCGCGGCCGTCCTCGATCAGCGCGCGGGTGATGGGATAGGGCCCGTCGCCATAGGCGGAGGGCCGATGCCAAACGCCGTCGTGCTCGATCGCGCGGCGCGCCTCCTCGGGCAGGTCGGGCCACATCAGCCGCGCGGTGAAGTCCGGCGCCGGCGCGATCAGGACGAGGCCGGCCACGCGCTCGGGCCGCTCGAGCGCCGCCAGCAGCGCGAGCCATCCGCCCATGGACGAGCCGATCAGGAGCAGCGGCCCGGTCGTCACCGAGTCGATGACGGCCAGCGTGTCGTCGAGCCAGCGGCCGATCGTGCCGTCCTCGAATGCGCCTTCGGATTGGCCGCACCCGGAGTAATCGAAGCGCACGAACGCGTGACCGGCCTCCGCGGCGCGCGCGGCGAGGTGGGACGCCTTCGTGCCGGTGAGGTCCGAGCGGAATCCGCTGAGCCAGACGCGCGTCGGCCCGGCGCCGTCGACGCTTTCGAAGGCCAGGGCGCCGTGCGGGCCCGGCAATCGTTCGATGACGCCGTGCGGCATGTTTTCTCCCGTCGCGCGCCCGTCCTGCGGCGCGCCTGTGTGCGGGGGATGCGCCACGGCGCGAATGGTGGCAAGGGCTAAGTCATGCAGGTTCGCTGATGGTTTCGGTTTTGCAGGTCACGCCCGCGCTCGACGCTGGCGGCGTCGAACGCACCACGATCGAGGTGGCGGAAGCCGTCGCGCGCGCGGGCGGCCGCGCCGTCGTGGCCAGCCGCGGCGGGCGGCTCGAGTCCGAGCTCGGCGCCGTGGGCGGCGAACTGGTGCGCCTGCCCTTGGACGCGAAGAATCCGGTCACGATCTGGCGCAACGCCGGCGCGCTGGCGGACGTCGCCGCGAAGCGGCAGGTGCAGATCATCCATGCGCGGTCGCGCGCGCCGGCATGGTCGGCGTATTGGGCGTCGCGTCGGTTGCGGCTGCCATTCGTGACCACGTATCACGGCATCTACAACGCGCGTTCGGCGTTCAAACGCGTGTACAATGGCGTTATGGCGCGAGGCGACGTGGTGATCGCCAATTCCGAATACACGAGCGCGCATCTGATCGCCGCGCACGGGACCAATCCCGCGCGCGTCGTCGTGATTCCGCGCGGCGTCGATCTCGCGCGGTTCGATCCCGCGGCGGTCGATCCGGCGCGTCCGGCAGCGCTGCGCGAAGCTTGGTTCGGCGCCGAGAAGCCCGCCACGACGCCATCGCCGCTCACGGTGATCCTGCCGGCGCGGCTGACGGCATGGAAAGGCCAGGGCCTGCTGATCGAGGCGGCGGCGCGGGTGGCGGCTCGCCACCCCGGCCTCGCGCGCTATGTCTTGGCCGGCGATCCGCAGGGGCGGGAGGCCTATGTCGAGGGGCTGCGGCGGCAGATCAGCGCGTCGGGTCTCCAGGGGCAGGTCGTCATCGCCGGCCATGTCGCCGACATGCCGGCCGCGTTCGCGGCAAGCGACGTGGCGGTGTTCCCGTCAACGGACCCGGAAGCCTTCGGGCGCGGCGCCGTCGAGGCGCAGGCGATGGGGCTGCCGGTCCTGGTCGCCGCCCATGGCGGGCTGACCGAAACGGTCGTGGACGGGCAAACGGGGTTTCACGTGACGCCGGGCGACACCGCGGCCTGGGCCGAGGCGCTGGAGCGGATCTTGCTTCTGCCCGCTCAAGCGCGCGCCGGGCTGGGTGGTGCGGGGCAGGCGCGCGCACGGGCGCTCTACAGCAAGACGGCGCTGCAAACGGCGACGCTGGCGGTGTACGACAGGGTCTTGAGGGAACGAGGATGAACAGCAAAGCCGCGCACGTTGCGGTCGCGGGACCCATGCCCGCGGACGCCCGCAAAGTGCTGGTGATCAAGCTGGGCGCGCTGGGCGACTTCATCCAGGCGCTCGCCGCCGCGCGCGTGATCCGCGATTACCATGTCGGCGCGCGCATCACGCTGCTCACCACCGAGCCGTTCAAGGACTTCGCCCGCGCCTGTCCGTATTTCGACGTCGTCGAGAGCGACGGTCGCCCCCGCGATCCGCAGGACCTCGCCCGCCTGCTCGCGCGGATCCGCGCCGCCCGCTACGACGCCGTCTACGACCTGCAAACCTCTGGCCGCACGAGCAATTATTACCTTGGCCTGCGGCCTTGGCCGCCGCGCTGGTCCGGCATCGCGCCGGGCTGCTCGCACCCCCACGCCAACCCCGCGCGCGAGACGATGCACACGCTCGATCGCCTGGCGGACCAGCTCCATGAGGCCGGTCTCGGCCCCCGCGACGGCTACCCGATCGGCCAGGCGCCGCTGCCGGACCTGTCCTGGATCCGGCTGGCGCTGCGCGATCCGCCGTCCCTGCAGCCGGCCTATTTCGGGATCAACGGGCCGTACGTGCTCATGATCCCGGGCGCGTCCGCCCATCGGCCGGAGAAGCGCTGGCCGCCCGAGCGTTATGGCGAACTGGCCCGCCGGATCGCCGAGAAGGGGCTGACGCCCGTCGTGATCGGCGCCGCCGACGAGCGGGAGGCCGGGGCCATGGTCTCCAAGATGGAGCCGCGGGCACGAAACCTCGTCACCCGGACGAACCTGTTCCAGATCGCGACGTTGGCCGCCCAGGCCCACGCCGCGGTCGGCAACGACACGGGCCCGATGCACATCGCGGCCGCCGCGGGCGCGCCCTGCGTCGTGCTGTTCTCGTCGGACTCGAACCCCGCGAAAGTCGCGCCCCGCGGCCGGTCGGCCGTGCTCGCGCTCACCGCCCCGTCGCTGGCCGATCTGCCGGTGGATGACGTGGCGCGCGCCGTCTCCAACGTCGGCGGTCTCGACCCCAGCCCCCGCCAGCGCTGATGGCGCCGCGGCCCGAAATGTTGTAAACGAAGCATCGGACCGGGACGGGGCGGATCGCCGCCTGCGCCCGCGTTCGTGTCAGGATCAACAGAAATGGGAGAGTCAGCATAGTCCGCCGACCAATGGCCGCGCCGCCGCCCGTCAAGGATGGGCCGCGCGTCAACGAGGAGATCCGAGCTTTTCGCGTGCTTCTGATCGACGAAGCCGGGGAGAAACAGGGTGAGATGCCGCTGAGTGCGGCGCTCGAGGCCGCCGTCGAGGCGGGCCTGGACCTTGTGGAAGTGGCCGCCCAGGCCAACCCGCCGGTCGTAAAGATCATGGACTACGGCAAATTCCGCTTCCAGGAGCAGAAGAAGAAGGCCGAAGCCCGCAAGAATGCGAAAGCCGTCGAAATCAAAGAAATCAAGGTTCGCCCCGGCATCGACGACCACGACTATGGCGTCAAGGTCCGGGCGATGCACCGCTTCTTCGAAGAAGGCGACAAGGTGAAGGTCACCTTGCGCTTTAAGGGCCGCGAGATCGCCTACCAGCATCTCGGCATCGAACTGCTCAACCGCATCCGCGGCGAGTTCGAGCCGATCGCGAAGGTGGAGCAGGAGCCCCGGTTCGAAGGCAAGCAGGTGATCATGGTCATGGCCCCGCGGGCCTCATGACCGCTCGTTTCTCCTGACTGAGAAATTCGGTCGGCGCCGCTGGCGCTCGCGCGGGGACGGCCATGGCCGTCCCCGTTTTCGTTCGCGGTCAGGTGCCGTAGCCGCCGTCGACGAAGGCGTAGAGGTCGCGCCGCTTGCGGCGGATGGTGGCGGCCTGCAGGCGGAAGGTGAGCGCGAGCAGCGCCGCCGAGACGGCCGCCATCCCGTAATTGATCCAGCGGATCGCTTCCGGGTGGGCGGCGAGCACGGCCCGCGCCTTCGCCTGCGCCTTGGGCGCGGCGGCGCTGGCGGCCGAAACGGCGTTGGCGCGCAGGTCGTACTGGATCTCGGCGGGGATGATGCTGGGCAGCGGGATGGCGTCGACCGTCGGGGCCGGGATGATCCCGAGCTCCACGAGGCCCACCCGGCCGAACGGCGGCAGGCGATCCGGCGCGGTCAGGCTGTGGGCGGTGAAGGCCACGAACAGGAGCCCCGCGATCCCGATCGCCAGCCGGGATCCGAAAAAGGTCGCGAGCGCGGTACGAAGGGCGGCCATGCAGGTTCTCCGCCTCCAATCCTAGCCGAAAGCCGGCCGGGTCGCGAGTCGGCCGGCGGCCCGCCTTGCCCCTGGGTCACGGCGATTTGTGTCCAAAACGTGGACGCTGATAAAGTCTCGTTTACGCGTTGAGGCCTATTCCAATCTCGATTGTATCGAGTGCGGGCTAGACGCGATGAAGAACCTGAAACTGAAGTCCCTGCTGGTGGTCCTTGGCGGCGCCATTTGCGCGTCTCTGGCCACGTCCGTCGGCGTCGGCATGTACGCCAACAACCAGCTCAAGATCGGCAGCGACCTCTACAAGGACATCGTCCGCGGCAAGGATCTCGTCGCCGACGTCCTGCCGCCCCCCGCCTATCTGGTGGAGGCCTACCTCGTCGCCACGCACGTCGCGCTCGACAACGCCGACCTCGAAGAAGAGAAGGCCGAGTTCAAGCGCCTCAAGGCCGACTATCTGACGCGCGTCGATTTCTGGACCGAGCAGAAGGATCTGCCGCCGGAACTCTACACGATGATCACCGCCACCTCGCATCGCGAGGCGATGCGCTTCTGGGAGATCGTCGACACCAAGCTGATCCCCGCCGCCGACGCGAACGATCCCGCCGCGGTCACCCGCGCCTATGAGGAAGTCTCCGAGGCGTACAAGAACCACCGCAAGGCCGTCGACCGGATCGTCGAACTGGCGAACGCGGAAAACGCCCGCCTCGAAAAGGAGGCCGGCTCGACCGACACGCTCATGACGGCGATCGTCGCGTTCGGCTCGCTCGCCGCCCTGTTGGCGACGCTGGGCGGCCTTTTGTTGATCTCGCGCCGCATGGTGCGTCCGATCGTCGACACCACCGGCGTGATGGACAAGCTGGCCGCCGGCGACACGAACGTCACCATCGACGGCGCCGACCGCCAGGACGAAATCGGCGACATGGCGCGCGCGATCGCGGTGTTCCGCGACAACCAGATCGCCCGCATCGCGCTGGAGGCCGAGGCCGCCCAGAAGATGGAGAAGGAGCGTCAGCGTCAGGCCCATCTGGAGCGCCTGATTGCCGAGTTCCGCGTGACCGTGACGCGCTTCTTCGAAGGCGCGCTGGCCGAAGTCGCCAGCAACAAGCGCACGGCCGAAGCGCTCGGCATGACCGCGCACGAAGCCGAAACGCGCACTACGTCCGCCGCGCGCGCCTCCGCGAACGCCTCAGGCGAAGTGCAGACGGTCGCGGCCGCGGCCGAAGAGCTCGCCGCCTCGATCCGCGAGATCGCCGAACAGTCCGAACGCACGCGCATCCAGGCGCAGAAGAGCCGCGAAGTGTCCGATCGCGGGGAGGCCGAAATGCAGTCGCTCGGGGAACAGGCCAAGAAGATCTCGGCGGTCGTCGAGATGATCCAGTCGATCGCGAACCAGACCAACCTGCTCGCGCTCAACGCCACGATCGAAGCCGCCCGCGCCGGCGAGGCGGGCCGCGGCTTCGCGGTCGTCGCCGCGGAAGTGAAGTCGCTCGCCGAGCAGACGGCCAACTCCACGCGCGAGATCGAGATGATCGTCGCCGCGATGCAGTCGTCGGTGTCGGGGGCCGGCCAGGCCTTCCGCGACGCGCTTTCCGCCATGGGCGAGATCGATCAGCTCGTCGCCGGCATGGCGAGCGCGGTCACCGAGCAAGAGGCGGCCACGGGGGAGATCTCCCACGCCATCGCCCGCGCCTCGGAAAGCGCCAGCGTCAGCTCGCAGGACATTTCCGAACTGGCCCGGGTCGCCGAGATGACGACCGCCTCGGCCGACGACGTCCAGAAGGCCTCCGACAGCCTCGTCACCACCACCGACGCCCTGCGCCGGACGGTCGAGACCTTCCTGAACGAGGTCAACCAGACCACCAACGGCGCCCGTACCGCCGCCTGAGGGCGGTCGGTCGGCACGGCGACCGGAGCGAACAGGGTGGCGGGCGGCCTCCGGGCCGCCCGTCGCCGTTTCCGGAGCCCTTGCCCGGCAGGCCCGCCCATGGTACTCGCGCCCCCTTCACTGGGGCAGCCCGGCCAAAAGCCATGCCGTGGCCGCCCGTCATGCCGCCGGACACCCTTTCGGGCCCGTCCGGCCCAGGAGAGCGAAATGGCCAAGCAAAAGCTCAAGACGAAGAGCGGCGTCAAAAAACGCTTCAAGATCACCGCCACGGGCAAGGTGAAGCACGGGGTCGCCGGCAAGCGCCACCGCCTCATCAGCCACAATGGCAAGTACAAGCGCCAGAACCGGGGAACGACCGTTCTCGCGAAAGCCGACGGCGATCGCGTGAAACTCTGGACCCCCTACGGCCTCGACTGATCACGGAGCGCTGACCCATGGCTCGCGTCAAAGGGGGCGTCACCGCGCACGCCCGCCACAAGAAAATCATTGCCGAGGCCGCCGGTTACCGGGGCCGCCGCAAGAACACCTTCCGCACGGCCAACGCCGCCGTCGAGAAGGCCGGCATCTATGCCTATATCGGCCGCAAGCAGAAGAAGCGGAACTTCCGCGCTCTGTGGATCCAGCGGATCAATGCCGCCGTGCGCGAAGAAGGCATGACCTATTCCCGATTTATCGACGGGCTCGTGAAAGCGGGCGTGTCGGTGGACCGCAAGGTCATGGCCGATCTCGCCATGAACGAGCCCGAAGCCTTCAAGGCGCTCGTGGGCAAGGCGAAGGCCGCACTGGCCTGACAGGCAGACGCCTGACGACTTTGGCTTGAGGCGAGCGCCCAGCCCTGTAAACCCAGGGCCGGGGCCTCGCGCGTCCTTTGCGGCGGCCCCGGCGCGACATCCGAGGACCGCACCCGATGGACGGAAAACCCCAATCTCCCGCGACCGCGGACGTGGAGGCGCTCGAACGCGACCTCCTCGCCCGCCTTGACGCCGCCGCCGATGAAGCGGCGATCGAGGCGCTGCGCGTGGAGGCGCTCGGCAAGCAAGGCTCGGTCTCCGCGCTGATGAAATCGCTCGGCGGCATGAGCCCAGCGGAGCGTCAGGTCATGGGCCCGCGGCTCAATGGCCTGAAGGACAAGCTCGGCGAGGCGATCGTGGCCAAGAAGGCGTCGCTGGCCGAAGCGGCGCTGGAGGCGCGCCTCGCGGCTGAGCGCGTGGACGTCACGCTGCCGCCGCAGCGCGTCCGCATCGGCGCGATCCACCCGATCAGCGCGGTGATGGAGGAGGTCTCGGCGATCTTCGGCCAGATGGGCTTCGCGCTCGAGGAAGGCCCGGACATCGAGACCGACTTCCACAACTTCACCGCGCTCAACTTCCCGCCGCGCCACCCCGCGCGCGACATGCACGACACGTTCTTCCTGCAGGCCGACGAGAAGGGCGAGCGCAAGGTGCTGCGCACGCACACGAGCCCCGTGCAGGTGCGCACGATGCTCAAGCAGAAGCCGCCCATCCGCATGGTCTGCATGGGCCGCACGTTCCGCTGCGACAGCGACGCCACGCACACGCCGATGTTCCACCAGATCGAAGGTCTCGTAATCGACGAGACGACGACGATGGCGGATCTCAAGGGCGTGCTGATGGCCTTCATCAAGGCCTATTTCGAGGTCGACAGCGTCGAGGTCCGCTTCCGCCCGCACCACTTCCCGTTCACCGAGCCCTCGGCGGAGATGGACGTCCGCTGCGATCGCTCCGTGCCCGGACAATTGAAGATCGGCGAGGGCGACGACTGGCTCGAGATCCTGGGCTGCGGGATGGTGCATCCCAACGTGCTGCGCCACTGCGGCCTCGATCCGGAGCGCTACCAGGGCTACGCCTTCGGCATGGGGATCGACCGCCTGGCGATGCTCAAATACGGCGCGCCGGACCTGCGCGACTTCTTCGGCTCGGACGTGCGCTGGCTGCAGCACTACGGATTCAGCCCGTATCTCCTGCCGGGCCTCGCGGCCGGCCTTTCGGGGGGGATCGGCTAAGCCATGCCGATCGACATCTCCTCCCAGGTCATCACCGGCCTCCTCGGCACGATCGTCGGCGTGGTGCTGGCGGGCGCGCTCTCGTGGTCACGCTCGCGCAGCGAGCGGCGGCTGAACCTCACGCTGTCGCTCTACGCCGAGTTCCACGCGCCGGCCTTCAACCACATCCGCATCCAGGCCTACGAAGCGCTCGAAAAGAGCGGCGCCGGCGTGCCTGCGACCTACGCGGCGGTCACGACGGACGAGAAGGTCGCGATCAGCGCCGTCGTGCATTTCTTCGAGAAGCTCGCGCTTCTCACCGAAACGCGCGCCGTGAACCCCGCACTGCTGAAGCGCTTCTTCGGGCAGTACGCGCACTTCTGGCGGCCGCTGCTGTGCGACGCGCCGGGCGTGGACGATCCCGAGTGGCGCCAGACGCTGCACGCCATCCAGCGCCTGTTCGCCCGGCTCGATGCGCTCCCGAAGAAAGACCCGAAGAACCCGCGGCCATGATCGCCTTGCGCGCAGTCGCATCTTCCCCCGCCTGCGGGGGAAGTGGCCCGGAGGGCCGATGGGGGGCTTCGACGCTGCCCACGACGCCCCCCTCAGGCGCTGCGCGCCAGCTCCCCCGCAGGCGGGGGAGCATGGACCTCCGATAGGAACCCACCCATGAAGTTCACACTCTCCTGGCTCAAAGAGCACCTCGAGACGACCGCCTCGGTGCAAGAGATCGTCGACGCCATGACGATGGCGGGGCTCGAGGTGGAGCACGTCGAGAACCCGGCGGAAAAGCTCGCCGCCTTCACGGTTGCGCGGATCGTCTCGGCGGCGCGCCATCCGAACGCGGACAAGCTCCAGGTCTGCCAGGTCGAGACGAAGGATGGCCTCAAGGAGATCGTGTGCGGCGCGCCGAACGCCCGCGCCGGCCTCGTCACGGCCTACGCGCCGATCGGCGCCTATGTGCCGGGCCTCGACGTGACGCTCGAAGCGCGCCCCGTGCGCGGCGTCGTGTCGAACGGCATGCTGTGCTCCGGCGCCGAGCTCGAAGTCACCGCGGACGCTGATGGCATCCTCGAACTCGATCCGTCCGCGCCGGTGGGCGCGCCCGTCGCGTCGGTGCTCGGCGTTGATGACGCGGTGATCGATTTCGAGGTCACGCCCAATCGCCCCGATTGGCTCGGCGTGGAAGGCATCGCGCGCGATCTCGCGGCGGCCGGCGTCGGCACGTTCAAGCCGCGCCCGGCGGTGACGATCAAGGGCGCGTTCGAAAGCCCCCTCAAGGTCGCGACGGACGACGCCTCCGCGTGCCCCGTGTTCGCGGCGCGCCTCATCCGCGGCGTGAAGAATGGCCCGTCGCCGGAATGGCTGCAGCGGCGCCTGCGCGCCATCGGCCTGCGCCCGCGCAACATCCTCGTCGACGTCACGAACTATTTCTGCTTCGACCGCGCCCGGCCGCTGCACGTCTACGACGCCGCGAAGGTTTCCGGCGTGGTGCGCGCGCGCCTCGGTGCGCCGGGCGAGACGCTGAAGGCGCTCGACGGCAAGACCTACGAGATCGGCGCCGAGATGTGCGTGATCGCGGACGATCGCGGCGTGCTCGGGCTCGGCGGCGTGATGGGGGGCGAGAGCTCCGGCTCCTCCGAAGAGACGACCGACGTCCTGCTCGAAAGCGCCTATTTCGATCCGCTGCGCACGTTCCAGACCGGCCGCGCGACGGGCATCCAGAGCGACGCGAAGTACCGTTTCGAGCGCGGCGTCGATACCGGCGCGGTGATCTCCGGCCTCGATGCGGCCACGCAGATGATCCTCGATCTCTGCGGCGGCGAAGCCTCGGCGCTGATCCTTGCCGGCGAGGTTCCCGCGCCGCCGAAGGCCGTGACGTTCGATCCCGCGCGGGTGAAGGCGCTCGCCGGAATCGACGTGCCGGGCGCCGAGAGCAAGCGCATCCTCGAAGCGCTCGGCTTTGCCGTGTCGGGCAAGGGCGCGCCCTGGACGGTGACGCCGCCCTCGTGGCGCCGCGACGTGGAAGGCGCGGCCGATCTCGTCGAGGAGGTCGCGCGCATCCACGGCTTCGACAAGCTCCCCGCCGCAGAGCCGCCACGCGCCGCCGGCCTGCGCGCGCCGCCCGCGGGCGCCGGGGAAAGCCGGCTGCGTCTGGCGCGCCGCGCGCTGGCGTCCGCCGGCTATCTCGAAGCCGTAACGTGGAGCTTCTGCGATCGCGCGGCCGCGCAGCTGTTCGGCGGCGGCGCGGACCAGCTCCTGCTCGCCAATCCGATCGCGGCGGACCTCGATTGCATGCGGCCCTCCGCAATCCCGAACCTCGCGCGCGCCGCGCAGCGCAATCTCGATCGCGGCCACGGCGACGTGCGCCTGTTCGAGGCCGGGCCCGTCTATCGCTCCGACGCCGACACGGGGCAGGAGCGCGTGGTGGCGGGCGTGCTGCAGCCGCGGCCGAAGCGCCACTGGCAGGGCGCCCCCGAAACGGACCTCTTCGCCGCCAAGCGCGATCTCTTGCTGGCGCTCGATGTGATGGGCGCGCCGGTGGCGTCACTGCAGCAGGGGCCGGCGCCGCACGCGTGGTTGCATCCGGGCCGCTCGGGCGTCGTGAAGCTCGGGAACAAGGCGATCGGCTGGTTCGGCGAACTGCATCCGCGCGCGCTTGCTGCGCTCGGCGTCGATGGCCCGGTCTACGCGTTCGAGGCGATGGTGGACGCCATCCCGGCGCCGCGCGCCAAGCCCACGCGCGCCCGCCCGCCGCTGGAGCGCGCCGCGTTCATGCCCGTCTCGCGGGATTTCGCCTTCGTCACCGACGAGAAGGTCGCGGCCGCTGATCTCGTGCGCGCGGCGTACGGCGCCGAGAAGGCGCTGATCGTCGACGTGGCGCTGTTCGACGTCTATCGCGGCGCGGGCGTGCCCGAGGGCAAGAAATCTCTCGCCGTCGAAGTCACGCTGCAGCCGAAGGACAAGACCCTCACCGACGCCGAGATCGACGCCGTGGCGGCCAAGATCGTCGCGGCCGTCGGCAAGGCCACCGGCGGCGTCCTGCGCGGGTAGTCGAGAGGCGCGGCGGTTCACCCCTCAGGCGAGGGGGGAAGGACCCCCGCCGCGACCTTCTCCCCTTGTGGGAGAAGGTGGATCGCGAGCGCAGCTCGCGAGACGGATGAGGGGTGAACCGCCCCCGCCCGACGCGTACGGAACCCTTGCCCGCCGCGCCCGTCGGCGCTTAGGTCCGGACGGGAGCCCGCCATGACCGTCCGTACGCTGCGCGCACAGGTCCATGATCTTCTGGAGCCGGACGATGACCGCAGCCTGACCTGGGCCAGCGCGCTCATCGTCGCACTCGTGCTGGTGAGCCTCGGGACACTGGCGATCGAAACCGAAGCGACGCGCACGGATTCGCCCATGCCGCCCTGGGTCGCCGAGGCGGTGGTCTGGATCAACAACGTCATCGTGCTGCTGTTTGCGGGCGAGTATGCCCTGCGCACCTGGTCCGCACAGGAAAAGCCCGCCTATGCCGGACCGCTCGGCATGGCGCGCCACGCGGCGACGCCGCTCGCCGTGTTCGATCTGCTCGCGTTCGCGCCCGAGCTCCTGGCGATGATCTTCCTGCCGCACGAGGGCGGGGCGTGGCTCGCCGGGCTGCGCGCGCTGCGGTTGTTCCGGCTGTTCAAGCTGGCCCGCTACGTGCCGGCGTTCGAGATCGTGGGCAACGCCGTGCGCCGCGCGGGCGCGCCGCTGCTGGCCGCGGCCTGCGTGGCGGCGGCGCAGGTCTATGTCGCGGCGCTGATGCTCTATTTCATCGAGGGCGACATTCCGGGCCAGGAGCAATCCTTCGGCTCGGTCACGCGGGCGCTGTGGTGGGCCGTCGTGACGCTGACGACCGTGGGATATGGCGATGTCTATCCCGTCACGCCGCTGGGCCGTGTCGCCGCCGCGCTCGTCGCGCTCGCCGGCATCGGGATCGTGGCGATGCCGACGGGCATTCTCGCGTCGTC
Source organism: Alphaproteobacteria bacterium (assembly GCA_018969015.1). Lineage (GTDB taxonomy): Bacteria > Pseudomonadota > Alphaproteobacteria > Caulobacterales > Aquidulcibacteraceae > REEB506. The sequence goes on from JAGWZE010000005.1 coordinate 103,844, forward strand.
CTTCGCCGAGGAGTTCCGCGAACGCGAGGCGCGCAAGCGCAAGGCCGAAGCGGAAGACGCGACCGCTGCCGACGCCGCCGACAAGGAATGACCCCTCCCGGCCTGAGGACGCCCCGGAGGGCGACGCCGGCAAAGAGGGGTCAGTTTGGTCTGCTCGAGGGGTGCGGCTTTGCCGCCGCCACGCGTGCCGGGCTTAGAGCGGCAACACCTGCCGGTCGCGCGTGAAGCTGATGTAGTTGACGTTCACGCCGGCCCCGAGGCCAACGCCCGAGCGCATCGGCGCGAGCACGATGTCGCCGGCCTGCTGATAGTTCACGCCGATGCCGGCGACGAAATAGGCCGAACCCGACACGCCGGGGAAGCGCTGATAGATCGCGTCCGGATCATTCAGATTGTAGACGAGAATGAACACCTTCGAGGCGTTCGCCTGCGTCTCGAAGCCGATCGAAGGCCCCTGCCAATACACTTCGCGCGTGGCGCCATTGCGCAGCGTGAGCGTGCCTTTGCCATAGCGCGCGCCGATGCCGATCGCGCCGGACGCCTCTTCGCCGCGGATGTAGCCGACGGGACGGCCCTGCTCGCGGAACACGCGCGCCACGGCCTGGCCGGCCGCTTCCGACGTCGTGCCGAAGAAATCGCCAGCGGCCCTCGCGATCTCGTCCTGGGTGTAGGTGTCCTGCGTGGTCGCGACCTGGCCGCCGGAGGAGTCGGCGCGCGGCGGGCGCGATCCCGCCTCGCGCGGCGTGGTCGAGCAGGCGGTGAGGGCGGCGATGGCGGCGAGAGAGACGAAGAGTTTCCGGATCATCTGGTGCTCGTGTGTTGCTGTTCAAAAAACGCGGGGGCGCGCCGGAGAGTTCCGAAGCCGTCCGGGGCCCCGCGCGGGCGCGGAGCCTAGAGCGGCACGACGCGCCGCTTCCGGGAGAAAGCGAGATAGCCGACATTGGCGCCGGCGCGGAACCCGACACCCGCGCGCATCGGCGCCAATGTGATGTCGTCCGCGCGCAGATAGTTCACGCCGATGCCGCCGACGAAATAGGCCGAACCCTCAACGCCCGGATAGCGGCGGAAGATCAGGTCCGGATCGCGCAGATTGTAGGCCAGCGTGAAGACCTTGGAGGCGTTGCCGCCGGTGTCGAAGCCGATCGACGGCCCCTGCCAGAACACCTTGCGGCGCGGGCCGGACTTCAAGAACAGCGTGCCGTCGCCGTAGCGCAACCCGACGCCGATCGCCCCGGCGACTTCCTCGCCGGCGACATAGGCCGTGGGGCGCCCGTGGTCGCGGAAGATGCGCTCGACCGCTTCGGCCGCCGCCCGCGCCGTCGTGCCGAAGAAGCCGGCGACGGCCGTGACGATCTCGTCTTCGCTGAATGTGTCGTTCTTCGACGCTCCATTCGGCTTGGCCCAGGCGGGCGCCGCGACGAGTCCCGCGAGCGCAACGGCGGCGGTGCGGCGCGTCAATCGGCTAGTCTCAGTCACGGGCGGTCCTCCGGTGGCGCGCGGTCGCGCGGCAGTGAGGGCGGTTTAGCGCAAACGTCGACCATTCTGTAGCCTGCACGGGCCTTGCGGCGGGACTGAGGCGGCGCGGCCACACCGCTGGCGGGCCGCGCGTTTCCAGCCGCTCGCCTCAGCCAAGCACGCGCATCACGGCCGCTTCGAGGTCCTGCGGGCGGATCGGCTTGAACAGCAGCGCATCGGCTTCGACGGCCTCGGCGCGGGCCACGGTGGCGGGCTCGCGCGAGCCGGTGACGAAAATGATCCGGGCTCCGACGCGTGCGCGGATCTCCTGCGCCGCGTCGATGCCATCCCGCGCGCCGCGCAGCCGCACGTCCATCAGCACCAGATCCGGATGATGTTTCTCGGCCATCGCCATCGCCTCGTCGCAGCCGGCGACGGCGCCGCACACGGACACCCCCAGCGTCTCCAGCATCTCGCACAGGAGCATCGAGATCAGCGCTTCGTCCTCGACGACGAGTGCGGTGGCCTTGCGCGGCAGGATCATGCCGGACGCGGCGTCGCGAACGTCAGCGCGACGGCCGTGCGTGCGCCGTCGCGCATCGCTTCGATCTCGCCGTCGAGTTGCGCGGCGAGGGCGCGCACGATCTGCCCGCCAAGGCCTGGCCCCGCAAGGAACGCGGAGACGTCGCCGCTGTCGCCGTCGTCGGTCACGCTCAGCGCGACCACCCGGCCGCGCCGCTGCAGCGTGATGTCGACGAGCCCGCTGGAGCGGTTCGCGAAGCCGTGGGTCAACGCGTTGGCGACGAGCTCGGAAACGATCAGCCCCAGCGGCGTCGCGTGGTCGAGATCGAGATCGACATCCTCCGCGCGTGCGCGGAGCCGCACGCCGCGCTCGGCGGCGCCGAATGACGTCGACAACGTCTCGCAAAGATCGGCCAGGAACGGCGCGGCGTTGAACGGACCGCGCGCATGCGAAGAGATCAGTTGCTGGTGCACGAGGCCCAGCGTATGGATGCGCCGCCGCGTATCCACGAGGGCCGCACGACCATCCGCACTCGTCAGGCGCGCCGCCTGTAGATGCAGAAGGCTGTCCACGACCTGCAGATTGTTCTTCACGCGATGATAGACCTCGCGCAGCAGGTGATCGCGCTCCGAAACCATGCGCGAGAGCTCTGCGGTGCGCATGGTCACGCGGTGCTCCAGCATGTCGCGCGCGCGGCCGAGCGCCTGATGTCGGTATGCGAACACGGACAATAGGTACGCGAGCAGCACGCACGCGGAGGTGATCGCGCCGAGCCGCGCGAAGATCCAGCCATACGAGAACCGCGCGCCGCCGATCCCGGCCAGCACGTTCGCCGCCATCAGCACCGCCAGCGCAACCAGCAGCCAGACGAACAGGTCGGATCGCGCGGGAAGCCGCCACAAGCCGAAGGCGATCGCGCCGGCAAGGAAGGCCGTCGTCGCCATGTTCACGAGCACATAGAGGCCCGACCACCCCGCTTCGGAGACCAGTGCGAAGTGCGTATCCGGCGCGATCGCGCCGAGAAGACAGAGCACGAGCGCGCCGGCGCTGGCCCCGAGCACCGCCAGGCGCTGCAGGGGCTCCGCGCGCGCGGGCGGCACGGGATCACCCTCGGGTCGCGATTCCAGCACCATCGCGGCCAGCGCGGCGGCGGCGAACGTCAACGTCCAGGCCGACATCACCCACGCGGCGGACTGGTCGCCGCCGAACACCTGCGCGTCCTGGATCAGCGCGCCGGGGAAGGTGAACAGGTAGGGCAGTGTCGCCAGGGCTGAGAACAGATACGCGCCCCCAAGCACCGCGTGCGCCGGGCGCCGCGTGCCGCGGAACTGAACGAACAGCAGCACCGCCACGGCGAACTCGGAGATCATCAGGCCGCCGCAGAAGAAGGCCGTCAGCCCCTGGACAATCGGCGCCGGTTTCGGCGCGAGCGGCGCGAGGAGAATGGCCGTCAGGCCGACTGCGAGCATCGCGGCGACCGGGGGTGAAACCGCCGTCCAGCGCATGCGCGACGTCCGCGCGATCTCGGCCAGCCAGGGGGTCTCGCGGACGAGCGGGCGGTCAGGTTTCAGTGCGGCGTCGAAGCCGTTCCGGGGGGTGTCGCCCTGCATGTGTGCGCCTCGGCCTGGCGGCGCCCCGCGCGCCGAACTCGACCGCAACCCACAACGATCGGGCGGGCGGGCCGGTTCCGCCGGCGCTCCCGCCCGGGGCAAATTTTCTAGTCCAGGCGCTTCAGGCCACGCCGCCGGCGGCGCCCTGATCGGCGAGCGCCCTTTCCGCGCCTGCGAACGGATGCTACCTCCCGCCCATGATTTCCCGGGACAAGATCCGCAACTTCTCCATCGTGGCGCACATCGACCACGGCAAATCCACGCTGTCCGATCGCCTGATCCAGCTCACCGGCGGCCTGACCGCGCGGGAGATGACAGAACAGGTCCTCGACAACATGGATATCGAGCGCGAGCGGGGGATCACCATCAAGGCCCAGACCGTGCGCCTCGATTACAAGGCGAAGGACGGCGAGACCTACGTTCTCAACCTGATGGACACGCCCGGCCACGTCGACTTCGCGTACGAGGTGTCCCGTTCCCTCGCCGCGTGCGAGGGCGCCCTCCTCGTGGTGGACGCCTCCCAGGGCGTCGAGGCGCAGACGCTCGCGAACGTCTACCAGGCGCTCGACAACAACCTCGAGATCGTTCCCGTTCTCAACAAGATCGATCTCCCGGCCGCCGAGCCGGACCGCGTGCGCGCCCAGATCGAAGACGTCATCGGCCTCGACGCCTCGCAGGCGGTGATGATCTCCGCAAAAACCGGGATCGGCATCGAAGAGGTTCTCGAAGCGATCGTCACCCGCCTGCCGCCGCCGAAGGAAGGCGATCCGGCAAAGCCCCTGAAGGCCATGCTCGTCGACGCCTGGTACGACCAGTACATGGGCGTGGTCGTCCTCGTGCGCGTGATCGACGGCGTTCTGAAGCGCGGCATGCGCATCAAGATGATGGCGACCGACGCGGTGTACGGCGTCGAAAAGGTCGGCGCGTTCACGCCCAAGGCCACGGACGTCGAGGCGCTCGGCCCCGGCGAGATCGGCTTCATCACCGGCGCGATCAAGGAAGTCGCCGACGCGCGGGTGGGCGACACGATCACGCTCGAAAAGGGCGGGGTGACGCAGGCGCTGCCCGGCTTCAAGCCTGTGCAGCCGGTCGTGTTCTGCGGCCTGTTCCCGGTCGACGCCGCGAACTTCGAGGACCTGCGCGCCGCCATGGGCAAGCTGCGCCTCAACGACGCCAGCTTCAGCTACGAAATGGAGACGAGCGCGGCGCTCGGCTTCGGCTTCCGCTGCGGTTTCCTTGGCCTGCTGCACCTCGAAATCATCCAGGAGCGCCTGACGCGCGAATTCAACCTGGACCTGATCGCGACGGCGCCGAGCGTGGTCTACCACGTGAAACTGACCGACGGCTCGATCCTCGAAATGCACAACCCGGCCGACATGCCGGACGCCGTGCGCGTCGACACCATCGCCGAGCCCTGGATCAAGGCGACGATCCTCACGCCCGACGAATATCTCGGCTCAATCCTGAAGCTCTGCCAGGAACGGCGCGGCGTGCAGCGCGACCTCTCCTATGTCGGCGCGCGGGCGATGCTCGTCTACGACTTGCCGCTCAACGAAGTCGTCTTCGATTTCTACGACCGTCTGAAGTCGGTCTCGAAAGGTTATGCGAGCTTCGACTACGCGATCGAGGAGTATCGCGAAGGCGACCTCGTGAAGATGTCGATCCTGGTCAACGAAGAGCCGGTCGATGCGCTCTCGATGCTCGTGCACCGCGCGCGGGCGGAAATGCGCGGCCGCGCCATGTGCGAGAAGCTCAAGGAGCTGATCCCGCAGCACCTCTTCAAGATCCCGATCCAGGCGGCCATCGGCGGCCGGGTCATCGCGCGCGAGACCATCTCGGCCCTGCGCAAGGACGTCACGGCCAAGTGCTACGGCGGCGACGCCTCCCGCAAACGCAAGCTCCTCGACAAGCAGAAAGAGGGCAAGAAGCGGATGCGGCAGTTCGGCAAGGTCGAAATCCCGCAGGAAGCTTTCATCGCCGCGCTCAAGATGGACGCGGACTAGCGGGCGAGAAAGCGGCAGGCTCCGTCATTCCGGGGCGGCCGCAGGCCGAACCCGGAACCCAGGGGGCCCAATGGACCCAATGGACCTTGACCCCGCGTCGTGACCGCGCTGTGGGCGCCCGGCCTCGCCGCGCGCTCTTCCGCGCGCGTTGACGGCTATCCCACGCGGGATTCTCCAAGACCGCCTTGATATGGACAGCCTTGCACCCCCAAATAACACGCGTTTGTGGTTGGACATGATCGGCGAGATGACCGCCGTGCGGTCACGTGGGTGCGCCGTAAGAGAAAGTGGGCGGTGGATCGCTCCCGTCTAGTGGGAATTCAGGTGCGTGCAAGTCTTCTGTGACATAGGAAGACGTATTGAAGCGATCGAAACTTGCGCATGGTTAATGCCGCTTGAGCTTCGTCAAGCTTGATCTTTGGTGGTGGTGAGATGATCCAGGGTTCGGCCGTTCGGGACTATGTCGTCCTGCATGAGGTCTTCGGCGCAGCCGTCGAGCGCCTCCAACTCGGCGCGCCCGTCATTCACCGGCTGCGGCTCCCGCTCTCGTCGGGCAAGTGGCTGATCCACGTCACCATTACCGCCGGCGTCTCCAACGTGTCGTTCTCCGCCAAGCTCGCCGAGGACATCCCCGGCGCGAAGCATCTGGGCGGTTCGCACAACGGCGCGATGAGCCCGCACTTCAGCCCCGCCACGATGACGGCCTTCATCGACGACGCGCCCGTCTCGTCAGACAAGCCGGTCGATCTCGTGGTGACGTTCGAATCCGTCGGCCCGAACGCGATCGCCGTGCTCGGCCACCGCAGCATCTCCGTGATGGCGTGGAAGAAGGCCGATCCGGTCGTCACCGCCAAGCCGAAGGCCGAGAAGGCCGCCGCCGCTCCTGCAAAGCCGGCCGCCGTCGCCGCGCCGGCGCCAACGCCCGCGCCCGTGATCGAAGCGAAGCCCGTGAAGGCCCCGGCGCCCAAGGCGCCCGCCGAAAAGGCGCCCGAGAAGAAGGTCGCCGCCGCTCCGGCCCCGGCGCCCGCGCCGGTCCCGGCTGCGGCTCCGGTCGCCAAGAAAGAGCCGGTGAAGGCGAAGCCTGCGCCGGCGCCCGCCGCCGCGGCCCCCGCGCCGGCCGCCCCGGCGCCTGCGCCGGTTGCGGTGAAAACCCCGATCAAGCCCTCGGTCTCGGCCGTGAAGGTCAAGGCCTCGAGCAAGAGCGCCGCGGCCCCGGCGCCCGCCCCGGCCGCCGCCGCCAAAGCGGCTCCGGCCAAGCCCGCGCCGGCCAAAGCCGCCTCCGCGAAGAGAAAATAAGCGCTTCCTCCACGGCGGCGCCGCGAAAGCGCCCGTATCGGGCCCTCTGCTGTCCGAACGGGCGTTTCGGCGTCCCGTGACCGTTTCGTTAGGTTCGTCACCGCCGGTCATTGTCGGGGCGTGGCGAAAAGGCTATGGCCTGTGTCTTCGACGGCACGGCCTCAAGACAGGGACGCGGCAATGGACTCGGCGACGCCCGACATCCTCCGGCAATTCACGCGCCAAGTCATCGAGGCGTTCTTCATGTACCCGCATGTCGTTGCGGCGGTGATCTCTGTGGTCGCCGCGGCGGTGATCGTGGGCGGGTACTGGGCGGCGCGCGGGTCGGTGCAGGGGGTGCGCTCGGCGCGCCTGGCGCTGAAGGCGCAGGCGCTGCGGGCGTCGAAGGATCACCGCGCCCTCGTGCTGATGGGCCGGATCGGCGGCGGCGGGGCCAAGCTGCGCACCGATCTCGCGAACGCCATCGAACAGAATTTCGGCGCCTACGCCTTCCACGCCCCGGTGCGGGTCGAGGCGTTTCCGATGAGCCTCCCGGCGCTGCAGGACGGCGCGCCCATCCAGCGCCGTCGCCGCGTCGCGTCCGCGGCGGTCGAGGCCCTGCAGAAGTCCGATGCGGACATCCTGATCTGGGGCCGCAAGCGCATGGGCGGCAAGGTCGATCTGTTCATCGCCACGCCGCCGCCGCCGAACCAGATCGAGGACTTCACCACGATCTCCTTCAAGCTGCGCAGCCGCGATTTCGACGCCGTCGCCGAGGCGATCGCCTATGCCTGCGCCCGCCGCGCGCGGCCCGTGCTCAACAAGCCGCAGGACTACAAGCCCGAAAAGCTGCAGCCGATCGTCGAGGCGCTCGAAAAGTTCGTCACCGATCCGCCGGCCAGCCTGTCGGATGGCGCTCGTCTCGAGATCCTGTCGGATTTCGCCTCCGGCGCCCTCAGCCTCGGCGAGCGGGGCGGCAACACGGGATGGCTCTCACGCGCGCTCGACGCCCGCCGCCAGTATCTCGACCGTCTCGACCGCGCCGCCGATCCGGCCGCCTGGGGCCGGGCGCAACAGGAAGTGGGCCGTGCGCTCGCCGCGCTCGGCGAACGCGAAGCGGACCGCGCCAAGCTCGAAGAGGCCGTCGGCATCCTCAAGACCTCGATCGACGCCCTGCGCGCCACCGAAAGCCTGCAGAGCGCCGAAGTGGCGATGCGCGCCCTCTCGCGGGCGGAGCAGACCCTCGCCGCCCGCCGCCGCGTCGGCCTGCGCTGGCCGGTTTAGGCGCTTCGCCCCGCAAACGTCTGCGTCATCCTCGGCGCGCCGAAGGCGCGTCGGGGATCCAGGACCGTGAGGCCCCTGGATCCCGATGGATCCCCGACCTCGCTCTGCTCGGTCGAGGATGACGGACGAGGTGACGCCAACGCGTCCCTTACGCCTCCACACCCACGCCGATCGGGCAGCTCACGCCGGTGCCGCCCAGGCCGCAATAGCCGCCCGGGTTCTTGCTCAGGTACTGCTGGTGGTAGTCCTCGGCGTAGAAGAACAGCGGCGCGTCGTCGATCTCGGTCGTGATCGGCCCCAGGCCCTTCTTCGCCAACGCCGCCTGGTACGCGTCGCGCGCCGCCAGCGCCGTGGCCTTCTGGGCCGGCGAGGTGGCGTAGATCGCCGAGCGGTACTGCGTGCCGATGTCGTTGCCCTGGCGCATGCCCTGCGTCGGGTCGTGGCTCTCGAAGAACACCTTCAACAGCTGGGCGTAGGAAACCTGCGCCGGATCGAAGATCACGCGCACAACTTCGGTATGCCCGGTGCCGCCGGAGCAGACTTCCTCGTAGGACGGGTTCGGCGTCAGCCCGCCGGCATAGCCCACGGCCGTCGTCCAAACGCCCGGCGTCTGCCAGAACTTGCGCTCGGCGCCCCAGAAACAGCCGAGGCCGAACACGGCCTCCTCCAGCCCCTCCGGGAACGGCGGCGCGATCGGGCGGCTGGTGACGTGGTGCACGTTCTTGATGGGCATCGGCACGGCGCGGCCGGGCAGGGCTTCGGCGGCGGTCGGCAGCGCGAGCTTCTTGGTCTTGGCGAACATGGCGGCGGCTCCTTCGGCCTTAGAGGTAGTGCGCCGGATACGCCGCGTCAGCCCGGTTGGTTGCGGGCGGGGCGATGACGGCGCGCGCTGACGTTCTATCTTCGAAGCCGGACAGATTTCGAGGAGGATGCGGCATGCGGACTTTGGCGATCGCGGTGGCGTTGGCGGCGGCGGCCGTGACGTCGTCCGGGCTGATGTCGGCCCAGGCCGCGCCGGCGCAAGCGCAAGCGCCCGCGGCGACGTCCGCCCACGCCTTCTCGTTCGAAGGCCTCACCGGCGGCGCGATCCCGCTTTCGGCCTACAAAGGCAAGGTCGTGCTCGTCGTGAACACCGCCTCCAAATGCGGCTTCACCCCGCAATATGAGGGCCTGCAGAAGCTGTACGACGCCCGCAAAGGCCAGGATTTCGTCATCGTCGGCGTGCCGTCCGGAGATTTCGGCGGCCAGGAGCTCGGCTCGTCCAAGGAAATCGCGCAGTTCTGCAAGCTGAACTACGGCGTGACCTTCCCGATGGCGACGAAGAACCACGTCGTCGGCGCGGACGCGCATCCCTTCTACAAATGGGCGCTCGCGAGCTTCGGCCCTTCGACGGAGCCGAAGTGGAACTTCCACAAGATCCTGATCGGCAAGGACGGCAAGGTCGTCGCGGCCTTCGGCTCCCGCACCACGCCCGACAGCCCCGAACTCGCCGCGGCGATCGCGAAGGCGCAGGCCGGGGCTTAGGCGCACGCGAAGTCTCCGCGACAGTTCAGACGCACAAATCGGTCCGTCATTCCGGGGCGCGCGGCACGCGCGAACCCGGAACCCAGGCGCCGGAACCCAGGTGACCGGGAGCCCGCGATCGCGCGCGTTGGCGCATCGAATGGTCCGGACAGCCCATGTGGCCCCTGGGTTCCGGGTTCGGCCTGCGGCCGCCCCGGAATGACGAAGCGTATGATTTTTCGCCGGGGTCACCGGCGCCTCGGACCCTCCCAGACCTGCGCCGCATTGCCCGCCGCATCGGCGCGCGCTAGACCGCGCCCATTCGTTCACGGCGCGGCCTTGCCGCGTGGAGGAGATCCCCAATGGCCCGCAAGAAAATCGCCCTGATCGGCGCCGGCATGATCGGCGGCACGCTCGCCCACATCGCGGCGCGCGAGGAACTGGGCGACGTCATCCTGTTCGACATCGCCGAAGGCATCCCGCAGGGCAAAGGCCTCGATATCGCGGAAGCCTCGCCCGTGTTCGGCAAGGACTCCCACCTCAAGGGCGCGAACGACTACGCCGACATCGCCGGCGCGGACGTCTGCATCATCACGGCCGGCGTGCCGCGCAAGCCGGGCATGAGCCGGGACGATCTGCTCGGCATCAACCTGAAGGTCATGAAGGCCGCGGGCGAAGGCATCGCGAAGTACGCGCCCAATGCTTTCGTCATCGTCGTGACGAACCCGCTCGACGCGATGGTGTGGGCGTTCCGCCAGTTCTCGAAGATGCCGCACCACAAGGTCGTCGGCATGGCGGGCGTGCTCGATTCCGCGCGCTTCCGCTGGTTCCTCGCCGAGCGCTTCAAGGTCTCGGTCGAGGACGTCAACGCCTACACGCTCGGCGGCCACGGCGACGACATGGTGCCGATGCTCCGCTATTCGACGGTCGGCGGCGTGCCGCTGCCGACGCTCGTCGACATGGGCTGGTGCACGCAGGCCGAACTGAATGCGATGGTCGAACGCACGCGCAAAGGCGGCGGCGAGATCGTCAACCTTCTCAAGACCGGATCGGCCTTCTACGCCCCGGCGGAAAGCGCGATCGCGATGGCGAAGTCCTACCTGAAGGACAAGAAGCGCATGCTCGCCTGCGCCGCCAATCTCAATGGCGAGTACGGCCTGAAAGACCTCTATGTCGGCGTGCCCTGCATCATCGGCGCGGGCGGCGTGGAGCGCGTCGTCGAGCTGCCGATGAACGAGCTCGAAAAGGGCCAGTTCGCCAAGTCGGTCGAGGCCGTGAAGGGCCTGCTGGAGGCCTGCAAGACGATCGATCCCAGCGTCGCCTGACGGTTCGGCGCCCTCCCGGTCCGCGGCCGGGAGGGCGATCGTCCGGTCCCCGCGTTCCCGTTCACACGAAATTTGAACGTCTCCGGAGCAACCGTTCCCATCCGCCTTCGTTCGGGTTCGAGAAGGCTGGAGGGGCGCGACCTTGGACCGATACCCCGCACTTGAGGGATTGCGCGCCTGGCTGGCCTGGGCGGTCGTCGCGTCGCACGTGATGCAGGCCAGCGAACTCTACGAAACCAGCCACCTCGCGGCCTGGCTGTTCGATTTCGGCGAACGCGCCGTCGAAGTCTTCATCATCCTCAGCGGCTTCGTCGTGACGCATCTGCTGCTGTCGCGGCAGGAGACCTATGCGTCCTATCTCCGGCGGCGGGCCTTCCGGCTGCTGCCGGCGTTCATCGTGGCGTGCCTCGTGGGGGCGGCGGCGGTGTCGATCGCCGCCCACGCGCTCGGGCCCGCAACGGCGCAATCCGAGTGGGCGCGCCATGCGCAGGCCCTCGCTGCGGCGCAGGCGGAGCATCCGTGGGCGCACGCTCTGCTGCACCTGACGATGCTGCACGGCCTCGTGCCGAACACGGTCCTGCCGATGTCGCAGTACGCGTTCACGCCGCCGGGCTGGAGCCTGTCGCTCGAGTGGCAGTTCTACCTGCTGGCGCCGGGCGTGGTGTGGCTGTGGCGGCGGCGTTGGGGCCCCGTGCTGGTGACGGCCGCCGTGCTGGCGATGTACGCCGCCTACGCCGCCGTGACCGCAGCGCATCCGCAGCTCTGGACGAACCCGAGCCTTCTCCCCGGCGCGGCGCCCTTCTTCCTCGTGGGCGTCGCCAGCCGGTTCGCGGCCCCGCGCTGCGCCGGCACGATCGCGCACCCGCTCGCGCTCGCGGCGTTGGCGTTCGCGGCGCTCACCGCGCTGGGGCTGATCGCGCTTGGGCTTTGGGCGGCGATGCTGGCTGTGCTGTGGGCGCGGCGCGATGGCGCGGGCCGGATCGACGCCGCGGCGCTGGCTCTGGCGGACCACGCGCTCTGCTCACCGGCGGCGCAGTATTTCGGCGCGCGCTCCTACAGCGTCTATCTCATCCACGTGCCGATCCTGATGCTGGCGTCGGCCGCGATCGGCGGGTTCGCGCAGATGGAGGCGCACCACAAGGCCTACCTGCTCGCCGCGGTGGCGATCCCCGCTTCGGTCGTCGCGGCGCACGTTCTCTACGCCGCTGTCGAGCGCCCGATGATCGCCCTCGGCGCACGCCGGCCCGCGCCGCGCGCGCTCGTCGCGGCGCAATGACGTCGCCGCGCCCGCGCGCCCGCGCCTGAAGCGTCGCGGTTGCGCGCACGAATGGGGCCGGTATGGTCCGGCCATGTCGAACGTCCGCCTCGCTCTCGCCGCCGCCGCTTTCGCGGCTCTCGTCCTTCCTGCGCGCGCCGAACCCGTCGCCGCTACGCCGATCCCGAAGAAGATCGAGCGCACCGTGGGCAAGCTTCAGGCCCAGGCCGCGTCGAGCGACCAGGCGCTGGATCTCGTGAAGGACCTCGTCACGAATGTCGGCCCGCGGCAGGCCGCCACCGAAGCCGAAGCGCGCGCGCGGCAATGGGCGGTCGATCGTCTCACGACGCTCGGCTTCAAGAACGTCCGCGTCGAGCCGTTCACGATGACGGCGTGGCGCCGCGTGAAGGACGAAGTGGTGATCCTCACGCCGACGCCGATGAAACTCGGCGCCCGCGCGCTGGGCTATTCGGCCTCGGGCAAGGCGGAAGCCGAGATCGTCCGCTTCACCTCCGTCGCCGAGCTCAAGGCCGCCCCCGACTCCGCGGTGCGCGACAAGATCGTGTTCATCGACGAGCGCATGGAGCGCACGCCCACGGGCGCAGGCTACGCCGCCGCCGGCATCAAGCGGCGCGAGTGCGGCCCCGCGACGGCGCTGAAGGGCGGTCTCGCCTGCCTGATCCGCACCGTCGGCACCACCGAGCGCTTCGTGAACACCGGCATGATGTCCCGCGGCGGGCTGATGGGCGCGCTGCCGGCCGCCGCCATCTCCAACGAGGAGTCCGATGCGCTCGCGGCGCTGCTGGCGAAAGGCCCGGTGCGCGCGCGCGTCGACATCCAGACCGAGACGATCTCCGACGCCCCGTCCGGCAACGTCATCGCCGAATTGCCGGGCCGCGAGAAGCCGGACGAAATCGTCCTGCTCGGCGCGCATCTCGACAGCTGGGACATCACCCCCGGCGCGCAGGACGACGGCGCGGGCGTCGGCGTGATCATGGCCGCCGGCAAGCTCATCGAACAGCTGCCGCGCAATCCGAAGCGCACGATCCGCCTCGTTCTGTTCGGCGCGGAGGAGCAGGGCCTTCTGGGCGCGCAAGCCTACGCCAAGGCGCACGCCGCCGACCTGCCGAAGCACGTGCTCGCGTTCGAGCCGGACAGCGGCGCGGGCGCGGTGCGCGCGTTCTCGACGAAGTTCCCGGCGGAAAAGCTCGGCTACGGCGCCGCGATGCGCAAGGCGATCGGCGAGACGGACGGCGACAACACCGCCCGCGGATCGTCCGACGTCAGCGTTCTCGCCGGCGCGGGCGTTCCGGTCGTCGACATCCTCGTCGACATGTCCGCCTATTTCGACATCCACCACACCGTGCAGGACACGCCGGACCGCATCGTTCCCGAGAACCTGCGCCAGCAGACGTCCGCCTACGCCACGATCGCCTACATCGCGGCGGAGAGCGGGTGGGTGTTCAAGTAGGCGCTCCCCAAAAATCGATGACGACGCGCTCAGCCTTTCGCCAGCAGCGCCTGCGCGAGCGCGGGATGCGTCGCGGCGTAAACGCCGGCCGCGCCGAGACCGGCCACGAACGCCCAGCCCATCAGATGCATCATTATACGTCCGAACTTGCGCTGACGCCCGCTCTTCGTCAGCGGGATGCCGATCTTGCGCGACACGTTGGATTCCAGCCGCGACAGGCCGATCGCGCGACGCCACGAGAACGACACGCCCGGAATGCCGGTATTGGTGTGCTGGTGCTGATGCGATTGCGTCATGACGCGCGCCTCCTACGACCCGATCGAGGAGGCGCTGCGCCGGTTGACAAGGTGTTACCGCGATTGCCGCGCGCTCACCGCGCCGCCGTCACCACCCAGCACGCCGCCGGCATCGCCACGCCCTTCGGCGTTTCGTAGCGCGAAAGCATCGTCGTCAGCGCGTCGCCGATTGTGGCCGGATCGATCCCCTGCTCACGGATGAGCGGGCCCAGCGGTCCGATCCGCAACATCTTTGGCGCGGCCGCCGCGGCGCTGGGGCCAAGCACGTAATCGGTATCGAGCGGTTCGATGTGGATGTCGCGCCAGCCGGCGGCGGCGAGCAGGCCGGCGGTCCGGTCCCTGTCGGCGAACGCGAACGGCCCGGGCGCGTGCGGCTCGGGCGGCTGCGGCGGCGCCTTCAGGAACGGCAGCGCCGCGACCAGCGTTTCGCGCGCCCATGCATTCTCGGCCATCCCGCGCCAGCAAATGAAGGCGATGCGCCCGCCCGGTTTCATCGCCGCGCCGATATGCGTGAACGCCGCAACCGGATCCTCGAAGAACATCACGCCGAAGCGCGAGAACGCCGCGTCAAAAGGCGCATGCGGCAGCGGATCGCGGCCCGCATCGGCGCAGATATAGGCCACGTCGCCGCCCTTGCTCATCGCGAGATCGACGAGCGGCGCGGAAATGTCCACCGCCGTCACCGATCCGCCCGGCTGCACGCGCGTCGCCAGCACACGGCTCGTCGCGCCGGCGCCGCAACCGATGTCGAGGATGGCCTCCCCGGCGCGCGGCGTAAGCGCGGCCATGGCCGCTTCGCCGAGCGGCGCGAGCATCGCGTCCAGCGATTCGTTTTCCTCGACCCACACGGGGCCAGCGTTGTGGTTCCAGTAGTCTGCCTGGGCGGAGTGAGCAGTCGTCATGGCGAGGGGACATGCCACGCGCAGCCGCCGCCTGCTACACCCGATGACATGCAAACCGCGTTCGCCCACGAGGCCCCGATCCTGACGACCGACCGCCTGCTGCTGCGGGCGTGGCGTGACGACGACATCGACGGCCTCACCGACATGATGGCCGACGCCGAGGTCGCGCAGTTCCTCACGATCGACCGCCGTCCGCCCGATCGCGCGACGACATGGCGGTCGATGGCGGCGTTCATCGGCCACTGGCAGCTGCGCGGCTACGGCCTGTTCGTGGTCGAGGAGCGGGCGACGGGCGCGTTCGTCGGGCGCGTCGGGCCCTGGCGGCCCGAAGGCTGGCCGGGCTTCGAAATCGGCTGGGGCCTCGCGCGGGCGCACTGGGGCAAAGGCTACGCGGCAGAGGCCGCACGGGTGGCGGGCGAGTGGGCGTTCGAGACGTTCGCGCTCGATGCGGTGATCAGCCTGATCCACGTGGATAACGTGCGCTCGCAGAACGTCGCCATGCGGCTCGGCGAGCGCCCCGGCGCCGCTACGCTGCACGCCGGGCAGCCGCACGTGATCTGGCGCGCGACGCGTTCGGAATGGGGCCGCCCCCGCGTCTGACCGGGCTCAGGCGGCGCTCAAAACCACCCCAGCTCCTTGAGCACCTTGAGGTTGCGCCGGCTCACCGGGGCGACGGCGCCGCTCGGCAGCACCAGGTCGACGCGCCCTTCGCCGCGGCGCACGTCGGCCACGGCCGCGCGCGCGACCCACCAGGACCGGTGCGTCTGCGCGCCGTCGAGCCCCTCCAGTTCGGCGATGGCGTCGGCGAGGCGGTAGAGGATCAGGTCCTCGCCCTTGGACGTGTGCAGGCGCAGATAGTGGTCCTCCGCCTCGAGCGCGTAGAGCACGGCGCCCATCAGCTTGGGCGGGAAGCGGCGGGCGAAGGCCGGCGCGGCGGGCGGACTGCCCGGCGGGGCGCCGGCTTGCGGCGCGGCCTCGTCGGTCATGACCGTCGGCGGGCGGGCGAGCATCATGATCGCCGTCATCGCCGCCGAGACGGCGACCACTGCGCCGAACAGGAACGTCAGCGAGGCCGGTGACTGGCCGAACATGATCGCCGTGTAGCCGGCCACCACGAGCGTTAGCGGCCCCGAGATCAGCACCGTGATCACCGCCCAGGTGGCGAGGCGCGACTGCGTCGGCGCCCGCGTGGCGACGAGGCCCGACACCACCGCGCCGATCGCCGCGCCGATCAGCATCGTCGGCACCCAGTAGACGAGGCGGGGGCCGAGCGGCAGCGCGTCGGTCCCGAACGCGCCGGCCACGGCCAGGAAGGCCCCGGCGCAGGCCGCCACCGCATAGCCGCTCCCGAATGTCGTCAGCCGCGCCCATGCCAGTCGCGAAGCGCGAACGGTCGCACGCTGCAGTTCGCGGATTTGCGGCGGCTTTTCACGCATGCGGACGGGCCTCGGCGGGGGCAGCGGGGCAAGACGAGGGCGCGGTCAATGAACCGGCCGCGCCTGGAGATGCCCGAACATGACGACGACGACAACGCACCCGACCCCCGAGCGCCGCGGCACGCTGCTGCGCCTCCTCGTGACGTGCGGGATCGCCGCCGCGGTCGTGGGCGTCGCCATGGGACCCGTCTGGCGTTCGGTGCTCGCGGCGGCGTCCTCAGCCGGGGACCTGCATCTCCAGTTCGACATCGGGCTGCTCGCCCGGCGCGGCCTGGCCGTTCAGATCCATGTCGGGGCGGCGCTCACCGCGCTCGCGATCGGCGGTTTCATGCTCGCCCGGCCCAAGGGCGGGGGCCTGCACCGGACGCTGGGCTGGACCTGGGTCGTCGCGATGGCGACCACGGCGGGCAGCTCGCTGTTCCTGCGCGACCTCAACCACGGCGCGTTCAGCTTCATCCATCTGCTCAGCGGCTGGGTGCTCGTGGCGCTGCCGATGGCGATCGCCGCGATCCGGCGCGGCAATGTTCGCCTGCACCGGCGGATGATGCTCGGCCTCTACATGGGCGGCCTCGTCTTCACGGGCCTCCTGACCTTCATCCCGGGCCGGCTGATGTGGTCCGTGTTTTTCGGCTGAGGCGTCGCCAAACCGTCGTCGCCCTGGTTTAACCAGAGCCGAAACGGAGGGCGGCATGCGTGGTGTGGCGGCGATCATGATGGCGGCGGCGCTGGCGGGGTGCGCTGCGGGAGGCGGTCCCGCGTCCCCGGCGCCGGGGACGGCTTCGCAAGCCCCGTTGTCGATCTTGCAGGACTTCCCCCAGGCCCCGCAGACGCCCGCGCTGCCGAAAGGGCCGATCACGAAGATCGTCATCGGCTCGTGCCTGAACGAGGAATGGAACCGCAACCAGACCGCGCTCGAGCGGATGACCGCCGAGAAAGCCGATCTCGCCATCCTCATGGGCGACAACGTCTACGGCTCTGCGACGGAGGACGATCCGGAGCTCTCGGACCTGCGCGCCTCCTATTGGCAGCAGGCCCGCCGCAAGGAGTTTGCGGGCCTCGTGTCGTCGACGCCGACGCTCGCCATCTGGGATGACCATGATTTCGGCAAGAACGATGGCGGCGGCGCCGATTATCCGGGGCGCGAAGTTGCGCAGAAAATGTTCGACGCCTTTTGGCGCGTCGCGCCGGACGATCCCCGCGCCCACCCCAATGGCGTTTACGGCGCCTGGACGATCGGGCCGAAGGGACAACGCGTGCAGATCCTGCTGCTCGACACGCGCTATTGGCGCTCGCCCTTGAAGCCGACGGACCAGCGCAACGCCAAAGGCAAGGAACGCTACCTGGAAGACTCGACGCCCGGAAAAACCATCCTCGGCGAAGGCCAATGGCGCTGGCTCGAAGCCCAGTTGAAACAGCCGGCCGATCTGCGCCTGGTGGTGTCCTCGATCCAGCTCGTCGCGCTTGGCCATGGCTACGAGAAGTGGGGCAACTTCCCGCCGGAGCGCGCGCGCTTCTTCGATCTCGTGCGCACGACCGGCGCGAAAGGCGTCGTCGTGCTGTCGGGCGATCGCCACTACAGCGCGATCAACGCCGAGCCTGCCGCCGCGCCGTACCCGATCTATGATTTCACCTCGAGCGCCATCAACATGCCCTGGGGCGCGGGCGAGGGCGAAACCCTGCCGACGATGGTCACGCCAGGCTACACCCAGGAAAACTACGGCGTCGTCTCGATCGATTGGGCCGGGCGCACCGTCACGCTCGAAGCGCGCGACAAGGCGGGCGCGCGCGTGTTCGCTCGCGTCGTGCCGTTCGCCGAAATCGGCCTCGGCGGCGCCTGACGTGAATCGACGCGCGGTCTGACGCCCGCTACGACACCCGCCATGTCCGGGCTGGGAAACGTCGCCGCTCTGATCGCCGCATTGGCGACGTCGCAACTCGCGCAGGGGCTGCTCAGCGTCTTCTTTCCGCTGGCGATGAGCGCGGATGGGCTTTCGGCCGCCGCCGTGGGCCTCGTCGGCGCGGCCTATTCCGCAGGATTCATGGCCGGCGCCTGGGTGGGGCCAACTCTGCTCGCGCGCTCGGGCCATATCCGCGTGTTCGCCGCCTGCGGTGCGATCGCGGCCGCCGCTACGCTCTCCGTGCATTTCGCGGGCGGGCTGCCAGGCTGGATGATCGCGCGCGCCGCCATGGGCGCCGCCGTCGCGCTGCTGTTCGCCGCCGGCGAAAGCTGGATGAACGCCTCCATCAGCCGCGCCGAGCGCGGCCGCGTGATCGGCGTCTACATGGTCAGCACCAAGGCGGCGTTGGGGCTCGGGCCGTTCCTCACCTACGGCTACACGGCCGATGCGCCGGAGCCGCTGATGGTCGCCGCCGCGATCATCGCGCTCTCCATCGTGCCGATCTGCTTCACCACCACGAAGCAGCCCGAACCGCCGAAAGCCCAGCCGCTCGCGCTGCGGGAGCAGTTCGCCACCGCGCCCGCGGCGGTGACGGCCTGTTTCGGCGCCGGGGTGCTCAACGCCGCCGTGCTCACGCTCGCGCCGCTCTACGCCAAGGACCATTTCGGCGAGGCGTCCGCCACGATGTTCCAGGCGGCGGGCCAGCTCGGCTCGCTGCTGCTCCAGTACCCCGCGGGCCGACTTTCCGATCGCATCGACCGGCGCCTCGTCATCGGTGGCCTCACTGGGCTCGCCGCCGCCGCCGCGGTCGCGCTCGCGGTGATGGGGGCCGATCTCGGCTTTCCGCTGGCGGCGCTGCTGTTCGCCATCTGGGGCGCGGGCTCGCTGTCGTTCTACGGCATCGCCGTCGCCCACATGGCCGATCGCGCCGAGCCCGCGCAGATGGCGCGCGCCACGTCGGGCCTGTTGTTCGTCTGGGCCGTGGGCTCGGTCGTTGGGCCGCTTACCGCGGGCGCAGTCACGAGCCTGTTCGGCCAGAACGCGCTGTTCGCCTACGCCGCCGTGATGGGCGGGGCGCTGTCGCTCTACATGATCGCGCGCAGCGGCGTGCGCGCGCCGAGCCGGAAGGTGACGCCCGAGGCCGTCGCGCCGAAACAGGCCACCAGCGTCGTCGCGGCCGAGATGGCCTATGGCGAAGACGACCCCAAAACCTGAGCCGCGCCCCGTCATTCCGGAGCGGCCGAAGGCCGAACCCGGAACCCAGGGGCAAAATCACGAACGAGAAACCCGCCCTTGGCGGGCGGCGCTGGTGAGTGATCGGCAAGCGGTGGCCGGCCCAGTCCCCTGGGTTCCGGGTTCGCGCGTTCCGCGCGCGCCGGAATGACGCCCGCTTTTGGGGATGCGGTCTCGCAGGCGCGCAAGGCGGCCGCCAGCGCATGACGGTGCGGCAGCCGCCCCCCGCCTTGCATCGCCGCCCCGCGGCCTCCTATAAGCCCCACCATACGCCGGTTGCGAACCCCTGAGGGCCCCATGAACATCCACGAATACCAAGGCAAAGCGCTGCTCAAGGAGTACGGCGTTCCGGTGTCGCGGGGCTTCCCGGCCTTCACCCCGGAAGAGGCGGTCGACGCCGCCGCCAAGCTGGGCGGGCCGCTTTGGGTCGTGAAGAGCCAGATCCACGCCGGCGGCCGCGGCAAGGGCAAGTTCAAGGAAGCCAAGGCCGGCGACAAGGGCGGCGTGCGCCTCGCCCGTACGCCGGAAGACGTGGGCGTCTTCGCCGAGCAGATGCTGGGCTCCACGCTCGTCACCGTTCAGACCGGCGAAGCCGGCCGCGTCGTGAAGCGCCTCTACATCGAGGACGGCTCCGACATCGCCCGCGAGCTCTATCTCTCCGCCCTGGTCGACCGCACGCACGGCGGCGTCTCGTTCGTGGTGAGCCCGGACGGCGGCATGGACATCGAGAAGGTCGCCCACGACACGCCCGAGCGCGTCCACACGATCGCGATCGATCCGACGACGGGCCCGACCGATGCGAACGGCAAGGCGATCGCCGCGATCCTCGGCCTTGCGGGCCACCTCGAAGCCGAGTGCGTTGATCTCGTGAAGAAGCTGCACAAGGCCTTCGTCGAGAAGGACATGGCGATGCTGGAGATCAATCCGCTCATCGTCACGACCGACCAGCACCTGCGCTGCCTCGACGCCAAGATCAGCTTCGACAGCAACGCCGGCTATCGCCACCCCGAGTGGGCCGACCTGCGCGACCTCGGCGAAGAGGACGAGAAGGAAATCGAGGCGTCGAAGTACGACCTCGCCTACATCGCGCTCGACGGCGACATCGGCTGCATGGTCAACGGCGCCGGCCTCGCCATGGCGACGATGGACATCATCAAGCTGTTCGGCGCCGAGCCGGCCAACTTCCTCGACGTCGGCGGCGGCGCGAGCAAGGAGAAGGTCACCGCGGCCTTCAAGATCATCACCGCCGACCCCAAGGTGAAGGGCATCCTGATCAACATCTTCGGCGGCATCATGAAGTGCGACGTCATCGCCGAAGGCGTGATCGCCGCGGTGAAGGAAGTGGGTCTGCAGGTGCCGCTCGTCGTGCGCCTGGAAGGCACGAACGTCGATCTCGGCAAGAAGATCATCGCCGAGAGCGGCCTCAACGTGATCCCGGCCGACGATCTGGAAGACGCGGCCCGCAAGATCGTGAAGGCCGTGAAGGGCTGAGTAGCGAAATCGGGTGAGGGTCCAGCCCAAGGGCATGGACCCTCACGCACGACGACTGAGGTCTAAACCCTGATGACCCGCCAGTTCGCGATCGCGCTTGCCTTCGCCGCGCTCTCCGCTGTCCCCGCCTCGGCGGAGAACATCACCTACGGCTGGTGCAAATCCACCGTCGACGGCCGCGCCTATTACTCCACGATCTGGAGCCGCGCCGACGACGAAGCCGGCTTCTCGCCCGCGTACACCTTCAAAAAGGACATCGACGCGCGCACGAAAAAGTCCGCCGACGTGACCTGCGAAGAGGCGCCGAGCGAAAACAAGGCGAAAGCCGATCGCGACGCCGACATCGCCAAAACCAAAGCGGCCGGCGGCGCGGTGACGGTCACGACCGGATCGTATTGAAGCTTTGCCCGCAGAGGCGCGCCGTCCGCCTGCCTCTGCGGGGGAGAGCGGCCGCCCTCAGCTCCCCGGATCGAGCCGCTTCGGCGCCGGATCGACCACGGCCGCCGTGCCGGACTTCACCTCCAGCACCGCCAGCCCGCGCTCGATCGAGCCGTCGCGCTTGAAGCGGAACACGCCGTCGGTGCCGAGGAAACCGTCCTGCCGCTCGATCGCCTGGCGATTGAGCGCGGTGCGGCCTTGATCCTTGCTCAGCGCGGCGGCGATCGCGACGGCGTCGTAGGCGAGGCTGGCCAGACGCGGCGGCGCGCGATTGTAGGCGGCGCGGTAGCGCTGGTCGAACTCGGCGCGCACGCCCGGCTCGGGCGCCGGATACCAGCCGCCGGCCAAGGTCGGCTCGCGCGAGGCGCCGTCCGCCCCGGCCCATTGCCCCGTGCCGAGCAGGCGCACGGTGCGCAGATCGACGCCGCCCTGCAACAGCGCCGGTCCCGCCGCACGCAGCGGCGCGCCGCCGTCTGCGATCAGCACGGCCTGGATGTTGGAGGCGACGACTGCCGCCGCAACGGTGCGCGCGGCCGTCGCTGCGGCGTTGGCCGAGACGGTGTCGTTCGGGCCGCGATTGTAGAATTGCGTCGTGACGACGACGCCCTGGCGCGCGGCGATCTCGGCGCGGAACGCCGCCTCGACGCGGCGGCCATATTCCGTGTTCGGCGCCAGGACCGCGAAGCTGCGCAGCCCCTTGGCCGACGCGAACGCCGCGATGCGCTGCACTTCGGTCTCGAGCGGAAAGCTCAGGAGATAGACGCCGTCGCCCGCCACCGCGCGATCGGAGGAAAAGGCGATCATCGGCGCATTGCCGCTGCGCGCGGGCGGCGCCGCGGCGGCGACCTGCTCGCGCCGGATCGGGCCGACGATGATGTCCGCGCCATCCCGGATCAGGCTGCGCGCGGCGGCGTCCGCGGTGGCGGCGTCGGCGCCGACGTCGCGCGGCATCAGCAGCGTGTTGGGGCTGGCGACATCGAACAGCGCCAGTTCGGCGGCGTTGTAGAAGGCTTCGGCGTCGGCCGGCTGGGTCGAGTAGGGCAGCAGCAGGCCGATGCGCGTGATGTCGCGGCCGGCCATGAAGGGCGGTGTCAAGCCCGGCTTGCCGACCTGCCGAACGACCGGCCCGCCCGTGGGCGTCGCCACGGGGCCGGGGCCGCCCGTCGGCCCGGTCGGACCGGAGGCGCAAGCGGCCGCGAAGGTCGCCACGGCGAGCCCGGCCGCCATCGAGACGATACGCCGGCTTGGCGCCGCGCGCCGTCCGCCGGATGATCCCTCGAGCTTCATGTCCACGTCTCCACTCCCGCCTCGATCCGACGCGCGCGACCCTATTGAGGGCCCGGCTTCCAGTCCATCGCTGGAAGCGGGCCTTTATGTGGTCTCCACACCCATCGGCAACCTGCGCGACATCACCTTGCGCGCGCTCGACGTCCTCTCGGGCGTCGATCTGATCCTCGCGGAGGACACGCGCGTCACGCGCAAACTCCTTTCGGCCCATGGGATCGCTGGTCGCCGCGTCGAGCGGTGCGACGAGCACGCCGTGGCGGCCTTGATCCCCAAGGTGGTCGAGGACCTCGCGGCCGGGCGGCGCATCGCGCTCGTGAGCGACGCCGGCACGCCGCTGGTCTCCGATCCCGGGGACCGGCTGGTGCGGGCCGCGGCCGAAGCGGGCGCGCGCATCATCCCCGTGCCGGGCGCGTCATCCGTGCTGGCGGCGCTCGTCGCTTCCGGGCTTGGCGGCGGCGCGTTCACGTTCGCAGGGTTCGCGCCGGTCAAGGCCAAGGCGCGGCGCGCGTTCTTCGAGTCGCTCGCCGAGGCGCCGGGCGCGCTCGTGGTGTTCGAGACGGGGCCGCGGCTGGCCGAAAGCCTGGCGGACATGGCGGCGGTGTTCGGCCCGCGTCCGGCCGCCGTCGCCCGCGAGCTCACGAAGCTCTTCGAGCAGACCACGCGCGGCCTGCTCCCGGATCTCGCCGCCGCCGCCGCGATGGGTGATCCCCCCCGGGGCGAGATCGTCGTCGTCGTCGGCCCGGCGCCGCCGCCGGCCGCCGCCACGTCCGACGCCATCGACGAGGCGCTGCGCGCCGCGCTCGCCCGGGCGCCGCTGAAGACGGCCGTCGCCGACGTCGCCGCCGCGCTCGGCGCGCCGCGCCGCCTGGTCTATGCCCGCGCCCTCGAACTCCGCGACGCGGACGACGACGCGTGAGCGATCGCCGCCGCGCCGCCGAGCGCCGCGGCCGCCGCGGCGAGTGGAGCGCGGCCCTTTGGCTCGGCCTGAAAGGCTACCGCATCCTCGGCCAGCGCCTGCGCACGCCGTTCGGCGAGATCGATCTCGTCGCACTTCATCGCGGCGTGCTCGTCATCGTCGAGGTCAAAGCGCGGCCTACGCTCGCCGCCGGCCTCGAGGCCGTTGGCCCCCGCCAGCAGCAGCGGATCGAACGCGCCGCCGTCTGGCTCGCCCATGCCCGCGGGTTGGGCGCGACGCCGATCCGCCTCGACGTGGTCGTCACCCGACCCTGGCGCTGGCCGGCTCACCTGCAGGACGCCTGGCGCGCGCAGCGTTAAGCGCCGGGCAACCGTGTTCGTGCCATGTCATCCGTATGCGTACGAAACTGGCCCTCGCTTTCGCTTTGACCTGCGCGACCGGCGTTTCCGGCTGCGCGACCGCCGTCGTGGCCGGCGCCGCCGGCGTCGGGGTGCTGGCCGTCCAGGAACGGACGATCGGGCAGGGCCTCGACGACACCGCGGCCGTGGCCGACATCAAGAGCAAGATGTTCCGTACCGATCGTGAGGCGTTCGCCAATGTCGCGGTGCAGGTCTCCGAAGGCCGCGCCCTCCTGACCGGCACCGTGCCGACGCCCGAGCTGAAAAGCGAGGCCGAACGGCTGGCCTGGACCGTGCGC
This sequence comes from Alphaproteobacteria bacterium, assembly GCA_018969015.1. Lineage (GTDB taxonomy): Bacteria > Pseudomonadota > Alphaproteobacteria > Caulobacterales > Aquidulcibacteraceae > REEB506. Next base: position 128,142 of record JAGWZE010000005.1, read on the forward strand.
CAGATCCGCGCGGTCGCCAACGAGGTCGAGGTCGGCCCCAAGATCAAGCTGATGCGCGCCGCCGCTGACGACGCCATAAGCGCTGACGTGCGCACGCGTCTGCTGGCCGACCCTACGGTCCGCGCCGTCGACGTGGACATCCAGACGCACAATGGCGTGGTGTACCTGATGGGCCTCGTGTCCTCCCAGGACGCGCGCGCGCGGGCCGCGCAGTCGGCGAGCCTCGCGCGGGGCGTCAAAAAAGTCGTCTCCTACATCGAGGTGCGGGAAACGCCGCAGATCAACGCCGCCCGGTTACGGACGGGCGCGCCGATCGAAATGGCGGGCGGCTCGACCAACTGACGGCCACGGGCGCCGCTGTCATCGCCCACACCGGGGGGTAGAGCGTGCCCGGTTCGTTCCAATTTCGTTCTGGTCGCGTTAACCTGCGTCATCTGAAGGTGACCGAAAGGTGGACGCATGTCGTATGCGTTTCCTCCGGCGCGCCGCGAGGAGCGCATCATGTCTGTGCGGCGCGAACGGGCGGCTGTGGCCGGATCTAGGCCAGCTATTGCGGCGCGCCTTCGGCGGCCTGCGGCGTGACTGCCCAGATCGCCTCCGTCGCGTTCGCGGGCGTCGAGGCGCGGCCCGTGGACGTGCAGGTGCAGGTCGCGGGCGGCATGCCGGGCATCGTCGTCGTTGGCCTGGGGGACAAGGCGGTCGGAGAGAGCCGCGAGCGTGTCCGCGCCGCATTCGCCAGCCTGGGCCTCGCCCTCCCGGCCGGTCGGATCGTCGTGAACCTCGCGCCGGCCGATCTGCCGAAGGATGGCGCGCACTATGATCTGCCGATCGCGCTGGCGATGTTGGCCGCGATCGGGGTCCTGCCGCATGGCGCCCTGGAGCGCGCGCTCGCGTTCGGCGAACTCGGGCTGGACGGCTCGATCGCCCAGACGGCCGGCGTCCTTCCGGCGGCCATGGCCGCGCAGGGCCTCGGTCGCACGTTCTTGTGTGGCGCCGCGTCCGGCGCGGAAGCGGCCTGGGCCGGCGGGGAGGTGGTCGCCGCGCCCGCGCTGATGGCCCTGATCAATCACATCCGCGGCGGTCCGCAGCTGCCGCCCCCCGAGCGCGGCGCACTGGCCGAAGTCGCCCGTCCCCCCGATCTGCAGGACGTGAAGGGCCAGGAGCGCGCAAAGCGGGCGCTCGAAATCGCCGCGGCCGGCGGGCACAACATCCTGCTGGTCGGCCCGCCCGGCGCCGGCAAGTCCATGCTCGCCCAGCGTCTGCCGGGCCTGTTGCCGCCGCTCGAAGCCGCCGAACTGCTCGACGTCTCGATGATCCAAAGCGTCGCCGGCCTGCTGGAGCGCGGCCAGCTCACCCGCGCGCGCCCGTTCCGCGCGCCGCACCACTCGGCGTCGATGGCGGCGCTCGTGGGCGGCGGCCTTCTCGCGCGGCCCGGGGAGGTGAGCCTCGCGCATCACGGCGTGCTTTTCCTCGATGAACTCCCGGAATTCTCCACCCAGGCCATCGACGCCCTGCGCCAGCCGCTCGAGTCCGGCGAGGCGGTGATCGCGCGGGCGAACCGCCACGTCACCTATCCGGCGCGCTTCCAGCTCGTCGCGGCGATGAACCCGTGCCGCTGCGGCGGCGGCGCGGTCGGGTGCCGGCGGGGGCCGCGGTGCGCCGCCGAATACCAGGGTCGTTTGTCGGGCCCCTTCATCGATCGCATCGATCTCCAGCTCGACGTGCCGCCCGTCACCGCCGCCGATCTCGCATTGCCGCCGGCAAGGGAAGGCTCCGCCGAGGTGGCCGCCCGGGTCGCCGCCGCGCGCGCCGTGCAGGCCGCCCGTGCGGCGCATGCGGGCGCCGAGGCGACCGGGGCGGTCAACGCGCACCTTGCCGGTCCCGCCCTCGAAGACGTCGCCCGGCCGGACGCCGCCGGCGCCGCATTGCTGGCCAAGGCCGCCGCCGCACGCGGACTTTCGGCCCGGGCCTATCACCGAACGCTGCGCGTCGCGCGCACCATCGCCGATCTCGAGGGCGCCGAATCGGTGCGTCGCGCGCACATTGCCGAAGCCTTAAGTTTCCGAAGAATTTGGCCTGGAGAAACAGCCGTTTTGGGGCACGACGGGGCCGTCTTGGCGACCTCTCGTTAACCGAGGTCGTTTTTCTGTGTCGCCATGTTCGCGCCCGACCACGTCTTCGAAGCCGCCCCCGATCCGACCATCCTCCTGACGGCCGACGGCGCCCCTCTGGCCGCCAACGCGGCGTTCCGGGCGTCGTTCCGTCAGGCCGTCACCGTGCATCGGCCGCCATGGGGCCGGGTGGTCCCGCCACCCTTCGCGGACGGCCAGCGCACGTTCGACGCTGCCGCGCCGGATGGGCGCCGGTTCGAATGGCGCGAGCGCCAGTTGCCGGACGGGCGCCGGATCGCGGTCGCGCGGGACGTCACCGAACGCGTCCGCGCCGCCGACGAGGCCGCCCGCGCCAAGACGCTGCTGTTCGCCACGCTCACGCACGAACTGCGCACGCCGCTCAACGGCATCATTGGCATGGCGGGCCTGTTGGCGCGCTCCGATCTCGATCCCGCCCAGCGCGACTGGGTCGACGCCGTCACCCGCTCCGGCGAACACCTGCTCGACCTCATCACCGAAATTCTCGACTACTCCCGCCTCGAAGCCGGCCGGATCGCGCTCGAGGACGCGCCCTTCGATCCCGAGGACACCGCACAGGGCGTCATCGAGCTGTTGAGCCCGAAGGCCCACGCCAAGGGCCTCGAAATCATGCTCGCGCCGCATCCGCGCCTGCCCGGGCGGCTGCGCGGCGACGATGGCCGTGTCCGCCAGATCCTGTTCAATCTGATCGGCAACGCGGTGAAGTTCACCGAGAGCGGGGGCGTCACCGTCGAGATCGCGCCGGCGCCCGGCCGATCCGACGGCCGCTGCTGGCTGCGATTCAGCGTGCGCGACACCGGCCCCGGCATCCCGCTCGAAAAGCAGGACATGATCTTCGAGGAGTTCCAGCAGGCCGACGCCTCGCACGCGCGCCGCTATGGCGGCGCGGGCCTCGGCCTCGCCATCGTGCGCCGCCTCGCCACCGCGATGGGCGGCGCCGTGGGCGTGACGAGCCGTGTCGGAATCGGCTCGACGTTCCACGCGGATATCCCGTTCGAGGACGCCGCGGCGCACGCGCCGATGCCGAAACTCGAAGGCGTCCGCGTGAAGATCGAGACACCCTCGCCGATCCTGGCCGAAGGCGTGCGCGCCGTCGTCGAGGGGTGCGGCGGCCGCATGACCGCAACCGCGCCGTACGACGTCGTGCTCGTCGACGACGCCGAGGCCGGCGGCGACCTGCGCCCCTGGCTCAGTGGTTCGGCGCCGGTGATCGTTCTCGCTCCGCAGGAAGAGCGCACGGTTCTGCAAACCTATCGCGGGCAGGGGGCGGATCACTATCTGCTCAAGCCGCTGCGCCGCCGCTCGCTGGCGGAGCGCATCCTCGTCGCCGCCAAGGGCCTGAAAGGCGGGCGCGGCGTCGCGCAGGAAGAACGGCGCACCGCGCCCGCAACGTCGCTGAACCTGCGCGTGCTGCTGGCGGAGGACAACCCGGTCAACGCGCTGTTGGCGCGCACGCTGCTGACGCGCGCCGGCTGCGTCGTCGAGGTGGTGAGCGACGGCGAACAGGCCGTCACCGCCGCGGCCCGCGGCGGCTGGGACGTCATCCTGCTGGACCTGCGCATGCCGATGCTGGACGGGCTCGGCGCCGCGCGGCGCATCCGGCTCCTGCGCGGGGACGCGGGCCGGACGCCCATCGTCGCGCTCACGGCCGACGTGAACGAAGAGGACCGCCAGGCGGCGCTCGCCGCGGGGATGGACGACTTCGTGACCAAGCCGATCGACCCCGTCCGCCTCGAGACCGCACTCATGCGCTTGTCCGATCGCCGAAAGGTCGCCACCCTCGCGGCGTCTTGAGGCGCAACGGGAGCGTTCATGAGCACTGCGGACACCGGACGGGTCGAAGCTGGCGGATCGGGCGCGGGCGCAGCGCCGCCACGCGCCGATCAGCGCCTCCTGGGCATCATGACGGCGCTCGGCTTCGCCTCGGGGCTGCCGTTCTCGTTGCTCGTGGGCTCGCTCGGCGCCTGGCTGACGAACGCCGGGCTGAGCTTCGGGGCGATCGGCGCGCTGTCGCTGATCGCGCTGTTCTATGCGTTCAAGTTCATCTGGGCCCCCGCCTTCGATTGGCTGACGCCGCCGTTCGCCAACACCGTCGGGCGCCGGCGCGCCTGGATGGCGGGCTGCCAGGCCGTCATCATCGCCTGCCTGTTCGGCATCACCTCGATCGATCCGCGCGAGAACATCGCGCTGTTCGCGGCCTTCGCGGCGGTGGCGGCGTTCGCCTCCGCGTCGCAGGACATCGTCATCGACGCGTGGCGGATCGAGACCGCGTCCGACCGCGCGCCGCTCGATCGCCTGTCGACGCGGTACCAGCTCGGCTATCGGCTCGCGGCGATCATGGGCGGGGCGGTCGCGCTGCTGCTGGCGGACGTGTGGAAGACCGTCGCCGACGCCGCCGCCGGCTGGCCGCAAGTGTTCCTGATCATGTCGGTGGCGATGGCGGTCTCGTTCCTGGCGACGCTCGCCGCGCCCGAACCGGCGCTGCGGCCGCGGGCCGTGTCGACGGCGGCGGCCGATCCCGAAGCGTCGCGCCTGCGGGCGATCGCGGTCGTGCCGGTGGCGATCGGCTGGGCGGTGTCCGGCGCGGCGATCCTCGGCTTCATGTTCTATTCGCTGACGGCGAAAGAGGGGGTCAGCGCCGCCGCGTTCCGCGACGCGGCGACGCCGTGGATCCTGCTCGTCACGGTCGGCGCGCCTCTGGCGATGTCGTACTGGCTGGCGCGCAAGCCCGGCGCGCTGGAGGCGCCGGCCGGCTCGCAGCGCTTTTCGGACATTCTGTTCGAGCGCGTGCTCGCGCCGCTGACGGACATCGTGAAGCGCTATTGGCTGTGGGCGCTGCCGGTGCTGCTGCTGGCGATGACCTACCGCATCGCCGACTCGATCTGGGGCTCGTTCGCGAACCCGTTCTATCTGACGATCCTCAAGCACTCGAACTCCGATATTGCGGTGGCGTCGAAAATGGTCGGCGTGTTCGCGACGCTGCTGGGCATCGCGGCGGGCGGCGCGGCGCTCGCGCTGATCGGGCGGATGCCGGCATTGATCGTGGGCGGCGTGCTGGCGGCGGTGACGAACCTTCTTTATGCGGATCTCGCGCGGGGCGGAGCGGGCGCGGATGCGTTCCTCGCCGCCACGGGCCTCGGCGCGGTGTTCGATGCGGCGCTGTCGAGCTTCGTCGGCGCGGTGAAATCGACGGGCGCGACGATCTTCGACGGCGTCACGCTGGGGCCCGCCTTGTCGCGGCTGACGGCGGTGATCGCGGCGGAGAACGTGGCGGGCGGGTTCGCGAGCGCCGTGCACATCGCATGGCTGTCGTCGATCGTGAACCGGCAATATGCGGCGGTGCAGTACGCGTTGCTGTCGTCGCTCGCTTTGCTCGTCGGCGTGATCTTCCGGCCGCGCATCGGCTCCTACATCGACGCCGTGAAGGACTCCGGTCTAGCGGCGCAGGCCGATCGCTTCCACGACGTGTTCGTGTTCGCGACCTGGATCGGGTTGGCGGCGGTGGCCTTGTGCTTCGTCGAGTGGTGGCGCCAGTCGCGCGCGGCGGCGGCGCAGGGCGGGGCGGCGGCGGCGAACGCGTCGCCGTAGGCGTCGCTCAGCCGACGATCTGGGCCGCGGTCGTGAGGAACGGCAGCGCGACGGCGGCGAACAGGACCGTGGCGATCGAGAAGGACGCGAAGCGGATCATGGCGGCTCTCCAGGTGTGAGGGCCGCGCTCGCTGCGGCCTCGATGGAGAGACGGTACTGCGGGGCTGTTCGGATGCATGTGACGCAGGTCACGCAGCAGAAGCGGCTTTGGCCGCACGGCGCGGCTGCGCCTGCGGGTTCGCTCGAAAAAAGGGACGCGGCGGAGAGGCGTGAGCCTGGGTCGGCCGACCCTGGTTTGCATGCGTTGGAGGGGAGTGGCTTTCGGCCTCTCCGCCGCGTTCGGCGCGCCGGTTTGGTCAACCCGGCGAGGGGCTACTGGTCGAGATCGTCGCCTACGTTTTCGGCGCTTCACGCGACGTTCGCGTTCCTCCTTGAGACCCGAGGCCGGAGCTCGCCCTCACCCGGCTTGAGATAGGCGCGCACACCCACACGGGGGCGACCCTGCTCTCGAGGCAGGTTTTCCCGGGTCCTGACCGCAACTCTT
>JAGWZE010000027.1 GCA_018969015.1 Alphaproteobacteria bacterium
CCGCCGCCGCCGCCGCCGCCCCCGCCGCCTCCGCCGCCGCCCCCGCCGCCGCCGCCACCCATCGGCGACCGGGCGTCGCTGGAGCCGGCCCCAGGCGGAAACATGCTGGCGTCGATCGGGCGTGTTCTCTCAGAGGTCGTCACACGGGACGTTCCGGAAGCGGTCGGTCTTGGGCAGGCGCGCGCCGCCGCGCCTTGGCCGTACCCGTTGCCCAAGCCCACGGTGGGCGCGTGCACGATCCGCAATCCGGCGACGATCAATTTCTTCTCGGTGTTCGACGGCATCATCAACACCAAGTGGAAGGGCTGCGTCGAAGCCCGTCCGGCCCCCTATGACGTCACGGACGAGCCGCCGCGGACGACGCTGCCGAACTCGTTGTTCGTCCCGTACTTCTGGGTCGACGACGGTGATCCCATCCCGTCGAGTCTCGGCGCTTCGGGGTGGCCCGCGAAGACGGCCAAACTCTACAACGATTTCATCTCGGATAACGTGCCGGGCGGATCGACCATGGCCAGCAACTACAATGGCCGCACCTGGTCCGTGTACAAGTACAACAACGCCGCCGGGAAGATCGACGACGATCCGCCCGTGACGATGGGCCCCAACCAAGCCTGCCCGACGCCGATCCTGCCGCTGGACAAGGATAAGTCCAAGGTGCTCAAGGCCATCAATGACATGCGTCATTGGGAAGGCGGGGGCACCAACAGCGGCGAGGGCGTGATGTGGGGCTGGCGCGTGTTGTCGCCGGGACAGCCGTTCACCGAGGGCGGCGCCTATGAGGCCACGCGCAAGGTGATGGTGCTCTTCGGCGACGGCGTGAACAGCGCGTTCCCGAGCGACAATCCCACGCTCCGCAGCGAGATGGGCGCGTACAATTTCCAGAACGCCTGGATCAGCTACGCCTCGTCCTCGGTGCCGGCGACCGCGCTGCGCCTGCCGATCAGCAGCACAGCGACGTACACGACCTATCTCGATGCGCGCCAGCGTCTCGCCTGCAAGAACGCGAAGGCGGCGGGCGTGGAAATCTACACGGTGCTGTTCCGCGAGAGCAGCCCGACGGCGAAGGCGCTCTACGAGGAATGCGCCACCGACAAGTCGAAGGCGTTCACCGCCAAAGACCAGGCCGAACTGATCAGGGCCTTCGGCGACATCGCCGACGACATCGCGAAACTGCGCCTGACGAAGTAAGGCGATGGGTTGGGATCATCCGGAGACGGATGATCCCGCTCTGCCCGCGGCAGGGCAGGCGCATGCAGTTCTTCTCCCTCCGGGGAGGGCGCGTGCGCACGATGTCGGAAGAGGGAGGATGACGCGCCCGGCGGGCGCGTGTCAGCCCGGCAAGCCGATCAGGCCGCGGCCTTGATCTCGTTGTTCTCGTCGAGCAGCACGACCGTCGGATTGTAGTTGCGCGCCTCCTCGGCGGGCAGGGCGCAGTAGGTCACGACGATGATGCGGTCGCCCTTCTGGACGAGGCGGGCGGCGGCGCCGTTGACGCCGAACGTGCGCGATCCGCGCGGGGCCTCGATGGCGTAGGTGGTGAAGCGGGCGCCGGTATCGACGTTGAGCACGTCGACTTGTTCATGCGGCAGGATGCCGGCCCGATCGAGGAGATCCCGGTCGATCGAGATCGAGCCTTCATAGTGAAGGTCGGCTTGCGTCACGACCGCGCGATGCAGTTTGGCCTTCATCATGGTCAAGAGCATCGAGCACCCTCCGGCTTCCGGAGACGTGGACGCACGCGCGCCCCCGCCGAAAGCGGCTGTGAAATAAGGTCTTCGCGCAACAAATACAAGCGAACGGGTTATTGGACCTTGAAGCGGATGACCACATCCGCGATCGCGCCGGTCGAATTCGATCCGTCGTCGAGGGTCGCCGCCGCGCGGAACGATTCCGACGCCCGCAGGGCGGCCTGTCCGAACCCGTATCCCGACGGCGTTTCACTCACCACCGAGCACGCCGCCTTCCCCGTGGGGAGGATCGTGCACCGCAATGTGGCGGCGCCGCTCACCTCGCCCGAGCGGGCGCGCGACGGATAGAGCTGCTCGAGCCGTTCCGCTGTTGGTCGCGCGGCCCACCGCACCTTCGCCGGTTCGCGCACGGGCGCGTCGGCGCTCGCCGCTGCCGACGGGCCTTGCGGCGGCGAGGTCGTCATCGGCGTGGCGGCCGGGGGCATCGGCGCAGGCTGGACGATCACGGGCTGTTCGGCCGGCGGCAGCGTGGCGGCCGGCGGCGGCACGTAGGCGGCGTTGGGATCGGGACCCGGGTCGCGCGGCTGCGGCCGGACGCCGGCGCTGCTCGCATAGCGTTGTGGCGCCGCCGATCCGCGCGCCTCGGCGCCGCGGCGGCCGTCGCGCAGCGCGGGCGAGATCGTCGAACTCGGCGCGGTTTCGGTCACGCCGATGGAGTCCAGCGAAACGCCTTCGCCGCGAGGCGGCGGCGTCAGGCCGGGATCGGAGGCGATCGGCGGCGCCGACCCGCGCAGGATCTCCTGGCCGGTGGAGGCGAGGGAGACGTCGTCGCCCGGCGCGCCTTCGCCCGCACGGGCTTCGGACGCCGGGGCTTCGCCGCCTTTGGGCACCAGGCCGCGCATCGCGTAGCCGCCGCCCGCGAGGGCTGCGACCGCCAGAAGAACGAGTAACAGGCCACGCCCACCGCCGCCGCTTTCGGCGCGGGCGGCGCGACCGCCCGTCGGCTCCGGGGGCGGCTCGCCGCGGCGATAGTCGTCATCATCGTAGCGCGGACGTCGGGACGCCGACGGCGCCCGGTAGGACGGGGGCAAATCTTCCGCTGGCGGCGGCGGGAGGTAACGCGGATCGGAGCGGCGCGGCTCGCCGCGGCGCGCGTCGGGCGCAACGGGATCGAGGCGGGGCGGCGCAGGGCGCTGCGGCGTGTCGGGCGGCAGGTCCCGCGCATAGGCGTCGCGGCGATCCTGGTCGCGGCGATCCTGATCATGACGGGCCTGGTCGTGACGGGCCTGATCGTGACGGCCCATGTCTCGACCGGCGTCGCGCCCCAAATCGCGGCCCAGATCGCGCATCGTGTCCTGGCGCGGCGGCTCGGGGCGGCGCGGCGGCGGCGGGTCGAGGGGCCGGCGGTCGGGCTGGCGGCGGTCGAGGCGGTCGTCGATCGTCTCGGCGGCGGGTTCGTTGAAGCGGGGCGGGCGCACGGCGCCGGGCTGCACGGACCATCCCGTCCACGCAGGGCCAGCCGGGGCGGCCGGTTCGGCTTTCGGCTGCGCGCGCGCCGCCGCGGGCTGGGCTTTCGGCGCGGCGCCGCCGAGGCGCTCGATGCGCAGAAGGGCGAGCTCGGCGAACGCGCCTTTCGGCCCGAACTGGTCGAGATAGGCGAGGAAGTCGGCCGGATCATTGCTGGTCTGGATTCGCTTCCAGAACGAGGCTTCGGCCTCGAGATCACTGCCGCTGACGGTTTGGCCACGCGGGGCGGCCGGCGGTTCGACGGCGGGGGCGGCGACCCGGCCCATTCGCGTCGCGGCGTCCCGCGCCCGCGTCACCGTCCGCTCGACGGCGACATAAAGGCCGTCCAGCACCGGGTCTTCGGGGGCGAAGGACCACTGCGAGAGGTCGAACGCGGGCAGGCGCCACAGGCTGGGGGGCAAGGGATGTCCATCGAGCCGGGCGATCATCGCCTTGCCCGACTGGGCGGCGCGGTCGGCCGCTTCGCGCATCTGGGTGGACCGCTGCGAGGCGCCCGACCAGCAGATCAGAGCGACGGCGCATGCATCGAGTTCGTCGGGACGCGCGGCGCCGCCGGCGGTCTGAAAGCCTGCGCGATAAAAGAGGTCGGCCAGAATGGCGGCCGCCTCTTCATCATCGCGCATGCAGAGAAGTAGGACCTCTGCCATGCAAATCTCGAACCGCCCAATGTTGACGCGTGCAACCAAAGCACCATCACAGGGTGGAACGAATCACAAGTGCCTACTGCTGCGCAACATACGGTTCTTTCACCCGAGCGCGCGGAATACGCCGTTTTCGCGATCGAGAACCTCCAAATGCCCGTCAGCGATGCCGAAATGGGCGCCTTCGAGGGCCAGATCTCCGCGCGCCACGGCCTCCGCGACGAACGGAAACGTTAACAGCCGTTCGATCGAAAGCTTGATGCTTTCGTGCTCCAGAGCCGTCTGCGGGTCACGGTCGGCGTCGGGGGGATGGCCGGCGCAGCGCGCGCGGGCGGGCTCCATCAGTGCGATCCAGGGGCTGATGAACTGATCGTCCGGCTCGGCCTCCGGGGTCAGGGCCGCGGCCACTCCGCCGCATTGGGCATGGCCGAGGATCAGGATCGTCCGGACCCCGAGCTTCCGCACGGCGAATTCGATGGCCGCGCTGGTGCCATGCAGGCCTTCCCCCTGCTCGTAGGGCGGGACGAGGTTGGCGACGTTGCGGACGATGAACAGTTCGCCCGGCCCGGCGTCGAAAATGGTTGCGGGGTCGACGCGGCTGTCCGAGCAGGCGATGACGAGCATCCGCGGCGATTGGCCCTGCTGGGCGAGGGCGGCGTAGAGCGCCCGTTCCTTGGGCCACCGCTGGTCGCGGAAGGCTCTGTATCCCGTCAGCAGGCGTTGCATGGTCTCGCGTCCGTCGCGCGGTGAGGCGCTGCACCTGATGGGCTAAAGCGCTCGCGGCCGTCGGGCAAGCGAGCTAGAAGCCCTTGGCCTTGGGGAAAGGCCGCGCGAGGAGACCCATGGATACGCGCATCGCCCCGCGCCGGCGCCTGCGTCCGCGTCACCGCATCGTCGCCGGCCTGCTCGCCGCCTTGACCCTTGCCGGCTGCGCCACCACGCCTGCCGTGCCCTTCCGTCGCGAGAGCCTCGCACGCCAGATCTCGGACGACGCCAGCGCCTTCAACGAGGCCTATGCGCGCGCGGTGTCCGGACAGATCCTCCTGAACGTCCTGCGCGGGCGCGAGCGCTTGCCGCGTCACTATCTCTCGATGTCGGGCATCCAGGACGCGCCGTCGCTGCGCTTCCGCGAGTCCCTCGGGATCGGCTCCGTGCCGCTGGGCGACGGCGCCTCGCCCTGGGGCTTCGGCTCCTTCGGCGCCGAGCGCGAGACGCAGAGCCGCCCGAGCTACGCCCTGTCGCCGCTCTCGGCCGACACGCTCACCCGCGCCGTCTTCACGCCCACCCCCGCCAACATCTTCGAGCACTATTGGGACAGCGGCTGGCCGCGCGACGTGCTGATGTTCCTGCTCGTCGGCCGCATCACGCGCATCACCCAGACGCCGGGCGCGCCGCCGCAGATCGAGGAGTTCGTCAACGAGGCCGCCGGCATCCGCAACGATTGCGCCGGCGTCGTCTCCACGGGCTGCGCGTTCGTCGACGTCGCCCGCGGCCTGCTCGGCGAGATCGCCACGCGCGGCCCGGCGCCGACGCCGCCGTCTGCGACCCCTGTGTGCGGCCTGATCGACGCCTACGCCCCGCGCGAGCCGTTGCGTCCGGCCGCGCCGGAGAAGGGGCAGAGCTGCGCGCCGCGCCTCGTCGTCGGCGATGTCACCTACGTGTTCACGCTCCGCTCGTTCGACGACATCGTCTATTATGTGGGGGAACTCATGCGCGCGGAGGGCGCGCCGGAGGGCGAGCTGCGCGCCGCGCTGAACGTGCGCGCCGCAGGCCTCCGCGATGGCGCTGCGCCCTTGTTCCGCATCGTCGAAGAGGGCGCGGCCCGGCGCGATGTCGAGGGCGAGCCGCGCGCCCGCTTCGCCGCCAGCGTCATCTATGACGGCCGCCGCTGGTTCGCCGGCCCGCCGGTGAGCCGCACCTGCGAGCGCGTCGGCCCCGGTCCGTGTGCGGATGATCCGCGCCTCGGCGACCGATCCTCCTCGGTCTTGTCGCTGCTGGCCGAGCTTTTGGCGCTCAATCAATCGCCCGAGGCGATCCGGCCGCCCTCGCGGCTCATCGTGGAATAGGAGCCCCGATGGCGCGTCAGCCTACCATCGAGCCGCTGTTCGTTACGCAGCTCTATCGCGCCGATCTCTCCGGCGCCGAGATCGCGCGTCTCAACGCCGATCTTGCCCGCAGCTGCCGCGCGATCGCCGCGGATGACGCGGCCGGGCAGGCCTGGTCGGCGGCGAACGGCTACGCCGGCTATACGAGCTACGCCTCGCTCAACGACCTCGTCTGGCGCGATCCAGATTTCGCCGCGCTCGCCGAACGCATCGATCCGCACGTCGCGGCCTTTGCGAAGGCCTGCGACTTCGATCTCGGCGGCGGCGGGCTCGAACTGGACAGCCTTTGGATCAACGTGCTCGAGCCCGGCGGCATGCACTCGGGGCACATCCATCCGCACGCGGTGGTGAGCGGCACCTACTACGTCGACATCCCGGAAGGGGCGAGCGCGCTGAAGTTCGAAGATCCGCGTCTGCCGTCGATGATGGCCGCGCCGCCGCGCAAGGCCCGCGCACGTCGCGAGCATCGCACGCACGTCGCCGTCGAGCCGCGCGCGGGAACGCTGCTGCTGTGGGAAAGCTGGCTGCGCCACGAAGTGATGCGCAACATGGCGGCGACGCCGCGCGTGAGTGTCAGCTTCAATTACGCGTGGCGCCGCTGACGGGCGCCCCATCGTCGGCGCGCCGCAGGCGCGTCGGGAATCCAGAAGCGTGCTGCGGCCCCTGGATCCCCAACCTCGCTTCGCTCGGTCGAGGATGACTGCGACGGGGCGGCGCGCTGCGCCGCCCCGTCTCGTCACTTCCCGAAACGCGTGCCGAAGAAGTCGCCGTCGCGCCACTTGGGCCGCTCCGGCGCGTTCGCAAGCGCCTTGGCGATCTCGTAGTTCACCTTCGCGAACTTCGCGCCGGCGTCGTAGTTGATCGCCTGGGTGAGGTCGTCGCCCGGGCGGTGGTAGCGCGAGCCGCGGAAGGAGTCGTCGGCTTCCTTTCCGCCGTTCGCGTAGCCGGTCTTGATGAAGACCGAAGGCACGCCCGTCAGCACGAAGCTGAAATGGTCCGAGCGCGTGAACAGGCCTTCGTCCGGAACCGGATCGGGCGAGAGCGCGAGGCCCATGCCCTTCGCGGCCTCCGCAACCACCGGCCCAATGCTCGACCGCTCTGCGCCGAACGCCACGATGTCCGTGAAATCATAGAGCAGGATCGGCATGTCGAGATTGACGTTGGCGACGATCTTGCCCGGGGTGGAGGGCGTGCGGGCGAAATAGTCCGAACCCGTCAGGCCGCGTTCCTCGGCCGTCAAGGCGACGAACACCAGCGTGCGCTTCGGCTTCGTCGGCGCCGTGGCGAAGCCGCGCGCGGCTTCCAGCATCGTCGAGATGCCGGCGGCGTTGTCCATCGCGCCGTTGTTGATCGTGTCGCCGTTCTCGCCGCCCTTGGAGACGCCGATATGGTCGAGGTGCGCGCTGAGCACGACGACCTCGTCCTTCAGCACCGGATCCGAGCCCTCGATGACGCCCACAACGTTGGCGCTCGCGACGTCCTTGATCGTGCTCGAGATGCTGGCTTTCAAGCGCACCGGAAGGTCGAAGCGCGGCACGTCGCCGGCCGGCGCTTCGGCCGCCTTCATGACGTCGTCGAACGTCGCGGGCGCGCCCGCGAACAGCTTCGCGCCGCCGGGCATGCTCAGCGTCGCGATCGGCACGGCGGCCGCGCCGTCGAAGCGCGCTGCGCCCGTGGCGTCACGCCAGCTCATGCCGGGCGATTGCCAGGTGAGCTTCTGGCGCTCGAAACCGAGCACGCGGCTCGCGGTCGGCGTGAAGACCGTGATCATGCCCACCGCGCCGCGCTTGGCCGCTTCGATGCGCTTGGTGCGGCCGTTGCCGAAGAACGCGCGCTCTTCCGTCTGGAAGGATTTCGGCGCGCCGCGCAGCACGACGACGATCTTGCCCTTCACGTCGAGGCCCGCGTAGTCGTCGCGGCCGCGTTCCGGCGCCACGACGCCGAAGCCGACGAACACCAGCGGCGCATCGACCTTCACGTCCGCGACGGTCGGGTTGGCCGACGGCAGATAATCGACGCCGAACGCCAGCGGCTGCGGTTTGCCTTTGCCGGGAACCAGGGCCAGCGAACCTTCGCTCGCCGCATTGAAGCCGATCAGCGGCGTCTTTTGGAAATAGCTGCCGTCGCCGCCGCCGGGCTTGAGGCCCCACTGGGCGAACTGCGACGCCACATAGTTGGCCGCGATGTCATAGCCCGGCTCGCCCGCGGCGCGGCCGAGCAGCAGATCGCTGGCGAGGAACGTCATGTGCGCTTTCACCGCCGCGGCGGTCGGCTGGAAGCTCGGCTCCGGGGCGGGCGCCGGCGCCGGCACGGGGACGGGCGCGCGGGGCGGCGCCTTCGGCTTGGCGTCGGCGGCGCCGACGAGACAACACGCGATGGCCGCGGCTGCGGCGATGCTTCGGATCATGATCACGCTCCCCGCCCTCGATCGGGCAGGCACTACCTACAGCGAGATTATCGTTTGTCGATAGGGCGGGCGTGCAACGATGACTTGGCGATGCTAGGACGCCCAAGAGGAGTTCTGCCGATGCCCCTGCTGACGACTGCGCGCGCCTGGATCCTTCGCGTTTTCGCCGCCGCCGGCCTGTCCGTGGCGCTCGCCGGCGCCGCGGCCGCGCAGGCCGCGCCGTCGACGCCGCCCGCGCCGACGCCGACGCCGCCCCCGGTCGTCCGCCTCGAGACGACGATGGGCGCCATCGAGATCACCCTCGATCCCGAAGGCGCGCCGAAAACGTCTGCCCACATGCTGAAGCTCTTTCGCTCGAAGCACTATGTCGGCGCCGCGATCTTCCGCGTGGAAAAAGACTTCCTGATCCAGCTCGGCGATCTCGACGCCAATCTCGTCTATCGCCGCCCGCCCGTCGGGACCGTGCCGCTCGAGACCGCGACGAACTCCCACGGTCGCGGCAAGGTCGCTCTCGCGCGCGCGGACGATCCCAACAGCGGCCAGTCCAGCTTCTATTTCGAACTCGGCGACAACGCCCACCTCAACGCCGATCCGAAGGCGCCGCCGAACACCACGGGCTACGCCGTCTTCGGCCGCGTCACCGCCGGCATGGACGTGCTCGACAAGATTGCCGACGTTCCGCTCGATCCCGAGAAGGGGCCGTTCAAAGGCAAGCTGCCGAAGACGCCGATCGTGATCAAATCCGTGACGGTGAAGTGAGGGGCGCAGCACGGACGATATCGCTCACACACGTCACTCCGTGCCCGGCCGATCCTGCTTTCCATGCCAGATGCGTGTGATGACGATGGCGTCGTCGGTGACGCGATAGCGGATCACGTAGCGCGACCTCCCGAACCGGAACACCCGCTGGCGCAGTGAAGCGTCAGGGCCTTGCGGGTTGGCGTCTGGCGCTGAGGCGATGCGCGCAATCTCATCGCGCAATCTGGCGAGGAGCCGGGCGGCCGCGGCCTCCGCGCCAACCAGGAGCAGCGAGTCGATGAGACGGAGCGCGTCGAGCTCCGCAGCACGCAGCATCTGAAGGCGGCGCATCACGATCGGACCGCGCTGCCTGTTGAAGGATCATTTTGCGGGGAGGCGAGCCGCGGCAAGGTGCGCTTCGAGGCGATCGAATGCGGCTTCGGCGGGGACGCATTCCCCGCCTTCCGAGAGGCGTCGCAGATCCTCTGCCCAGTCGTCGTCGATCGCGGCTGCACCGTCGTCGAGAGCAAGCGCGAGCTGATCGAGAACGAACGCCTCGGCGGTTATGCCGCGCGCTGCGGCGAGGGCCTGAACGCGGGCCGCAAGCGCAGCTGGCAACGTGACCAACAAAGGGTCGTGGACGTCATCATCGCTCATGGGAGCAGATTACCACGTCGTTCAGCCGCGCCCAACGCATCCGGTCACCCCGCATTGCCCGGTTCGGGCTCCGATGCGCGTCACAGCGCCACCTTCGCCGCGTCCCCCGCAAGCACTGCCGCGATCTCCGCCGCGCGCAGCTTCGCAAGGTCGGGCCATTCGGCGTGCAGCAGGTCGAGCAGGCCTTCGTCGTCGAACGGGCCGAGGCACGTCACGAAGCCTTCGACGTGCGCCTCCAGATCCTCCGGCTCCGCGCCGGGCCATGCGAACAGCCAGATGCGGTCGAGTGTGAGGACGATGTGGAAGGGGGTGTCGGAGGACATTGGCGCTCCAGACGTCGCCGGGGGCGGCCGGGCTGCTGAGCGGCGCTGCGATGGTCCTGGATCCCGGGCGGCTGCGCCGCCCAGGATGACGGACCGCGACGCGGTCCGTCAGTTGTCCAGGAAGCTCCGCAGCTTCCGCGACCGGCTCGGGTGCTTCAGCTTGCGCAGCGCTTTCGCCTCGATCTGGCGGATCCGTTCGCGCGTGACCGAGAACTGCTGGCCGACTTCTTCCAGCGTGTGATCGGTGTTCATGCCGATGCCGAAGCGCATGCGCAGCACGCGCTCCTCACGCGGGGTGAGGGAGGCGAGCACGCGCGTCGTGGTTTCGCGCAGGTTCGACTGGATCGCGGCGTCGACCGGAAGGATCGCGCTCTTGTCCTCGATGAAGTCGCCGAGGTGGCTGTCCTCTTCGTCGCCGATCGGCGTTTCGAGCGAGATCGGCTCCTTGGCGATCTTCATCACCTTGCGGACCTTCTCGAGCGGCAGGCCGAGCTTTTCGGCGAGCTCCTCGGGCGTCGGTTCGCGGCCGATTTCGTGTAGCATCTGGCGCGAGGTGCGCACGAGCTTGTTGATCGTCTCGATCATGTGCACGGGGATGCGGATGGTGCGCGCCTGGTCCGCGATCGAGCGCGTGATGGCCTGCCGGATCCACCACGTCGCGTAGGTCGAGAACTTGTAGCCGCGGCGATACTCGAATTTGTCGACGGCCTTCATCAGGCCAATATTGCCCTCCTGGATCAGATCCAGGAATTGCAGGCCGCGGTTCGTGTATTTCTTGGCGATCGAGATCACGAGGCGAAGGTTCGCTTCGACCATCTCCTTCTTCGCCTGACGCGCCTCGCGCTCGCCCTTCTGCACAGCATGGACGATGCGGCGGTACTCGTCGATCGGCACGCCGGTTTCCTGGGCCAGCACGGCGATCTCTGAGCGCAGCTCACCGATCGAGTCCTTTTCGCTCTCGACGAAATCGGCCCAGCGCTTGGATTTCACCTTCACCTTCTCGGTCCATTTCGGATCGAGTTCGGCGCCCTGATAGGCTTCGAGGAAGGCGAGGCGCGCGATGCCGTTGGCGTCGGCGAGACGCATCAGGCGGCCTTCGAGCGTGTTGAGCTTGCGGTTGATCGCGTAGAGCTGCTCGACGAGGCTTTCGATCCGCGCGTTGTTGAGCTTCAGCTTCTTCAGCTCTTCGATGATCGTCTGCTGCAGTTCGTCATAGCGGCCCGCTTGTGCGGCCGGCAGCGCCTTGCCCTTCAGGCGCAGGTCGATGCGCTTTTCCTGCAGGCCGCGGAACTCTTCGAACGCGGCGGCGACGGCGTCGAGCGTGGCCATCACGCCTTCACGCAGTTCGGCTTCCATGGCCGACATCGAGATGCCGCCCTCGTCGTCGAAGTCGCCGTCGGCGTCGCCGCCCTCGGCGCCTTCCTGCGGCTCGGGCGGCTCCTCGCCGTCACCCGTCATGTCGACGGGGCCGCCGCCGTTTTCCGCGCCGTACGTGGCTTCCAGATCGATGATGTCGCGCAAGAGCACCTGCTGCGAGCGCAGTTCGTCGCGCCACACCATGATGGCTTCGAACGTCAGCGGGCTTTCGCACAGGCCGCGGATCATCGCGTCGCGGCCGGCCTCGATCCGCTTGGCGATGGCGATTTCGCCCTCGCGGGAGAGCAGTTCGACGGTGCCCATCTCGCGCAGATACATGCGGACCGGATCGTCCGTGCGATCGGCGTCCTCGCGCGTGTTGGTGACGGGCGGCTTGGTCTCTTCGCGCGCCACGACTTCGCGCCCGGAGGTGTCTTCCTCGGTCGCTTCCTCTTCGGACTCGACGACGTTGATGCCCATCTCGTTGAGCATCGACATGGTGTCTTCGATCTGCTCGGAGGTGAACTCCTCGCTCGGCAGGACCTTGTTCAGCTCCTCGTGCGTGACCCAGCCGCGCTGCTTGGCGAGCTTGATCATCCGTTTCACGGCGGCGTCGGAAAGGTCGAGGATCGGGCCGTCCGCGGCCTCTTCCTTTTCCTGAACTTCGGTCTCGGTCTTGCTCATCGGGCGTCCTGAAACTGTAACTTTGTGTCGGTCGGCGGCGGCGCGGTACGTGAACGAAAAAGGTCTGCGGCGGGGCTAGTGCGGTTCGGTCGGGCCGGGCGCTTCGCGGGCCGCGATCAGCGCCCGATCGACGTCCCGTTGCGCCTTGCGCATGGCGACGGCGCGGGCGAACGCATCGTCGTCGAGGTCATCGCGGGCGAGCAGGCTCGCCACGTCGGCCTCGATTTCCGGCTGCGTCACCAGAGACGTCGCCAAAGCCATCCACTCCGCTTCGAGCCTTTGGCGCCACAGCGCCTCCTCTTGCCGACGAATCGTTTCTTCCGCCGACAAGGTCAGCGGATCGGCGTCGTCGGCGACGCCCGCATCTCCGGTCAGCGCCGGCGCCCCAGGCTCGCCCGCGGCCGGGAGAGGCGAGGCGGGGGCGGGGCCGGCCTTGGCGCGGGAAGGCGCAGGCGGCGGGCGCAGAAGCCGCCACGCGCGCACACACGCCGCTGCGGACTCTTCGCCAGATTGCGCTAAATGGCGGCTCAGGGCCTCTTGGTCAACTGGTTCCCCCGCCGCGCGGAGATGAAGCAGCGCATCGCGGATCCGGTCCAGGTCCGGATCCGCGATCGGCAGGCTCGCCAAAAGCTCGCCGCCGCGCTCGAGAACCTCGGGGCTTTCACACGCGCCTCTTAGAACCTGTTCGATTGCCGGCCGGTTCCCGGGGCGGGGCGTGGCCTGCACGCGGGCGCGCAGTTCCGGCGTGATGCCGGCCAGCCGGGCCGGGAACCCGCCGCGGCCGCCGCCCTGGCCGCCGCCGCCCTGCCGTCCGCCGAACGACCCGCCGCCGAACGACGAGCCGGCGCGATCGCCGCCCGCGCCTTGCCCTTTTTCCCGCGGCCGCCACTCGCGGCGCGGCAGCGTCTCCGCCAGCGCCGCATCGGCCCGCGCCAGCAGATCGCGCAGATATTCGCGGCGCGTGCCCTCGTCCTGGATGCGCCCCGCGGCGTCGCGCAGGCGCTGCTTGAGCCCGGCCCGCTGCTCCGGGGTCGTGAGCGGTTCGCGCTGGATTTCCCTTTGCGCAAGGGCCTCTACGGCCGGTCGCGCCTGCGCCAGGAGGGGCGCGAGCGCGGCAGCCCCGTCGCGCCGGAACACGTCGTCCGGATCGAGCCCTTCCGGCAGCACCGCGATCGCCAGCGTCCGCGTGGGGGCGAGTTTCGGCAGCGCGAGATCCAGCGCCCGGTCCGCCGCGCGCAGGCCGGCGGCGTCCCCGTCGAAGCAGAACACCGGCGTCTTCCCCGAACGCCACAAGAGGTCCAGCTGGTCCTCGGTGAGCGCCGTTCCGAGCGGGGCGACCGCCGGGATGCCCGCCCGTTCGAAGGCGATGACGTCCAGGTAGCCCTCGGCCACCACGAGGCCGTCGCCTTTGGTGCGGGCCAGCGTCTCGCGCGCCTCTTTCAGCCGGTAGAGCAGGCGGCCCTTGGAGAAGAGCGGCGTGTCGGGGCTGTTCATGTACTTGGCCGGCGCGGCCGGATCGAGCGCGCGGCCGCCGAACCCGACGATGCGTCCCTGGCCGTCGGCGATCGGAAAGGTGATGCGGTCGCGGAAGAAGTCCCAGGGGCGGCGGCCGTCGTCGCCGCGCACGAGCCCGGCGTCCTTCAGCTCGGCCTCGGTGAACCCGGCGCTGCGCAGGCGGGGGGCGAGCCACGCCGGGCCGGCGGGCGCATAGCCCAGCCCGAAGCGCGCCCGCGCGGCCGCGTCGATCCCGCGTTTCTCCAGATATTTCAAGGCCGCCGCGCCGTCAGGCGACGCCAGCGCCTGGACGAAGGCGGCCTGCGCGGCGGCCACCGCGTCATGCAGGCGCTTGCGCCGGGCGAGTGCGGACGGGTCCTCGCCGGCATCGCGCGGCAGGGCGACGCCGGCCTCGTCGGCGATGCGCGCCACGGCTTCCGGGAAGGAGAGGCCCTCGAGCTGCATCGCCAGGCCGAAAATGTCGCCCTGCGCGCCGCAGCCGAAGCATTTGAACAGCCCGCGCTGATCAAGCACGTGAAAAGACGGGCTTTTTTCCGAATGGAACGGGCAGCAGGCCCAGTAGTCGCCCTTGGCGGGCTGGGACTTGCGGCGATCGAAGGTCAGCTTGCGCTCGGCGTACCGGGCGATGGACGCTCGGTCGCGCACGGTGGCGAGGAACTGATCCGAGAATCGCATGCCGTTGAATGCCTGATTCGCCCAAACCGGAACCTTAACGTAGGGCGTCGCCGCCCCAAAACCGCCGGAAACGACGTCGAAGCGCAGTGGATCGAATTCGAGCGACGAAAGGACCTCACAAAATGCCGAAAAACAGCCCGTCCAAGTCCGAGGCGCAATCGATCCTGCGCGCGGCCGCGCTCGCACCGGCCGTCCTGGCGCTCGGCCTCGCCGCCGCCGCACCGGCGCACGCGCAACTCGCCGGGGGCCCCGGGCCGGTCGCGGCCCGCCCGGACGCAACCCTGCTCACCGTCTCGGCCGACGCCGAAGTGCGCGCCGCGCCCGATCTCGCCACCATCTCGACGGGCGTGCGCACCGAAGCGGCGACCGCACAGGCCGCGCTCGCCGACAACGCCAAGCGCATGCAGGCGGTGTTCGCCGCGCTGAAGAAGGCCGGCATCGCCGACAAGGACGTGCAGACGTCCAACCTCTCGATCTCGCCCCAGTACGCCTATGCCGAGCGCGAACCCCCGAAGCTCACCGGCTATCAGGCGAGCAACCAGGTCAGCGTGATCGTGCGCGATCTCGGGCGTCTCGGCGCGGCCGTCGACGCGGTGGTCGCCGCCGGCTCGAATCAGGTCGACGGCGTCGCGTTCGGCCTCACCGATCCCGACAAGGCCCGCGATCAGGCCCGCAAGGACGCCGTCGCCAAGGCCCGCGCCCGCGCCGAGCTCTACGCCCAGGCGGCGGGCCTCAAGGTGGCGCGCATCGTCTCGATCTCCGAAGGCGCCGCGGAGCCGCCGCCGGTCCCGATGCCGATGGCGAAACTGGCGATGTCCGACGCCACCCCGACCGCGCCGGGCGAACTGGCGATCGGCGTCACGGTGAACGTCGCGTTCGAGCTGCGCTAAAGCCGCCGCTCTGACACCCCTCATCCGTCTCGCGAGCTTCGCTCGCGATCCACCTTCTCCCACAAGGGGAGAAGGTCGCCGCAGCGGTCCTTCTCCCCTTGTGGGAGAAGGTGGCGGCGAAGCCGCCGGATGAGGGGTGAACCACCGCCCATTGGGTCGTCGCGCCGGCGCGCCGCCGCGCGGGAAAGATCGCCCGCATCGCCAGCCCCAGTCGACGCCGCCGCCCGATTTCTCTAAAAGGCGCGGCTTCGGACTTTCCCCTGCGACCGCCCCCGGGTGAACCATGGCCGGCCATAGCGCCTTCAAGAACATCATGCACAAGAAGGGAGCCGCCGATAAAAAGCGGGCGGCGCTCTTCACCAAGATCGCGCGCGAACTGCAGATCGCCGCCAAGCTCGGCGGGCCCGATCCTTCGAACAATCCGCGCCTGCGCGCCGCCATCGTGAACGCGCGCGCCGAGCAGATGCCGAAGGACAACATCCAGCGCGCCATCGATCGCGGCGGCGGCAAGGACGCCGAGGCGCTCGAGGAAATCCGCTACGAAGGCTTCGGCCCCGGCGGCGTCGGCATCATCGTCGAGGCCGCCACCGACAACCGCAATCGCACCGCCGGCGACGTGCGCGCCGCGTTCTCGAAGAATGGCGGCGCGCTGGGCGAAACCAACTCCGTCGCGTTCGGCTGGGACCGCATCGGCGAGATCCGCTACCCGCTCAAGACGGCGAGCGAAGACGCGATGCTCGAAGCCGCCATCGAGGCCGGCGCCGACGATTGCCAAGCCGAGACCGGCGAGGAGATCGAGGAGCACGTCGTCACCTGCGCCATGACGGCGCTGCCGGACGTCACCGCCGCGCTCATCGCCAGGTTCGGCGAGCCGAAAAGCAGCAAGATCATCTGGCGCCCGCAGGTGACGATCCCCGTCGCCGGCGAGCAGGCCCAGGCGCTCCTGAAGCTCCTCGACGTGCTCGACGACCTCGACGACGTGCAGCAGGTCTACGCCAACTTCGACCTCGACGCCGCCGAGCTCGCCAAGCTCGCGGGCTGAACGGGGCCGGCGCGTCCGCCGCCGCGACTTCGCCTCAGCTTCGCCGCAGCCTTTGGTCAGTCTCCGCCGATGCGCGTCTTCGTCCTTCTCGTCGCGGCGTTCGCCGCGCTCTGCGCGCCGCTTGCGGCCGCGCAATCCGTGTCCCTTCCGAACTCCGCGCGTTCGCGCGCGGCGGAGGCGCGCGTCGCGCCGCGCCTTGCGCAGGAGATGGCCGCCGCCAATCTTCGCCTCGGCGCGCCGGTGTTCGTGCGCATCGTGAAGGAGGTGCGCACGCTCGAGCTCTTCGTGCGAAGCGACGTCGACGGCCGCTTCTACCGCTTCCGGACCTATCCGATCTGTTCGTTTTCCGGCGCGCTCGGCCCGAAGCTGCGCGAGGGCGACGGCCAGGCGCCGGAAGGCGTCTACCTCGTGCGCCCGCGCCAGCTCAATCCGGTGTCGTCATACCACCTCTCGTTCGATCTCGGCTTTCCGAACGCCTTCGATCGCGCGAACGGTCGCACCGGCTCGGCGCTGATGGTGCACGGGAACTGCGTCTCGATCGGCTGCTACGCGATGGGCGATCCCGCCATCGAGGAGATCTGGACCGCGATGACCGCGGCGTTGCGCGGGGGGCAGGCCGCCGTGCCCGTCCACGCCTTCCCGTTTGCGATGACGCCGCAGGCGCTCGCCGCCCGCGCCACCAATCCCAACGCCGCCTTCTGGGCCGATCTCGCGCCGATCTGGGCCGCCTTCGAGCGTGACGCCCGCCCGCCCGCAGTCGTGGTGCGCAACGGCAGATATGCATTGCGGACCTGAGCCCTCCCGCTAGCATTGGCGGGGCGCGTCCGGATGACGTTACGGCGCCGCGGCGCCTCCCACGCGAGGAGGCGCGGCCCATGCGAACGGTTCGGTTCGCCACCACATCCGGCGTCGAGATCGCCGGCGACGCCGCCGGCCCCGAGACCGGGCCGCTGGTCCTGTTCGCGCATGGCGGCGGCCAGACGCGCGCGAGCTGGCGCAAGCCGTTCGCCGACATCGCCGCGCGCGGCTACCGCGCCGTTTCGATCGACGCCCGCGGCCACGGCGACAGCGATTGGGCGCGCGACGGCGACTATGCGCTCGAAAGCCTGGCTCGCGACATGCGCGACGTGCTGCGCACGCTCGCCGCGCCCGCCGTCGTCATCGGCGCCTCGCTCGGCGGCCTTACCGCGCTCTACATGGCCGGCGAACCCGACGCGCCGCCTCTGCGCGGCCTCGCGCTCGTCGACGTTACGCCGCGCCTGAATCCCGAAGGCGTCGAACGCATCACCTCCTTCATGCGCGCCTATCCGCACGGTTTCGATTCGCTCGAGGACGTCGCCGACGCCGTCGCCCGCTACAACCCGCACCGCCCGCGCCCGAAGGACGTTTCCGGCCTGCGCCGCAATCTGCGCGAAGTGGAGGGGCGCCTGTTCTGGCACTGGGACCCGCAGTTCCTCAGCTCCTCGCGCACGCCGAACGTCATGCTGCTGGAGCAGCGGCTCGACGACATCGCGCGCTCCTTGCCGATCCCGACGCTCCTCGTGCGCGGCCGCCAGAGCGATCTCGTCCGCGAAGAGGAGGCGGCCCATTTCCGCGCGCTGATGCCCCAAGCCGCCTTCGTCGACGTCCATGGCGCCGGCCACATGGTTGCGGGCGACGACAACGACGCCTTCGCCGCCGCCGTGCTGGCGTTCCTGGAGGGACTGCCGCGATAGGGCCGGTCCGTTTCGAAGGTCATGGACATCCGCCGCGACGCGCCCTACATGGCGGCCGTTTGCCCGCGCGGCCCGGTCGCGCGCTCCTGAAAGGTCCGCCATGCCAACGCCCCCGAACGGCGCTCCAACCGGCGCGCTCGTCCTCGCGGACGGAACCGTGTTCTTCGGCCAAGGGGTGGGCGCCGTGGGCGAGGCGGTCGGCGAGGTGTGCTTCAACACCGCCATGACGGGCTATCAGGAGATCCTGACCGATCCCTCTTACGCCGCGCAGATCGTCGCCTTCACGTTCCCCCATGTCGGCAATGTCGGCACGACCGACGAGGACGTCGAGACGAGTTCTCCGGCCGCCGCCGCCGCGGCCCGCGGCGCGATCTTCCGCACGTCCCCGACGCCGCCCTCCAACTGGCGGTCCCAGACGCCCTTCGACCAGTGGCTGGCGCGCCGCGGCGTGATCGGGCTTTCCGGCATCGACACGCGCGCGCTGACGAACCGCATCCGCGACCAGGGCATGCCGAACGCCATGATCGCCCATGCGCCCGACGGCAAGTTCGACATTGCCGGCCTGAAGGCGAAGGCCGCGGCCTGGCCCGGCCTCGTCGGCATGGACCTCGCGAAAGAGGTGACGACGGCGCAGTCCTACGTGGTCGCCGAGACGCGCTGGCAGTGGCCCGCCGGGGTGCAGCCGCTCGCCGATCCCGAGTTCGACGTCGTCGTGTTCGACTACGGCGTGAAGCGCAACATCCTGCGCGCCCTCGGCGACGTTGGCGCGCGCGCGCACGTGCTGCCCGCCGCAGCCACCGCCGAGGAGGCGCTCGCGCGCAAGCCGCATGGCGTCCTGCTCTCCAACGGCCCGGGCGATCCCGCCGCCACGGGCGCCTATGCCGGCAAGGAAATCCGCAAGATCGTCGACTCGGGCGTGCCGGTGTTCGGCATCTGCCTGGGCCACCAGATGCTTGGCCTCGCGCTCGGCGCGAAGACCGTGAAGATGCCGCAGGGCCATCACGGCGCGAACCACCCGGTGAAGGACCTCTCCACCGGAAAGGTCGAGATCGTGTCGATGAACCACGGTTTCGCCGTCGACCGCGATACGCTGCCCGCCGGCGTGAAAGAGACGCACGTCTCGCTGTTCGACGGCTCGAACTGCGGCATCGAGGTTGCGGGCGCGCCGGTCTTCAGCGTGCAGTACCACCCCGAAGCCGCGCCCGGCCCGCAGGACAGCCACTATCTGTTCGAGCGCTTCGCCGCGGAGATGCGCAAGCGCCGCGCCTGAACGGGGCGGGCGCCGGCGTCCGGGCCCGAGGACCGCCCCCGCGTTTTTTCGCGACCATGTCCGAATCCGGCGAGTGGAACGCCGCGAGTCTGGCATAGTGCCGGCATGGACGACGCCGCACGCCATGCCGCCATCGAGGCCCGCGACACCCGGTTCGACGGCGTGTTCTTCACCGGCGTGACGTCGACCGGCGTCTACTGCCGTTGTGTGTGTCCCGCCCGCACGCCCAAGCGCGACAACCGCCGCTTCTTCGCCAGCGCCGCCGCCGCCGAGCGCGCCGGTTTCCGCCCATGCCTCGTGTGTCGCCCCGAGGCCGCCCCCGGCATCGCTCCGATCGACCGCGGCGATCGCCTGGCCGCCGCCGCGCTTGCCGAGATCGAAGCCGGCGCGCTGGAGGAGGACGGGCTCGAGTCGCTCGCCGCGCGGCTCGGCGTCACCAGCCGCCATCTGCGCCGCATCACGCTCGCCGCCTTCGGCGCAAGCCCCATCGACCTCGCGCAAACGCACCGCCTCCTCACCGCCAAGCGCCTGCTGCGCGAGACGCGGATGAGCGTGGCCGCCGTCGCGTTCGCCTCCGGCTTCGGGAGCCTGCGCCGCTTCAACGCCGCGTTCCAGGCGCACTACGGCCTCGCGCCGTCCCGCGTGCGGGCGGGCGCGCCGGCCGCGAACGCGCAGACGAGCGGTCTCGTCCGCGTGCGTCTGATGGCGCGCGGGCGCTGGGCGCCGGCGCCGAGCTTCGCGTTCCTCGCCGCCCGTGCGCTGCCGGGCGTCGAGCACGTTGACGACCTGCGCTATGTCCGCACGCTCGCCATCAAAGGCGCGGTCGGCGTGATCGCGGTCGAAGCCGCGCCGCGCGGCGTCGATCTGACGGTCTCGGACGATCTCGCGCCGCACGTTCGCCTGCTCATCACGCGCGTGCGCCGCGCCTTCGATCTCGACGCCGACATCGACGCCATCGACGCCGCCTTGGCCCGCGCGGGCGGGGCGCTCGCCGCCGACGTCGCCGCGCGGCCCGGCGTGCGGCTCGTCGCCGGCCTCGACGCCGCCGAGATCACCTTCCGCGCCGTGCTGGGCCAACAGGTCACGCAGCGCGCGGGCGTGGCGCTGATGGCGAAACTCGTGCGTCACGGCGGCGCCTCGATCGATCCGGCCATCGGCCGCGCGCTCGGCGTGGAGGGGCTCGATCGCCTCGTCCCCGAAGCCCAGGCGGTCGCGGACTGCGCCGTCGCCGATCTTGCCGCGCTCGGCATGCCCGCCGCGCGCGCCGCCACGCTGCGCCGCGCCGCCGCGGCGATCGCCGCCACTGCGGATCGCGACGTTCTGGCGGCGCTAGAGGACGTCGCCGGCGTCGGCCCGTGGACGCGCGCCTATGTGCGCCTGCGCGCCCTCGCCGATCCCGACGCCGCCCCGCCCGGCGACGCTGCGCTCGCCCGCGCCACGTTCCCCGTCGCCACACCCGATCTGTCACCCTGGCGGAGTTACGCCACGATCCGCGCCTGGACGGCGCCCACGCTTCCGAGGAGCCGCAAATGAAACCCCGCGCCGCTTTGCTCCGCACCCGGATCGACAGCCCGATCGGACCGCTCACGCTGATCGCCGACGCCGCCGGCCTTGCCGGCGTCTATTTCGAGGGGCACTCGAAAGGCGGCCCGCCGGCGCATGCGCGCGACGGCGAGAGCGCCGTGTTCGACACCGCGCGGCGCCAGCTCGACGCCTACTTCGCCGGTCGCCGCACGACGTTCGACATCCCGCTCGCGCCGCATGGAACGGCGTTTCAGAGCCATGTGTGGGGCCTGCTGCAGCGCGTGCCGTTCGGCGCCACGACGACCTACGGGGCACTCGCCGAGGAGATGGGGCGGCCGAGCGCGGTGCGTGCGGTCGCCGGCGCCGTCGCGCGCAATCCCGTGTCGATCGTCATCCCGTGCCACCGCGTGATCGGCGCTGATGGCCGGCTCACCGGCTTCGCCGGCGGTCTCGAGCGCAAGGAGCGGCTGCTCGCTTTGGAGCAGGGCGGCGCGCTGGCTTTGTAGGCGGGCGTCGTCGCCTCAGGCGGCGCGGATCGTCTCGATGAACCGCCGCACTTCCTCGCGCAGGTGATTGGCCTGCGTGCCAAGCTCGCGCGCGGCGTTGAGCGACTGCTCCGCCGCCACACCGGTCTCGGCCGCGCCTTCGCGCACGCCGCCGATCGACTTCGTGACGTCGCGCGCGCCTTCGGCGACTTCCGCCGTCGTCTGGCTGATGTCGCGCACCGCCGCCGTCTGCTGCTCGACGGACGCAGCGATCGTGGCCGAGATCGCGGAAATGTCGGTGATCGTCTGCGTGATCGCATCGAGCGCCGAGACGGCCCCCTGCGTCGCGCCCTGGATGCCGGCCACCTGCGCGGCGATGTCGTCCGTCGCGCGTGCGGTCTGCTCGGCGAGGCGCTTTACTTCGGAGGCGACGACCGCGAAGCCGCGGCCGGCTTCGCCCGCGCGGGCCGCCTCGATCGTGGCGTTGAGCGCGAGGAGGTTCGTCTGGCCGGCGATCTGCGTGATGAGCTGGATCACGTCGCCGATGCGCTGCGCGGCGGCGGCGAGTTCACGCACCGTCTGGTCCGCGTCGCGCGCGCGGTTCTCCGCCATCGAGGCGACATGCGCGGCCTGGCCGACCTGGCCTGCGATCTCGCTCGCTGACGCCGCCATTTCCTCCGAGGCGGCCGCGACCGTACGCACGTTGGCGGCGGAGCGATCGGCGATCGATGCGACCTGATCGGCGCGCGTCGCGCTGTCGGCGGCGGTGCGCGAAAGGCTCGACGCGCTCGCCTCCAGCTCCGTCGACGCGGCGGCGACGGCGTCCACAACGGAGAACACCTTCGCTTCGAAATCCTGCGCCAGCTTGGCCATCGCAGCCTTCTTGTCGGCTTCGGCGCGGGCGCGCTCCTGCGCGCTCACGGCTTCGAGGCGACGCATCTCGATCGCATTGTCCTTGAAGACCTGCAGCGCGCGGGCGAGGCGGCCCGAGTCGTCACGGCGGTCGGCGCCTTCCACGACGACCTCGAGATCGCCCTTGGCGAGGCGCTCGAGCGCGGACGTGGACCGCCCGATCGGCCCGGCGATGACGCGCGTCAGAACCATCGCCGCGCCGCCGCCGATCAACAGCACCAGCACGGCGAGCAGCAGCGACAGCATCGAGGCGCCGTCCATCGCCGCTTTCATCTGCGGCCCCAGCGTGTCCTGCGAGGCTGCGAGATCTTCGGACAACTTCTTCAGGCGATCGACGAGCTCAAGCGCCACCGCGTGGCGATTGGCGACCGCGTCCGGCCCGGTCTGGCGCGCGGCCTGGTCATAGCGGCGGATCAGGGCGCTGATCGCTTCGAGTTCCTGCTTCGCCTCGGGCGTCGGCGCGACCTCGATGGCCTTGGCGAGATTGGCGAGCGCATGCTCGCGGCCCGCGTCGAGCGCGGCCAGCGCTTGCGCCGGCGTCTGCGTCGTCAGGTTGGAGGCGACGGCGGCCATCGAGTATTCACGGGCCGCGACACGCATCGCCTGGAAGTCGGCGTTGGCGGCGTTGGTGCGGAAATTGGCCCGCGCCGTGGCGCGATAGTCCGTGACGGTTTCGTCGAGCTTGGCGATCCCCATCGCCTGATAGGCGCAGGCCGCGCCCACCAGCGCCACCAGGGCGCCATATCCGATCTGGATTTTCCGCTCGATCGACGCTTCTCTCACGAACCAATTCAGCATGCGGACCTCCAACGGAGACCCGCAGTACGCGTGATTTTCTAAACGCACTCCTAACGGAAACGCCTATACACGCCGCTTGACTGCAGAGTGGATACAAATCCGCACATCGAAACTGGAGGGAACATGCCTGTACTGTCGCTCGATCGTGATGGACCGATCGCAACCATGACGATTACTCGCCCTGATTCGATGAACGCGCTGGGCGAGCCGGGCGACGGCGACGCGTTTGCCGCGGCCTGCGCCGAGATCACGGCGGATCGCTCGATCCGCGCCGCGATCCTCACCGGCGAGGGCCGCGCCTTCTCGGCGGGCGGCAACGTGAAGGCCATGCAGAAGCGCGAGGGCGCGTTCAGCGGTTCGCCGGCGGACGTGCGCGAGAACTACCGCTCCAACATCCACCGGATCGCGCGCGCGCTTTACGGGCTCGAAGTTCCTTTGATTGCGGCAGTCAACGGCCCGGCCATCGGCCTTGGCTGCGACGTCGCCTGCTTCGCCGACATCCGCATCGCCTCGCGCGCCGCCAAGTTCGGCGTGACGTTCCTCAAGCTCGGCCTGATCCCGGGCGATGGCGGCGCGTGGCTTCTGCCGCGCACCATCGGCATGAGCCGCGCATCCGAACTCCTGTTCACCGGCGACGTGATCGACGCCGACACGGCCGCCGCCTGGGGCCTCGTGTCCAAGGTCGTCGAGCCGGACGCGCTGATGAGCGAAGCGCGCGCGCTCGCCACGCGCATCGCCCAGCAGCCGCCGCAGGCGCTGCGTCTCGCCAAGACGCTGCTGCGTCAGGGCCAAACCACGACCTACGACACGCTGCTCGAGCTTTCCGCCGCCTCGCAGGGCCTGATGCACTGGACGCAGGATCACGAAGAGGGCGTCGCCGCGATCCTCGAAAAGCGGCCGCCGTCGTTCAAGGGCGCCTGAGCCCCTTTCGCCACGGCGCGGCGGCTGTAAGGTCGGCCACCGTTGGAGGTCACCGATGAAGCTTTTCCGCACGTTCGCCGCGATCGCGGCCCTCGCGACCGTCGCCGCCTGCGCGACGACCACCGAAACGCCGACGCCGCCCAAAGCGTCCGTCGGCTCGGCCGGCTCCTGGGCCTATGGCTTCGATGCGGGCTCCGGCGTCGCGCGCGCCACGCTCACGGGGCCGGACGGCGCCAAGCTCGTCGAGGTCGCCTGCCAGGCCCCGAACGGCGAGGTTCAGGTGACGGACTGGACGTGGTCGCGCGCCAGCGTGAAAGAGGCCGTGCCCGTCGAGTTCGCGATCGGCTCGGGCAAGGCCGCCCCGATCGGCCGCATCGCGCCCGCCGCCGACGGCCGCACCGCGTTGCAGTTCGCGACGCCGTCAAACGACAAGGTGTTCCGCGCGCTCACGCCGGTCGCGCCCGTCTCCACCGCCACCGCAACCCGCGTCCACACCTGGGCGGCCGGCGGCGCGACGCGCATCAACGACGTTCTGAACTCCTGCCGTGCGACGGGAAGCTGAGGCGCTCTAGTCCGGCGTCGTGTCGTCCGGCCGCCACAGCTCGATCGGGTTGCCTTCCGGATCGTGCAGGCGTGCGAAGCGGCCGACGCCCGGCATGTCCCATTCGGGCCGCGTCTCGACCGCGATCCCCGCCGCGCGCAGCTGCGCGACGAGGGCGTCGAGATCGTCGACGCGAAGATTGAGCATCCAGCCGCGATCCGCGGGGAAGTGGTCGGTGTCAGCGGGGAAGGGCTGGAACACGCTCGGCCCCGCCGCCGTGTCCCATTGTCCGTAGGGGCCGTCGCCGACGCCCAGATGCGTCGCGTACCACGACGAGAGCGCCTCGGGGTCGCGTGCGCGGAAGAAGAACCCGCCGATGCCCGTCACAGCCATGCGCGCCTCCGAAGGACGCGCCAGTCTAGGCCCTAAGACGGTGCGGGGGCCAGCTAGGCGGTGATGTCGAGCAGCGCGCCCATCATCTCGTTGGCGGTGCGCAGGACCGCGGCGTTGGCCTTGAAGTCGGTCCTGGCCTGCATGGTCTCGACGGCCGCCGCGATCCCCGGGCCGGCTTCGGCGATCGAGCTGGCGGCCGCGCCGAGACGGTCCGTCGCGCGGTGCAGGCCGGCGGCGGCCTGTGCGGAAATCGAGGAGATCGTGCTCATGGACGGGAGCATGACGCGGCGCGGTTAAGCGGGCGTGCGCAAGCGCGGTTTATGCGTCGTTGACGATCCGGTGCGGCGTCTCGCGCGCTGGACGCCCGCCCCCGCCTGCGCCACGCTCGCCCGCGTCAAGATGCGGAAACACCAGGGAGAACCACCCATGCCGGACGTCACGCGTCGTTTCGCCGCCTGGGCGGTGCTTGCTGGCGCGGCCGGCCTCGGTGCGGCGCAGGCCCACGACCACGCGCAGATGACGCCGCCCCCCGCCAAGCCGGGTGACAAGGCCCTGCCGAAGAACGCCAAGCCCGCTCCCATGGCCGGCATGGACCACTCCGGCCACATGGGCATGGCCATGCCCGCCGCCGACGTGGCGCTGAGCCCTGCCGAGGCCGCCGCCGTCGATGCGCTGACCCGCTGCCGGATCGCTGCAGAGCAGTGCCTGTCCTTCGCGATCGAGTCGCTCGGCGCCGGCGACCCCTCGATGAAGCGCTGCGCGCAGAGCACGCGCGAAACCGCGATCCTGTGCGACGCCTCCATCGCGCTGGTGAACGCCCGCAGCAAGCTCGCGCGCACGCAACTCGCACTGTGCCGCCAGGCCTGCATGGAGTGCCAGTCGGAGTGCGAGGCGCACGCCGGCCATCACTGGAGCTGCAAGGCCAGCGCAGAGGCCTGCGCCGCCGCGGTCGCGGCCCTCAACGTGCTTCTGGGCTGAGCCCGGGCAGGGCGCCGTCGCGGCGCCTAGGCGCGCCCGCATCCGCCTCCTATGATCGCTCAAAACCTGCATCATGGGAGGAAGCGGATGATCGGTCTCGTTGTGACCCTGAAAGTGAAGCCGGGCTCGGAAGCGGATTTCGAGGCCACGATGGGCGAGCTCATCGGCCAGGTCCGCGCCAACGAGCCGGGCTGCAAGCTCTACACGCTCGCGAAAGACCCGAAAGAAGCCGGGACCTACGTGATGATGGAAATCTACGCCGACAAGGAGTCGCTCGACGCCCACGGCAAGACGCCGTACTTCGCCGCCGCCGGCCCCAAGCTCGGCGCGGTTCTCGCCGGCGCGCCGACGATGCAGCGCCTCCAAGTCGTCGTCTGACGGAGACCGTCCATGGACATGGAGTTCACGGCCGAGGACCTCGCGTTCCGCGACGAGGTCCGCGCCTGGATCAAGTCGGCCTATGATCCCCAGCTCAAGGCGCAGATGGCGCAGAGCAAGAACGGCTATCTCGACAAGGCCGGGCAGGTCGCCTGGCAAAAGAAGCTCTACGAGCGCGGCTGGATCGCGCCCGATTGGCCCGTCGAGTATGGCGGCCCGGGCTGGACGCAATCGCAGCGCTACATCTTCAACATGGAGACGTCCGCCGCCGGCTGCCCGATCGTGTCTCCGATGGGCTTGAAGATGGTGGCGCCCGTCATCATGAAATTCGGCACGCAGGAACAGAAAGACAAGTTCCTTCCGCCGATCCTGCGTTCGGACGTGTGGTGGTGCCAGGGATACTCCGAACCCGGATCAGGCTCCGACCTCGCCTCCCTGCAGATGAAGGCCGAGCGCGACGGCGACCACTACGTCCTCAACGGCTCCAAGATCTGGACGACCCACGCCCAGTGGGCCGATTGGATCTTCTGCCTCGTGCGCACGAGCGTGGAGAAGAACCGTCAGGACGGCATCAGCTTCGTGCTCGTCCCGATGACGACGCCCGGCATCACGATCCAGGCGCTGCCGACGCTCGACGGCCCGCTCGAAGGCCAGCAGGAAGTGAACCAGGTCTTCTTCGACAACGTGCGCGTTCCGGTCGAGAACCGCATCGGCGAAGAGGGCAAAGGCTGGACCTACGCGAAGTATCTGCTGGAATTCGAGCGGGGCAATGCTTATGCGCCCGGGCTCAAGCACCAGCTCGCCAAGACCAAGCGCATCGCCTCGATCGAGACGAGCGAGGGCGACCGCCTGATCGACGATCCGGATTTCCAGCGCAAACTCGCCGCGCTCGAGATCCGCATCGAGGCGCTGAACATGACGGAGCTGCGCGTGTTCTCGCGCGCGGCGGCGGGCCAGGCCATCGGTCCGGCCTCGTCGATGCTGAAGTGTCAGGGCAGCGAAGCGCAGCAGGCCATCACCGAGCTCACGCTCGAGGCCGTCGGCGCCTATGCGGCGCCCTTCATCCAGGACACCTGGGCCGAGATCCAGGGCCGCTCGAACGCGCCGCGTCCCTCGCCGGACTATGCCGGCCCGGCCGCGCCGAGCTACTTCAACTACCGCAAGACCTCGATCTATGCGGGCTCCAACGAGATCCAGCGCAACATCATGGCGAAGATGGTGCTGGGGCTCTGATGCGAGCGTCCTTCTCCCCTTGTGGGAGAAGGTGGCCCGCAGGGCCGGATGAGGGGTGAACCGCCACGGTCTCGTATGTGGTTCACCCCTCACCCGTCTCGTCGGCTTCGCCGCCGATCCACCCTCTCCCACAAGGGGAGAGGGACGTGGGTTCGCCGTCGCTCGCCCTCGCTCGCTAGGCGCGCTGGCCACACTGCGCACACTTCGCCTTGCGCGCGCCGCGCACGCTCCTAACCTAGGCGCGCGCTGCGGCTCGCGCTGCGCACCGGGGGCTCTCCATGCGCACCGCCCGTTCGATCCTCGCCCGCCTCGGCGCCGCGCTTCTCCTTGCCGTCGTCGCCGCCTGCGCGACGCCTGCCGCGCAAACGCCCCCGGCGCCGCAGCCGCTCTCGCCGGTCGTGCGGCTGCCGGACTATCTCGTCTGGCCGCACGATCTTTCCGATCTCAAGCCCGATCCCGACGTGCGCTACGGCGTGCTCGCCAACGGCATGCGCTACGCGATCCTGCGCAACACCCAGCCGGCCGGCGTCGTCGCGCTGCGCCTGCGCATCGCGTCCGGCGCGCTGCAGGAGACCGACGAGCAGCGCGGCCTCGCGCATTTCCTCGAGCACATGGCCTTCAACGGTTCGAAGAACGTGCCCGAAGGCGAGATGATCAAGATCCTCGAGCGCAAGGGCCTCGCCTTCGGCCCCGACACCAACGCCTACACCTCGTTCGGCGAGACGGTGTACATGCTCGATCTGCCGAAGAACGACGTCGCCACGTTCGAAACCGGCCTGATGCTGATGCGCGAAACCGCCGATCGCCTGACGATCTCGGAAGAGGCGGTCCAGCGCGAGAAGGGCGTCATTCTCTCGGACGAGCGCGCGCGCGACACGCCGGAATTCCGCGCCACCAAGGCCCGGTTTGCATTCTGGCTGAAAGGCCAGCGTGTGCCCGAACGGTTCCCGATCGGCACGATCGACTCGATCAAGGCGGCCACGTCGGCGAAGATCACCGACTACTACCGCAAGCACTACCGCCCCGAGCGCGCGATGTTCGTCGTCAGCGGGGATGTCGACGTCGCCGACGTCGAGGCCAAGATCAAGGCGCAGTTCGCCGATTGGAGCCAGCCGGGCCCGGCCGGAACCGATCCTGCCCTTGGCGACGTTGCGCCGCGTACACGCGAAGCCGCCGTCCACGTCGAGCCATCCGGCCCCACGAGCGTCACGCTCAGCTACGTCTCCGCGCCCGACGCCGCCGCCGACACTCGCGCCAAGCGCATCCGCGACACGCGCCGCGGGCTCGCCTTCGACATCGTCAACCGCCGGCTTCAGCGCCTCGCGCGCGGCGCAGACGCGCCGTTCGTGGCCGCCAGCATCTACCGCGCCGAGGTCGAAAAGAGCGTGACGCTCGCCGGCCTCTCGGTGTCGACACAGCCGGGCGCGTGGGAAAAAGGCCTCGCCGCCGCCGAGCAGGCCGTCCGCCAGGCGCTGCAGTATGGCGTGCAGCAGGCCGAACTCGATCGCGAGATCCGCGAGACCGAAGCCGGCCTCGCCGCCGCGGTCACGGGCGCAGACACCCGCGACACGCGCAGCCTCGCCAGCGGTCTCGCGCAGGCCTTCGACGACCGTTACGTCTTCACCCACCCGAAGGACGATCTCGCCATCTTCGCCGAAGCCGTGAAGGGCTTCGACGCGGCGTCGGCCTCGGCGCTGCTGAAGGAAGGCTTTGCGGGGCAGGGGCCGCTGTTGTTCCTGTCGACACCGCAGCCCGTCGATCCCGCCGCGCTCGCCGCCGCCTATGACCGCAGCGCCGCGACGCCCGTCGCCGCGCCCGCCGCCGCCGTCGCCGCCGCGTGGCCCTATGCGAACTTCGGCGCGCCGGGCGCCGTCGTCTCGCGCACGCGTGACGCCGCGCTCGACACCGACTTCCTCACCTTCGCCAACGGCGTGCGCCTCACCGTGAAGCGCTTGACGTTCGAGAAGGGCTCCGTCGGCGTCACCGTACGGTTCGCGGGCGGCCTGCTCGCGCTGCCGCAGGCGCCGAAGGGGCTCGCTTGGGCGGCGCCGTTCGCCGTGCCGGAAGGCGGCCTCGGCAAACTCGATCGCGAAGGGCTCGATCTTGCGACGGTCGGCAAGATCGTCGGCGCCGGTTTCGGCTTCGACGAGAACGCCATCGAGCTCTCGGGCGAGACGCGCCCGGAGGACCTCGCGCTGCAGATGCAGCTGCTGGCCGCATACGCCACCGATCCCGGCTGGCGTGGCGAAGGTCTCGCGCGCCTGCAGGCCGCCGCCGAAAGCCAGTTCGCCTCCATCGAGGCCAATCCGGGCCGCGTGCTCGGACGCGATGCGGGCGCGATCCTGCGCAGCGGCGACGGGCGCTTCACGTTCCCCACGCTCGCCGAGGCGCGCGCGCTGAAGATGGACGACATCCGCGCCGTCGTCGCGCCGCTTCTCGCCAGCGCGCCGATCGAGATCACGATCGTCGGCGACATCGATCCGAAGGCGGCCGAAGCTGCCGTCGCGGCGACGTTCGGCGCCTTGCCTCCGCGCGCCAAGAGCTGGACCGCGCCGAAAGGCGCCGACGTCGTGCGCTTTCCCGGTACGCGGCCCGACCCGATCCGCCTGACGCATCGCGGCCGCGCGGATCAGGCCGTTGGCTACGTGGCCTATAAGGGGTTCGACGCGCGCGACATCCGCAAGGTCCGTGCGCTGCGTCTCGTGCGGCAGCTGATGCGCCTGCGCCTTACCGAGGAAGTCCGCGAGCGTCTGGGCGCGTCCTATTCTCCGAGCGCCGGCGATTTCTCGTCCGACGCCTTCCCGGGCTACGGCTTCTTCTCGGCGACGGCGGAAACGCCGCCGGCGCAGGTGCCGGAGTTCTTCCGCATCGTCGACGAGATCGCCGCCGAGTTGCGCGCCGGCAAGTTCGATGATGACCTCATCGCCCGCGCCCGCGAGCCCCTCGTGGATCAGGCGCAAACGTCCGAGCGCACGGCGCCGTACTGGCTCTCCGCCCTGTCCGACGCCCAGTCGAACCCGCGCACGCTGCCGGCGATCAAGTCGCGCATCTCGGATCTGCAGACGATCTCGAAAGCCGAGATCGTCACGGTCGCAAACGAAGTCCTGCAACCCGCGCGCCTCGTGCGCATCCAGGTGACGCCCGCGACGCCCTAGAGTGTCGGGCGAAAGCCGCCTTCTCCGTCATCCTCGCCGCGCACGACGTGCGAGGCGAGGATCCAGAGACCGCCGGTTCAAACGCCTGGATCCCCGCCGCGCCTCCGGCGCGTCGAGGATGACGCCGCGTGCCCGGACGATCACTCCACCGTGACGGACTTCGCCAGGTTGCGCGGCTGGTCGACATCGGTCCCGCGCACGACGGCGACGTGGTAGGCGAGCAGCTGCAGCGGAGAGGCATAGACGAGCGGCGCGATGAACGGATCGCAGGCCGGAACCTGGATGATCGCGTCGACGACGTCCTTGGCGGCGGCCGCGCCGGCGGCGTCGGTGAAGAGGATCACGCGTCCGCGCCGCGCCTTCACTTCCTGCATGTTCGACATGGTCTTTTCGAACAGCGCATCGTGCGGCGCCACGACGATCACCGGCGTGTGCTCGTCGATCAGCGCGATCGGGCCATGCTTCAGTTCGCCGGCGGCGTAGCCTTCGGCGTGGATGTAGCTGATCTCTTTCAGCTTGAGCGCGCCCTCGAGCGCCATCGGATAATGCACGCCGCGGCCGAGGAACAGGATGTCGCGCGCCTTCGCCAGATCGATCGCCAGCGCGGCGATGACGTCTTCGGCCGCGAGGGACTCCGCCATCAGGCGCGGCGTCTCCATCAGCGCGTGGACGAGGCGGCGCTCCTCGGTTTCGGAGATCGTGCCGCGCGCGCGCGCCACCGCAATCGAGAACGCCGCGAGCACCGCGAGTTGCGCCGTGAAGGCTTTCGTCGACGCGACGCCGATCTCGGGGCCCGCGAGCGTCGGGAGCACGGCGTCGCTCTCGCGCCAGATCGTCGAATGCTGCACGTTCACGACCGAAAGCGTGCGCACGCCATGCTCTTTGCAGTAGCGCAGCGCCGCCAGCGTATCGGCCGTTTCGCCAGATTGCGACACGAACAGCGCCGCGCCGCTCGGGGAGGGCGTCGGGTCGCGGTAGCGGAACTCGGAGGCGATGTCGCACTCCACAGGCGTGCGCGCGAGGCGCTCGATCCAGTACTCCGCGACGCGGCCCGCATAGTGCGCCGTGCCGCACGCCACGATGTCGATGCGGTCGGCCGTCGCCACCCCCACGCCGTCGAGGTCCGGCAGCGCCACGCGCTCGTTGAGCACGTCGACATAGCGCGCGATCGTGCGCCCCGTCGTCTCCGGCTGCTCGTGGATCTCCTTCTGCATGAAGTGGCGGTAGTTGCCCTTCTCGACCGCGGCGGCCGAGCCGGAAATGACCGAAACCGGACGGTTCACGGTCTTGCCCGCGGCGTCGACGACCTCCACGCCCTCGCGCGTCAGGATCGCCGCGTCGCCCTCTTCCAGATAGATCACGCGATCGGTGAACGGCGCGACGGCGATGGCGTCGGAGCCCAGGAACACCTCGCCCTCGCCAAGCCCGACGACGAGCGGGCTGCCCTTGCGCGCGCCGATCATCAGATCAGGCTGGCCGGCGAACAGGCACGCCACCGCGAACGCCCCTTCGAGCTGGCCGATCGCCTTCAGCGTCGCCGTGCGCGGATCGAGGCCCTGGTTGATCAGATCGGTGATGAGGTGCGCGATGACCTCGCTGTCGGTCTCGGAGGCGAACACGCGGCCCTTGGCCTGCAGCGCCTCGCGCAGCGGGCGGAAGTTCTCGATGATGCCGTTGTGCACGATTGCGACGGTGTCGGTCGCGTGGGGGTGGGCGTTCGAGGTGGTCGGGGCGCCGTGCGTCGCCCAGCGGGTGTGGCCGATGCCTTCGAACCCGCGAAGCGGCGCGGCTTCGAGTTCGGCGACGAGATTGGCGATCTTTCCAGAGGCCCGGCGGCGCGTGATGACGCCGTCTTCCAGCGTCGCGACGCCGGCGGAGTCGTAGCCGCGATACTCGAGCCGCTTCAGCGCCGCCACGAGCCGGGGCGCCGCCGCTTCCGAGCCCAGAATACCGATGATGCCGCACATGCGCGCCGTCTCCGCCTCGTCAGGCGCCGCGCGGCCCTCAAATCGGGGGCGGCGGCGTCCGGGCGGTGCTTATGGCGCCGCGCAGACGCCGGCGCACGTCATGTTTGGTTTCAAAATGCTGCGGCGCGCCTGCGCTCTCGGCGCGGGGACCCTGCGATCGCCTCAATCCGGCGAGGCGTGGAAGTCCTGGACGATCCGCGTGCGGGCGGTCGCGGCCGGGGTGCTCGCGCTGCGATAGGCTTTCGCAAACAGCGCTTCGGCCCGGGCGGCGACGGCGTCGACCTGATCGCCGCCAGTGGCCGGGGCGGTCTGGGCCGCCGCGACAGGGGCGACCTCCGGCACGATCGGCGCCAGCCCGAACTCGGAGTCGAGTGGTTGGGTCCGTTCGATCTGCGTCGCGTTGGCGAGCACCGCCCCGAACCCGAGGCTGAAGGCAATGGCGGCCAATACGCGGCCAAAGTCGATAGCGGCGCGACGGCGCTGGCCCATCGCGGACCGGGGGGCGGGCGCCACGGCGGCGAGACCGGCCTCGAGGCCGGCCTGGTCAGCCGCGCCGACGACGCCGACGAGCGCGGCGAGATAGGCCGGCACGGGCGTCGCATCGACCTTCAGGATGAGGCCTGGCGCCTCACGGTCGGACATCAGGGCGGCATAGGTCGGCCCGAGGCCCTGGGCCTCCGCCGCCGCCGACCAAAGCGCCACGAGCCGGAACTTCTGGCCGAATGCTCCGAGCGGGGCGTTCGCCGTCACGGCATCCGTCACCCACACGCGCGGGTTCGCGCCGAGCCGCTCGGCCACGGGGGCGTCGGAACGGGCGTGGAGAATGACGACGTCACGCATTGACTTTGAGCCCCTCGCCGGAGCGCGCCGACCGCCCTCGGTCGTCGCGCCTTGATCGCGCCCTCGTGACGATCAGTTGCGGCCAAACAGGGGCGTCCGCAAGACGGATCAGTCAACAATTTGGAAATAATTTTTGTACCAGCCTACGAATTGGGCGAGCCCGTCCGCCAGAGTCGTTTTGGGGGCAAACCCCACGGCGGTGGTGAGGTCCGAAACATCTGCAAAAGTTTCAGGGACATCGCCCGGAGGCGCCGGCGCGTGGCGGATGATCGCCGTTCGCCCGGCCGCTTTTTCGAGCGCCGCGACGAAGTCTGTGAGCGCAATCGGGGTGTGGTTGCCGATGTTGAAGATCCGCCAGGGCGCCGTCGATCGGGCAGGATCGGGGTGCGCGGGGTCGAAGGACGGATCCGGAGCTGGCGGCAGATCGACGAGACGCACCACCGCATCGACGATGTCGTCGATATAGGTGAAGTCGCGCCGCATCCTCTGGGCGTCGAACAGGGTGATCGGCTCGCCCGCGAACAGCGCCTTCGTGAAGGCGAAATAGGCCATGTCCGGCCGGCCCCAGGGGCCATAGACCGTGAAGAAGCGCAGGCCCGTCGTCGGCAGGCCGAACAGGTGCGCATAGGTGTGCGCCATCAGCTCGTTGGCGCGCTTGGTCGCGGCGTAGAGCGAGACCGGATGATTGGCGCCGGCGTGCTCGGAGAAGGGCGTGGCGGTGGTCGCGCCATAGACCGAACTCGACGAGGCGTAGACGAGATGTCCGACGGCGCGGCGCCGGCACGTCTCGAGCATGTTGAGGAAGCCCGTGAGGTTGGCCCGGCCATAGGCGTGAGGCGCCTCGAGCGAGTAGCGGACGCCGGCCTGGGCGGCGAGGTGGATGACCGCTTCGGGGGCCGCGGCGTCGGCGACGGCGTCCAGCGCGGCCTGATCAGCGATGTCGATCTCGGCGAAGGTAAACCCCGGCGATGCGGCCAGCAGGGCGATCCGGTCCCGCTTCAGCCGCGGATCGTAATAGGGGTTCAGGTCATCGACGCCCCAGACGCGCACGCCGGCGTCCAGCAGCCGGCGGCACACATGGTATCCGATGAAGCCGGCCGCGCCGGTGACCAGAACTGGAACGCCCGCGGAAGGTATGGCGCGTCTCCTCGACCAGGGGCGCGGGGTAGCATAGGGGCGGGGGAAGGCAAGCGCCCGGCGCGTTCATCGGCCGGGCCTCGCGTTAATGTGGCCGGGTTGGCGCTCAGGCCGCGGGCCCCGAAGACGCCACCGGTGACGCCGCATGCGCCGCTCTGACCGCGTCGAGATCGTCGGGGTCCTTCGGCGCGAGCAGCAGGTACATCGCCGGCGTGACGATCCGCGCGAGCAGCGTCGAGCTGATCAGCCCGCCGATGATGACGATCGCCAGCGGCGAATAGAGCGGGGACTTCTCCAGCACGAGTGGCGTCAATCCGCCGATCGCCGTGGCGGAGGTCAAGAGAACCGGCAGGAACCGGATCTCACCCGCCCGTTCGACCGCTTCGCGCTTGGGCACGCCGGTCTCGCGCAGCTTGTTGGCGAAGTCGACGAGCAGGATCGAGTTTTTGATCTCGATCCCGATCAGCGCGACGAACCCGATGATCGCCACGAAGGACAGGCTCTCGCCGGAGATGAACAGCGCAACGAGGCCGCCCATCACGCCGAACGGGATCACGAACGCGACGGTCGTCATCATCGCGAACGTGCCGAACTCCAAAAGCAAAACGGCGAGCACGCCGAACACGGCCACGAGTACGGCTGCGCCGAGCCCGGAGAAGCTGCGCGCGGACGCCTCGGCCTGGCCGCCGAACGTCACCTTGTAGCCGGGCGGCAGGTCCAGCGCGGCGAGACGCCCGGCGACGTCCTGCGTCACACGCGACGTGAGGAACCCGTCCTTGGTGTAGGCCGTGATCGTGACGACCCGCTCCTTGTCCAGGCGCTCGATCGTGGCCGGTCCGGAGGAGAAGGTGGGCGCGGCGATTTCCGCGAGCGGGATGGCGGCGCCCGATTGCGTCCACACATAGAGGCGGCGCACGTCGTCTGCGCTCGGAACGTCCGTGGCCGTCGCGAGGCGCACCCGCACGGGGTAGGCGTCGCCGGTGGGATCGCGGAACTGCGCGACGGGAACGCCGCCGATGGCGATGCGCAACGCGTCGTCGGCTGCGCCGGCCGTCACGCCGAGCAGGGCGGATTTGTCGGCGTCGACGTTCAGATCGAGATCGACCTGGCGCGCCGCGAGCGGATTGCGGACGTCGCGCACGCCCGGCGTATCGCGCACGATCGCTTCGACGCGGCGTGCGAGGTCGTCCAGCGCGGCAAGGTCCTTGCCCTGAACGCGCACGGCGATGGGCGCCTCGATCGGCGGCCCGTTCTCGAAGCGGCGCAGGTCGAGGCGCGCGCCCGGATAGGTGGCGAGTTCGGCGCGGATCTTCTTCACGGTCTCGGTCGTGACGCCCGGCTCCCATTTCTTGAAGGAGGCATAGATCGCGCCGACGTTCGGCTGGGTCTGCTGGGGGATGACGTTGTAATAGATCTGCGGATTGCCGCGGCCGGCGTTGGAGAAATACCACTCCACCTCGTCGTGCTTGCGCAGCACCGACTCGGCGAACCGGATCGCCTTGTCCGTCTCCGCGACGGAGACGCCGCGCGGCAGCTCCGCATCGATCATGAAGTATGGGCTGTCGTTCTGTGGGAACAGCGAGAAGCCGATCCGCGGCACCAGCGCGAACGACGCCAGCGCGACGGCCAGCGCCACGATGACCGTCTGGCGCGGCCGCTCGAGCGCCCAGTGCAGCACCGGATTGTAGGTGCGATGGATCGCGCCCATCACCGCGTCGAGGAAAAAGTTGGAGTGGCCCGCCGCCGACCGCGGCAGCAGCCGGCTCGCGAGGAAGGGGATGATCGTCAGCGCGACGACGAGCGAGGCCGCGATCGTCACCGTGACCGCGACGGGCAGGGAGCGCGTGAATTCGCCAGCGCCCTCGGGCAGGTTGAGCAGCGGCAGGAACGCGAACAGCAGCGCGGCCGTGCAACCGATCACCGCCACGTCGATCTCGTTCACGCCGGCAAGCGCCGCGTCGCGCGGCGGCAGGCCTTCGCGCAGGCGCCGCGCGATGTTTTCCGTGACGACGATGGAGTCGTCCACCAGCAGACCCAGCGCGAGCACGAAGCCCGCGATCGAGAGCTGGTTCATCGAGTAGCCCAGCGCCTGCACCGCGACGACGCCGATGGCGAGCGACAGCGGGATCGACACCATGACGATGAGCGAGGCCCGGAAGCCGAGCGGCAGCAGCGTCACGAGCACGAGCAGGATGGCGATCGCGAAGTCACGCCCGAGCTTCCCGAGCCGTTCCTTCACGGTGCGCGACTGATCGAACCCGCGCTCGAGCTTCACGCCCGCCGGCAGCCGCGCCTCGAAATCCGCGACCTCGACGTCGATCGACGATTTGAGATTGAACACGTCCTCGCCCAGCTTGCCCTTGGCGGTGACGAAGAGCGCGCGCTGGCCATTGAACCGCGTGATGTGGCGCTGTTCCTCGTTGCCCCAGGCGACCGTGGCGACATCGCCGACGCGCACCACGCGGCCGTCGCCGGCGCGGATGGCGGTGGCGCGGATTTCCTCGAGGCTGTCGAACGGGCCGGACGCTTCCACATTGAACCGCCGTGCGCCCGCCTCGACCGCGCCGATCGGCGCGTCCGATCCCTCGCGGCGGAGCGCATCGGCTACGAGACCGGGCGGGATCTTGTAGGCGGCGAGCTTGTCGAGATCGACGCTGACCTGCACTTCGGCGCCGGGCGCGCCCCACACCTGCGCCTGCTGCACGCCGGGCGCGCGTTCGATCTGGTCGCGCAGGTCCTTGGCGAGCGCTTCGAGCGTGCGGATGTTTGCGGTTTCACTGACGAGCGCGAGTTGGACGACGGCGGCTTCGGCCGGGTTGAACTTGCGCAGATCGACGGCGATCACACCGTCCGGCAAGGTTGGCCGCACGACGTTCACTTCGCGCACGACCTGATCATAGGCGCGCTCGGGATCGGTGCCCCACACGAACTCGACGCTGATCGTCGCGACGCCGGCGCCGCTGGTGGATTCGATCTTGCGGACGTCCTCCAGCTTGTTGACGGCGCTCTCCAGCGGGATGGCGACGAGCTTCTCCATCTGGCCCGCATCGGCGCCCGGCAGCACGACCGTCACGGAGACGCCGGGAAACTTGGCGATCGGATCTTCCGCTTTCGGAATGGAGAGCACCGCGCTGTAGCCCAGCATGATCAGCAGGGCGAACAGCACGATGGTGAACTGCCAGCGGTCGACGAAGAACCGCGTCACCGCGCGAACGGGCATGGCCGGCTCCTAGCGGGCGATCGCGACGGCGGCGCCGTCGCGGACATAGGCGGCGCCGGAGGCCACGATCGTTTCGCCGGGTGCGAGGCCCCCGATCACCGTGACGGTCTCTCCCTGCAGGCCGGCGGTTTGCACGATGCGACGGCGCGCGACGCCCTGGGCGTCGACGACGTAGACCGAGCCCTGGTCCGCGCGCGCATCGAGCAGCGCCATCGCGGGGATGCGCACGGACGCCGCCGCGCCCGGGGTTACTGCGCCGGGGACGGCGACGTCGATCGTCGTTTCGGCGACCATCCCGCTGCGCAGGCCCTTGGGCGCGGAGATCATGATTTCGACGTCGAAGGCGCCGGTCGAGCCGTCGCCCTTGCCGGCGATGCGCGTCACGCGGCCCTTGAACGCCGCGCCGCCGGAATCCGTCACGGTGACGGTGGCGGGGGCGCCGGCCTTGATGCGGGCCGCGGCGGACGACGGGAAGGCCGCCTTCACGATGAGACCGGATTGCACTTCGCCCAGGGTCAGGATCGGTGCGCCGGCGCCGGTCACCTGGGCGGGCTCGGCAAGGCGGCGCAGGATGAGCCCGTCGGCGGGCG
Source organism: Alphaproteobacteria bacterium (assembly GCA_018969015.1). Taxonomy (GTDB): domain Bacteria; phylum Pseudomonadota; class Alphaproteobacteria; order Caulobacterales; family Aquidulcibacteraceae; genus REEB506. Next base: position 38,306 of record JAGWZE010000027.1, read on the forward strand.
CGACGATCACGGCCGTGTCGCGGTTGAACCCGGCGGCGTCTGAGCCGGCGCGGGCGCGCTCCACGGCAAGCTTGGCGTCGTCGAGGCGCGCCTGGGCGACGAGGCCCTTGTCGAACAGCGTCTGGGTGCGGTCGAGATTGCGCTGCGCGACCTCGAGCGCGGCCGAGGCTTCCTTGGCGCCAGCCGCCACTTCCGTCGGCCGCAGCCAGGCGAGCCGCTGCCCGGCGCGCACATAGTCGCCTTCATCCACCGCAATGCGGTCGATCACGCCACCCACCTTGAACGACAGGACGGGTTCGCGCTGGTAGGCGACGAGGCCGGACGCGCGCAGGGCCGAGGCGCCGGCCGCGGCTTCTGCCTTGACTACAGAAACGACCGGGCGGTCGTCCTCTTTGACTTTATTGTCTTTTCCCGCGCCGCAGGCCGTCAGGGCGACGGCCGCGGTGAGAACGACCAAAGTGCGCAACATGCAACCCGTCCCAGCATCATCGTACGGCGGGCATCTAAACATTTATCGCTTCATTCAGCAATAAGGACGTGCCCCGGCTTGTCTACGCGCGGTCATGCCGCGCGGATCGCCGGCGCCGAGCTTCGGCGCGCGATTTGTGTTGGACGTACTCTAGGCGTGCCCGTCAGGGGCTTGTTTGGCCGGTCAGTCGCCCGGCGCCGCGAGTACACGGGTCGCCAACCGGGCGATGGCCTCGAACAGGGCCTCCAGATCCACCGGCGCGGTTTCCTCCCCGCCGAGCAGCTGCTGGTGCAGCACGGCGAGCAGCATCGGCGCGAACAGCATCAGCGCGGCGGCGCGCGCCTCGAGCGGATCGGCCGAATTCTGCAGGTGCGGCGCAAGCCGGGCTTCGAGGGCCTTCAGCGAAGGCTCAAGGAGCTCGGTCAGATAGGTGCGCCCGACCGATGGGTCTGCAACGCCCTCGATCAGGCCGAACGCGTGCGCCCGCGCGAAACCGCCATGTTGAACCCCGGCCTTGGAGATCGCGACGTAGGCTTCGACCGCCTGTTCCGGCGCCGCCGACTGCTGGGCGACGGCGGAGATGAACGGCTCCGCCCGCGCGCCGAGCTCGTGCAGAATCTCGCGCGCCACGCCGTCGCGATCGCCGAAGTAATGGCGCAGCGTCGGCTCGGCGACATGGCCGGCGATCGCCATCTGGCGAAAGCTCTGCCGTGTCAGTTCGGTCGACAGCACGTAGTCCGTCAGATCGCGGACGAGGCGGTCGCGTTTCTCCTCGTAATCCGGATTGCGACGGCCGAGCGGGCGGGGCATGGGCAACTCCGAGTGCGCATTCCGATTTTGCAGGCGATTGCCGACGATTGCGACGACAGAATGCGCGTGAAACGAGCATACATGCGCGACAAATGCGCGTTTACGCTGCCAACCTGCGGTCACGCGGCCGCATCGCGGCGCCGCTCGCGCCGGAGGGGAATTTTCGCGGCTGTAGCGTGGACATGGTCCGCCTTGCTAGACCGGGCGCCGACGCAAGGAGACACCCCATGACCGCCAAGTCCGGAGCCCGCCACCTCGTTGATTCGCTGGTGGCGCTCGGTGTCGACACGGTGTTCTGCGTGCCGGGCGAGAGCTACCTGGCCGTGCTCGATGCGCTCTACGACGAGCGCGACCGCGTCCGCGTCGTTACGTGCCGCCACGAGGCGGGCGCCGCGAACATGGCCGAGGCGTACGGCAAGCTCACGGGCAAGCCGGGCGTCTGCATGGTCACGCGCGGCCCCGGCGCGACGCACGCAAGCATCGGTGTCCACACCGCGCGGCAGGACTCCACGCCGATGCTGCTGTTCATCGGGCAGGTGGCCCTCGCCGACCGCGGGCGCGAGGCGTTCCAGGAAGTCGACTACCGCGCCTTTTTCGGGCCGCTCGCGAAGGGCGCCGACGAGATCGAAGACGCCGCGCGCATGGGCGAGATCGTGCGACGCGCGTGGCGCCTCGCGACGCAGGGGCGCTGCGGCCCGGTCGCGCTCGCGCTTCCCGAGGACGTGCTGAGCGCCGTCGTCGAGGCCGCGCCGCTGGCGGCGGGGGCGGGCGCCACGCCTGCTGCGGCGCCGGCGGACCTTGCCCTTGAGATCGCCGCGCGACTGAAGCGGGCAAAGCGGCCGCTCGTCATCGCGGGCGGGCGCTGGACACCGGAGGGGCGGCGCGCGCTCGCCGCGCTCGCGCAGGCGGCGGACGTCCCCGTCGCGCTGTCGTTCCGGCGCAAGGACGCGTTCGACAACGACGCGCCGCACTATGCGGGCGATCTCGGGCTCGGGCCGAATCCGAAACTCGTCGCGGCAGTGCGCGAGGCCGATCTCGTGCTCGCGCTCGGCGCGCGGCTCGGCGAAAACCCGACGCAGGGCTACACGCTCTTCACCCCGGAAACGACGGCGCAAACGCTCGTGCACGTTCATCCGGACCCGCAGGAGCTGGGCAAGGTCTGGCCGCCGGCGCTGGCGGTCGCAGCCGATCCGGGCGCGGTCGCCGCGCAACTCGCCGCGCTCGACGTGCGCGCCGACGCTGCGGCCTGGCGCGCCGCCCGCCGCGCCGACTACGAGGCCTGGACCGCACCGATCGCGGTGACGGGAAAAGTGAACCTCTCGGAGTGTTTCGCGCACATGGCGGAGGCGCTGCCCGCCGATGCGATCGTCTGCAACGGGGCAGGCAACTACGCCGCCTGGCTGCATCGCTTCTTCCGGCACCGCGAAGGCGGCCGGCAGCTCGCGCCCACGAGCGGCGCGATGGGCTATGGCGTGCCGGCGGCGATCGCGGCGAAGATCGTCGCGCCCGAACGCACCGTCGTCGCCGTCGCGGGCGACGGCTGTTTCCTGATGACGGGGCAGGAGCTTGCCACTGCGGCGCAGCATGGCGCGGCGGTGATCGTGATCGTCGTCGACAATGGCGCCTATGGCACGATCCGCATGCACCAGGAGCGCGAGTTCCCCACCCGCACGGTCGCGACGGATCTCGCCAATCCGGACTTCGCCGCCTATGCGCGCGCGTTCGGCTTCTGGGCCACGCGGGTGGAGCGCACCGAGGACTTCGCGGAGGCGCTGGCGCAGGCGCGCGCCTGCGGCCGCGGCGCGCTGATTCACGTCGTCACCGACGTCGAGGACATCAGCCCCGGCCGTACGCTGTCGTCGCTGCGCGCGGGGCGCTGAATCGTTTCTGTCCAAAACGAAACTCGAAGCCGTCGCTGCGTGTAGTCTACAAGGCGAGCGTCGCGTCGGAGGCTGTCGACGCACACGAAAAGACGTTCACGCTCATGCACGAAACACGGATCGATGCTGGGGCTGTGCGCCCGACGTCCTTCCGTGCCCGTGCGCCTTTGACGGAGCCGTCCATGGCCAAGCCGCATACGCCCCCGCCCGCCGCCGCTCACCGATCCACCTCGACGACGGCCGGCGCGCCGCCCGTCGTTGAGCCCCGCGCCGGCGGCGCGACGATCGAACCGTCGATGTTCGTGTTGCCGTATCTCGAGGTGTCGCGCGCGCTGTTGCGGGCGCACCACGACGCGCTCGCGATGATGGAGGCGAACCGGACGCTCGCGGACGCGCTGCGCGTGATCGTCCGGCGCCAGCAGGATCTCGCGTTCGAGATCGCCGAGCAGGCGATGGCGCGCGCCGAGGGCGACGGGCAGGCGCCGGGCGAGGATCGGGCCACCATGTTCCACCGCGCCGCCGACGCGGTGCGCGAGCTCGGCGAGGCGATGATCACCGCGCAGCTCTCTGCGCTCGACACGCTGCGCGACCGCGCCCGCGGCGCCGACGCCGACGTGCGCCCGTCCTCGACGACGCGGCATTAAGGCCCCGCGCCAACGCAAAACGCCCGGGCCGTGGGGCCCGGGCGCTGCGGTCATGTCAGGTCAGTTCAGGTCAGGTCAGGCCGCGTGCGCGGCCGGATCGATCCATGTCTGGCCGTGTCAGGCCTTGCTGGCCTTCTTGATGTACTCGATCAGGGCCTTGCGCTGGTCGGGGTTCTTCACGCCGACGAACGCCATGCGCGTGCCCTTCACGACCTGCTGCGGCGCGGCCAGGTACACGTCGAGGGTCTTTTCATCCCACACGACATTGTGGGCCTTCATGGCCGGCGAATAGTTGAAGCCGGCGAGCGTGCCGGATTTGCGGCCGATGACGCCGTGCAGGTTCGGGCCGACGAGATTCTTGCCGCCCTTCTCGATCGTGTGGCACGCGCGGCACTGCGCGAACACCTTGGCGCCGTCGATGGCGGGCTTGGCCGCAGCGGCCGGAGCCGGGGTCGCGGGCTTGGCCTGAGCGAACGCCGCTGCCGGCGTAAGGACCAACGCGAGGGCGATGAACAGCTGACGCATTCTTTTATCCTCTTCCCTGGGCCGTCTTGGCCAATACCGTCGGCGACGCTGGCTCAAGGCGGCCCCGGCGGGCGGTAAAATAGCGGCCCGTATCGGGAAGTGTAGCGGGAGATGCGACGTTTTTCAGGCGACCGGGCGCCACTTAAAGGCGCACCCGGCCCGTTTACGCTCGCGGTGCGGTCAGCCGGCGGCCATGAGGCTCATGGGGGCGGCGGACGCTGCATGTCGGTCTCGGCCGCGGCCCGCTCCCGCAGCAGGCGCAGGCCGTACCAGACGAGGCCGATGACCAACGGCGCGGCAAGGCCGGTGGCGACGTTCGGATCGATGTTCGGCATGACGTGCGCCGCCGCCTTCAAGATGTACCCGAGCAGGCCCAGCGCGTAGTAGGAAATAGCGGCGACGGACAGGCCTTCGACCGTCTCCTGCAGGCGCAACTGCAGCAGCGCACGGCGATCCATCGAGGCGAGCAGTTCGGCGTTCATTTCCTCGGCCGCGATGTCGACGCGCGTGTTGAGCATCTGCGCGGTGCGCGCGATGCGTTCGCTGACGGCGATTTGGCGCTGTTCGACGGCCTCGCAGGTGCGCATGGCGGGCGCGAGCCGGCGCTCCATGAACTCCCCGATCGTGGGCCGTTCGTCGAGCCGCACCTCCCGCAGCTGGGCGATCCGTTCCCGGACGAGACCGTGATAGGCGCGCGCGGCGGCGAAACGGAAACTCGTGCGCGCCGCGATCGCTTCGGCTTCCCCGGCGAGCGCGGCGAGGTGGGTGAGCAGCTTGCGGTCTTCCGCGGCGCCGCCTTCCTCGGTCACGCGCAGCGCCGAGCGCGCCGCCTCGGCCTCGATGCCTGCGAGCTTCGCGGCCGTCTCCTGCGCGAGCGGGAATGCGAACAGCGCCATGAGGCGGTAGGTCTCGAGTTCGAAAACCTGCTGGACGATGCGGCCATTCAGCGCGGCGTCGCCGTGTGGGCTCGCGATGATCACGCGTGTGCAGCCATCCGGACCGGCGCGAAAATCCGTCAACACACGCGCGGCGCCGTCAGCGACGATCGCGCCGATGTGGGACTCGGCCGAGAGGAGCGCTTCGGCGGGGATCTCGCGCACGAGCGCGACGTGGCAGGCGACGAGCACGTCGCCCGGCAGGTCGGCGACCCAGGATTGCGGCGCGAGGTCGACGGCGGTGGCCTGGAACAAGGCGGCGCCGTCATCGAGCGCGGGACGGAAGAACGTCCAGGTGGAGAACTCGGTGTGGCGCTCCCAGCGCAGACGCCATGCGCCCGCATCGACGACGCACCAGCGCGCCGTCGGCCCCGGTTCGGGCGCGCCGATCATCCGGCACAGCGCGGCCATGTGCGCGCGGTCCGCGTCGACGCCGGTTTCGCCGGACAATGCGGCGATGCGGGTGGCGAGCGCCGGGGCCGGCAGCGGCGTTGCAGGTCGGGCGTGCGCTTCCGCCAGCAGGCGATCCCGCTGGGCGTGGAATTTCCAGCCGACGGCCGCGCGCGAAGGCGGGGGCGCGGCGAGACTTTCAGACATGCGGCGCGTCCTCGATTGCGATCCGCAGGACGTGAGGTTTTCCCCCCGCAGGTCAAGAGGCGTCCGCGCGGGGCGTCCATATGCGCATTGGACGGATCGCCCGAGGCGTGGTCATCTCCCGGCGTCTCCGCCCGGATAGCGGCAGCTAGAGGATCGAATGCGCGCAGTTTTTCCGTTCTCGGCGATCGTCGGACAGGACGACATGAAGACCGCATTGTTGATCGCTGCGGTGGACCGCAGCATCGGCGGCGTGATGGTGTTCGGGGATCGCGGTACGGGTAAGTCGACGGCTGTTCGTGGTCTTGCATCGCTGTTGCCGTCACTTCGTGTCGTTGGCGGCTGCGCGTACCGGTGCGACCCGGATGCGCCGCCCGTCTGTGTCGAGGGCTGCGCGGCGCGGGCCGGCCGGTCGGCAAAAATCGAAACGGTCCCGACGCCGGTGGTCGACCTGCCGCTCGGCGCCACCGAGGACCGCGTGGTCGGCGCGCTCGACCTCGAGCGGGCGCTGACGCGCGGCGAAAAGGCGTTCGAGCCTGGCCTGCTGGCGCGCGCAAACCGCGGCTTCCTCTATATCGACGAGGTCAACCTGCTCGAGGATCACCTCGTCGATCTGCTTCTGGACGTGGCGGCCTCCGGCGAGAACGTCGTCGAGCGCGAGGGGCTGAGCGTGCGTCACCCGGCCCGCTTCGTGCTGGTGGGCAGCGGCAATCCCGAAGAGGGCGAACTGCGGCCGCAGCTGCTCGATCGTTTCGGCCTGAGCGTCGAGGTGACGACGCCGACCGATCTGCCCGCGCGCATCGAGGTGGTGAAGCGTCGCGACGCGTTCGATCGCGATCCGGACAGCTTCGTCGCGCACTGGGCCGCGGAAGACGCCAAGGTGCGCAAACAGGTCGCCGACGCGCAGGCGCGCCTCGTCGATGTCGCGACGCCGGACTCGGTGCTGGAGGCCGGGGCGAAGCTCTGCATCGCCCTCGGCGCCGATGGATTGCGCGGGGAGCTGACGCTGCTGCGCGCGGCGCGCGCGCTCGCCGCACTCGACGGCGCCCGCGAGGTCACGCTGTCCCATCTGCGCCGTGTGGCGCCGATGGCGCTGCGCCATCGCCTGCGCCGCAATCCGCTTGACGACGTGGGCTCCACGCCGCGCATCGCGCGGGCGATGGACGATCTGGGCTTGGCCTGATGGACGCCGCGGCGCGCTGGGCCGACGCCGTGGCCGCCGCGACGCTTCTGGGCGTCGATCCCGTCGGCCTCGGCGGCGCGATCGTGCGTGGGCGGCCCGGCGGCCCGAGGGACATCTGGCTTGCGGCCGCGACCCGCGCGATCGGCGGTCCATCGCGGCGCATGCCGGCGGGCATCGAGGATGATCGCCTGCTCGGCGGGCTCGATCTGACGGCGACGCTGAACTCGGGGCGCCCTGTCGCGCAGAGTGGCCTGCTGGCTGAGGTGGATGGCGGCGCGCTCGTGGCGGCGATGGCGGAGCGGCTCGATGCGGGCGTGACGGCGCGGCTTACGGCGGCGCTCGATCTCGGGCGTGTCCATGCGGCCCGGGAAGGATTCGTCATCGATCGCCCGGCGCGGTTCGCGCTGCTCGCATTGGACGAGGGCGCCGAGCCCGACGAACGCGCGCCAGCGGCGCTCGCGGAGCGCCTGGCGTTCGCGCTCGATCTCGACGGGCTCGCAGCGCGGGATGGGCCGAAACCGGACGATAGCGTGGTCGGCGCGGCCGTCCTGGCTGCGCGGTCGCGTCTGGCGGCCGTCGCCGTTGGCGAGGACGCCGTGGAGGCGCTGGTGGCGACCGCAGCGGCGTTTGGCGTCGCATCGCTGCGCGCGCCGACGTTTGCACTCCGGGCCGCGCGGGCGGCTGCGGCGTTGCGGGGCGGTGCGGTGGTGGACGAAGCGGATCTCGGCCTCGCGGCGCGTCTGGTCTTTGGGCCGCGCGCGACGCGGACGCCGGCGGCGGCCGATGCGGCGGATCCTCCGCCGCCGGAGAACGACCCGCCGCCACAGACCGATGACGGCGCCGAAGCGCAGACCCTGGCGGATCGCATCGTCGAAGCCGTGCGCGCCGTCGCACCGGAGGACGTGCTTGCAGGGCTCGCGGTGCGGATGGCGCGGCGGGCGCGCGGCGCCGGCCGGGACGAGGGCGGCGCGGGTGTGCGCGGGCGGCCTGCC
>JAGWZE010000028.1 GCA_018969015.1 Alphaproteobacteria bacterium
CGACGAGGATCACGAGCACGTTCAGGAAGCGCGCACGCTCCGGCGCATCGACGGGCGGCGCCAGATTCGTGTGTGGATAACTCTCGGCGAGGCGGAGCAGGATGGCGGCGCTTTCCGTCATCACCTCGCCGTCGGGCAAAATGAGCGTGGGAACCTGCAGGAGCGGATTGACCCGCGCGAGCGGCGAGGCCGCCCAATCGTCCTCCCACGCGAGGTCCACATAGGCGGTTTCGGCATCGCACAGGCGCAACGCAACTTCGACGATTTGCGATCCGCCGCCGGGCGCGCCGTAGAGGGTGTAAGGGGCCGTCACCCAGTCTCCGAATCCGGAAAGAAGTAGCGCTCTTCGACGATCAGACGGCGCCATTGTTCTCCAAGATCCACGGCGTCCGCATATCGAAGCCATCGGCGTCCGCCCGGGTCGAACGCGAACGACGGGTGGGCGGGAGAGATCAGGGCGGCGATCCCCGCGTAGCCCGCCAACGCGCCCGCGACCTGGTCAACGCCGCGTGGCCCAAAAAGCAGGATCGCGCGGGGCCCTTCTATGGTGGCTGATGAGTTGAGAGACGCCCGACGCCACCCCCCTGCGGGACGGCCAAAGCGAAACACGAGCGCGATGTCGTCGAACAACTCGGCTTCGAGATCGCTGACATAGATCGCGTTCAACGACGTCCCCGGCGCGAGCGAGGTTCCTCAATCCTATGAACAACCTCGGCGGCGAAGTGCGGGGCTTCTGTTGCCAGGCGCCCCGCGGCCCCGCCTAGGGTTGCTACACCCTAGGGCTTAGTTCGGACTAGCCAGCTGCATTACGCAGCGAGGCGGACGTCCTGAGCAAAGTTGTCGTTGGCAACTATTGCAATCGGCCTGTGACGGGACCACCCGAGCGAAAGCCACGACCTTCAACGTCCGTCGATCCTGTTTCGGCCCCATCGCCCGCAACGAACGGGAGGGATGGTGGAGCCGCCGGGAATCGCACCCGGGTCCGATCCGCCTATCTTCGCGCGTTTATCGCCATAGTCCGGCGAACCGGACGCACCGAATGTAGGCGCTTCGGCCGCGCCGCGGAAGGGGGCGCGGATCGCGCGGATCGTCGGGCCGGCCTTCACGCGCCCGTGTGTCGGGCGTAGCCCACAGGCGCGCATGCGTCGGGGGACGACATTGCGGGCGAGTCACCCCACATTGTCGTCATGGCCGTCGCCGCTCCGCTCGCGCCGCCCCCTGAGGAGGCGTTCACGCCGTCCGCGCTCAACGCGGACGTGCAGTACCTCGCGCTGCTTCGGGACATCCTGGAGACCGGGGTCGACCGGCCGGACCGGACAGGCGTGGGCACCCGCGGCGTGTTCGGCCGCCAGATGCGCTTCGATCTGGCCGAAGGCTTCCCGCTGCTGACGACGAAGAAGCTGCACGTCAAATCGATCGTCGTCGAGTTGCTCTGGTTCCTGCGCGGCGACACGAACGTCCGCTGGCTGCAGGAGCGCGGGGTCTCGATCTGGGACGAGTGGGCCGACCCCGAAACGGGCGATCTCGGCCCCGTCTATGGCAAGCAATGGCGGTCCTGGGCGGCGCCGGACGGGCGCGTGATCGACCAGATCGCCAACGTGATCGAGTCCCTGAAAACGAACCCCAATTCCCGCCGCCACATCGTCAGCGCCTGGAACCCGGCGGACGTCGACGACATGGCGCTGCCGCCCTGTCATTGCCTGTTCCAGTTCCACGTCGCGGACGGAAAGCTGTCGTGCCAGCTCTACCAGCGCTCGGCCGACGTGTTCCTCGGCGTGCCGTTCAACATCGCGAGCTATGCGCTCCTGACCGCCATGATGGCGCAGGTCGTCGGCCTCCAACCGGGGCACTTCGTCCATACGCTCGGTGACGCGCATCTTTATGCGAACCATGTCGAGCAGGCGCGCCTTCAGTTGACGCGCGCGCCGCTCGCGCCGCCCACACTTCGCCTCGCCCCGCACAAGCGGGACATCGCCGCCTTCGACGCCGAGGACGTCGTCATCGAAGGCTACAAGGCGCATCCGGCCATCAAAGCGCCGATCGCCGTTTGAGCGCTTCCCAAGAGACCATGGATCAAGCCGCGCACACCGCCCGCCTGATGAAACTGGTGATCCCGACCACGGCGATCATCACGACCGTCTATTCCACGGGGTTCACTTTCGCGGTCGCGACGGCGCCTGAACCCGTCGGCGAGCGCAACCCGAACGACTTCGTGACGGCCGGCGAGATCAAGCCGGGCTGGCGCTACGAGGTGTTCGAGAAGTCCTGGCCGAAGTCCTACACGCTCGACGTCCGCGGCCTCCAGCCGGGCGCGCCGGGCGTCTGCGCCGTCGATGTGCGCGGCTGGCCGAAGCCGCTAGCCGCGATGCCGGGGCCAGGAACGACGGTGCGCGTGGTGTTCGACAAGCCGCTGCAGGGCATGTCGTCCTCGATGGTGACGATCGATCTGATGGAAGGCACGCGCATGTCCTGCGCCGTGCACGTCACCGACGGCGTCGTCATGGACACGCCGGCGGTCGTCAAGCCGCCGCGGCCGGATCGGCCGAAGCCGATCGCACGGGCGGAGCCGCAGCCGGCGATGGCGCTTTGACCCGCCTCACGCTCGTCGTCGCACGGGCGCGCAACGGCGTGATCGGCAAGGACGGCGCGCTGCCGTGGCGGATGTCTTCCGATCTCAAGCACTTCAAGGCGACCACGCTGGGCAAGCCCGTGCTGATGGGGCGCCGGACGTGGGAGTCGCTTGGCCGACCCTTGCCCGGTCGCGCCAACATCGTGGTGACGCGCACCGCGCGGGTGGCGACGCCTGGGGCCTGGACGTTTTCGGATCTCGCCTCCGCCTGCGCCGCCGGGCGGGCGATGGCGGAGGCGGCGGGCGTGGACGACGTGTGCGTGATCGGCGGCGGCGCGCTCTATGCCGAGACGCTGCCCTGCGCCGACCGGATCGTGCTCACGGAGGTCGATCTCGAGCCGGACGGCGACGTCGTCCTGCCGCCGATCGACGAGCGCCTGTTCGTCGAGACGGCGCGCACCGTGCTGCCGCGCGGCCCGAAAGACGACGCCTCGGCGGTCGTTCGGGTGCTGGACCGCCGGATCTGAGCCGCGCCGCAGTCGCGCGCCGCTTGCGCCGGGGCGCCGACCGGTGGATGGTCGACACACAAGAACCGACAAATACGGGGGAAACGGCATGACGGCGTTCCTCGCGGCTCTGGCCGCGTTCGTGCTGATGCACGTGGGGTTGTCCGCGACCGGGCTGCGCGGCGTGGCGGTCAAGGCGATGGGGGAGTGGCCCTATCGCGGGGCGTTCTCGATCGCCTCCGTCGTGCTCATGGCGGCCCTGGTCTGGACCTATGGCGGCGCCAGGATCGACCCTGCGAACGTGCCGCTGTGGAGCCCGCCGCCGGGCATGCGGCACGCCACCTACCTGATCGCGGGCCTGGGCGTGACGCTCGCCATCGCCGGCCTGCTCACGCCGGGCCCGACGCTGGCCGGGGCCGAAGGGCTCCTGCGCAGCGAACGGCCGGCCCGCGGCGTGCTCGCCATCACCCGCCACCCCTTCCTGTGGGGCGTCGCCCTCTGGGGGCTGGGGCATGCGCTCGCCAATCCCGAGGTCGCGCCGACCGCCCTGTTCCTGGGGCTGGCCGTGATGGTGCTTCTGGGCACACGGTCGATCGACAAGAAGGGGCGGGCGCGGGAAGGGTGGCCGGCCTTCGCGGCGGTGACGTCCAACGTCCCGTTCGCGGCCATCCTGCAGGGGCGCGCCAAGGCCAATCTGGGGGAAATGGCGCCCATGCTGGCCATCGGGGCCGTCGCGTCCGGGGCGATTTTGTGGGCCCATCCGATCCTTTTCGGCGTTCAGGCGCTGCCCGGTTAGCGCCGTTTTAAGCGCGATCGGTCCAGGGTGGGGCGAGAGGTGCTTATGTCCCGCCCTGCCGTGATCGATTGCGACCACTTCCAGACCATGACCGGCGGGGACCGTGACCTGCAGGTCGAGGTCCTGGGCATGTTCGATGAACAGACCCAGCTCTGGAAGCGCCTGCTGATCCCGGACGCCCCGGTCCACACCTGGCGGGACGCGGCGCATACGCTCAAGGGCTCGGCCCGCGGGCTTGGCCTGTGGGCCCTCGCGCAGGCCTGCGAGACCGCCGAAGCGCTGGCCAAAAACGGCGTCACGGACGGCCCGGTCGTCGCCGCGGAACTGGCCAAGGTCCGCGCGGCTTTGGACGAGGCCCAGGACGTGATCCGCAAGGTGCTCGAAACGGGCGACTGTCTGGGCTAGTGAGCGGAGCCACGCGCCGCATCGGCGCAACAAGGGCGGTGTCATGACCCGTTTCGCCCTCCAGTTCGGGCAAACCCAACCTGGTCTCGTCTTCGTCGAGCGCATGAGCGTCTATGGGGTTTGCGCCCGCGGCGAACGCGAGATCGCGATCGTGCGCATCGGCCGCGACGCGCCTTTCGAATACGATCTGCCGGGCGGCGGCATCGAGCACGACGAGGACGAGGCTGGCGCGCTCATCCGCGAGTTTTCGGAAGAGACCGGCCTGACCGTCTGGCCCAATCGCATCATCGGCCGGGCCGGACAGTACTGGATCAACAAGGGCGAACCCCGAAACTCCCTGTCCACGTTCTACGAGGTCGAGCTCTCCGCCTCCGACGGCGACCCGACCGAGCCCGATCACAAGCTCGTCTGGATGGCCCCGAGCGAGGCTGCGCTGATCGTTCGCCACGAGAGCCACGCCTGGGCCATTCTTCATTGGATCAGGGCGCGCCGCGCGGCGCCGCGCTGATCCGGACCGGACCGAGGAGCAGGGCGATGGGCCTGTATTCACGCTACGTCCTGCCGCACGTCATCAACTGCGCGTGCGGTACGCGGCCCATCGAGAAGGAGCGCGCGAAGATCACGCCGCTCGCCGCCGGCGTCGTACTCGAGCTGGGCTTCGGCTCCGGCCGCAACCTTGCGCACTACGACGCCGCCAAGATCACGAAAATCTACGCGTTGGAGCCCGAGCCCGGCATGCTGGCGCTCGCGCGCAAGGCCGCAGCGGGCGCGTCCGTGCCGATCGAGATCCTGCCCGAACGCGCCGAAGACCTCTCGCTTCCGCCCGCCTCCGTGGACTGCGTGCTGATCACCTACACGCTGTGCACGATCCCGGACGGGATCACCGCGCTGGAGGCCGCGCGCGGTGCGCTGAAGCCGGGCGGGCGGTTGCTGTTCTGCGAACACGGCGCCGCGCCCGACGCCGACGTCGCCGCCGCCCAGCGGCGCATCGAGCCGCTGTGGAAGCGTCTCGCCGGCGGCTGCCATCTGACGCGCGACGTTCCCGCTCTGCTGCGCGACGGCGGTTTCGAGATCGATGACCTCACCGCCTGGTATCTGCCCAAGACGCCGCGCTTCGCAGGCTACACCTATCGCGGCGTCGCGCACGCGCGTTAACGAAGCGGCAGCGTACGTTAACGATCCGAGAGGTTCGCACTTCCCTTTTCGAGTGAATTTGGTATTCTCTTGGGGCTGGGCTGGCCTGATTCAAAAGCTGTGCAGAAGCGCGATCAGGCCGATTTCGAACCGCGATGGCGGAAGTCTTGGACTTCTCTGTCCGTCGTAGGGGGCGGATATGACGATCTCTTCTGTCGTTCTTCTCGCTGCGGTATCTGCAAGTGCGGTCGATAGCCCGCCGCGGGCTGGCGTCGCCACGATTGGCGTGGATGAAGTCGTCGCCACCTATCCGAAGCCCATTGGCCCCCCGGTCGCCATTCCCACCCGCGCGGCCTTGTTCGCCGCGGCCGGGCCGGCAGAAGCCGTCCAAGTGGTGAACGAGACGCCGTCCCCTGACGCGGACGTGCCGCTCGCGACCGCGCCGCAACCGCGCGCCAAGTCCTTGTTGCCACGGATGGCAATGTTGGGCCGTCGTCTCGATGGACTTGTGGACGAGTACAAGCAGCCCAATTGGGACAAGTCGGATTGGTACCTGTTCGCCGGCACGGATGGTCAGGCCATGACGTGGGCGCCGCGCGCCGCGCATGACCTCCAGATTCAGGATCGCATCGTCGTTGGCGAGCTGCAGGCCGGCGTTTCCTATCAGACCGGCCCTCTCCAGGCCTCCGTGGCCTACATGGAGCACGAGGTGTCGAACACGCAGCGGACTGACCGCCAGGGGTTCGCCGGCGTCTCCTTCACCTACCGCCGCTGATCGCCGCGACGCGCGGCAAAAGCGCCCAGTAACGCTTGGCTTCGCCTTCGCCTGCGCGGGGGCTTTCCAGCGCGCAAGGTCGGTCTCCCGCCGCGAAACGCCGCCGCGCCATTGACGTACGCCGCGAAGCCCCCAACGTGTGGCCCGGCAAGAGGAGAGTTTGCATGGTCCGTCTCGAGGACGAAAAGCCGGAAGCCCAGGCGCCGGCGCCGCCGCAAGTCGACAAGGCGCTGTTCGATGCGCGCCAGATCCTCCTGACGGGCGAAATCAATGACACCCAGGCCAAGCGCGTGAGCGCGGCGCTGCTGGCGCTGGCGGCGGTGTCGGATGACCCGATCACGCTGATCGTGTCCTCGCCGGGCGGTCACGTCGAAAGCGGCGACATGATCCACGACATGATCAAGTTCGTGAAGCCGCGGGTTAAGATCCTCGGCACGGGCTGGGTCGCGTCCGCCGGCGCGCTGATCTATTGCGCGGCGCCGAAGGAAGACCGTTTCTGCCTGCCCAACACGCGCTTCCTGCTGCACGAACCGCGCGGCGGCGTCGGCGGCGCGGCTTCGGACGTCGAAATCCAGGCGCGCGAAATCATCCGCATGCGCGAACGCCTGAACAAGATCTTCGCCGCCGCGACGGGCCAGCCGATCGAGCGCATCAAGGAAGACACCGATCGCGACTACTGGATGATGGCCGAGGAAGCCAAGGCCTACGGCCTCGTCGGCAAGATCGTCACGAGCGCGGCGGAGTTGGCGTAAACACAAACGGTTCCCCGATCGGCGACTTAGCCGCCGATCGGGAACGCGTTCGAAAACACAAATTCGTTCGGTCAACTTTTGCCTAACCGCGAAGTTGTCAGGTCATTGCCGAGCATCAACAGGGCCTGAGTAAGCTCAACGCAGTCGCCCGAGAACGCATTGATCTGCATAAGTGTTAGCGGTTGAAGGTTTGTTTTGCCGCGCCACATGACAGGCATATGTTCGAATGACGTCATGGGGGGGACGAGCCGGACTTGCATCGACTCAATTTGAGCTAGCGTTTTGGCTCCCGGCCAAAGGCTTACCTCCCAGTGCGCAAGCATGTTGCGGCGCTTGTTCAGGTTCCTGGTTCGCTTTGAAAGCTTGCGCCACCGCTCCAAATGTAAGCAGTCGTCGTTCTGGAGCGCAAAGGGTGCCGCAGCGTCGATGATCCTTAGTTTCGTTGCCGCGTTTTTCGCCGCATCGAGGACTGCGAGTGAGGCCGCGCGAGGCGCCGGATCCATCATCGACGCGAAAACGAGGCCAAAGGCCATTTCGACTTTGGACCAAGCGTTGATGCCTTTACCAACCGCCAGCAACATCGGCGTCAAATCGGGCAGGACTACAAACTTTGGCTCAGACATGACCGATGACTATACGCGCATTGCGTTCAATCAAGTCCGCGGCGTCGGCACGTGCACGCCGCCCACGGGGCGCTCCTGCAGCGTTTCCCTCCGGAAACGGAACAGCTCCGCCGGGCGTCCGCCCGTGCGGGTCTCGAAAATCCCTGCGCCTTCGACGAGGCCGGTGCGGTCGAGCAGGCGGCGGAAGTTCTGCTTGTGCAGCTCGAGGCCGGAGATCGCCTCCACCACGCGCTGCAGGTGCAGCAGCGTGAAGCGCTCGGGCATCAGTTCGAACACCACCGGACGGTATTTCAGCTTGCCGCGCAGGCGTGACATCGCCGTCGCGAGGATGCGGCGATGGTCCGACGTCATCGGATCGCCGAGCGCGGCGGGCGTGTCCTCGAGCGCGCTTCCCCGGTAGCGGGCGCGGTCACGCGCGGCCTCCGGCGTCAGCCCGGCTTCGTAGAGCAGTTCATAGCGATCGAGCGTGCGTTCCTCGTTCCACGGCGCGCCGTCGAGCGCGAAGGCGAGGCGCACGCGTGTCGCGCGCGTGGCGTCGGCGCCCGCCCATTTGCGCAGGCGCGGCGCGATCTCGCGGTCGATGAGAGCGGGCCGCCCGCCGCGCCAATCTTCGTAGGGGAAGAAGCGATACCAGTCGGCCCACGCCGCGCCCGGCTGGTCGAGCGCGGCGCGTTCCGGCGTGAGGGCGAGATAACCGACGGAGATGACGCGATCGGCGCCCGCCGCATCCGGCAGCGGCGCCTCGCGGCCGCGATCGCCAAAGGTGTACAACTGCTCGACATAGCCGATGTCGAAGCCGGTCTGATCGCGCACCCAGCGGCGCAGCGAGAGTTCGAGCGTGCGGTCGCCCGCGGGATCGAACGGGCCGAACGGCAGGCCCGCCGGCGCGCCGGGCGCCCGGGTGGTCAAGACGCTCGGCGCGTCCTCGCCGACGGCGACGATCACCGCCGACAGGCCGAGGACAATCGTCACGCGGCGTCCTTCGCGGCGAAATAGGCCGGGATCTCGAACGGCTGGGCTTCGCCGATCACTTCCCAGCTCGGATAGCCGCGGCCGATGCGCTCGATCGCGCGCACCATGCGCCCACGGCGGCCAAGCTCGGCGTCGGCGATCTCGACGATCAGCATGTTGGGCGAGGCGGTGGCCGAGGCGGCGCGCAGCGCCAGCGCGATCTCCTCTTCGTCCGCCTTCGGATTGTGCAGGCAGGCGGTGACGAACGCCGTCGCGGTCGAGCGGCTGATGCCCGCATAGCAGTGGATCAGGATCGGCGCGGAGCGGTCCCAGTCGCTGACGAACCGGATCACTTCGCCGACGCTCGTTTCGCACGGCGCCTTGAGGCCGTCGATGTAGTCCGTGATGTCGTGCACGGGGGCCTTGTGGTGGCGATCGACATAGTCCGGCAGATTCGGGAAGGCCGAGTGCGGATCGAGCAGGCTCACCACGCGCTGCGGGCGTCGCGCCGCCGCCACGCTCGTCACCTTCGACAACGGACACACGATGATCGCCACGTCACATCTCCCGGATCAGTTCGGCGAAGCGCGCGAGATAGCGGGCTTGCGCCACGTCGGTCGCCCACGGGTCGACATCGGCGTCGAACCCCGCCGGCGGCGCGCCGAAGAATTTCTGCGCCTCGTCCGGCGCGAATCCCGCCAGCCGCACGGCTTCGAAATAGGCGCAGATCATGTCGGCCTTCTTGATGGCGGTTTTCAGGACGGCGGGCGGCTTGGCCGGCAGACCGAAGCGCACGTGCACCGCCGCTTCCAGGCGCGCCTCGAACGCCTTGTAGTCGAGGCCGAGCGCGGCCTTGAACGGGCTGATCATGTCGCCGATCACGTACTCGGGCGCATCGTGCAGCAGGGCGGTGAGCCGCCCGGCCGCGTCGATCCCGGGCGTCAGGCGGGCCGTGAGCGTCTCCACCACGACCGAGTGCTGCGCCACCGAGAACGCGTGCGCGCCGCGCGTCTGGCCATTCCAGCGCGCCACGCGGGCGAGGCCGTGCGCGATGTCCTCGATCTCGATGTCGAACGGCGAGGGGTTCAATAGATCGAGCCGCCGGCCCGAGAGCATCCGTTGCCACGCCCGCGGGGGCTCCTTGCGGGATTTCGCCGCCGGCTTTGCGCCGCTTGCGGCGACCTGTCGCGCGTTCATTCGACGTTCGCCTTCTCGCGGGCCGGCGCCCGGCCCCGCACCTTATCGTTGAGAGAGACATAGCGCGCCAAAGCACGGCGCGGGAGGGAGGGAGACGACGATGAGCGGTTTGACCCGGATCATTCTGCGCCTGGGACGCAATCCCGAAGCCGGCGCGCCGGAGGGCGACGACCACCATGGCTACGTGATCTTCGCGCCCCTCGACACCGACGGCCGGCTCGACGCCGCCATGTGGGCGGCCCACAAGCGGGACTGCACCGTGCGCCGCTTCCGTCCGGGCGAAGCGCCGTCCGACGGCTGGTTGCGCCACCGCGGCGACCACTGGTTCTTCTGGTACGACGAAGCCGACGAAGGCCCTGCCGAGGACGTCGAGAACCTGGCTGCGCACCGGCTCGCGCCCGGCGAGTACGTCACCATCCGCGAAGGCGGAGGCGCGCCGCTCACGTTCCGCGTCGCGGAAGCCCAGGCCGTCTAGCCGCTTGCAGCCGTGCGCCTGCAGGGCCACCTTTATGGCTGTGGAGGGCGTTCAACGGAGGTCGCCAATGCCTGACCTCAGCTTCTGGATCGGCATCCTCGTGGCCGTCGTCCTCATCGGGGTTCTGACGTGGATCGGCGCGGCCTTCAGCCGCCGCGCGCAGCTGGACGACTGGGCCGAAAGTCAGGACCGGCCCTTGATCCCAGGCCCGCCCGGCTCCTGGAAGGACGACTAGACCGCGATTGGACCCGCGGCGCGCGGCGGCGCCGGCATGCGGAGACATCGTCCGGACGCGCACAGCTTGCGCGCCGTCCGGCGGCGCCCTTTTCTGGAGGGGGAGGCGACCGCCATGTTCATGATCCGCCGCGGCCAGCCGCGCGACGCCGAGGTGATCGCCCGCATGGTCGCGGAAGCGAGCCGCGAAGACGGTCGTCCCGCGCCGGCGCTCGATGCCGACCTCGTCCGCGCGCACGGGTTCGGCGCGACGGCGATGTTCGAATCCTGGGTGGCCGAAGGGAAGGGCGGCGCAATCGTCGCCTGCGCCATCGCCACCAAAGGCTACGACATCGACGTCGGCTGCGCGACGCTGGTGGTCGCTGCGCTCTATGTCGCGCCGGAAGGGCGGCGCGATGGGCTGGCGCGCGCCATGATCGCCGAGATCGCCGCGCGCGCGATGGACATCGGCGCGCGCGAACTCGTCATTACGACGGGCGTGGACAATTCCGTGGCGCGTCGGTTTTTCGCCGCCGTCGGCGCGCTGGAGCAGACGCACAAGACGTTTCTGCTCGGCCGCGATCAGATCGAGTGGCTGGCGCAGGAGCGCGCCTGAGCGATCAGACCGCGAGGGCGGTCTCGTGCGGCGCTTCGTCCAGCGGCGCCGTCACCACGAAGGTCGAGCCGCGGCCGCGTTCGCTCGTCACCTCGACATCGCCGCCGAGCAGCCGCGCGGTCTTGCGGGTTAGGGCAAGGCCAAGACCCGTGCCGCCGAACTCGCGCGAGATCGTGGCCTCCGCCTGCGCGAACGGCTCGAACAGTTTCGCCATCTGGTCCGGATCGATGCCGATGCCGGTGTCCGAGACCTTCAGCAGCAGATGCGGCCGGCCGTCCCGCATCCCGCGCGCGGCGACGATCCGGATCCGTCCTTCGCGCGTGAACTTCGCCGCGTTCGCCGCCAGATTGATCAGGCATTGCTCGAGTTTGAACCCATCGGACACGACCGTCGCCACGTCCGGATCGACGAACGTCTCGATCATGTTGCCGTTGGCTTCGGCCTGCGGACGGATCGTGTTGACGACGTCGTCGACGAGATCGCGCACGTCGACGGGGGCCATTTCGACATGCATCCGCTCCGCCTCGATCTTGGCGAAGTCGAGCACCTCGTTGACGAGGCGCAGAAGGCGCAAGCCGGCGGCATGGATACGGCGAAGATCGTCCGCATCCGCCTCGCGCGGGCGCTCCGTGGTGTCTTCCAGGAGCAGTTCGCTGTAGCCGATGATGGCGTTGAGCGGCGTGCGCAGTTCGTGGCTGATGCTGGCGATGAAGCGCGATTTCGCGGCGTTGGCGGTTTCGGCCTGAAGGCGGGCCGCTTCGAGATCGATCGTGCGCAGGCGCACGCGCGATTCCAGCGCGTCGCGTTCCTGCGCCAGCTCTTCGGCCGCGAGCGCGAGCCCGATCCGCTCAGCCGCGGAGCCGACGAACGCGATCTCTTCTTGCGTCCAGCGGCGCAGATGCTTGCTCTCACAGCAGATGACGCCGCGCAGCGCATCGCCCACGCGGATCTGCCCGTCCAGCAAAGAGCGCACGCCGTTCGGCGTGAGGTAGCTGTCGGAGAATTCCGCTGTGCGGGGATCGGTATAGGCGTTCTCCGCATCGATCACCCGCGTGCCTTCGATCGCGCGGAAATAGATCGGATAAGACGCGACCTCGATGCGCCCGCCGGAGGTGTGGCCGATCTCGGGATCAAACAGGTCGATGCACACGGCGGCGTCGCGCGTCGCGTTGAAGATCCACACCCCGACACGGCCCACGTCGAGCGCGCGGCAGACCGCGCGCGTCACGTCGGAGCAGTAGCCGCGCACGTCGCGGTGGCGGTCGATCTGGCGCTGCAGCAGGCGCTCGAGTTCGGCGTTGAGGGCGAAGCTGCGGCGCAGATCGCGCTCGCGCGCCTCGGTGAGCGCCCGGACCACGCCGATCCCGTCGGCGAGCCCGATATAGCGGCCAGCGGCGTCGACGACGACGAACCCGTCGAACGGGGCCGCGTGGCGCTCCGCGAGGATCAGGGGGCCGATCTCGGCGGCGTCGACCTCGGCGCTGACGATCAGCGGCGCCTCCATCCAGGCGCTGATCGGCGCGTCCTTGAGGCGCGCCCAGATCTCCGGATCGGCGACGCGCTCGAGGCAGGCCGCGCGCCGGACGACGCCCACGGGGCGGCCCTCGGCGTTCAGCACGGGGATCAGCCCAAGGCCCGGCGCCGCGCGGAAGCGCGCCAGGATGTCGGCTCCCGTCGCGCTGAACAGCGCGGCTTCCGCCTTTTGCGCCAATGCCTTGACCATGCCGAGCCCGCCGCGTTCGTCGCGAACGCACGCCAACGCTACAGGCGCTCGGTAAATTTAAGCCTAGCTACACACCTTCCGGCGCCCGCGAATGCGCCGTAAACCCGTTCAGGACGCCTTCGAGACGAACACGCAGCCGGCCGAATAGCCTGCGCCGAAGGAGCAGATCAGGCCGCGATCGCCGGCGGAGAGATCGCCGTTGTTCAGATGGAAGGCGATGATCGAGCCGGCGCTGGACGTATTGGCGTAGGTGTCGAGCACCGTCGGGCTGTCGTCCTCGGTGGCTTCGCGGCCGAGCACGCGCTGCGAGATCAGGCGGTTCATGTTGGCGTTGGCCTGATGCAGCCAAAGCCGCCGCAGGTCGCCGGCCTTGAGGTTCAGCTCGGCCATCTGGCCAAGGATCATGTCGGCCACCATCGGCACGACTTCCTTGAACACCTTGCGGCCTTCCTGGACGAAGAGCTTGTCGGTCGCGCCGACGCCTTCCGGCGCGGTGCGGTTGAGGAAGCCGAAATTGTTGCGGATGTTGTTGGAGAATACCGTTTTCAGCTTGGTGCCGAGGATCATCCAAGACCCCGCCGGGGCGATGTCCGCGCGCTCGACGAGCACCGCGGTCGCGACGTCGCCGAAGATGAAATGGCTGTCGCGGTCGCGGAAATTCAGGTGGCCAGAGCAGATCTCCGGATTGACCACGAGAACCGAGCGCGCGTGTCCGGCGCGGATGAAATCCGCCGCCGTCTGGATGCCGAAGGTCGCGGAGGAGCAGGCGACGTTCATGTCGAACGCGAAGCCCTCGATCCCCAGCGCTTCCTGGATTTCGATGGCCATAGCGGGATAGGCCCGCTGCATGTTCGAGGCGGCGCACAGCACGGCGTCGACGTCGCGCGCTGTTCGGCCGGCCCGCGCCAGCGCGTCCTGGGCGGCCTTTACGCCGATCTCGGCCATGACGGAAATCTGGTCGTTCGGGCGCTCCGGCAGGCGCGGGCACATGATGTCCGGATCGAGCACGCCGGCCTTGTCGAGCACGTAGCGCGCCTTGATACCCGAGGCCTTCTCGATGAACTCGACGCTCGAGGGCTGCAGCGCCGTCACCACGCCGGCTTCGATGGCGCTGGCGTTGTCGGCGTTGAACTTCGCCGCATAGGCGTTGAAGGCGGTGACGAGCTCGGCGTTGGAGATCGACTGCTCCGGGGTGAACAGCCCGGTCGCGGAAATGGCCACGGAAGTCACGGGGTGCGTCCTCGCTTTATTCTGGTGCGAGCGCCTTAGGCCCGCCGGGCGGCGGGGGCAAGCCCGGCGCGCGGTCGATCCGGGATCCGGTCATGGGGCTGGGCGCCGTCAGGCGCGAGGCGCTGGCCGCGCCGAAGCGCGCGCCTTGACCGCCAAGGACCGATTATTTCGGCTTCTTGGCCCGGGCCGCGTCTTTCGCGGCGGCTTCTTTGCTCGCCCGCTCGGACGCCTGGGCTGCGGCCAGGCAATCAATATCGAACGGCGGTTCGCCCGGGTTCGGGTTGCGGATCTGGCAGGTCACCGGGTCATAGGAGCGCGCGGTTGACGAAGACGCGCAGGCCGTCAGCGCGAGCGCGGCCATGACGAGGGCGGGAGCCAGGAGCAGACGACGCATCATCGACCTTCACTCGGAAACGCAGGGATTGCCGGACCGTAATGCGCGGCGTCCTGCAGGGAAAGACCTGATCTGCGCGGTCGCCGCGACGCCAGCGTCACGCCTCGCCCCCGCGGCCGCCGACCGCCGGCATCAACAGCCAATCCGGTGGTGCGATCCGAATCGGCCGCCCGTCCGCGGTCGGCGACGCCCCCTTTTCCGCCGCTTCGAGCGCCCGGTCGAGCCGCAACGCCGCCAAGGCGAAACCGCCCGCTGAAGTTCGCACGTCGCCGAGAGGACTCCCGCCCGCCTCGACCGTCGCCCCGAACGCCGGCGCCTCGCCATCGTAGGCGATCCGGCACAGCTTCCGGCGCGTCGTCGCCCGCCGCTTCATGCGGCTGACATTCTCCTGGCCCACGAAGCAGCCCTTGTGGAAGTCGACGCCGCCGAGCTCCTCGAACAACGCCTCGAGCGCGAACAGCTCTTCAGGGGCGGTGTCCTCGGCGAGGTCGGGCACGCCCAACGCGAGGCGCCACGCGCGGACGCTCTCGCGGGATGTCGCAGGGCCGAGACGCTTCGCCAGGGCGGCCGCGTCCGCCGCCGGCAGGAGGGCGCGCGCTGCCGCGACGGGCGGGCGGGGGTCCCGCGCCGCCAGCGCCGCGGGGCCGAGGTCGGCCAGCGGCGCGGCGGGGTCGATCAGGGCTGCGCCACGCCAGGCCGCGGAGACGTCCGCGATCTCCAGCCGCGCCCGCAGCTTGTAGAGCCGCAGGCGCTGGGCCAGCGCGGCCAACCGATCCGGCGCGGTCTCGATGAGGAACGCCTCGTCCCGGTCACGCCAGACCATCATGTCCGCAATCACCTTGCCCTGGGGCGTCAAAAGGCCGGCATAGGCGACGCCCCCCGGCGCGAGCCCGCCGACGTCGCGCGTCAGGAGATTGTCCAGGAAGCCGCCGGCGTCGGGGCCGGACACGCGCAGCAGCGCAGGATCGTAGACATGAGCCATGCCGGAAGGGGTGGGGTGACGCGGCGGGCTTGGCAAGAGCCGGGCCTTTCCCCGAGGCCAGCGCCTGGCCCCCGTCGCCTGGGCCATTCCCTGGGCCGTCCCCTGGGTCGGTGCGCCGCCTTGGCAAGCCGGGACGGGCGGCGTAAAGCGCCCGCCGTGCCGCGCCTCCTGTTCATCACGTCCAACCGCATCGGCGACGCGGTCCTGTCGACCGCAGCCCTGGAAGAGGCGATGGCGCGTTTGCCGGGCGCGGCCGTGACGATCGCGTGCGGCGAACTGCCGGCGCCGCTGTTCCGCGCCACGCCGGGCCTCGAGCGCATCGTCACCTTCCGCAAGGAGCACGGGCGCTGGATGAAGCTGTGGCGCGCCCTTTCGGGCGGCCGCTACGACCTCGCGGTGGATTTGCGGGGATCGGCGCTGACGTTCGTTCTCCCCGCCCGGCGCCGGATCGTGTTCCGCAAGACCGGCGGCGCCCCGCAGCGCAAGGTCGACGAGCTCGCCGCGCTCATGAAGGCCGCGCCGCGCGCGCCCGTCCTGCACCTCGACGCCGCCGCGCAGGCGGACGCCGCGCGGCTGGCGCCGGATCGTCCGTTCCTGGTGCTGGGTGTTGGCGCGAACTTCATCGGCAAGCGCTGGCCGCCCGAGCGGTTCGCCGAACTCGCCCGCCGCCTCACCGCGATGGGCCCGCTCGCCGCGGCGCCGATCGTGCTGCTCGGCGGGCCCGGCGATGCGCGCGCTCACGACGAAGTGAAGGCCGCGCTCGGCGCGCCCGTTCTCGATTTGGCCGGAAAGCTCGATCTGCTCGCGTGCGGCGCTTTGCTGGCGCGTGCGGGCGTATTCGTCGGCAACGACAGCGGGCTGATGCACATCGCCGCCGCCGTCGGAGCCCCCACGCTCGGCCTTTTCGGGCCATCCGACGAGCGTGTTTATGGCCCTGTCGGCGCAAACGCCCGCGCCATCCGCAGTCCGGTCAGCTATGAAGATCTGGTGCGCGACAAATTCATGCCGCTGATCGAGCATTCGTTGATGGACGATCTGGCCTTGGACGATGTCGAGGCCGCCGCACGGAGCCTTTTGGCGGCGCGCTGAGGGAGACGAGAATGGGCGCGAGCTTTGACGTGATCGTGCGCGGCGGCACGGTGGTGAACCATGCCGGGCGCGGCCCCGCCGATGTGGGCGTGCGCGCGGGCAAGATTGCCGCCATCGGCGATCTCGCCACCGCGTCGGCCGGCGAGGTGATCGACGCCAAGGGCCTCCACGTGCTGCCCGGCGTGATCGACACGCAGGTCCACTTCCGCGAGCCCGGCCGCGAGTACAAAGAGGATCTCGAAACCGGCTCGCGCGCCGCAGCGCTCGGCGGCGTCGTCGCGGTCTTCGAAATGCCGAACACGGACCCGGCGACGACGACCGTGCCCGCCCTGCAGGACAAGCTGAAGCGCGCGCACCATCGCATGCACGTCGATCACGCCTTCTACGCCGGCGGCGCGACGGACAACGTCGCCGACCTCGTCGCGATGGAGAAGGAGCCCGGCTGCTGCGGCGTGAAGATCTTCATGGGCGCCTCGACGGGATCGCTGCTCGTGAAGTCGGACGAGGACGTGGGGCGCATCCTGGCGGCGGTGTCGCGTCGTGTCGCGGTGCACTCCGAGGACGAATACCGCATGGAAAGCCGCCGCCACCTCGCGCGGCCCGGCGACTGGACGAGCCACCACGAGGTGCGCGACGTCGAAAGCGCGGTCTCCTCGACGCGCCGGCTGATCGCGCTCGCCCGCAGGTTCGGCAAGCGTGTGCACGTTCTGCACATCTCCACCGCGGAGGAGCTGCCGCTGCTCGAAGCCGCGCGCGACGTCGCCACGGTCGAAGTGCTCGTCAACCATCTCACGCTCGCCGCGCCGGACTGCTATGAGCGCCTGCAGGGCCGCGCGCAGCAGAACCCCCCGGTGCGCGAAGCGCGCCACCGCGAGGCGCTCTGGGCCGCGGTGCAGAACGGCCTCATCGACATCCTCGCCACGGACCACGCGCCGCACACGCTCGAAGAAAAGGCCAAGCCGTATCCGAACTCGCCGTCGGGCATGCCCGGCGTTCAGACGCTGGTGGCGATGGGCCTCACGCACGTCGCCGAAGGGCGCATGACGCTCGAACGCTTCGTCGATCTCACCAGCGCGGGCCCCAATCGCGTGTTCCAACTCGAGGGAAAGGGGCGCGTCGCGCTCGGTTACGACGCCGATCTCACGCTCGTGGACCTCGCGGCGCGGCGCGTTATCACGAATGCGCAGCAGGCCTCGCGTTCCGGCTGGACGCCGTTCGACGGCGTCGAGGCGAAAGGGTGGCCGATCGCGACGATCATCCGGGGCCGGACGGTGATGCGCGATGACGAGATCGTCGCGCCCTCGATCGGCGAACCGATCCGCTTCCTCGAAACGCTTCAGCCGAACAGCGGCCGGTAGACCGCGGCGTCATTCTCCGTGAAGCAGCACAGGATCACGCGCGACACCGCACGCGCGGCGACGGCCTGCGCCTTCAATGTTTCCGCCGCGATCGCGGCTGCGCGCGTCATCGGCCAGCCATAGGCGCCGGCGCCGAGGGCGGGATAGGCGATCGCGCCGAGCCCGGCGGCGTCGGCGGCCGCGAACGTGTTGGCGTAGCAGGCCGCCAGGGCGGCGGACTTCTCGGCCGGATCGCCCGGCGCGATCCAGATCGGTGCGACCGTGTGGATGATGAATCGCGACGGCGCCTGGAAGCCCGGCGTGACGAGCGCGCCGCCGACCTCGAGCCCGTCGAACTTCGCCAGATGCGCGTCGAGCGCCGGCCCCGCCGCGCGCCGGATCGCGCCGTCGACGCCGCCGCCGGGCGCGAGCCAGCGATTGGCCGCGTTGACGATGGCGTCCACCGCCAGCGTCTCCAGCCGCGCCACGAGAATTTCGAAGGTCACAGACACGGTTCACCTTAACACCGCCCGTGACGGGGGGAACCGATGGCGCCCGCGCGCGTCGTTTGCGCTCACGGACACGATCGAAGGGAGGCGGGCATGACGACTCTGCGCGACGTCGGGCGCTGGATCGACCGCAAACGCCGGGCGCGCGCAACGGCGGAGGTCTTGTCCCGATTGGACCGTCGCCTGATGGACGATCTCGGGATCTGCCCGGCCACGGTCGCGGAAATCGCGAACGCGGCCGCGCTGGGCGCGACGGATTTCGCATCGAGCCCCGTTGAAGGATCGCGAGGCACACGATCCTGACGGGGATAGAACATGACGATGATGGTTAAGCTCGGCGCCGCTCTCGGCGCTCTGGTGTTGGCGACCACCGCGACCGCCGGCGTCGCCGAAGCGCGCGAGCGCCGCGTGCATGCCGAGGTTCAGACCAAGCGCGGCACGGCCGTGGGCGACTCCACGATCACGCGTGAAAAGGGCCTGCGCGCGCGCTCGACCACCTGGACGGGGCCGAATGGCAAGTCGAATTCCGTGCAGGACACCCGCACCTGGGACCGCGCGGCGGGAACCTACGATCACGACCGGACCCGGACGTTCGCGAATGGCGAGCAGCGGACGGTCGATGCGTCCGCGCAACGCACCGCGCCGGGCCAATACGAGGCGACCCGGACGGTCACCAACCGTGACGGCGAAAGCCGCACCGCCACCGGCGTGATCACGGTCGATCGGCAGCCGTAAAGGCAGCGACGCCGCGTCGCAGCTGCAACGGATTTCTGTCCAAACCGCAAGGAAACTGAAATCTTGTTGTAACGCGTTCTGGGGATGAATGGCTTCACGCCGTCCCCCACGGCGTCCGCACTTCCGACCTCCAACCCTCTCGAAATCGGAATGTGGATCACCCCGTCCGGTCTGCCCAGGCTGGACGGGGTTCTTCTTTCGGAGCCCCGCGCGAACCCGCCGCTTCCGTCCGGGACGCCGCCCCGATAGGGTCCGCCGCACGATCCACGGAGGCCTCCATGTTCGGCGCCCAAGCGCTCGTCACCACGCTCGCCGATTGCGGCGTCCGCGCCTGCTTCGCAAACCCCGGAACCAGCGAGATGCATCTCGTCGCCGCGCTCGATCGCGAGCCGCGCATCCGCTCCGTGCTGGCGCTGTTCGAGGGCGTCGCGACCGGAGCCGCCGACGGGTATGCGCGCATCGCGGGGCGGCCGGCGATGACGCTGCTGCATCTCGGCTCCGGCCTCGCCAATGGCGGCGCCAATCTGCACAACGCGCGCAAGGGGCGCTCGCCGATCGTCAACGTCGTCGGCGACCACGCCACCTATCATCTCCATCTCGATGCGCCGCTGACGAGCGACATTCTCGGCCTTGCGCGCCCGCTGTCGGTCTGGGCGAAATCCGCGCCGACCCCGGCGCATTGCGGCACGCTCGCCGCCGAGGCCTATGCCGCCGCCGTGAGCGGGCGCGGGCCCGCGACGCTCATCCTCCCGGCCGATTCGGCCTGGACGGCGCCCGCCTTTCCCGCCGCGCCGCTCGCGTCGACGCCTGCGCATGCGCCGAGCGCCGCGGCGATCGAAGCGGCGGCGCGCCGCATCAAGGGCGCGGCCAAGCCCGTCGTTCTGATCGCGGGAACGGCGCTGCAGGGCGAGGGGCTCGCCGCCGCCGCCCGCGTCGAAGCCGCCGGCGTCCGTGTGCTGATGGATACGTTCCCGGCGATCCAGGCGCGCGGCGCGGGCCGCTTCGCCCCGTCGCGCATGCAATATTTCGGCGAGATGGCGCTCGCCGATCTCGCCGGCGTCGATCTCATGGCGCTCGTGGGCACGCGCGCCCCGGCCGCGTTCTTCGCCTATCCGGGCAAGCCCAGCATCCTTGCGCCCGAGGGCTGCGAGATCATCTCCGCCGCCGACGAGTCGACCGATGCGGGCGCCGCCCTCGCGCTGCTGGCCGATGCGCTCGGCGCCCCGAAAACCGGCCCCGTGTCGCCGCTGTCGCGTCCCGGCGCGCCGTCGGGCGATCTGTCCGTCGCCGACATCGCCGCCTCGATCGCCCGGCATCTGCCGGAGAATGCGATCGTCGCCGATGACGGCGTCACCTCCAGCCTGCCGATCTACGCGCTGACGCAGTCCGCCGCGCCGCACGATTGGATGTTCCTCACGGGCGGCGCGATCGGGGCAGGCATGCCGCTTGCCGTCGGCGCGGCCGTCGCGGCGCCGGATCGCAAGGTCGTCGCGCTGACGGGGGACGGCGCGGGCATGTACACGAACCAGGCCCTGTGGACCATGGCGCGCGAGGGCCTCGACGTCCTCACCATCGTGTTCGCCAACCGCAGCTACCGGATCCTCAACATCGAGTTCCAGCGCACCGGCGCCGGCAATATGGGGCCCACCGCACACCAGATGCTGTCGCTCGACGGCCCGGCCGTCGACTGGGCCGCGCTCGCCCGCGCGCAGGGCGTCGAGGCGGTGCGCGTCACCCGCGCGGAAGAGTTCGACGCCGCCTTCGAGCGGCTGATTGGCGCGCCCGGCCCGAAGCTCATCGAGGCCGTGATCTGACGTGCCGCGCGGCGGCGCGGGCGCGCGCATGGCGGACTTCACGCGCCGGCCCCTGAGCGCCGGGGAGCGCGCGATGGCCGTGTCGATGTTCGGCGCCAAGACCGGTTGGGACGACGTGCAGATCCTGCAGCTGCCCGCCGTTGCGCCCTGGGGCGCGATGGTGCCGCTCGGGCGCACGGTCGTGTTCGGCGCCTGGCGCGCCGCTGACGACTTTGCCGCCGCCGACCTTCACGAACAGGGCTGGTTCGTTCACGAGCTCGCCCATGTCTGGCAGGCCGGGCGCGGCGTCCCGCTGGCGCTGGCCAAGCTGTCCGCCATCGGCCGCGCCGCCTACCGCGCCGACTGGGGGGTCGATCGCCCGTTCGCCGCCTACAACATCGAGCAGCAGGCCGAGATCGTGCGCTTCGCGTTTCTCGCCCGCCGCGGTCGGCCTGATCCGGAGGGGCCAAGCCTGCGGCGCCTCGCCGCGCTTTGGCCCAACCGGGCAAACGCTGACGCCTGAGTCACTTTCGCCCCGCCGCGATTTGCGTCATTCTGCTTCCGCAAGGGCAAGAGCCCGCATCACTGCGTTCGTGCGCGCGGCGCGCCGGACAAGGGAGGACGCCATGGCCGACGGCATGCTCTGGAGCTCATCCGCGCTGCAGGATCCCGAGACGATCCCGCTCGATCAGATCGACATGAGCCACCCCGAGCTGTGGCGCACCAACGTCTTCTGGGGCTACTTCAAGCGCATGCGGCGCGAGGCGCCCGTGCACTACACGCCCGAGAGCCCGCACGGGCCCTATTGGTCGGTCACGCGCTACAACGACATCATGCACGTGGACACCAACCACAAGATCTTTTCGTCCGAACCCGGAATCACTATCGCGGACCAGGACGAAGACTTCCAGCTGCCGATGTTCATCGCGATGGACCAGCCCAAGCATGACGAGCAGCGCAAGGCCGTCCAGCCGATCGTCGCGCCCGACATGCTGGCGAAGATGGAGCCGCTCATCCGCGAGCGGATCTGCCACATCCTCGACAATCTCCCCCGCAACGAGCCGTTCGATTGGGTCGATCGCGTGTCGATCGAGCTCACGGGCCAGATGCTCGCCACGCTGTTCGACGTGCCGCAGGAGGATCGCCGCAAGCTGACGCGCTGGAGCGACGTCGCCACCGGCCGCGACAACGAAAAGATCTGCCCCGGCGGCGAAGAGCAGTTCCGCGCCGAGTTGCTCGAGTGCGCCGCCTATTTCACGAACATGTGGAACGAGCGCGTGAACGCGCCGCCGCGCTTCGATCTCATTTCGATGATGGCGCACTCGCCCGCCATGAAGAACATGCCGCCGAACGAGTTCCTGGGGAACCTGATCCTCCTGATCGTCGGCGGCAACGACACGACGCGCAACTCGCTCACGGGCGGCGTCTACGCGCTCAACCAGAATCCGGACCAGTACGCCAAGCTGCGCGCCAATCACGGCCTGATCGAGAGCATGGTGCCCGAGATCATCCGCTGGCAGACGCCGCTCGCCCACATGCGCCGGCGCACGCTCGTCGACACCGAAATCGCCGGCGTGAAGATCCCGGCCGGCGAGAAGGTGATCATGTGGTACGTCTCGGGCAACCGCGACGAGACCGTGATCGAGAACCCGGACGCATTCATCATCGACCGCGCCCGCCCGCGTCAGCATCTTTCGTTCGGTTTCGGCATCCACCGCTGCGTCGGCAATCGCCTGGGCGAAATGCAGCTGCGCGTGACGTGGGAGGAAATCCTCAAGCGCTTCGACAAGATCGAAGTCGTCGAGGAGCCGACGCGCGTGCCGTCCTGCTTCGTGAAGGGCTACGAGCGCATGATGGTGCGCATCCCGGGCTAGAACGACGCGCGGCCTCCGCGCGTTCGCTCTCGCTTCGTGTCCCGCCCTTGGGTACATTTAGAGGGGGGACAGGAAGGGGCGGACCGCATGAAGGACGTGTTTCTGTCCTACTCCAGCAAGGACCGCGAAAAGGCGGCCCTTATCGAACGGGCCTTCGAGGCGGCGGGCATTTCGGTTTTCTGGGACCAGGAGGTGCCCCCTGGCCGCGACTGGGACAGCTGGATTCGCGAACATCTCACGGGCGCAAAAGTCGCGGTCGTGTTGTGGAGCAAAGCGTCCGTCGCATCGGCGAACGTCAAGCATGAGGCGATGATCGCCAAGGAAACCGGCAAGCTCATTCCGGTCCTCGTCGAGCCGTTGTCGCCGTCCGATTTTCCGATGGGCATGTATCTGACACAGGCGGCGCTGCTCACCGACTTTCGCGGCGGCGATCACCCCGGCATGGCGAAGCTCATCGCCGAGATCGAGACGCGGCTTGGCCGGCGGTCGGCGGAGCAGCCATCCGCCGCCGGGCCGTCCCGCGCCGCGCGGAGCCCCGGCGCGATCGCCGCCGTGCTCGCGGCGCCGCTCGTGTTTCTGGCGCTCGGCGCCCTGGCGCTTCTGAATCGACCGACGGTCTGCGCCGCGACCGGAGTGCTGTGCACGCCCGTCGCGGCCGCCTCTCTCCAGCCTGCGCCGCCTGCGGCCCCGAGCGCGCCCGCCGTCCTCGATCCGGTCGAAGTCCTGCAGGGCGACTGGGCGTGGACCGGTATCCCATGCGGGCAGGGGCCGCACGTTGCGCTCGACGTCGTCGATGGCGAGAAGACGCTGATCTTCACCTACAAGGACACGCGCTATCGCCACGCCATTGCCGGCGTCGAAGGGCGAACGCTCAAGACGCTCGTGGTCGAACCCGACGAAGTGCGGGGCACGGCCTACCGGATGGAGATTACCCCGGACGGCAAGGGCGTCGCCCTCTATGAAGGCGCACAGATCGCGCCGGACACCTGGGAGAAGTGCCCATGACCGCGCGCCTGTCGCTCGGCGCCGTCGCCGTGCTTTTCCTGTCCCTCGCCACGCACGGTCACGCCGCCGCGCAGACGCCGCTTCTCGCGTTCGCCAGCGCCAAGACCTGCAGCGAGTTCAAGGCCGTTCGGACGCAGTGGCCGCAAAGCGAAGCCGCCGCCAAGGCCAAGGCGAAAATGGCGCAAATGGGCTGCCGCGACGCCGCAGAAGCGGCCGCGCCGGCGCAAAGACCAGCGGCTTCCCCGAAGCGCACCATCTTCGCGCTGACGCCCGAACTCGCGGCGCAATTCCACGCTGCGCTGATGAGCCTCGACGCGCCCGCAATCCGCCAGATGCTCGACGCCGGTTACGACCCGAACTGGATCGTCGGCAACGAAAAGAACGCGGCGTTGCACGACGTCATGATGGTCTGCGAGCGCTATCCCAACCACAATCCGGACTCGCTCGTGATCGTCGTGCGGATGCTCGTGAACGCGGGAGGAAATGTGCGCGCGGCGAACATCTACGGCGATACGCCGCTCACCATCGCGTCGTCACCGCGCTATTGCGGCCCGACGCATCCGGTGCTTGCGCTGCTGCGCTGAGCGCCCTTACCCCGCGCCGCCGACCGTCAGCCCAGTGATGTAGAGGCTCGGCTGTCCCACGCCGACGGGCACGCTCTGCCCCGCCTTGCCGCAGGTGCCGACGCCTTCGTCGAGTTGCAGATCGTTGCCCACCATCTTCACGCGCGTGAGGGCGGAGGGGCCGTCGCCGATCAGCGTCGCGCCCTTGATCGGGGCTTTGATCTGGCCGTCCTCGACGATGTAGGCCTCGGTGCACTGGAACACGAACTTGCCGCTCGTGATGTCCACCGAGCCGCCGCCGAAGTTCACCGCATAGATGCCGCGTTTCAGGGAGGCGAGGATTTCCGCCGGGTCCTTGTCGCCGCTGGTCATGAAGGTGTTCGTCATGCGCGGCATCGGGCGGTGCGCGTAGCTTTCGCGGCGTCCGTTGCCCGTGGGCGCGACGCCCATCAGCCGCGCGTTCATGCGGTCCTGAAGATAGCCTTTGAGGATGCCGTCCTCGATCAGCACCGTGCGCGAGGAGGGCGTGCCTTCGTCGTCCACGGTGAGCGAGCCGCGCCGCCCGCCGCCGACGTCGCCGCCGATCGTGCCGTCGTCCACCACCGTCACGCCGGGCGCGGCGACCCGTTCGCCGATCTTGCCGGCGAAGGCGGACGTGCCCTTGCGGTTGAAGTCGCCTTCGAGCCCGTGGCCCACGGCTTCGTGCAGCAGAACGCCGGGCCAGCCCGGCCCGAGCACGACGTCCATCTCGCCGGCGGGCGCGGGCACGGACTCGAGATTAACGAGCGCGATGCGCAGCGCTTCGTCGGCCAGCGCTTTCCAGCGCTCGGACGAGGTCCAGGGCGCGTAGACGTCGCGTCCGCCGGCGCCGGCCGAGCCGCTTTCGCGCCGGCCGTCCTTTTCCACGGTGACCGAAACATTGATCCGCACCAGGGGGCGGGAGTCGTCGATGCGCTGGCCGTCGGGCCGCAGGATCGAGACGTGCCGCTGCGACCCGGCGAGCGAGGCCGTCACCTGCACGACGCGCGGATCACGCGCACGGACATAGGCGTCGATCTCGGCGAGCAGGTCCGTCTTCGCGGTGAAGGCGGCGGAGCCGAGCGGATCGACGTCGGGATAAAGCTTGCGGTTGGTGCGGGCCGGTGCGGCGTCCAGCGCGCCGGAGCGCCCGCGCTTGGCGGCGGCGGCGGCGTCTGCGGCGCGCTGAACCGAGTCCGGATCGAGCGCGCTCGCGTGGCTATAGCCCGCCGTTTCGCCCGCGACGACGCGCAGGCCGAAGCCCTGGGTCGAATCGTAGGAGGCCGATTTCAGGCGGCCGTCGTCCCACAGGAAACTCTCGGAGCGGCTCTGCTCGACGAACAGCTCGGCGTCGTCGGCGCCGTGCGCCGCGGCGGCGAGCCTGCGTTCGGCGTCCGCCCAGTCGAAGTCGATCTGCCCGCCTGCGCCGCCGTCCGCCATGTCGTCTCCTCACCGTGCCGGCGCGCCCGCTGCCGGCAGGGGCCAGGCAACCAGACGAGCGCGCTCCAGCGCCGCCGCACGCGCCGAGGCGGCGACGGGACCATGCCGGACTATATGGCGATCATTCGCCCGGACGCGAGACCGAGAAGCGCGCCAATTCGACCTTCGGCGCCGTCCATTCGGGCGCGAGGCGCTGCGCCTCCACGTAGTCGCGGTACGCGCCTTTCAGGTCTCCGAGGGACTCGCGCGCGATGGCCCTGTTGAAATAGGCGTCCTGCGGCTGCTTCGAGCCGATCTCGATGCCGCGGGAGAGGGCGGCCTCGCCCTCCGCATAGCGGCCGAGCATGACCAGCGCCGCCCCGCGATTGACGTGCACCTCGCCGATTTCCGGGGCGAGACGCAGGGCCGACTCCAGATCGGCCAGCGCCAGCTTGCCGTCGCGGCGCTGGAGATAGATGACGCCACGGTTCACGAAGGTCGCCGCGCGGTCCACCCGCGTCAGGGGATCGCCCTCGAGCGCGCCGGTGCAGATCGCGAGGCCGTATTGCGAGGCGCGGCCGGAGTCCGCCTCCTTGTAACAGCTCTCGGCCTGACCGCCCCCGATCACCATCGTCGCCGCATGCGCGGCGGGCGCGGCGCTCATCAGCAGCGCCAGTGCGACCGGGACGGCGCGGAAGCTGGCAGTCATGGCGTCACTCCTCGTTGTCCGCCCCGCCCTTAGGCCGGGACGACGGCGGCCCGACCGGGCCCGAACTCAGTTCGTCCGCGCCGGCGGCGCGACGGCGGGCGCCACGACCGGAGGCGCGGCGTTCGGATCGGCCAGCGCGGCCGCCAAGCGGTCGCGGCGCACCTTGGCGAAACGCGCCAGCTCGCCCTCGACGAGCTCCCAGTCCGGCTTGATGGCGAGCGCCGTGTTGTAGTCCTCGTAGGCGCCCCGCAGGTCGCCGAGTGATTCGCGGGCGGCGCCGCGATTGAAGTAGGCCTTGTGGGGCTCGCGGACGCCCAACTGCAACGCGGTCGTGATCGCGCCTACGGCCTGGCCCGGCTTCTTCACCATGACGAGAGCGGCGCCGCGATTGAGGTGCGCCTCGGGCATGTTGGGGACGATCTCGAGCGCCGCGTCGAAATCCGCCAGCGCGGCGTCGCCGCGCGCCAGACGCAGATTCATCGCGCCGCGATTGATGTAGATCAGCGCCTTGTTGTTGCGCGAAAGCCCTTCGCTCGTAAGCGCTTGGGAGCAATCGCCGATGGACGCGTCATCGGCCCGGCCGGCGTTGGCGGCGGCGGCGCACGCGTTCGCGCGGGGAGACCCGAACACGTTCTGCGCGGTCGTGGCTCGGCTCCGCTCGGTCATGGTTGCCGGTGCGGCATGCGCGGCTCCCAGAGCGAGCGCGCACATGCCCGCAGCCATGCCCATGAAACAACTCGGCAAAGCCCCTAGAAGGCCAAACGCGCGCATGCTAACGACCCTGCCCATTCGGTTCCGCAGACTGCGACATAACGGCGCCCATAGGTCGCCTAACGGTCGAAACACAGTATATCGGCCCGCCAAAAGGCGCCACTAACCACGGCGTCATCTAGAGCGGCGCTAAGGAGGGCAGAGCGTGCGATCAGGGGGTGCGAAGTTGAAGGCGCTTGGCGCCGGAATCATGGCGACCGTGATCGCCGCATCATCCGCGGCCTGGGCCGATCAACCCGTCGATGGCGGCATTGATTTCCAGCCGGCGGCGTCGGCCACCAAGGCGGCCATCATCGACTTCCACAATCTGCTCCTCGTCATCATCACCGGCATCGTGCTGCTTGTCCTCGGGCTGCTGCTTTGGGTGATCGTGCGTTACAACCGCAAGGCGAACCCGACGCCGAAGCGCTTCACGCACAATACGCTCGTCGAGGTGGTGTGGACCGTCATCCCGGTGATCATTCTGGTGGTGATCGCCGTTCAGTCGTTCCCGCTCCTCTACAAGGAAGAGCGTCCGCCGCCGGCCGAACTCACGATCAAGGCCACCGGCAACTCCTGGTTCTGGCAGTACGAGTATCCGGACCAGGGCGTCTCGATCACCTCGAACATGCTGGACGACGAGACCGCCGCCGCCGAAGGGCGCCCGCGCAAGCTGGCCGTGGACGAGCCGATCTATGTGCCGGTCAACACCAACGTCCGCGTGCTGATCACCTCGAACGACGTCATCCACTCCTGGGCCATGCCGTCCTTCGGCGTGAAAGACGACGCCATCCCGGGCCGGGTGAACGAGGCGTGGTTCAACGTCGACCGCCCGGGCGTCTATTACGGCCAGTGCTCGGAACTGTGCGGCCTGCGGCATGCCTTCATGCCGATCGAGGTGCGCGCGGTGTCGAAGCCCGAGTTCGAAGCGTGGGTCGCCAAGCAGGGCGGTACGATCGCCCAGGCCGCGCCGGCCGCCGCGCCGACCGAGGCTGCGCCCGCTGACGCGGCGCCGGCTGATTCTGCCGCGCCTGCCGCCCCCGCTGAACCGACGGCTGCGCCCGCTGCGCAACCGACCCGCTGAGATTTGAAGGAGCTCAATCCTCATGTCGCATGATGCCGCTCTGGCCGGCGCTCACGACGAAGCGCACGCCGACCATCGCCCGAGCCTCTGGGACTGGAAGCGCTGGGTCTATTCGACCAACCACAAGGACATCGGCACGATGTACCTGATCTTCGCGATCATCGCGGGGATCGTGGGCGGCGCCTTCTCCGGCCTGATCCGCTGGGAACTGGCGGAGCCGGGTCTTCAGGTCTTCAACGGCACCGCGTTCGGCGGCTTCTTCGGCAACGAGCACAACTACAACGTGATCGTGACGATGCACGGCCTGATCATGATCTTCTTCATGGTCATGCCGGCGATGATCGGCGGGTTCGGCAACTGGTTCGTGCCGCTGATGATCGGCGCGCCGGACATGGCGTTCCCGCGCATGAACAACATCTCGTTCTGGCTGCTGCCGGCCTCGCTCGGCCTCGCCATCCTGTCGATGTTCATGCCGGGCGCCGGCTCCAACACCGGCTTCGGCGGCGGCTGGACGCTCTATCCGCCGCTCTCCACGACGGGCCACCAGGGCCCGGCGATGGACCTCCTGATCCTTTCGCTGCACATCGCGGGCATCAGCTCGATCCTCGGCGCGATCAACTTCATCACCACGATCTTTAACATGCGCGCGCCGGGCATGACCCTGCACCGCATGCCGCTGTTCGTGTGGTCGGTGCTGATCACCGCCTTCCTGCTGCTGCTCGCGCTGCCGGTGCTCGCCGGCGCGCTGACGATGCTGCTGACGGACCGCAATTTCGGCACGCAGTTCTTCGAGCCGGCCGGCGGCGGTGACCCCGTGATGTACCAGCACCTGTTCTGGTTCTTCGGGCACCCGGAAGTGTACATCCTGATCCTGCCGGGCTTCGGCATGATCAGCCACATCGTGTCGACGTTCTCGCGCAAGCCGATCTTCGGCTATCTCGGGATGGCGTACGCGATGGTCGCCATCGGCTTCATCGGCTTCATCGTGTGGGCGCACCACATGTACACGGTCGGGATGGGCTTCGATCTCGAAGCCTATTTCGTGGCCGCGACGATGATCATCGCCGTCCCGACGGGCATCAAGATCTTCAGCTGGATCGCCACGATGTGGGGCGGCTCGCTGGAGTTCAAAGTGCCGATGCTGTGGGCGATCGGCTTCATCTTCCTGTTCACGGTCGGCGGCGTCACCGGCGTCGTGCTCGCGAACTCGGGCATCGATACGGTGCTGCACGACACCTATTACGTC
The DNA here is from genome assembly GCA_018969015.1 of Alphaproteobacteria bacterium. Taxonomy (GTDB): domain Bacteria; phylum Pseudomonadota; class Alphaproteobacteria; order Caulobacterales; family Aquidulcibacteraceae; genus REEB506. Next base: position 29,473 of record JAGWZE010000028.1, read on the forward strand.
GTGGCGCACTTCCACTACGTGCTGTCGCTCGGCGCCGTGTTCGCCATTTTCGCGGGCTTCTACTACTGGATCCCGAAGATGAGCGGCTATCGCTACAACGGCTTCCTCGGCGGCCTGCACTTCTGGATCATGTTCATTGGCGTGAACCTGATCTTCTTCCCGCAGCACTTCCTCGGTCTGCAGGGCATGCCGCGCCGCTACGTCGACTATCCGGATGGCTTCACCTACTGGAACCAGATCTCGTCGCTCGGCTACGTGATCACCGTCGTCAGCGTGCTGGTATTCCTGGTGATGCTCGTCGAGATGTTCCTCGTCCGCCGCAAGGCCGCCGGCAATCCGTGGGGCGAAGGCGCCACGACGCTGGAATGGACGCTCTCGTCGCCGCCGCCCTTCCACCAGTTCAACGAACTGCCGAAGGTCACGGCCGAAAAGCACTAAGCCCGCCTGCGGCTCTCGCCCGCTCCTCGCAAGAGGGGCGGGCGTCGCCGCATCGTCCTTCTTGACGGCGCGCCTGCGTCGTCCTGCTCCGGGAGCCTCCGCTGAGCCTCGTCGATCTCCCCGTGTCCCACGCCGCTTCGGCGAAGGACTATCTGATGCTGATGAAGCCGCGGGTGATGTCGCTCGTGATCTTCACGGCGCTGGTCGGCTGGCTCGTGGCGCCCGGTGACGTCAATCCGGTTCTCGGCTTCGCCGCGGTGCTCGCGATCGCCGCCGCCGCCGGCGCGGCCGGCGCGCTCAACATGTGGTACGACGCCGACATCGACGCCCGCATGCGTCGGACGCGCGCGCGCCCCGTGCCGGCGGGTCGCATCCGCGGCGAAGAGGCGCTCGGCCTCGGCGTCGTGATGTCGGTACTGTCGGTGCTGGTGATGGCGCTCGCCGCCGGCTGGTTCGCGGCCGCACTGCTCGCCTTCTCGATCTGGTTCTACGCCGTCGTCTACACGATGTGGCTCAAGCGGCGCACGCCGCAGAACATCGTGATCGGCGGCCTTGCCGGCGCCCTGCCGCCGGCCGTCGCCTGGGCGGCCAAGACCGGCGGCCTCACGATCGATCCGATCCTGCTGGTGGCGATCATCTTCATGTGGACGCCGCCGCATTTCTGGGCGCTCGCGCTCTACCAGCGCGGCGACTACGCCGCCGCCGGCGTGCCGATGCTGCCGGTGTCGCACGGCGCGAAGCACACGCGCGGTCAGATCCTTCTCTACAGCCTGCTGCTGGCGCCGCTCGGCGTCGCGCCGGTCCTCACCGGGCTCGGCGGCGTCGTGTACGCCGTCGTCTCGATCCTTGGCGGCGCGCTGTTCCTGCTGCTGGCGGTGCGCATCGCGCGCTCGCAAGCCGGCGAGCGCACCGACGAGCCCGGCAGCCCCGATCTTTACGCCGTGAAGCGCGGCGACAAGGCGGCGCGGGACCTGTTCGCCTTCTCGATCCTTTATCTGTTCCTGGTGTTCGCGGCCCTGTTCGCCGAGCGCGCATTCGGCCTCTACGCGCCGGTCGCCGGGCTCTGGAGCCTTTGATCGATGGCCGAAGACACGCCGTCTCCAGCCCCCACGCCGCTCGCGCCCGTCAGCGCAGAGACGCAACGCGCCGCCCAGAAGCGCCGCAATCTCGTTCTGGCGCTGCTGCTGATCGGCTTCGTGATGTTGATTTTCGTCGTCACGCTCGTGCGGCTGAAGACCTCCAGCCTCGATGGCGGAAGCTGACATGACGACCGAACCCACCGACGCCAAACGCAAGCGCGCCCGCACCGCCCTGATCGCGGGGGGCGTCGCGGTGTTCATGGTCGGCGCGAGCTTCGCGGCCGTGCCGCTGTACGAACTGTTCTGCAAAGTCACGGGCTTTGCCGGCACCACCCAGGTCGCCACCAAGGCGCCCACCCGCGTTCTCGACCGCACCATCGAAGTGCGCTTCGACGCCAACCACGCGCCGGATCTCAACGTCGAGTTCAAGCCGGAGCAGACGACCACCCGCGTCCGTCTCGGCGAAACGGGTCTGGCCTTCTACACCTTCAAAAACACTTCCGACCGCCCAGTCACTGCGATGGCGTCCTACAACGTCACGCCGCACACGACCGGGCAGTATTTCGTGAAGATGCAGTGCTTCTGCTTCCAGGAGCAGACGTTCCAGCCCGGCGAAACCGCCGAGCTGCCGGTGGTCTTCTTCGTCGCCCCCGAGCTGGCCGACGACCGGGACACCCGCGATCTGCAGCAGATCACGCTCTCGTACACCTTCTTTGAAGCCAAGGATCCGAAGCTGAAGACCGCGGCGATCAGCCCGCCTTGAGCCGCACAGCGGCGCAGTCTAAAGACCCGGAAACGACCACAAAGCGAGGGCTTCGGCCGTCGCGGCACACCAACCGGAGGCCCCGGCCTCCCACCAAGGATCAGGAAGCAGGGGCGCCGCCCCTGGGGGAACAGGAACGATGGCAAGCTCCAGCGAGGTCAAACACGACTACCACCTGGTCGACCCGAGCCCCTGGCCGTTCACGGCCTCGATCTCGATGTTCGTCCTGGCCGTCGGCGGCGTGGCGTACATGCACGGCCTCGTCGAAGAGGGACAGGGCAGCGCGCTCATGCAGACGCTGTTCGGCAAGGGCCATCCCTGGATCCTGCTCGCGGGTCTCGCCGGCGTCGTCGGCACGCTGATCGGCTGGTGGGGCGACGTCATCAAGGAAAGCCGCCGCGGGCACCACACGCCCGTCGTCGACATGCACCTCCGCTACGGCATGATCCTGTTCATCGCCTCGGAAGTGATGTTCTTCGTGGCGTGGTTCTGGGTCTTCTTTGAGATGACCATCTTCCACCACGTCCGCGCCGACTGGATCATCCAGGGCGACCCGGAGGTGATGAAGGCCTGGGCCAGCTGGCCGCCGCCGAACGTCGAAACGTTCGACCCCTTCCACCTGCCGCTCATGAACACGATGATCCTGCTGCTCTCGGGCACGACGGTCACCTGGGCGCACCATGCGTTGCAGCAGGGTGACCGCAAGGGCGCCACGCTCGGCCTCGCGCTCACGGTCGGCCTCGGCATGCTGTTCACCTGCGTGCAGGTGTACGAATACTCGGTCGCCGGCTTCCATTTCGGCCGAACCGACGCGGTGCAGGAAGCCAACCTCTATGGCGCGTCCTTCTTCATGGCGACGGGCTTCCACGGTTTCCACGTCGTCGTCGGCACGATCTTCCTGCTGGTCTGCCTGCTGCGTCTGATGAGCGGCGGCTTCACCCCGCAGAAGCATTTCGGCCTCGAGGCGGCGGCCTGGTACTGGCACTTCGTCGACGTGGTCTGGCTGTTCCTGTTCGCGTTCGTCTACGTGACGCCGCGTCTTGCGCTCGGCGGGTGAGCTCGGCCAACCCGTTCGTCGCGGCCCTGCGGGGGCGGTGCCCCCGCTGTGGTGAGGGACAGCTGTTCACGGGCTATCTGCGCCTCGCGCCGTATTGCCCCGTGTGCCACGAGGACTTCCGCCACGCCGACAGCGGCGACGGACCCGCGGTATTCGTGATGTTTGCGGTCGGCGCCGTCGTGGTGCCGATCGCCTTCATTCTGGAATTCGCGGCGCATTGGCCGCCATGGGCGATCGTCGGCGTCGTCGCCGTCATGACCGTCGCGCTGTCGCTGGCGTTGCTGCAGCCCTTCAAGGCGATGCTGTTCGCCCTGCAATGGAAGCACGCGGCCGGCGAAGCCCAGCGCGTCGATCAGGGTCGCCCCGACGACGAAGCCTGATCATCCCATGCTGCGTTTCAAACCCCTGCCGATCCTCACCGCCTGCAGCGTCGTGGCGTTCGCCATCCTGCTGACGCTCGGCAGCTGGCAGTGGGCCCGCTACCAGCAGAAGCTCGCCGCCCGCGACACCCTGCCGCCGGCGATCGAGGCGGCGGTGGGCGAGGGGCCCCGCGGTCCGCTGCAACTGGTCTATGGCGTTCTCGACGGGCAGGCTGGCTGGCGCATCCTCGCGCCGCTGCCCGACGGCCCCGACACCGTGCTCTTCGTTGACGCCGGCTTCGCGCCCGGCCTCGAGCCGCCGGACCGGGCCGGCCTCGCCACGCCCGCCATCACGCCAAACCGGCCCCTGCGCGGCGCGCGGGTGACACCGCATCCGCCCGGACCGTTCACAGCGCCGCCCGATCCGGCGCGGGGCGTCTGGTATGCGATCGACCTTCCCGCCATGGCCCGCGCCTCCGGCTATGCGCACGCCCAGCCCTATCTGCTGGCTGCGCCCTATGTCGGCGCGGACGGCAAGCCGCGGCCCAATCCCTTCGCGCACGCCGTCGATCCTTTGCCGCCGGAGCGCCATGTGGGGTATGCGATCACGTGGTGGGGCCTCGCGGCCGGGCTCGTCGGGATCTATCTCGTCATGCACGTCCGCGCCGGCCGTCTCGTCTGGGAGCGCCGCTGATGCGCTACGTCTCGACGCGCGGCGCGTCTGCGCCGGTGTCCTTTCTCGATGCGGTGCTCGCCGGTCTTGCGCCGGATGGCGGCCTCTACGTCCCCGAGCGCTGGCCGACGCTCGCGCCCTCCGTGCTCGCCCGCGCCGGCTTTGACGCCTACGCCGACGTCGCCGCCCAGGTGCTCTCCGCCTTCGCCGGCGATGATCTTTCCCGCGAGGACGCCGCCGCCATCGCCGACGCCGCTTATGCCGGCGCGGCGTTTCCGCCCGCCGTCACCCCGCTCGTGCAGACGGGCCCTGGCGACTGGCGGCTCGAACTGTGCCACGGCCCCTCGCTGGCGTTCAAAGACATCGCGATGCAACTCATCGCGCCGCTCTACGCGCACGCGCTGGCGCGGCGCGACGGCCGCCTCACCGTCGTGTGCGCGACATCGGGCGACACCGGCGGCGCCGCCGTAGAGGCGCTGAAGGGCCACGACCGCATCGATCTTTTCGTGCTCTTGCCGCACGGTCGCGTCTCGCCCGTGCAGCAGCGGTTCATGACGGCCTCCGGCGCGGCGAACGTCCACCCGATCCTGATCGACGGCGATTTCGACGACTGCCAGGCCATCGTGAAAGCGATGTTCGCCGATCGCGATTTCGCCGATCGCGCCAGCCTCTCGGGCGTCAATTCGATCAACTGGGCGCGCATCCTTGCGCAGGCGGTCTACTACGTCGTTGCGGCCGGCGCGCTCGAGGGCGCGCCGACCTTCGTCGTCCCCACGGGCAATTTCGGCGATGCGTTCGCGGGCCTCGTCGCCAAGCGCATCGGCGCCGATGTGGGCCGGATCGTCATCGCGTCCAACGCGAACGACATCCTCCCGCGCACGCTGGAGAGCGGAACCTATGCCCGCGCCGGCGCCTCGCAGCCCACGCTCAGCCCGGCGATGGACATCCAGGTCGCCAGCAATTTCGAACGGCTCGTCTACGAGGCCGTTGGCCGTGACGGCGACGCCACCGCGCGGCTCTACGCGCAGTTCGCGCAGTCCGGTGCGCTCACCCCGCCGCCGGAGGCGATGCTCCGGATCCGGAGCGAGTTCGCCGCCGGCGCCGCCGATGACGCCGCCACCCAGGCCGCGATGCGCGCTGCCTGGCGGCACGGAGCCGGGGACATGATCTGCCCGCATACGGCGGTCGCGCGCGCGGTGCTCGCGCGCCTGCCGCGCTCCGGCCCGGTCGTCACGCTCGCCACGGCGCATCCGGCCAAATTCCCCGACGCCGTCGCCGACGCGATCGGCGCGACGCCGCAGCTTCCCTTCTGGTGTGCGGACCTGTTCGACCGCCCGGAGCGGTTCGATCGCGTCGCCAACGACGCCGCCGCCGTGAAGGCCTTCATCTCGCAGCGGAGCCGCGCGTGGCGGAGCTAGACGCCGAACTCGTTCCGCTCGCCAACGGCGTCCGCGTCGTTCTCGATCCGATGCCGGGCCTCGCCACCGCCGCCGTCGGCGTATGGGTGCGCGTGGGCGCGCGCTTCGAGCGCGCGGCGGAGAACGGCATCGCGCATCTGTTCGAGCACATGGCCTTCAAGGGCGCGGCGGGCCGCTCCGCGAAAGAGTTCGCCGAGGCCGTCGAGACGATCGGCGCTTCGCTCAACGCCGCCACCGGCTACGAGCGCACCAGCTACTACGGCCGCTGCCTTGCCGAATACGCCCCGCGCACGCTCGATCTCGTCGCCGACATTGTGCTCGATCCACATTGGGCGCCGGAAGACCTCGAACTGGAAAAGGACGTCGTCGCCCAGGAGCGCAGCGAGGCCTTCGACCAGGCCGACGACCGCGTCTTCGATGCCCACCAGAGCCTCGTCTTCCGCGATCAGGCCATGGGCCGCCCGATCCTCGGCGAGGCCGAGACCGTGGGCGCCGTCACCGTCGACGATCTCAGAGCCTTCCGCGCCGCGCACGTGACCGGCGCGCGCGTGGTGATCGCCGCCGCCGGCGCCTTCGACCGCGCCGCCATTCTCGAAACCGCCCAACGGCGCTTCGGCGGCCTCGCGCCCGGCGCCGGCCCCGCGCCCGAAGCGGCCCGTCCCGGCGGCGGGGCCGTCGTCGAGGCGCGCCGCAACGAACAGGCGAACGTCGTGCTGTCATGGGACGCGCCGCCCGCCGCGCATCCGGACGCATTTCCCGCCCGCGTCCTTGCCGAAATCCTCGGCGGCGGCATGTCCTCGCGCCTGTTCCAGGAGGTGCGCGAAGCGCGCGGTCTCGTCTACGCGATCGACGCCTGGCTCGACGGCTACGAGGACGTCGGCCGTCTCGGCGTGTTCGCGGGCTGCGCCGCCGGCAACGCCGCCACCGTCGCGGCCCTCGTGGGCGATGCGCTCGAAAGCCTCGCGCGGACCGGGCCCGGCGCGGCGGAACTCGCGCGCGCGAAAGCCACGCTCGCCGCCAATCTTCTGATGGGGGCGGAGGCGCCGCTCGCGCGGGCCGAAGCGCGCACGGCGCAACTGTTCCTGCGCGGCAATGTGCTGACGTTTACCTCCCTTCGTGACCGCATTTTTGCGGTGACCGCGGACGAGGTTCAGGCCGTCGCCGCACGCGCGGCCGCATCCGCCGGCGCGGCTGCGGTGATCGGCCCCAAATCCGGCCATGGCGCCGCGGCCGCGTTTGCGGCACGTTTTGCGGGCTAGGCTGGGCGGCGATCGCCGATCGAAACGAAGAACGGCAGGCCAAAGACCTGAACGACCTACAACTACGGAACGCCCGCGTGCGCAGCATCCTCTCCGGCCCCGTCTATCTGCGTCCGCCCGAGCCGCGCGACTATGCGGCCTGGTCGGCGCTGCGCGCGCTCAGCTACGAGTTCCTTCAGCCCTGGGAGCCGACCTGGGCGGAGGACGAGCTGTCCCGCACCTCCTGGCGCAACAAGCTGCGCCGCTATCTGGAGGACGCCCGCGACGGCCGCGGTTACGCCTATTTCATCTACCGCGCGGAGGACGACGACCTCGTCGGCGGAATTACGCTGTCGCGCGTGCATCGGGGCGCCGCGCATATGGGCTCCGTCGGCTACTGGATCGGCGAACCGCACGCCCGCCGCGGCTACGTCACAGCCGCCCTGCGCGGCCTGATTCGCCACGCGTTTCATCCCGAAGGCCTTGGCCTGCATCGGCTCGAGGCGGCGTGCCTGCCCGAGAACGAGCCCTCACGGCGGGCGCTCGAGCGCGTCGGGTTCGAGATTGAAGGCCGCGCCAAGCAGTACCTGCGCATCAATGGCGAGTGGCGCGATCACTTGCTCTTCGGCCTCGTCCGCGGTGATGCTGCGGCGTGAGTCGCACGGATCTCTCTGACGCCGCCCTGGCCGCCGAACTCGACGTCGCACTTGCGAGCGGCGCGTTCGAAGCCGTGTTCCAGCCGATTGCGCGCATGAGCGACGGCGCGCTTGCCGGTTTCGAGGCGCTCGCGCGCTGGCGCCGCCCCGACGGCGAGTTGTGGGGCCCGGACCGCTTCCTGCGCGCCGCGACCGTGCACGACAAGCTGCGCACCATCAGCCGCTTCGTGCTCACGCGCTCGGTCGAGCAACTGGCCCGCTGGCGCGTCTCCACGCCGTCGGCGCAGGCGCTCTTCCTTTCGGTGAACATTTCCGGCGCCGATCTGGAGCAGGGCGATCTCGTCACCGAGGCGCTGCTGCTGTCCGAGGCCGCGCGCCTGCCGGCCGGCGCCCTCAAGCTCGAACTCACCGAACACCAGATCCTCAAGGATCCGGACGCGGCCGCACGCGCCTGCACGCGGCTGCGGGATGGCGGCGTCGCCGTCGCGCTCGACGATTTCGGCGCGGGCTTTGCCTCGCTCGCATGGCTCGCGCGCCTGCCGGCCGACACGCTGAAGATCGATCGCTCCTTCGTCGCGGCGATCCCGCGCAATGTCCGCGCCGAAAAGATCGTGCGCGCGCTGATCCTGCTCGCGCATGATCTCGATATGGACGTCATCTGCGAAGGCGTCGAAACGCACGAGGTGCGCGAGCGCGTGCGCGATCTCAACAGCGATTATGCGCAAGGCCATCTTTTCGCGCCGCCGCTCACTGCCGCCGGCGCCGAAGCGCTGATCCTCACGCTCGCCAGCGCCGATCCGCTCGTCAGCCTCGCCTGACGCGCGGCGTCAGGCCTTGCCCGCTTCGCCCGTCAGCTGAACGGGATCGAACCCGATGTCGCGGATCGCGTCGGCCCATTTCGCGTCATGCCGCGCGCCATAAACGATCTCGCGCTGCGGTTCGCCCACGAGCCACACATTGTGCGCCAGTTCGTTCTCGAGCTGGCCCGGCCCCCAGCCCGCATAGCCGAGCGCCAACACGTACTCGCGCGGCGCGTCCTCGCCCGCGAGCGCGTCCAGCACTTCGCGGGTCGCGGTGAGGCGGATGCCGGGGGCGACGTCCTGCGTCGAGGCGCCGGCCGCGAAGTCTTCGGAATGCAGCACGAAGCCGCGGTCCGGCTTCACCGGGCCGCCCTCCAGGACGGGGCGCGTCGGGAGCTTGCGCACCGGCTCGATGCCGAGCTGGCCGAGAACGTCGGTCAGCGTCACGGCCTTGCGGGGCTTGTTCACCACGACGCCCATCGCCGCCGCCGGGGTGTGCATGCACAGCAGCACCACGCTCTTCTCGAACCGGGGATCGCCAATCCCCGGCATGGCGATGAGGAACTTGCCCGAGAGCGACTGCATGCCCGGCATTCTGCGTCTCCAGGGGACGATGCTCGCGCAACCGCCGGCCCCGCGCAAGCGAGCTCGCCTCACGCTCGGGTCGAGGTCGCCTCCGTCCGCGCAAGGGTGTAAGACGGCGCCGCGGGCCGCGATGGCCCACCAGGGAGCACGCCATGATCAAAGTCGGTGACCGTCTGCCGCAAGCCACGTTCTTTGCCGCCACCGCCGAAGGCCCCCGGCCGATGTCCACGGACGACGTCTTCAAGGGCAAGACCGTCGTGCTGTTCGCCGTCCCCGGCGCCTTCACGCCGACGTGCTCGGCCAAGCACCTGCCGGGCTTCCGCGAGAAGGCCGCCGAGCTTCAGGCCCACGGCGTCGACACGATCGCCTGCACCTCGGTCAACGACGCGTTCGTCATGGGCGCCTGGGCGAAGGATCAGTCGGCCGGCGAAAAGATCCTGATGCTCGCCGACGGCAACGGCGCCTTCGCCAAGGCGGTTGGCCTCGAAATGGACGGCTCGAAGTTCGGCATGGGCCCGCGCTCGCAGCGCTACTCGATGCTGGTCAAAGACGGCGTCGTCGAGAAGCTGAACGTCGAAGAGGGCGGCGAGTTCAAGGTGTCGTCCGCCGAGTACCTGCTCGGCCAGCTGGGCTGAAGACAGCGCAAACACCCCTCATCCGTCTCGCACGCTGACGCGTGCGATCCACCTTCTCCCACAAGGGGAGAAGGGCCACTGCGGCGACCTTCTCCCCTTGTGGGAGAAGGTGGCGCGTGAGCGCCGGATGAGGGGTGAACCGCCGCCATTCGGCGGTTTTTCGACTCCCCGCTACCCCCGCGCCGCGTCCATCACCGCGCGCAGGCGGGCCAGGAACGGCGCCGCCGCCGCGAAATCGAGGTCCGGCGCTGCGGCCCTAAGCCCGCCGATGAGCGGCGCCAGGCGCGCCAGCGCCGCATCCCGCGCGGCGCGCCCTTCGTCCGTCAGCCGTACGATCTTGCTGCGCGCATCGTCCGGCGCCGGCTCCACGCGCACGAACCCGCGCGCCTCCAGCTTCTGCACCGTGTTGGTGATGGCGCCTTTCGTCAGCTGGAACGCCCGCGCCAGCCGCACCGGCGTCCAGTCGCCGGGCAGCCGCGCGAGATGGTTCAAAAGGCCAAACCCCGCCGCGTTCAGATCCGGCTCCAGCGCCTGATCCACGGCCGTGCGCGCGAGCTGCGCGATGATCGTGATCTCGTTGAGAACGACGAACGCAACCGGATCGCCGTCGAGATAGCGGAGGGGGGCGTCGCTCATGCCAGATGGTCGCTCCAGGGCCGCCGCGGGGACGGCGGGACCGCCTCGCCGTAGCCGATCCGCGCGAGCATGTGCAGGCGCCCCGTCGCCGGGGCGGCGGTGAGGGCGTCCATTTCCCGCTTGAGGGCCGCCATCTCGGGGAATTCCTGCAGCGCCTGGCTCATCGGCTGCATCGAGAGGCCAAGCCGCGTGGCCTCCAGATTGGCGCGCGCATAGGCGCGGCCCGCCGCGATCTCGTCCGCGCGCGAGGTCGTTGCGGCGGTGAGCCCAAGGAACGCGCGCGCCGACGCCGCAAGCGGATCGTAGAAGGCGAGTTGCTCCTTGAAGGCAAACGAATTGGGATCGGCGAGCGTCTTGCGCGTCACGAGGCCCACCGCGTGCCCGATCTCGATCACCGGGCCCTGCAGCGCGAGGCCCCAGGGATCGCGGGCGATTTCCGCCTTGCCGATGCGCGTGACCTTGATGGATTCCGCGATCGTGTGGGGCGTCGTCGCCTCCAGGCGCCAGGCGCGCTTCGTGAGATCCCGCAGCGCCGTGAGTTGCGGTTCGCTCGCCGCCATGAACGCCGAAATCGTGGCCGACTGACCGGCAGCGCGCACGGCTTCGAGATCGGCCGCGGGCGGGGCGCGATCGCTGAACGCCAGCCGGCTCGTCCGGCGTCGGACGATCTGCGCATAGAGCGAATCCTTCGCCACGCTCGCATCGGGCACGAGGCGCACGGCCGCGATCGGGCGGCCGTCCAGCACCGGCTGCGGTTCGCCTTCGGGCCACAGCGTGATCTCGGCGCGATGCCCGGTTTCGCGCGCGGCGAGGTCCATCAGTTCGAGAAAGGCGCCGCAGCCGATCGTGATCTGCCGGTTCGGCGGGTCGGTCGCCGGCAGCAGGCGCGCGAGATCGACGCGCAGCAGGAAGCTGTCGGCGCCGACGAGGTCGATCAACCAGGGCTGCATGTTGTGCGGGTTGGGCGCCAGGATCGCATGGGCGAGGGCGTGGCGGCGCGGGTCCTGTTCGCCGGCGCCGGGGCTGCGCCACGGGGCCGCCGGATCGGGAAGGTCCGCCTCGGCCGCCGCGCAGGCGGCCGGCGCGACCATCGCGGCGCCGAGCGGGGCGGCCGCGAACAGGCGCAGGACATGACGACGATCGAGCGGGGCGGCGGGCATGGCGAGCTCCTTTAGTTCAACGATAAACCAAATAGTGAAACGTTGAACTAAATGCAAGCGGCATGGCGGGTGTTTGGGGCCTCCGGCTTACGTGGTCTCGCGGTCCGCCTCCGCCGCCCAGGTCTCCGCGAACACGTAGAGCGGCTCGAACGCCGTCAGGAACGCGCGCCCGGTCGCCGTCAGCGCATAGCCCTCCGGCGTCAGGGCCACGAGCTGCGCGGCCCGCAGTTCGTCGATCCGGGCCTGCAGCACCGTCGGGGAGACGCCGTCGCACGCCGTCCGCAGCGCGCGCGAGCGCAGCGGCGCGCCGCGCAGCTCCCAAAGGACGCGCAGCGACCAGCGCCGCCCGACGAGATCGAGCAGGCGCATGATCGGGCGCTTCGAGGCGGCGTCCGCGGAGGCGTTCGGGATGGGGTCTTGCATCGCTATCGATTCCGTAGCAATCTCGCGCTACGAAAAGCATAGCGTGATTTGCCCTGCAGGGGAGGAGTGTCGATGATCCGTCTCGCGCCGCTGGAGCCGCCTTACGACGCCGACGTTCAGGCAAGCTTCGACGCCATCATGCCGCCCGGCGCGCCGCCGCTGCTGTTGTTCCGCACGATCGCGCGCAGCCCGCGCGCATGGCGGAAGTTCCGCGCCGGCTCGCTGCTCGATCGCGGGCCGCTCACCCTTCGCCAGCGGGAGATCGTGATCGACCGCGCGTGCGCCCGCGCCCGCTGCGGCTACGAATGGGGCGTGCACGTCGCCGCGTTCGCGAAAGCCGCGCGCCTCACGCCCGAGGAGATCGCCGCCACAGCCGCCGCCGATCCCGCCTGCGCCAGCTGGACGCCGGACGAACGCGTGCTGCTCGACACCGTCGACGCGCTGCATGATCGCGCGACGCTGTCCCAGGCCGAATACGCCGCCCTCGCGGCGCAGTTCGACGCCGACCAGATCCTGGAAATCCTGCTGCTCGCGGGCTTCTACCGAACCGTCGCCTACGTCGCGAACGGCCTTGCTTTGCCGCCGGAGCCGGGCGCCCCGGCGCTGCCGTGAGATACGCCGCCCCCGGACGAACGCCCCCTCAGGCGCCGTAGTCCTCGGGGCCTTTGGCGCGCCGATGGAACTCCAGCTTGTCGGCGTATTCGAGCGGGTCCTTGCGCTTGACCATCGCGCCTTCCGGGGTCGTCGACCAGTCGGCGAGGCGCGTTGCAAAGAACCGCAGCGCCGCCCCGCGCGCCAGCGACGGCAATGCGGCGCGCTCCGGCGCCGTCAGCGGCCGCACGCGCTCGTAGCCCTGCACCATCGCCATGGCCTTGGTGATGTTGAAGCTGCGGTCCGGCTCGAAGCACCACGCGTTGAGACACACCGCGAGGTCATAGGCGAGCGCGTCGGTGCAGGCGAAGTAGAAGTCGATCACGCCCGCCAGCGCGTCGCCGAGGAACAGCGTATTGTCCGGGAACAGATCGGCATGAATGACGCCCTGCGGCAGCGCGGCGCGCCAGCCTTCCGCCTGCGCGAGGTCCAAGGCGGCGAGATCGGCCTCGATCGCGGCGGCGAGCCCCGGGCGCAGGCTTTCCGCCAACGCGAGATTGGGCCGGATCAGCGGCCCCCACGCCGCGGGCCCCAGGCTGTTGGGCCGCGCCGCGGGATAGGACGCGAGCGCGACGTGCATCGCCGCCAGCACCTCGCCGAGCGCCCGGCACTGCGCCGCGTTCGGCCGCCGCGGCGACACCCCGCGCAGGAAGGTGATGATCGCGCAGGCCTTGCCGCGCGCGCTCGAAAGGATCTCCCCGTCGCGCCGCCGCACCGGCGCCGGCGCCACCACGCCCGCGGCCGCGAGCGCCTCCATGATGCCCATGAAAAACGGCAGGTCGGTCGTGGCGACGCGCTTTTCGTACACCGTCAGGATGAACCGTCCCGCCGGCGTTTCGAGCAGGAAGTTCGAGTTCTCCACGCCCTCGGCGATGCCCTTGAACGCGAGCGCCGGGCCAAGATCATAGGCCGAAAGGAGCGTGGCGAGTTCGTCGTCGGTGAGGTCGGTATATACGGCCATGCGCCAGCATAGCCGCCGTCATGCAACATGGCGACGCCAACGCCGCGGGCAGGATCGCCGCAGAAAGGCGCGCCAGGAGCGCGCCCTATGCATGCGTCGCCGCCGTGGCCGGCCCATGCGCGCCTAGACGGCGCCGACGATGTCGAGCACGGCGCGGTTGGCGTCGAGCGGGATCACGATTTCGGCGCGGCGCCCGCCCGCGAGCATGTGCCACGTGATCCGCTCATAGTGCAGCACGAACTTGGCGATGTTGGCGCGCACTTCCTTCGGCAGCGTCTCGACCGTGAGCCCGCGCAGCTGCGCTTCCTGCTCCAGGCGCCAGCGCTCCACCACCTCGAACCCCGGCGCGTCGAAGGCGATGATCGCATCGAGCCGCGCGAAGAACGCCGCGTAAGGTCCCGCGAGCTGGTCGTTGACGTACGCGCGCCACGCGCCGCTTTCGTCCTCCTCGAGCTCCAGCATGTTCACCGGATCGTCCAGCTCGGCCGCGCTTTGCGCCGTCGCGCCCACGCACCAGCCGTCCACGACGATCACGTTCGGCGTCCCCAGGAACGACGGCCATTGCGCCGCCTTCACGGGCGCGTCGGCGACCTTGTCGAAGCGCGGCAGGGGCGTGCGGTCCCGGCCGCGGGCGGCTTCGAGTTGCAGGATGGTGCGCTTGGCAAGATCGAGATCGTGCGTGCCGGGCGCTCCGCGCGTGCGCAGAAGCGGGCTGATCTTCTCGCCGAGCGCCTTGCGGGCGGCCGTCGTGAGATAGACGTCGTCGAGCGAAAAATGCGCCACGCGCGGATCGGCTTTCGCCCAGGCCGCGGCGAGCGTGGATTTTCCCGAGCCCTGGGCGCCGGCGACGCCGATGCGCACCGGGCGCTTCAAGCGCTGGATCAAGGTGCGCGCGGCGTCCTGCGCCACTTCGAGAACGAGAGGATCGGGTCCGCTCACTCCGCCAGCACGCGCGGCAGCTTGAACACGACGTCCTCGCGGGTGACGACCACTTCCTCAACCCGCGTCGCGAACCGCGCCGCCAGCGCCGAAAGCAGGCCTTCCACCAGGTCCTCCGGCGCGCTCGCGCCCGCCGTGACCCCGACGGCCCGCACGTCCGCGCCGAACCAGCGCCAGTCCACGTCCTCGGCCGCGCCCACGAGGCGCGCGTCCCGCGCCCCCGCGCGCTTGGCCACTTCGACGAGCCGCACCGAGTTGGACGAGTTCGGCGCGCCGATCACCAGCACCAGATCGCTTTCCGCCGCCAGCGCCTTCACCGCGTCCTGCCGGTTCGTGGTGGCGTAACAGATGTCCTCCTTGTGCGGCGCGGCCATCGCCGGGAACCGCGCCTTCAGCGCCGCCACGATCTCGGCGGTGTCGTCGACGGAGAGGGTCGTCTGCGTCAGGAACGCCACTTTGGAGGCATCGCGCGGCGTGTAGGCCGCCACGTCCTCGACCGTTTCGATCAGCGTGATCGCGCCGGGGGGCAGCTGGCCCATGGTGCCGATCACCTCCGGGTGGCCCGCATGCCCGATCAGCA
The DNA here is from genome assembly GCA_018969015.1 of Alphaproteobacteria bacterium. GTDB lineage: Bacteria > Pseudomonadota > Alphaproteobacteria > Caulobacterales > Aquidulcibacteraceae > REEB506. Next base: position 44,524 of record JAGWZE010000028.1, read on the forward strand.
CGATCTCGCGGCCGGCCTCGGCGTGGCGCTCGGCCTCCACGTGCACCTTCGACACCAGGGGGCAGGTGGCGTCCACATAGAGCATGTTCCGGCGCTGGGCGTCGGCCGGCACGGACTTGGGCACGCCATGGGCCGAGAAGATCACCGGCCGGTCGGGCGGGCACTCGTCGAGCTCCTCGACGAACACCGCCCCCAGTCGCTCCAGCCGCTCGACCACGTGCCGGTTGTGCACGATCTCGTGGCGCACATAGACGGGCGCCCCAAACTTGGCGATCGCCTGCTCGACGATCTGGATCGCACGATCGACGCCGGCGCAGAAACCGCGCGGCGCAGCGAGCAGCACGCGCAAGGCGCGCTTGGCGCCGCCGGCCTCGGAGGCGGCGTCGGTGGGAGCGGAAGGGGCGCCATCGGCGGTCATGCTGGTCTCCTGGGACGGCGTCCGGACGTTGCGGGCCGCCCCGCGCGCTTGTATGAGCCGCTATATCGGGTCGGGCCGCGCTTCGGCCAGTCCCCCGACAAGGAGGGGCCGACGTGCCGCACGTCGGACGTCTCCCCGCCACGCTATCCCGAAGGGTCGCCATGAAAAAGCTGAGCTTCGCCCTCGCCGCGCTCGCCCTCCTGCCGCTCACGGCCTGCGCCACGGGCGGCGGCGACAAACCCTCCCCCGCGGGGGAGGCGGCTGCGAAGGCCGAAGCGGCCAAGCCCGCCAAGGAGAAGGGCTTCCTCGCCCGCCTCGGCAGCGACAACAGCAAGCCCAATGTCGGCCCGTGCCCCCTGATCGGCATCCTCTACGACAACGCCCGCGTGGTGCAGTTCGCCGCGCCGGAAGAGCGGTTCGCCAACGTCGCCTACACGGGTGAGATCCAGGGCGTGCGCGGTCTGTGCCGGTATGTCGGCTCGGACCCGATCGTGATGAACCTCGCGATCGACATGGCCTTCGGCAAGGGCCCCAAGGGCGAGGCGACGTCGCACACCTACAAGTACTGGGTGGCCGTGACCCGCAAGGACGCCGCGCCGATCGCGAAGCAATATTTCGAGATCACCGCCAACTTCAAAAACGGCGCGGACCGCGTCGGCGGCACGGACGTGATCGAGCGGATCGTGATCCCGCGCGCCAGCGAGACCACGTCGGGCGCCAACTTCGAGATCCTCGTCGGCTTCGACCTGACGCCCGAACAGCTGGCGTTCAACCGAGACGGCAAGCGCTTCCGGGTCGACGCCGGCAGCTGAGCGCGCTCATGGCTGATCTTGCTGCAGTGCTGAGCCGCGCCGTGGGCGCGGCGTTCGCCGCCGAGGGCCTGGATCCGGCGCACGGCGCCGTGCGGCGCTCCGACCGGCCCGACCTCGCGCCCTTCCAATGCAACGGGGCCATGGCCGCCGCCAAGGCCGCCGGCAAGCCGCCCCGCGCCGTCGCCGAGGCCGTCGCCGCGCGCCTCGAGGGCATTTCGGTCGAGATCGCCGGCCCGGGCTTCCTCAATCTGCGCGTCGATGACGCGCGGCTCACCGCGCGCGCCGCCGAGATCGCGGCCGATCCGCGCGCTGGGGCGAGCCTCGTGGCGCAGCCGCGCCGCGTCGTCGTCGACTATGGCGGCCCCAACGTCGCCAAGCCGATGCACGTTGGCCACCTGCGCGCGTCGATCATCGGCGAGGCGCTCAAGCGCCTTTTCCGCGCTCGCGGCGACACCGTGTGGGGCGACGCGCATTTCGGCGACTGGGGCTTCCAGATGGGCCTCATGATCGCCGTCATCGAGGACGAGTTCGGCGACGCCTTCTCGCCCGAGAAGCTTTCGCTCGACT
>JAGWZE010000053.1 GCA_018969015.1 Alphaproteobacteria bacterium
CATCACCGCGCTCGACTTCACCGACGCGCAGGACCAGTCTCAATCTGTCACCCATGTCTCCGAACAGGTGTTACCCATGTCTCCGGTCTGAACACCCCGCTGGGGAGGGGACTTTGCGCCGACGCTCTGTCGGGCAAGGGCCGTTCACCCGCCCATGTACGTCCGCACCCGCGCCTGCGCATCCGCATCGAGGTGCAGGCCGAGCTTGGATCGGCGCCACAGCACGTCGTCGGCGGTGCGGGCCCATTCCTCGCGGACGAGATAGTCCACTTCCGCCTCGGTAAGGCCGCCACCGAGATCGCGGCTGTCTTCCGCGGCGATCGCGTCCATGCGGGTTCCGTAGGCGCGGGCGAGGCGCCGCACGAGCGGCGCGGGCAGCCCGGGACGCTGCGTCTGCATCTCGCGCACGAACGCCTCGAAATCCCCGTCGGCGATGTCGCCGCCGGGCAGGGGCGCGCCGGCCGTCCACGGGCGGCCCGGCACGTCCATCACCTTGGCGAGGTCGCGCAGGGCGTGTTCGGCGAGCTTGCGGAAGGTCGTCAGCTTGCCGCCATAAATCGACAGCAGCACGGGCGCTTCGCCGCCGCCCTCGAGATCGAAGACGTAATCGCGCGTCACGGCGGAGGCGTCGCTTTCGCCGTCGTCATAGAGCGGGCGCACGCCCGCATAGGTCCACACGACGTCGGCCGCCGTCACCGGCGTGGCGAAATAGCCGCTCGCGACCTCGCACAGATAGGCGATCTCGTCGTCGGAGATCGTGACGCGTCGCGGATCATCCGAATACGGAACGTCGGTCGTGCCGATCAGCGTGAACCGGCCCTCGTAGGGGATCGCGAACACCACGCGCCCGTCCGCCGCCTGGAAGGTGTAGGCGTGCTCGCCCTCATACAGGCGGCGCGTGACGATGTGGGAGCCTTTCACCAGCCGCGGCGTCCGGTTGGCCCGCGCCGATCCGGCCGCGCGCAGGACGTCGGCCACCCAGGGGCCCGCCGCGTTGACGATGGCGCGGGCGCGGATCGCGCCGCCGCGGTCGCCCTCCAGCGTCGCGGTCCAGACGCGGCCGGTCTTCGTCGCCGACGCCAGGCGCGTGCGCGTGCGGATGTCGGCGCCGCGCTCGGCCGCGTCGCGCGCCGTCAGCGCCACGAGCCGGGCGTCATCGACCCAGCAATCGGAGTACGCGAAGCCGCGCCGATAGGCCGTCTGCAGCGGCGCGCCTTGCGGGGTGTGGCGCAGGTCAAGCCCTTCGGCCGCCTTCAACTGTCGGCGCGGGCCGAGATGGTCATAAAGGAACAGGCCCGCCCGCAGCATCCAGGCCGGCCGCAGCCCGTCATGGTGGGGCAGCACGAAGCGCAGGGGCCAGATCACGTGCGGCGCCGCCGCCAGGAGCACCTCGCGCTCGATCAGCGACTCGCGCACCAGGCGAAACTCGTACTGCTCGAGATAACGCAGCCCGCCATGAACGAGTTTACTCGAGGCGGATGAGGTTGCGCCCGCAAGGTCCTGCGCCTCGACCAGAACGACCGACAGGCCGCGCCCGGCGGCGTCGCGGGCGACGCCGACGCCGTTAACCCCGCCACCGACAACGAGAAGATCGACATCGCCCGTCACGGGGTTCTTGCGCCTTCGCTCGAGAGAAACGCTGCATCGGCGCCACACGCCTGCAGGTGGAAACAGTTTGAGGGAATCATGACTTGCTTTAGCGGAACGTGTCGACCTTGTTAGAAATCGTCGAGTCGGCAAGCCTTGCCTGCCGCTCGCCAGTCAAACACACAGGCCCGATCGAGTGGCCCCCGAAAAACAGGACCGACATCGAACGGTCAGGAGGATGGTATGACGCTCCGCCCCGGTAAACTCCTTGGCGCCTCCGCGCTTGCTCTGGCCGCCTTCGCCGGCGCCGCCCATGCGCAGCAGCCCGCCGAGGGCGACATCATCGTTACGGCCCAGAAGCGCGCCGAGAACCTGCAGTCGGTTCCGCTCGCCGTGAGCGTCGTGACCGCCGCCCAGCTCGAGCGTTCGGCCACCTTCGGCACCGAGGCGCTCGCCGCCCGCGTCCCGACGCTGACCTTCCAGAAGGGCACGACGAACGTCAATTCGTCCTTCAACATCCGCGGCATCGGCACGATCTCGTTCGCCTCCGCCGTCGAGCCGTCCGTGTCGACTGTCGTCGACGGCGTCGTGTACGCCCGCGCCGGCCAGGCCTTCTTCGACTTCATGGACCTCGAGCGCATCGAAGTCCTGCGCGGCCCGCAAAGCACGCTGTTTGGCCGCAACGCCTCGGCTGGCGTGGTCAGCCTGACGACGAAGGCCCCGTCGCGCGAGTTTGGCGTCAGCGCCGAAGCGTCCTGGTTCGAGGGCAACGAGATGCGCGCCCGCGCAACCGTCACGGGCCCGCTCGGTGACAAGGCCGCCGGCTCCGTCACCGTCATGGGCTCCAAGTACGACGGCAACGCCAAGAACGTCTTCACCGGCTCGGACGTGAACGGCTTCAAGCGCTTCGGCGTGCGCGGCCGCCTCGACACCGAGCTCGACAGCACCCTGAAGTTCTCCTTCATCGGCGACTACGTGAACGGCGACGACAATTGCTGCGCCGACGCCATCGGCCTCGCGCCGACGGCCGATCCGGTCACCGGCTCGACCACGGGCAACAACGCGATCTACAACGCCCAAATTCTTGGCCCGTCGCTCGCTCCGGCGAAGCCCGGCCTCAAGAATAAAGACATCGACAACAATTTCGGCCCGCTCACGAAGGACAAGAGCTGGGGTCTGTCCGGTCAGGCGGACTGGGACATCACGGCCGGCACGCTCAAGGGCCACACGCTGACGGCGATCGTTGCGTATCGCGGCTGGCAGAACACGGAAAACCGCGACGGCGACTTCCGCTCCGATTCGCCGCTTTACGTCCGCAACGCCTCCGGCCCGACGGCCAATGACCGCGACTATCGCGACCAGGGCACGATCGACTTCTCGCAAACGAGCCAGGAAATCCGTCTGGCTTCGCCGACGGGTCAGTTCCTCGAATACGTCATCGGCGCCTTCAACTACCAGACGGACCAGACCAACTGGTTCAACCGCACGATCACGGCCTGCACGTCCTCGACGGCGACCGCGAACGCGCAGGGCTTCATCCCGTGCGCCTCGCCGGCGACGTTTACGATCGCCCAGATCTCGAACGGCACGGCCAACTGGAACACGAAGTTCGCCAACCAGGCCGTGTTCGGCCAGGCGACGTTGAACTTCACGGAAGACTTCCGCGGCATCGTCGGCGGTCGCATCGTGCACGACGAAGTCCGCTACGACTTCAACCGCGTCGCCGCGGTTGCGGGCCCGGCCGTCACGGCTAGCTTCGCCGGCCAAGGCAAGACCACGAACAACGGCTCGGCCGGCAAGGTCGGCCTGCAATACGACCTCTCCGATCGGACGATGGTCTACGGCACGCTGTCGCGCGGCTACAAAGGCCCGGCGTTCAACGTCTTCTTCAACATGGCCGCGGCCAACCAGGTCCCGATCTCCGAAGAGACGTCCGACGCCCGTGAACTCGGCCTCAAGACGCAGTCGGCGGACCGCAAGTTCACGTTCAACCTCGCGGTCTTCGACGCGACCTACAACGACTTCCAGGCCAACTCGTTCATCCTCGTCAGCGGCTCGCCGGTGTCGAGCCTGGTGAACGCGGGTGAAGTCCGGTCGAAGGGCTTCGACGCCGACTTCCGCTGGGCGCCGGTCGAAGGCCTGCGCCTGGACGGCGGCGTGGCGTACGCCGATGCGAAGATCATCAACTTCCCCTGCAGCTCGAGCCTGCCGACGGCGCAGTTCAACTCCTGCACCTTCGCCAGCGGTTTCGGCCTCCCGGCCAACGCCAACCGGCTGAACAACTCGCCGCTGCCTTTCGCGCCGAAGTGGAAGTTCAATGTCGGCGGCGAATACACGCTGCCGCTCGGCCTGCCGTTCGACGTCCGCGTGAACAGCGCGTACGTCTGGCAGGACGACACCCAGTACGACATCCAGCAGTCGCCGTTCGCGATGCAGAAGGCCTATGGCCTCCTCGACGCGGGCGTGACGTTCGCCGCCAAGAACGACGCGTGGCGCCTGTCGGTGATCGGCAAGAACCTCACGGACGAGTTCTACGCCGTCACGAAGGTGATCGAGAACGGCGCGGTGCGTCAGCGCATCCCGCGCGACGCCGAGCGCTACTTCGGCGTGTCGTTCCGCGTTGCGACGAACTGATCGTCTGCCAGCGGATGAAAACGGGGAGGGGCGGCGCGCAGGCGCCGCCCTTTCTCTTTGTGTGCGCCGCCCCGTGCGCAGTTTGGCATGCGCGGTCACGAAACCGTGAAGTCGTCGCGTTGCGCCTCGTGAAGGGGCGCGCCGATCGTCTAGGTCTTCAGGGATGACGACGGTTCTGGCCTTTTTCACGCGTGCGCTCGCCGCGCTCAACGGCGCGGTGTGGGTCGCGGCGCGCAATCTGGCCGCCGTCCTGGTGGCCGTGATGGTCACGATCGTGCTGGTGCAGATCGGCCTGCGCGCGGGCGTCGGCGCCACGCTGTCCTGGGCGGAGGAGACCACGCGCATCCTGCTCGTGTGGTCGGGCTTCCTCGTCGCGCCCTATGCGCACCGCACCGGCGCCAATGTCGCGATCGACCTCTTCGCGCAGGCGCTGCCGGACGCGCTGCGGCGCGGGCTCGGCCTTTCGATCCAGCTTCTGGCGCTGGCGATCAGCCTGCTGTTCCTGCGCGAAAGCCTCGCCTTCGTCGCGCGCGGCATGACGATCGACGCCGCCACCCTGCCGATCAAGATGGGGTTCGCCTATCTCGCCGCGCCGCTGGGGTTCGCCGGGCTCGCGCTCGTCAGCCTCGAACTGGCTTTGCGCAGCGTGCTCGCCTGGATCGATCGCGGGCGCGACTGGGCCGTGCCGGCGGCCGCCGCCGCCGTCACGGCGCCGGAGTAGGGCTGCCATGTCGCTCGCCTATTTCTACATCTTCCTGTTCCTGCTCGCCGCCGGCGCGCCGATCGTCTTCGCGCTGATGATCGGGCCGGGGCTCTCCGTGCTGCTGGACGGCGAGGGCCAGTACCTGCGCGCGCTCACCGCCCGGCTCTACAACGGCATGGACAGCTTCCCGCTCCTCGCCGTGCCGTTCTTCATCCTCGCCGGCGAGCTCATGAACTCCGGCGGCATCACCGCCGCGATCGTGCGCTTCTGCCAGACGCTCGTGGGGCATGTCCGCGGCGGCCTCGCGCACGTCAACGTGCTCTCCTCGATGCTCTTCTCCGGCATCTCCGGATCGGCCGTCGCCGACGCCTCCGCCATCGGCAAGATGCTGATCCCGGAAATGGAGAAGGCCGGCTACAAGCGCGATTTCGCCGCCGGCGTGACCTCCGCCGCCGCCGTCATGGGCCCGATCATTCCGCCCTCGGGCCTGATGATCCTCTACGGCTTCGTCATGAACGTCTCGGTGGGCGCGCTGTTTGCCGGCGGCATCGTGCCGGGCCTCTTGATCGCGGGCGGGCTGATGGCGATGACGTCGCTGCTCGCGCGCCGGTACGGGTTGCCGCAGGCCGCCGCGAAAGCGACATGGCGCGAGCGCGCCGACGCGTTCCGCGGCGCGGGCCTCGCGCTGCTTGCGCCCGTCATCCTGCTCGGCGGCATTCTCAGCGGGATTTTCACCGCCACCGAAAGCGCCGCGATCGCCGCGCTGTATGGCCTCGTGGTCGCGCTGTTCGTGACGCGCACGCTGAAGGCGGCGGATCTGCCGCGCGTCTTCACCACCGTGGCGGTGCAGTCGGGCGTGATCCTGATGCTCGTCGGCGCCGCGGTGATGTTCGCCTGGCTCATCACCGTGTCCGGCTTCGCCGCCGCGACGGCGTCCCAGCTCACCGGCCTTACCGACAACGTCTACCTGCTGCTGTTCCTGGTGAACCTCTTCCTGTTCGTCGTCGGCATGTTCCTCGACGCGGGCCCGGCGATCCTGATCCTCGGCCCCATCCTCGGGCCGATCTTCGCGGCGATGGGCGTCGATCCGGTGCATTTCGCCGTCGTCATGTGCGTCAATCTCTCGATTGGCCTCGCCACGCCGCCGATGGGGCTCGTCCTGTTCGTCACGTCCTCCGTCTCGGGTGAGCCGGTCGAGAAGATCGCGCTCGCCATGGCGCCGTATCTCGTGGTTCTCGTCGGCGTCCTCTTCCTCATCACCTACGTGCCGGCGCTGACGCTCGCCGCGCCGCGCGCGTTCGGTCTGTTGTGAGCGGCCGCCGCATCCTGCAGATCGCGTTCGCGATCATCACCGCGTTGTGCGCGTGGGGCGTGATCGCGTCCCAGGCCGCGCGCCCCGAGGTCGTCATCAAGGTGGCCTTCCTCGCCGGCGTGAACGACGAGGACTATCTCGGCGCGACGGCCTTCAAGCGCTACGTGGAGGAGCGGGCCGGCGACCGCGTGCGCGTCGACGTCTATCCCGCCGGCCAGTTCTGCGGCAACGAGCGCGAATGCATCGAGGGCCTCGGCTCCGGCATGCTCGAAGTGCACCAGACGACGATCGGCGGTCTCGCCGCGCTGCTCCCGGAAGCGCAGGTGCTCGATCTGCCGTACGCCTTCGCGTCAGACGCCGAGGTGCAGTGCGTGCTCGACGGCCCGCTGCGCGACGACATCCGCGATGCGCTCATCGCCCGCGGCGCCGGCATGCGGCTGATGGCGATCGGCGACACCGGCGGCTGGCGCGCCTTCGGCACGACGACGAAGCCGATCCGCACGCCCGAGGATCTCGCCCGCCTCAAGATCCGCACCACGCCGTCCGCGCTGGAGCAGGAAATGGTGCGCGAGCTCGGCGCGTTCCCCACGCCGCTGCCGTTCTCCGAGGTCTACACCGCGCTCGGCTACGGCATGCTCGACGGCGCCAAGAACAGCCCTCAGGACATGGTGGGCCAGAAGTTCCAGGAGCACATCAAGCACGTCCTGCTCGATCGCCACGCCTACATGGCGGCGCTCTGGTGGTACTCGCAGCCCCAGTGGGACGCCCTCCCGGACGATCTCAAGCCGATCGTCGCCGCCGGTCTCGAAGACCTCGCCCGCGCCACACGCGCCGCCGCCGCCGAGCGCGAACGCGCCGCCATCGCGGCCATCCGCGCCGCCGGCGGGGAGGTCCATGCCCCGACGCCCGAAGAGCGCGCCCGCTTCGTCGAGGCCACGCGCGGCGTGCGCGCCTGGTACGCCGCCAAATACGGCCAGCTCTGGCTCGATCGCCTGGATGCGGCGGTCGCGCGCTGCCGCTAGACTGCGGCGCGAAGGGCCGTTAGGCCCGACCAAAACCACGACGAAAACCAGGGAGAGCGCCGCCGTGACGCAACCGCCTTTCATCCTCGCGGTCGATCAGGGCACGACGTCGAGCCGCGCCATCGCCTTCGGGCTCGACGGCGCCGTGATCGCCGTCGCGCAGCAGGAGTTCCCGCAGATCTACCCGCAGCCGGGCTGGGTCGAGCACGATCCCGAAGTGATCTGGGCCACGGTCCTGTCCACGGGCCGCGCCGCCGTGGCCGAGGCCGAGGCCAAGGGCTTTGCGCTCGCCGCGATCGGCGTGACGAACCAGCGCGAGACCACCGTCGTGTGGGACCGCGAGACCGGCGCCCCCGTGGGCAACGCGATCGTCTGGCAGGACCGCCGCACCGCCGATGTCTGCCGCGCGCTCGCCGCCGATGGTCTCGAACCCACGATCGCCGCCAAGACCGGCCTCGTGCTCGATCCGTATTTCTCCGCCTCCAAGCTCGCCTGGCTTCTCGATCACGGCGCCGGCGCGCGCGCCCGCGCCGAGGCCGGCAAGCTCGCGTTCGGCACGATCGACGCCTTCCTCGTCTGGCGCATGACGGGCGGCGCCGTGCACGCCACCGACGCCACCAACGCCAGCCGCACCTCGCTTTACGACATCGCCGCCGGACGCTGGGACGAGGACCTCCTGCGCATTTTCCGCGCGCCCGCCGCGGTTCTCCCCGAGGTGCGCGACACCGCGGCCGATTACGGCGTCGCGATGTCGTCCGTGTTCGGAACGGCCGCGCCGATCCGCGCGGTTGCAGGCGACCAGCAGAGCGCCGCGATCGGGCAGGCATGCTTCTCGGCCGGGGACGTCAAGAGCACCTACGGCACGGGCGCCTTCCTGCTGCTCAACACCGGCGACACGCTCGTGCGCTCGTCGTCGCGGCTTCTGGGCACCATCGCCTACCGCCTGAACGGCAAGACGTCCTATGCGCTCGAAGGCTCGATCCTCTCGGCGGGCGCGACGATCACCTGGCTGCGCGACGCGCTCGGCGTCATCGGCGAACCCGCCGAGGCCGAGGCGCTGGCGCGCTCCGTCGCCGACAGCGGCGGCGTCGTGCTCGTGCCGGCGTTCGCGGGCCTCGGCGCGCCCTATTGGGATCCGGAAGCGCGGGGCGCGCTGGTGGGGCTCACGCGCGGCGCCGGCCGCGCCGAGATCGCCCGCGCCGCCCTCGAATCCACCGTGCACCAGACGTGCGATCTCATCGAGGCGATGGCGAAAGATGGCCTCGCGCCCGCCGCCTTGCGCGTCGATGGCGGCATGGCCCGCAGCGATTGGCTTTTGCAGGACATGGCTGACATGACGGGCCTGCCCGTCGTGCGCCCGGTGCTCACCGAAACCACCGCGTTCGGCGCCGCCGCCTTCGCCGCGCTCGGCGCCGGCCTGATCGGCGGTGTCGACTACATCCGCGCGCTGTGGCGCGCCGACGCGCGCTTCGAGCCCGGCCTTGATCCATCGATCCGCGCGGCCCGTACCGCGCGCTGGCGCGCCGCCGTCGCCCGCGTGCTGTCGGGCGCGGCGTGAAGAGCGACCTGCTGCGCCTCGACGCCGGGGAGGCTTCGCTCATCGTACTCGCGCGTGTCGGCGCCCCGGCGCGCGTGCTCTATCTCGGGCCGCGCCTGCCGCAAGGCGCCGATCTCGCCGCGTTCGAAACACTCGCGGCCGAAGGCCCGCGCGAATCCCAGCCCGATGCGCCGCGCCCGCTCTCGCTCGTCCCCGCGGGCGGCTACGGGTTTCTCGGCGCGCCTGCGGTCGCCGTGGCGGACGGAGGCGGCGCGCGTGCGCTCGATCCCGTGGTGACGGGGGCGCGGGCCGAGCAAGGCGCGCTGCACGTCGATCTCGCCGACGACAGCGTCCGTTTCCGGATCATCATGTCCCGCGAGGGGGCGCTGTTCCGCTGGGCCCTCGCCGTTGAAAACGCGGGCGCCGCGCCGCTTTCGCTCACGACACTCTCGGCCCTCACGCTGCCGGCGCCGGCCTGGGTCGGAGAGATCTGGACCTATTCCGGCCGCTGGGGCGGGGAGCATCGCTTGACCGCCGCGCCCTTCGCGCCGGGCATGATCGTCAAGGAGAGCCGCGGTGGGCGCACGGGGTTCGAAAGCGCCGCCTATCTCGGCGCCGCGTCCACCGGGGCCGGCGAGGAGGAGGGCCGCGTGCTTGCGGTCGCGCTCGCGTGGAGCGGCGAGGCGCGCCTCCTTGCCGAACACCGCCTGGACGGCGTGCGCCAGCTGCAGATCGGCCCACGGCTCGAGGTGGGCGAGGTGACGCTGGCGCCCGGCGCCGCCTTTGCCGCGCCCGAGGCGCTCGTTGCCTTCACCACGCGCGGGCGCAACGGCGTGCGCGCCGCGTTCCATCCCGCCGTGCGCGCCCGCGCCGGCGCCCGCGGTCCGCGCAAGGTGCATTTCAATACGTGGGAGGCGGCCTATTTCGACGTCTCCGCCGCCCGCCTCGCGCCAATGATCGAAGCCGCCGCCGCGCTCGGCGCCGAGCGCTTCGTGCTCGACGACGGCTGGTTCAAGGGGCGCCGCGACGACACCACGAGCCTCGGCGA